>NZ_JALXKS010000036.1 GCF_025144725.1 Brevibacterium sp. p3-SID960 | reverse complement strand
GGCCGGCAGACACCACTGACACGCCGAACCCATACACACATTTTGAGCATTAACCCGAGACTTCACACTTGTGGAGCTAAGGGTGTCCGGTCTCACGACATAGTTGACACTCTGCGGCCTGGTTGAACGCGAGTGATAGTTGACAGGTGTCTCGGGACATCCTTGACACTTCGCCGGAGGTGATAGTTGACAGGTGTCTCGGGACATCGTTGACAGTCTCGGCATGGTCAGAGCATGCGCAATCATAAGAATCTGGTCATTGTCCGATCTGTTATCGATCACGGGATGAGCGTTGCGGCAGCGGCGAAGAAGTTCGGTGTCTCCCGGCAGTGGATCTATCAGCTCATTGCCCGCTATCAAGCATTCGGGCCTAGCGGCGTGCAGCCGCGCAGTACCGCCCCGCACAGCCGGCCGATCACCACCTGTGAAGCAGTCCGGGAACGGATCATCAACCTGCGTGATGAGCTGACCGCTACAGGCAGCGAAAACGGTGCAGAGACCATCGCCTGGCACCTGCAGCAGGAAGGTCTCCAGGTCCCGTCTAAGGCCACGATCCACCGGGTGCTTAAGGACGCTGGCCGGGTCACGCCCGCCCCGCACAAGCGCCCGAAGTCCAGCTACCGACGATTCGCTGCCGAGTTGCCAAATGAGATGTGGCAAACCGACATCACACACACCTTGCTCAGTGACGGCAGCCGAGCTGACATCCTCGACTTCCTCGATGATCATTCCCGCTATCTGTTAGGCATCCGCGCGTTCCTGCCCTGTACCGGTGCTGACGTTGTCGCCGTGATGGACGAGCTGATCAGCACCTTCGGCCCGCCAGCAGCCACCCTCAGCGATAACGGCTTAGTCTTCACCAGCCGCATGACCGGCCGGCCCGGAGCCAAGAACGGTTTCGAAACCCTGCTGGCAGCCCACCACATCAAACAGAAGAACGGCAAACCCGGCCACCCACAGACCCAGGGCAAGATCGAGCGCTTCCACCAGACCCTGAAGAACCGCCTACAGGCCCGCTACAGCCCACCAGCATCCCTGGACCAACTCCAGCAACAGCTCGATGCCACCCGGCACTGGTACAACAACGAACGCCCCCATCGAGCTATCGGCATGCGTACACCCCGGCAAGCTTACGAAGCACTGCCCAAAGCCAGCCCTGCCACCACTTCCCAGATCGAGTACCGCACCCGCGTCGACGCCGTCGACAAAGACGGCAAAGTCACCGTCCGATACGCCGGAAGACTGCGCCATCTAGGCATCGGCCGAGCCCACCGCGGACGCCTAATACTCATGCTCATCCACGACATACTCATGCTCATCCACGACCGCGACGTCATCACCAGCGACCGCACAACCGGCGAAATCATCGCCTACCACCACATCGACCCAGCCAAGAACTACCAGCCCAAACGAGACACCCTGTAACGAACCCCCAGCCCAGACACGACGAAGGCCCCCAGGGTTTTCCCTGAGAGCCTTCCTCGTTGTCAACGATGTCCCAAGACATCTGTCAACTATGTCCCGATACAGGACACTTGTGGAGCTAAGGGGAATCGAACCCCTGACCTTCTCATTGCGAACGAGACGCTCTACCAACTGAGCTATAGCCCCAAGCCGCCGTCATCTGGACGGCGGTGACACCAGTACTTTACTCCCTCCCACCAACTGCAGCCAAGATGGCAAGGGTCGGGGGCTGCGAAACGTACCGGTGGGCGTTCTCTGCCCGATATCTCGGAACACCGCGCCTGCCAGCTGCCTACGCGGCTAGTGTGGGAAAACAGCAGACGCCAGTCCGCCAGCGCCGGCGGCGTCTGTGCGATGATTCCCAGCGGCAGCGACGGCCGACAGTGACGAAGACAGGTGATGGCATGAAGATCTCCGAGGCGCTGAGTTTGGTGCGCATGGGGCGTCCCGAGCTCAACCGAGTGCAGCGCTTTCGCGCCCGCTGCCGCACGGTCGCCGACGTCGAGGCGGCCGCCCGCCGAGCGCTGCCGCGGCCGGTCTTCGATTACATCGCAGGTGGAGCCGATGACGAGGTGACGCTGGCGGAGAACGTAGGCGCTTATACCGCGTGGCGTTTTCAGCCGCAGGTGCTGCGCGACGTCGCCGAGGTCGACCTTTCCACCGAGATCTTCGGCCGCCGGTCCGTGCTGCCGTTCGGGCTCGCGCCGACCGGATACACCAAGATGATCGCCTCGGCTGGTGAACCCGCCGTCGCTCGTGCCGCCGCCGATGCGGGGATCCCCTATGTGCTCTCGACGATGGCCTCGACGTCGCTGGAGGATCTGGCTGCCGTGCCGCCGGCCGGCCGGGCGGACCGGTGGTTTCAGCTCTACGTGTGGAAGGACCGCGGCCTTACCGCAGGACTCATTGCACGTGCCGCAGCCGCGGGCTACCGGGTGCTCGAAGTCGCTGTTGACACCCACGTCTCCGGGTTCCGCGGCCGGGACGTGCGCAACGGCCTCACCATCCCGCCGCAGCTGACCCCTGGCGCGCTGCTCGACATCGCCAGTAGGCCCCGGTACTGGACGCAGATGCTCGCCCACCCGATGATCGAATTCGCCAATGTCGCCGGATCCGATGCCGGGTACACGATTGAGAACATCTCCCAGCAGTTCGATCCGAGCCTGGACTGGGACACGCTGGCCTGGATTCGGTCGCTGTGGGACGGCCCGCTTCTCCTCAAAGGACCCGTCAGCGCTGCCGATGCACTGCGGGCGCAGCAGCTCGGCGTCGACGGCGTCCACCTGTCCAACCACGGCGGCCGGCAGCTTGACCGCTGCGTCGTCCCCCTCGACCTCGTCCCTCTCGTTCGGGCCGCGGCCGGGGAAGAGTTCACGATCCTCGTCGACTCCGGGATCCGACACGGCACCGACATCGCCGTCGCACTCGCCCGCGGCGCTGATGCAGCATTCATCGGCCGACCCTACCTCTACGGTCTCGCGGCCGCCGGCCAGTCGGGAGTCGCCCATGTCATCGACATCCTCCGCACGCAGCTCACCCGTACCCTGCAGCTAGCGGGAGTCGCGACTGTCGACGAGCTGCGCACCCACGGCCACGAGCTGCTGAACCCGACAGGGCGATGACGCGACGGCACCGCCCGTGGTGCGCTCAACCGGTGCTCTCGCCGGGCCCGGAGGTCACGCTGAGGCTGCTGCGATCCTCCGCCCAATCGCAGAACGCATCGAGCGTCTCGAAGATGGCCGCCTCTGCGTAGTGGTCAGGTTGCCAGGGCGCCCATTCGGCTAAGGTCACCGGCCTCCCGCGGCGCTTCAGCTCCCAGGGCGGTTAAGCTCAGGCCATGAGCTCTTCTCTGCTTGACGACTGTGCCCTCAGTGATGCTCACGCCCGCACAGCCGCAGACGTCGTCTCTGCACTCGACACCTCGGCGACCGCCGGACTGACGCAGGCCGCAGCCGCTGAGCGGCTCGAGCGCTGCGGTCGCAACGAGCTGGCCGCAGCGCCCTCAGAGCCGATCTGGCGGCGGGTGCTCAGGCTGCTGAACGAACCGCTGACCTACCTGCTGCTGGCGGCGATCCTCGTCTCCCTCATCGCCTGGGCCGCCGAGGGCCGGCACGGGGCGCCGATCGACGCGATCGTCATCGCCGCGGTCGTTGTGCTCAACACCGTCATCGGCTTGGTCCAAGAGCTCAAAGCCGCTGATGCGGTCGCCGCACTCAAGCAGATGACCAGCCCCACCGCTGCCGTCACCCGATCCGGGCGCCCCCAGACCGTACCTGCTGCAGACCTCGTGCCCGGCGATCTCCTCCATCTGAGCGAAGGCGATGCGGTGCCGGCTGACGCTCGCCTGCTCACCGGCAGCCGGCTGATGGTCGCCGAAGCCGCGCTGACCGGGGAGTCCGTGCCCGTGCACAAGCACACTGAGCCCGTCTCAGCTGACACGCCGCTGGCCGATCGCCTGTCGATGGTGCATGCGGGCACCGCTGTCACACAGGGCGGCGGCACGGCCGTCATCACCGGCACCGGCGCCCGTTCCGAGATCGGCCGGATCGCCGGCATGATCTCCAGCGCTGGTGAGACCGACACGCCCCTGCAGAAGGAGATGGCGGCAGTCGGCAAGATGCTCACCATCGCCGTCATCGTGATCGCGCTGGCCGTCATGGCCACCGTCTACCTCACCACCGCCGATCATTCGACGGCTTCCCTCGTGACGATCCTGCTGTTGGGCGTCTCACTGGCCGTGGCTGCGGTGCCCGAGGGACTGACGGCGATCGTGTCGGTGATCCTGGCGATCGGCGTGCGCCGGATGGCCTCCCACGAGGCGATCGTCAAGCAGCTCGACGCCGTCGAATCGCTCGGCTCAGCCGGTGTGGTGTGCACCGACAAGACCGGCACCCTGACGCTCAACCAGATGACGATCGACCAGGTCATCACCGCCGACGGCCGCCACCACATCTCCGACCCTCAGGCCGCTGGGACCCTGGAGCTCGGCTCGATCGCCTCGAACGCCCGGCTGACTGCCGATGGCCCGATCGGCGACCCGACCGAAGCTGCGTTCCTCCTCGCCTGCGCTGACGCCGGCATCGCCGTCCCGCAGACCCTCCGCTTCGACGAGCTGCCGTTCTCGTCTGAGCGCAAGCGCATGTCCGTGCTCGTCGCCGGCGACACCGGTGACAGCCGGCAGCTGGTGATGAAGGGCGCACCCGATGTGGTGCTCGACCGCTGCACCCACGTGCGCACGGCAGAAGGGGACGTCGAGGCCACCCCCGAGGTGCTCGAAGGTCTCGATGAGGAGGTCACCGCACTGGCCGGGGAGGCCTACCGGACACTGGCCGTGGCCGCGCGCGAGGTGCCCGCCGCCTCGGGCGCGGGGGAGAATCCCGAGGTGAGCCTGGGTGAGGAGATGGAGCACGGGCTGACCTTCGTGGGCATGGTTGCAATGATCGACCCGCCCCGGCCCGAGGCGAAGGCGGCGATCTCGCAGGCCCAGCAGGCCGGGATCCGGGTCATCATGATCACCGGTGACCACCCGCTGACGGCCGAGCGGATCGCCGCAGACCTCGGCATCGACGACCCGAAGGCGCTCACCGGCGCGCAGCTGAGCGAACTGACCGACGCGCAGTTCGCCGAGGCGGTCGAGACCACCTCCGTGTTCGCTCGCGTCGACCCGAGCCACAAGCTGCGGATCGTCGAGCACTTGCAGGACCACGGTCACGTCGTGGCGATGACCGGCGACGGTGTCAACGACGCACCGGCGCTCAAGCGCGCCGACATCGGCGTGGCGATGGGCATCACCGGCACGCAGGTCTCGCATGATGCGGCGACGATGATCCTCGCCGATGACAATTTCGCTTCGATCATCACCGCCGTCAAACAGGGCCGCGGCATCTACTCCAACCTCAAGAAGGTGCTGCGCTACCTGCTGTCGTCGAACATGGGCGAGGTGTTCACCGTCTTCTGCGGAGTCGTGTTCGCCTCTGTGCTCGGCCTGGTCCAGGCCGACGGTGCGGTGATCCTGCCGCTGCTGGCCACGCAGATCCTGTGGGTCAACCTTGTCACCGACTCCACCCCTGCGCTTGCGCTGGGCGTCGATCCGGTCGATGAGCGGGTGATGACACAACCGCCGCGCCGGCCCGATCAGCGTGCGCTCGACGGCCGCGAATGGGCGCGGATCCTCAGCACCGGGTTCGTCATGGCGGTGCTGTCGCTGCTCGCCTTGGATGCGTGCCTGCCCGGCGGGCTCATCGCCGGAGCTGACGATGCGGCCACCGGCCGGACGGTCGCCTTCACCGTGCTTGTCGTCCTGCAGCTGGTGAACACGCTGTCGGTTCGGCATGCGCACACGACGATGTTCGCCGGCCTGCTCACCAATCATTGGCTGTGGCTTGCGCTGGCCGCCGGCCTGCTGCTGCAGCTGCTTGTCGTCTATCTGCCGATTCTCAACACCGCGTTCTCAACGGTGCCGCTTGACGGCCAGCACTGGCTGCTCGTCATCGGCTGCGCGGTCGTCTTCATCATCGTCGAAGAGCTGCGGCGGGCGGTCGTGCGGATAGTCGGGCGGGGCTGAGTCGGCTCGCTGCTCACGTACTGTTGGCAAGACAGCTGCCGCACCAGTGCGGTTCGGCAGCTGTCCCGAGGTGCGGGGGAGGAGCTCAGACCCCGGCCCAACCGCCGTCGCTGGCGATGATCGCCCCGGAGATGTTGGTGGAGTCGTCGCTGAGCAGGTAGGTGATGAGCGCTGCCTGCTGCTGTGCAGTCGAGGGCAGGCCCGGAACGAGGCCGAAGTACTCCGGCAGGCGCGCGGCAGCGAAGTCAGAACCGAAGTTCACCTCGATGCTGGTGGCCACACCACCGGGACACACCGCATTGAAGCGCAGGCCCTCCTCGGCATACATGAACGCACTGTTCTTCGTCAGCCCGTTGAGTGCATGCTTCGAAGCGGTGTAGGCGGCACCGGCGGCCGAACCGCGAAGACCAGCCTCGGATCCGACGTTGACGACGTTGCCGGCTTTCTGCGGCAGCATCACCCTCACGACCGCACGGGTGAGCTTCATGACGCCGGTGACGTTGACGCGCATGACGGCATCCCAGATGTCGTCCTTGACGTCGTGGATGGGGGAGAAGTCGTCCATGATGCCGGCAACATTGGCCAGACCGCCGATGCGCTCGCCGGCAGCGTCGACGATCTTCGCAACGTCGCCGTCATCACTGACATCACCGGCGACAGTCGTGATCGCCAGCTCGGATGCTTCCTGCTCCAAGTCTGCGAGCCGGTCGGCGGAGATGTCGCAGGCGATGATCTTCCCGCCTTCGCGGGCGATGCGCAGGGCGGTGGCACGGCCGATGCCGGCTCCTGCCCCGGTGACGATGACGGTCTTGTTCTCGAAGCGGCCGGGGGTGATCTTCTCGTCCCACTGCTGCACCTGCGGTGCGTCGGTGGCCTGGGTCTGCTGGGTTTCGGGTGCGTCGGTCATTGGGCGTCCTCCCTGGGGCAGTCGTAGCCATGAGCCGTCTCGCGCAGTTGCGCGATGCATCGATCGACTGGAAACCATCGGGGGCGTGGACCGGCTCACACACAGTCTATCGAGAGGCTGTGCCTAGTCTGTCGGGGCGAACAGCTCGCGGACATCCTCGGCAGTCAGCGCGGTGCTGAAAGCGCGTCCATCATCCATGAGGGCGTCGAAGAGCCGGGCCTTCTTCTGTTGCAGGGCGAGCACCTTCTCCTCGATGGTGCCGGCAGCGACGAGCCGATAGACCATGACGTTCTTCGTCTGCCCGATCCGATGCGTGCGGTCGATCGCCTGCGCCTCGGCAGCAGGGTTCCACCAGGGGTCGAGGAGGAAGACGTAGTCGGCCTCTGTCAGCGTCAGCCCGAACCCGCCGGCTTTGAGGCTGATGAGGAACACCGGTGCGGTGCCGGAGCGGAATCCGTCGATGACCTCTCCGCGGTTGCGGGTGCTGCCGTCGAGATAGGCGTAATCGACGCCAGCTGTCTTAAGCCGCTCGGCGACCAATCGCAGGCACGAGGTGAACTGGGAGAAGACGATGATTCGGTGACCTTCGCTCAGCACCTCATCGAGACCGGAGAAGAGCGCCTCAAGCTTGCTGGAGGGCACATCGGCATAGTCGTCGCTGACGATCTGCGGTGACAGGGCGAGCATCCGCAGGAGGGTGAGCGACCGGAACACCGTCATGCGGTGCTTGTCGAGATCGCCGACCATGCCGAGGACCTTCTTGCGCTCACGCTGCAGGACGAGGTCATAGAGTTTCTTGTGCTTGGGTTCGAGCGGAATGTGCAGTTCGTGCTCCTGCTTGGCCGGCAGTTCTTTGGCGACGAGATCCTTGGTGCGCCTGAGCATGAACGGTCGCACTCTCCGACGGAGCCGCTCCAGGCGAGCCTGCCGTCCGACGTTGAGACGCTCCTGCACCGCCGCATCGTCGTCCGCAGAGGTGAGGACACCGGGCTCCGGTGACAGCGCGGCACCCTTCTCGATCGGCTTGACGTACTCCTCTTTGAATTTCACCGGTGAGGCGAACAGCCCCGGTGCTGTCAGGGAGAGCAGCGACCACAGATCCGTCAGCGAATTCTCCATCGGCGTACCGGTGATCGCGAGCGTGAATGGCGAGCGGACGTCACGGGCGACGCGGTAGGTCTTGGCGGCCTGGTTCTTGACGAACTGTGCCTCATCGAGGACGAAACCGCCCCACGGAAGCGCTGTGAATTCCTCGCCGTTGATGCGGAAGATCGTGTACGAGGTCAGCACGACATCGGCGCCGGCAATCGCCTCGGCAACCGGCTGTTTGCGTTTGTGCGTCGTCGTATCGAGCACTGCCACCCGCAGATCCGGGGTGAAGCGGGCGGCCTCAGCCTGCCACACTGACACCACCGATGATGGGGCAACGACGAGGAACGGCGGTTTCTCCTCACCGGCCTCAGCAGCTCGCGCGCGAGCGTGAGTGATGAGGGTCAGGGTCTGCAGCGTCTTGCCCAGGCCCATATCGTCGGCGAGGATCCCACCGAGGCTGTGCTCCCACAGAAACGCCAGCCACCGGAACCCATCGAGCTGGTAGCCGCGCAGCTCGGCACGCACCCCGGCCGGCACCTCGGGAGCGGGCAGCTCCTCAAGGGCACCGAGCCGGCCGATCGACTCCTGCCACTCACGTGCCGGGATCGCCTCATCGGCAAGCTCGGCGAGATCATCCCAGATCGAGACCTGGTGGCGGCTGATCTTGGAGCGCTCCGGCTCCCATTCGCCGAGCGCTTCGGCCTCCTGCAGCAGTTCGCGCAGCCTGTCGAAGGCCGGATGGTCGAGGGAGAAGAACGTGTTGTCGACAAGCTGCAGATGCGACTTGTGCTGGGCCAGGGCGGCGAACAGAGGAGCGAACGGAACCCTTTTGTCTTCGATCGTGACCTCGAAGGCGAGGTCGAACCAGTCGCGGTCCTCGGTCGCCTCGGTTGTGACCCGCACCTGCGGGGGTGAGGTGAGCTCGGTGTAGTCGACGCGCTCACCGCTGATCTCAACGACGACTTCAGGATGGTCCTCAAGACGCGGCAGCACCCGCACTGCGAACTGGGCGGCCTCGATACCGATCAGATGCTCGTCATCGACGGTAGCGGCCGTCGGCCAGATCCGCCGGACCTCCTCGAGTACTGCGAGCTCGAGCTCCGGTTCTCGGTGGTGCCAGCGATTGTGAGCGATCGGAAGGCGGCGTCTGGGCCCGTAGTACTCCCACGACCACATCAGCAGCAGAGACTGTTGGGGTTCGAACACAACCTCCACGTGCAGGCGCGGGTCCCTGAACTCCGGCAGTTCTGCCGAGGCATCGTGGCTGGTGAGCGTGGCCAGGCCCCGCAGCTCGGGGAGGAACTCGGTGAAGAACACCTCGGCGTCGTCCCCGGGGACACTGAGCGTCGTGCGGGAGGCGAGCATCTCACCGAGCGGTTCGGAGACTGGGGTGGATGTTTCGGCCAGGGTCAGGCGGAGGGTGTTGCCCGGCAGCCGGTCGATGAAGGCGATGGCATTGTCCCCGATGCGGAACACGTTTTCGGGTACGGTGCCGGCGACGTCGATGAGAGCGGAGAAGGCGTAGCCGCCGGGCTGGCGCACGACGTCGACGATGACGTCGGCGGTTTCGATCGTCTTCTCCGTTCCCGAGGCGGTGGTGAGGGTGAGTGGGGAATGTGAGCTGACGACCCGCACTTCGGAGACGACGCCGTGGCCGGTCAGCGCGATGCCGGTGTCTTGAGCGCGGGCGAGCAGCAGCCAGACGAGGGAGGAGTCGAAGGCAGAGAATACGGCTGTGTCGGGGTCGCTTCCGTAGGTGTAGCTGCGGGTGGTGTTCTGAGCGTGCAGCTGGCTGAGTACCGCAGCGTGGTCACGGCGGATCCCGGGTGGGTCGGCCAAGCCGCGGGTGAAGTTGCGCCAGCCGAGCCCGCCTTTGATCCAGTTGTTCCGAGCACCCCGGCGCAGCGGCCGCAGGGTGATGCTGAGGCTGCCGAGGTCGAGGTCAGAGAGGTTGACGACATCGGCGTTGGCGAGCGGGCTGCGGTGGCGGCCGTGGAACCAGCGGCTCGTGGTGGTGCGCTCGATGTCGAAGCCGATCGCCAGCGGGCTGTCTTCGGGACGCGCAGCGTGTGCGCGGCGTCGGACCTGCAGCTCTGTCAGCACCGTACGCCAGTCGTCGGGGTGCTGAGGGGTGGCGGCCCGTGGTGGCATCACATGTTCAGGGCCCGTGTGCGGGCTCGGTATCTCGTCGCTGTCGCCGTAGTCGGCGATGGAGTAGAGGACAGCGCCGACGTGCTTGCAGTCGAAGCCGACGGGGCAGCTGCAGTCGCCGCTGGCCGGTTCGAAGCAGCCCGGCTCACTCAGCGCAGCCTTCGTCAGGCGGATGACGACGCGGTAGATGTTCGAACCGCTGCCGACGACCTCTCCGCTGAGCGTCGACTGCTCGGCATCCCAGCTCACGCGGCGCACGCGCTGGTCCTCGGCGTAGTCCCGGCCGCGCTCGGCCATGACGTCGGTGAGGTATTCATCGACATCCGGGGCGAGGACGCGCGGCAGCTTCGAGATCACGGAACCATCGTGCCACGAAGCGAAGACATCAGCAGGGTGAGTGCGACGGATCGCTGGCTGCAGACATCTTCTCCCTGCCAGACCGCGGCCGTATCGCGCCGGGCAGAAGTGCCGACCTCGTCATCTTCGACGCCGAAGATCTCAGCGACCTCGCGACCTTCGATGACCCGACGCGTGCACCGTCGGGCGTTCACGCTGTGTGGGTCGGAGGCGAACAGGTGGTGAAGGATGGTGCTTACCTGGGGCGGCGAAACGGCACGCTGCTCAGCGCCCGTCACTGAGATGGAGAATACCAGTTGATCTCAGAATCCAGATCAACCCCTCCTGATCTGGATTTCTTGATCATGCTGGTATGATCCGGTTTATCCGATCAATTCGGTGCGACAGTCGGAGGTGCCCATGGACCGCTGGTCGAGGATCATCGCCCCAGAGGATCTGGGGGAGACGATCCAGGCTGCGCGGATGGACAGAGGTTGGTCCCAGCGAGACCTCGCACGGATCTCCGGTATCGCGCAGAGCGCCATCTCCGACATGGAATCCGGAAAGCACACTCTCTACGCCGAACGGCTGTTCGCTCTGCTTGAGGAATGCGGCGTGACCCTGCGTGCAGAATGGACGACCGGCGATGCGCCTGGCAGTTGAGCTCTACGGCGTGATCGTCGGCCATATCGATGCGCAGGGGCCGCAGGACTTCGATTTCACGGCGAGCACAGAAGCCATCAGCCGCTTCGGCATCAACAGCGACGTGCTCTCAGTCGCCGTTCCGCTGACGGATCGACCGCCGCGTCACCACGCCGCCAAGCGGCGGAACTTCTTCAACGAGCTGCTGCCCGAAGGGGACATCCTGACCTGGATGCTTGAGCGCAGCGGCCTCCGCAGAGGAGATACGCCGGCGTTCCTCGCCCGCTACGGTCGCGACATCGCAGGGGCCGTGCAGATCTGGGACGCCGACGACCCCAGTGAACCTCCGACGCCCGAAGCCCGTCCCGTGAGCGACTGCGAGATCCGGTCACTGCTCGAAAGCCCGCAGGCCGACCCGCTCGCGAACAGACGACGGTCGGGGAGGACCTCGCTGGCCGGTGTGCAGCCGAAGATTGTCCTGGCTCAGCGAGACGGTCGGTGGCATCGCGTCGCAGGCGGCTATCCCTCAACGCACATCATCAAGCCGAGCCTCTCGGCGCACCCGACGGTCATCGGCGATGAGGAATACGGCTGGCGCCTGGCCCGCGCCATCGGGTTGGCGGATTACCGAGTCGAGTTGACGGCGTTCGCAGAGCTGCCGGCGCTCGTCATCGAGCGCTTCGACCGGAACACTCGCGGTGAGCGGCTCCACCAGGAGGATTTCAACCAGGCGCTGGGAGCTGCCGGCGATGAGAAATACCAGGAGGTCGGCGGAGCGGTGACGCTCAGACGGATCGCTGAGACCGTCCGCCGTCGCTGCCCGAAGTCAGAGCTCATCCAGCTGGCCCGTCAAGTCGTCCTGTGCTGCGCGATCGGCAACCTCGATATGCACGCGAAGAACCTCGGTCTCATGCATCTGCCAGACCAGAAGACGCTGCTAGCTCCCGCCTACGACATGGTGCCCATGGCTCAGCATCGCGATGCCGACGGCTGGCTGGCGCTGACAGTCGACCGGCACTACCGGCTGGCCGACCTCAGCCACAGCAGCCTCGTGAGCGAACTCTCCTCGTGGAACCTCAGCGATGCCGAACGAATCGTCACCGAGGCCCTCGAAGAGATCCGCGCAGCCGTCAGCGCGGAGACACCCGACCCCTCAGCCTCACCTGACCTGCAGGAGTCGATCGGGCAGCGGACTCAACGGCTGCGCGAGCACTGACCCTGTGCGCTCGGCCGCCTCAGTGCTCGCCGACGAGCGGGTCGCGCAGCACCGGCTCCTGGAGCGCCGCCGTCGCGGCAGGGGAGGCGCCGCCGCCGAAGCTCGGCTCGCGCAGCGCCATCTGACGGCGCAGCTCCTTGGCCTTGATGTGCTGCTCGGCTGACTCGACATCATCCGAGGTGGGCCGCTGCGGCACCTGGGCTGCCGCCTCGGCGCCGGCCGCAGCCCAGGCATCTGCCTCACGTGTGGCGATCTCGCGCAGCTCACCGAGCGTCAGCGTCCCGCTCGTGCGCCCGTCGACTGCCAGCCGGCCGAGGTCGACGAGCCTGGAGGTCGGCAGGCTCATGTAATGGCCGATGATCGCCGCGAACTCCAGCTGCTCGCGCAGGTCGAGTTCGGGACGCCGCGGCATCGCCTGCGGAAACCCGTCATGGGCGGCGGCCACATAGGGTCCGTATTCGCCGATCACCGTCTCGTCTTCGAACAGCGGCACCTCGTGCCACTTCAGCCACCAGGCCTGCGCGCACACGAGCAGCAGATCCGCTTGGGTCTTCGTCACACCCGGCTGCAGGAACTTCAGCCAGGCGAGCACTTCACGTGCGGTGCGCATGGCGCAGCTCCTCTCGCCAGCGAGCTCTCCATTGATGTCTCGCCTGGCACCACCCTAACCGCCCCGCGCAGACCGTCGATCCCCAAAGCCGCATGATCGGCTGTGATTTTCGTCCAAGGCCACCTGCCGATCGATGGACGCAGCACCGTCATGGAGCCGCTGAGGCTCACTGCAACCTTCGTGTAGGTCTACCCCAAAGGTGCAGTGCCGAATCCATTGACGCAGACACCCCGTCTTGCTTCCATGAATAATGTGAGCTGTTCGGCCATCCCCTCCACCTCAGCTGAACGCCACCGCCCCGATCATCCCTCGAACACCCCACCCAAGGAGAGATCCCCATGCGTTACGCACGCACCGTCCCCACCCTCATCGTCGCCGGCACCCTGGCCATCGGCAGCCTGCTCGGCACGTCAGCCGCCGTGCTTCCGTCAGCCGGTGCAGCCCCCGCCTCGGCGGCGGTCGCCACCCAGGTCGAGACCCAGGCCGGTGAAAAGGTCCTCGACTACCGCTGGGAGCAGCAGAGCACCGCCTACAACTGCGGCCCGTTCGCCATGCGGATCGCACTGTCGGCCTTCGGCCACGACGTCGCCGCCGACGACCTCGCCGCTCAGGCCGGCACCACCGAGGCCGGTACGAACTTCGGCGCGATCGAACCGGTGATGAACGCCCGGCTCGGTTCGACGTTCTACGAGACGAAGGGGCTGGCGGAGACGCCCACCCAGGAGCAGAAGGACCTGTTCTGGCACGATGTGCAGTACGACATCGACCGTGACCATCCGGTCATCGTCAACATTATGACCGCCCCGGATGCCTCCCCGGACTGGTACCCGAAGAACCAGGGCCTCATCTACCACTTCTTCACCGTCGTCGGCTACAACGCCGAGAACCGCACCGTCAAGGTCGCCGATCCGGCGAACTTCGGCGGCGTCGGCGAATTCTGGCTGCCCGCTGACCAGGTCGCGCTCATGGCCGGTGGCCGCGGCTACATCGGCTGAGGCTCGCCCAGCACGCGCGGGGCGAGAGTCACCCGGTCCCAGCGCCCGCAACCGCGCCCGAGGCGGCGGCTGGCACCTGTGCCGGCCGCCGCCTTTCGCTATGGTGACGGGCCGGTGGCTTCGCTATGGTCGGCTCATGGGAATCGGGCGCATGCTCAAGCGCAGGTGGCGGGCCGTCACGCTGCTGGTGTGTGCTGTCGTCATCTGCGGACTCTTCGTCATCCGACCGTGGTCATCCCAGCCCGCAGCCGGCTGGGAGCTGCTTGTGCAGATCGCAGCCGTGCTGACAGCCGGACTGACGCTGTTCGGGCTGTGCGTGCCCGCAGCGCTGCGCTGCAAAGCCAGCTGCAAGGAGTCCGACCGTGAGCGGTGAGTGTTCAGCTCAGGGAGCGTGCTGCTGTCGCATCGATGGCGGTGAGGACGTAGGACCACTCGATCCGCTCCTGCTCCAAGCGCGGGAAGCCGCTGGCATGCAGCTGCGCCGCCATCTCGCGCTCGCCAGCCGTAAGGGTCTCCAGATGTTCCGGGGCAACCCGCAGCGGTGCCGGCTCTGTTCCGGCCAGGTGCTGGAAATCGATAAGCGTGCGGCTGTCCATGAGCACCGATTCGGTGTGCGGGCAGTGGGTGCGGAAGCGGTTGAGGATCCCGAAGCCGTGTGTGTCGATGTCTCCCCAGTAGAGGACACGCGCACCGGACAGCCACGGCAGCCGGGCAGCCACTGAACCGGAGTAGCCGGGGTTGAATACGGCTACCGCGTCTCCCCACCGGCCGTGTGCTGGCAGCGCGAGGAACGACGCGAGGTTCTCCGTCACAATGACGAGTTTCGGGCGCACCGGCAGCTGTGCGATCTCAGACGCCGGAGCTTCGATATCGCGCAGGCCCGCGAACAGGTGCGGTCGGTCGCCGGTGCCGAGGAGCCGCACGCGTATGCGCGGTTCAGCCGTGCGGAAGCCGAGGCTGCTTTCACCGGTGAGCGAGGTGATGATCGGGGAGACGACGCCCCGATGCGTCTCCAGCCATTTCGAGTCGACGCCGACGATCGGCAGCTCGCGGATGAACAGTCCCGAGCGGGGGTTCTCCCGCAGCCAGGTGAGAACAGCCAGCAGTCGCTGATGGTCGTCGGCGCTGAGTTCGGCAGCGGCTCCGAGGACGCGGCGCAGCACAGTGAGGGGGACCGCGTCCTGAGCCCACTGCGCGAGCATGTCGGCGGCACGGGTGAGCCGGCGCCATTCCCGCAGCTGACCTGCCCAGGCGGCGACCGCCTCGGGCGTGGTGAGCCGCAGACGCACCGGCAGCCGCTGCCGTCCCCAGGTGCGCCACCGCCGGCTTGCCCAGTCGAGGTGCGCATGCTCCGGCAGCTGCGCGCCAGCAGCCTCCCACGCTCGGATCCACGACATCACCGCATCGAGCTTCGCGCTGGTCTGCGGCTCCGCTGGCGGCTTGAGCGGCAGAGAGACGTCGGCATCCGCCATACCGAGCGCCCACGCCCGCTTGTGCAGCCGGAACTTCGCGGCGACTGCCTCGCGCGCCTGATCGGGTGAGACCATGCTGTGCGGCGCGCTGGACCGGCGGCGGGCACTCACTCCGGTTCCCCGCTCTGCTCCCACTGAAGGGCTGCCAGACGCGAGTCACGGTTGTCGCTGATGTCGATCTTGACGGCCGCACCCACATAGTCTTCGAGGATCGGCAGCAGCTTCTTCGGTGTGGCGAGGATGAGCTGGAAGCCGAAGGCCACGAAGGTCTCCAGTGCCATTCGGGCGAAGGTCTCATCGGCTTTGTCGAATGCTTCATCGAGCATGACGGTGCTGAATTCCGGCAGCTCTTCGGCAGAATCGGTCAGCTGATAGCGCAGGGCAGCGGCCAGGCAGAACACGACGAGCTTTTGGCGCTGTCCGCCGGAGAGCCCGGTGGAGGATTCGTAGGCTCGGATCGGCTCGCCGTTCGCATCAGTCTCCACGCCGAGGAAGCTGACGTGCCGACGGGTGTCGAGACAGGCGGTGCGCCACCGCCGGTCTGCTGGTTCAGCTGAGCCGAGGCGGCCGATGACCTTCTTGATGAGCGCGAACTTCTCTTCTGCGGCCTCCGGTGTCAGCGATGTCATCGCATCGGTGGTGATCTCGCGCAGCTCTGCGAGGAATGTCTGGACTTCCGCGGTGCGGCGCTCCTTCGGTTTGATCGTCAGATACCTTCCGCGGTCGAACTGGCTTCCGCTCAGCGACTGGTTCACCTGGTGGATGCGCTCCCTGATTTCGTTGAAGGCGCGGCTGATCTGCGCATTCAGCGTGCCGATATTGCGGGTCGACTGGGTGCGCAGCATCTCCAGGAAGCGCTTCTCATGTGCAGGCAACCCGTCGCTGTGCAGAGCAGTGCGCCGCCGCCGGTATTCGTCCCGGTCGCGGATCGAGCGCTCGACGTCAGCGCTGAATGCCGGCCACTGGCTGAGGAAGGAGTGGGTGCGGCGTTCGAAACCGGCCTCTGCGCGGTGCTGCTGCTTCTGGACCTCATCACGGTCTTCGCGCAGCTGCCGTTCGATGGCGTTCTTCACTGTGGCGATGTCATCGACGCTCAGCCGGCGCCGGCGTTCGTGAAACCGGGAGCGCAGGGTATCTGCCACAGCTGCATCCGGTTCGGGGTCTTCGCCGGCCTCCGCTGCCCGGGCAACGGCCTCATCGAGGCGTGTGAGCACGCTTCGGAGCTCGATCACGTCGGTCTGCGCAGCGTTTTCGGCTTCCCGGGCCGTCTCACGGGCGGCGGTTGCGGTGCTGACGAGTTCCTGCGCTGCCTGAAGATCGGTGTTGCCGCGGATCGTCTGCTCAAGGCGCCGTTCGGCGCCAGCGACTGCGGCTTGTGCTGCCCGTGCGTCGAGCTCCGACCACGGCGTATCAGCGAGCTCTTCGAGGATGCTGCGCCTGGTGGCATCGGCATCGCGCCGGTCGATGGCTCGGATGAGCCGGTCCTTGGTCTCTGCGACTGTCTTCTGCTCGGCGCTGATGGCTTCGAGCAGCTGCGTGACCTTCTCAACGGTGCTGAAGCCCATCACCCAACGGCTGCGATCGTCGACCCGGGTGCGGTCGTCCTTCTCGAACCGGTCTCCTGGCCGTCTGACCTGCCCGGCACGAGTGAGTCCGCGCTCCACCTGCGCCAATTCTGCGGACTCATCGACACAGGTGTAGTCGAATCGCGTGGACAGCGTGTGATGCATCCACGCAGCGAACGGCGAATCACTGCGGACATCGACCTTGTGCACCAGAGACCGGGAGTCGCTGATCGACGGGGGAGCAGGACTGGAGCTGTGGACAGCCTGCACGACGACCCGCACTCCGAAATGCATGGAGTCGAGTGTCTGGGCAACCTGCCCGGCGTAGCGGAAGTCAACGAGCATTGTACGTGAGAGCGGGCCGAGCAGCCGCTCAATCGCCCCTCGCCAGGCGGCATCCTCCCCGCGCACTTCCATCAGCTCACCGCAGAACGGCAGTGCCTGATAGCTGAGATCCAGCTGCTGGGCCAGCAGCTTCCGGGCGTTGAGCAGCGGCCTGTCGAGGTTGGACTTCTCTGCTTTGGCGGCCTCGAGGTCGCTTCTGAGCGCCGCCAGCCGCTCCGTTGCCTGCCGGTGCCGTTCGGCCGCTTCGTGCTCGGCGGTCTGGATGTGGGTGCGCTCAGATTCCTCAGTTGGGTCGGACCGCTGTTCGAGCAGTTCGTCGAACTCTTCGGCCGTCTGCGGCAGGGTGGTGACTCCGGCGCGCTGGAGTCGCTGGGCCAGCGAGGTGCGGCGCCGGTCGACGTCGTCCTGGCGGTGCCTGGCCGCCGTCAGCTGGTCTGCGAGCCGGGCGAGTTCACCGCCGCCGGCCTCCCGCAGTGCAGCCTGGGCCAGGTCCACATCGCGGGTGGCCTCCTCGACATCCGCGCGCGCCTTCGCGAGGGCGGCTTCGGCACCCGACAGGCGCCGGCGCGCTCTCCTGCGCTCCTGTTCGGCGAGTTCGCGCGTCAGAGCGCTGGCCACCTGGTCGAGTCCGGAGAGCAGAGAGCTGAGCTCGGTGTTTCGGGCCGTCGCGTCGTCATAGGCATCTGCGTCAGCGCAGATCTCCTCCAGCGCCTGCAGCTGCAGGCGTGCAGTGACAACGCTTTGGTGCGCGTCGGACAGCTGCGAGAACTGTTCGACGGCGCGATCGGCGGTCGCGAAGGTCGAGGGCTCACCGAGCATGTACATCCGGAACAGGTCGTCAAGGCTGCCGAGGTTCTTCGCTGCGACCGTGCGGTGGAGCAGGTTCATCGCTGCATCCGAGGCGATGCCGAGTGCGGCGCGGTACCGCGACTGGAACACGGAGTGCTTGTCGGTGACAAATGCGGACGTGAAGTCCTTCTTCAGTTTCCGCACCGCCACCGCACCGGTCAGATAGCTGCTGAAGTCCGGCAGCGCAGCATCGGAGCGGGTGAGAATGCAGATCTCCTTGACGTCGCTGGCAGTCATCTGCCCGGCGTTGAGTTTGAAGAGCTTGATGAGCAGGACCGGTTCCTCATCCGGCCGGTCGAAGCGCAGCAGGACGCCGGAGAAGGTCGCGCCAGTGCGCAGGTGGGTCGTGCGGATCTCATCGACGTCATCAGCTTCGGCTGCGCCGTAGGCGCCCCGCATATAGCTGACGATCGTGCGGTCGGAGGAGCGCACGGACTGGTCCTGCGCGGCGGCATTGTAGCGGAGCTTCACCCGGGGTGTCAACACAGTGGAGATCGCATCGAGAAGCGAGGACTTGCCGGAGCCCGAGTCGCCGGTGAAGACGAGGCCCGAGGGCGGAACGTCGACGGCATGGTGGCCGGAGAATGTGCCCCAGTTGATCACCTCCAGCCGGCTGAGACGCCATTGGCGGCGTGGTGTCGCTGCCAGCGCCGGTGCAGGGGCCGTCGGCTGCTTGGGCAGATCGAAGAGCGCATCGCTGCTCATGACTCATCACCGTCCTCATCCGCGGCACCCTCCGGCTGTGACGGGTTTTCACCGAGGATCCGCTGGTACTCCGCGGTCAGGGCATGGATCTGCTCGGAACCGAAGATCAGGCGCAGCACCGGTGAGATCTCATAGCGTCCTTCGGTATTCGTGCTCTGCAGAATGCCGTACTGGATGAGCTTCCTGAACGATGCGTTGAAGCGCTTGGCGAACATGACGTCGTCAAGATCCTGTTTGGCCGCGAAGACGCTGAGCGAATCGCGTACCTCCTCTTCGCCGATGATCGCCCGCATGCCGCGGTCCACGCGCAGCAGCTCATAGCGCAGCTGCAGCACGAGAGCAGAGTCCAGCAGCGTCAACTGGTGTGTGCGCACCACCGCCGGGGCTTCTGCTTCCGGGGCGCCGACATTGCGCACGAACGCGATCCCGCTCTCCTCATCAACGATGAGCTCCAAGAACATATCCGCCAGTCGTGAGCGCAGCACCTTCTCACCATTGAGGGTCGCCCGCCACAGCGCCGGGTGGGACTGGCTTGAGACGTAGGGCCCCTGCACGAGCCGGACGAGTGCGCGCCGGGCATCGGCGCTGAGAGTTCCAGAGTCGTACTCCCAGAGCTGGTCCGGGTTCGCTTCCGGCTCCCGGGCCGGTGCCTCGGGCACGGCAGGTGCGTCACGACTGGCTTCAGAGCTGGGCATGCGTTCCTTCACGAGTGCGACGGGTGCGCCTGAGGGCCGGGATCGGCTCAGTGAAACGGAAGCAGAGCGCCTCGGCGCTGCGTTCGGCACCGGAGACCGACACCCAGCGCAGCGTCTCATACTCATCGGGTTCGCTGCTGCCGTAGCGCAGCGCGAGATCCATGAGCCCGATGACGCTGCCGAGCCCCTGTGTGGCCGGACGGAATCCCAGGACATCGCCGATTCCGATTCCCGGCAGATCCTCCTGGGCAGAAGGCAGCTGACCCGCGCGGTGAGCGGAGAGCGCGGCGTTGACGTTCTCGGCAAGCTCCTTCATGTCGATATCGGCCTCCCTGGCGAGGGAGCGCAGTGCAGCTGCGTCGAGGGTGCCCGTGGTGTGTGACTCGACCTCATCCGCGACTCGGGCCAGAGCCGGATCATGCAGGCGCAGGGAGCCGACGGAGCGCAGCTCGACAGACGGCCGGGCGATCGAGATGTTCAGCCGTTCGTACACCGGCACCTCGGCGGCGACCTGCACCGCCAAGGACCGCGCGGATCGGATGGCTGCTGCAACACTGCGGTCTTCGGCGAATTCGCTCGATTGCACGAACCGGCGCAGCGACCGCGTCAGGGCCGTCATGACATCGCCGACTTCTGCCGCACGATCCTGGAGCATCGGAACGAGCCGGCGCAGGAACGTCACTGTCGCAGGATCGAGGCGATCGACGAAATCCCGGCCGAGCAGCTCCGTGATGTTCGTTTCGAACTCCAAACCCGCTTCAGTGTCGAGAAGCATCGAAGCGAAGCCGTCGAACGACCGGCCAGCCTCGGATTCAGCGAGATGGTCGACACCGCGCCACACATCGGACAGCACAGTTCCCCGCTGGTCGGCTTCCTCCACAAGCTGGGTGCGCAGCGAACGGTTGATGCTCTCCAGTTCGGAGCGCACGCGGGCGAAGTCAGCGGGCAGCTCGGAAGCCAGCTGGGAGACGTCACGTGCCGATTCGGAAGCAGAAGCCGCATCAGCCGGCAGCGCCTCCCCTGATCGGACGGCGTCGATCTCAGCGTCGATGCGATCACGCTCAGCTTCGAGGGCTGCGACGCGCCGTTCGACATCGGGGTCGGTGTCGCGCACGAGCTGGCGGAGCCGATTCTGGATCGTCGCCAGCCGCGACTGCGTCACCGAGGTGCGGTCCGAATCGAGCCGGTCGACGAACTGCAGGGCGATGTGCCCAGCTGGGGACAGCTCGAAGGTCTCCTCCCGGATGGCCTCGACGCTGCGGCGGATGAGGATTCCGTCGCGTCGCCACTGCTCGCAGTAGCTGCGGGCCGTGCCCATGATGGTGTGACCCTGATATCGCAGGGCATCGAGGTCGGCGTCGATGAGGTCGAACAGGTCGCTGGCGGCCATCCGGACCGTGGTGCCGGTCAGGTGTGTGCGCAGGATCGGAGCGGCGAACCACACATTGTCGCTGCGCAGGAAAGACCAGGTGGAGTCCTCTGCAATCAGGCGGCGGTTCGCCTGCGTCTCTGCCAGCACGCTCATGGCATCTATCCTAGAGCGGAGTCAGCCGGGCTGCTGGGCGGGAGGGGTCTGCCGGTCTTCAGCACCGTGGCGCCTCACCCCTCCAGGTGCTCGAAGGCCATCCGGTAGAACCACTCGACGTGAGCGCTGACGGCGGCCGCGGCGGTCGGCGGGTCGCTGCCCGCCACAGCGGCGAGGATCTGCCGGTGCTGCTCCTGGAGGCGCAGCCTGACCTGCGGCCAGTCGGCCAGCAGCCGCACCCCCTCCTGCACATAGCCGACGGTCGCCTGGCGCAGCGAGCCGAGAATCGTCGTCGTCACCTCATTGCCGCCCAGCGAGGTGATCGTCAGGTGGAACTGCGCATCGAGTTCGTGGAAGGTCTCATCGGGCAGAGCAGGATCATCGAGCGCAGCGAGGATCTCAGCGGCCCGTGCAAGAGTCTGTTCCGCCTCGGGGTCGGAGACGGCCTCACGCCGGGCGGCAGCAGCAGCGGCGTCGGCTTCGAGCAGTAGGCGCACCGCGACGACATCGACGACCGGCAGGAAGCTCGACGCCAGGTGCATCCGCAGCCCCCAGCCGAGTGCGGCCGAGGGTTCGGAGATGACGATCGCCCCAGCGCTCGGCCCCGAACCGACCCCCGAACGCACGAGCCCGAGGGCGTCGAGGATGCGGATCGCCTCGCGCACGGAGTTGCGGGAGATGCCGAACTCCTCAGCCAGCGCCCGCTCCGAGGGCAGGCGGTCGCCGATGCGCAGCTGCCCTGAGCGCAGCCGGTCTTCGACAGCGTCGAGGATGGCGGCATAGGACTTCGCGGGAGCGCGGCGTTCGGGGCCCATCTGGTGAATGCTCAGGGAAGCATCCACGAGAGCACATTCGACTGCAGGAACACGAGGCTGCAGATGATGAACAGCAGCCCGATGCTCCACGGGATGACCTTCTTGAAGATCTCGGACTCCTTGCCTTCCATCTGCACCGCCGTCGCTGCGATCGCCAGGGACTGCGGGGAGATCATCTTGCCCACGACCCCGCCCGAGGTGTTGGCTGCCAGCAGCAGCTTCGGGTCGATCCCGGCGTTGGTCGCCGCGGTGTGCTGCAGGTTGGAGAACAGGGCGTTGGCCGAGGTGTCGGATCCGGTGACGGCGGTGCCGAGCCAGCCGAGGATCGGAGAGAGGAAGGCGAAGATCGCGCCCAGCGACGCGAGGTAGGCGCCGATCGAGACGGTCTGGCCGGAGAAGTTCATGACATAGGCCAGCGCCAGCACGGCCGCGATCGTCAGTGCCGCCCACCGCATCCGCCAGGCGCAGGTGCCGATGAGCCCGAGTGCTGCACCCATCCCGAGGCGGTAGCGGCCGTGTTCGCTGAAGATCGTGTAGATCGCGGCGACGACGAGTCCGGTGATGAGCAGGATGGTGCCCGGTGAGGACAGCCAGGCGAGCTTGTAGGTGGTGGATGCGACGGCCGAGCCGTCGGCGGTGAGCAGGTGCTCGGACAGCCCCGGCCACGGGATCTCCAGGGTGGTGGACGCCAGGGCGGCCGGGACATCGATGCCGAGTTTCCACATGTTCGCCACGGCGAAGAAGGCGACGACGAGCAGATAGGGCAGCAGGGCCATCCACACGCGCACCGGCTTGAGCTCGGCGTTACTCACCGATGCGGTGACGCCGAGGCGCTCGCGCACCTCTGCGGTGCCGCGCGGGGTCCAGACCTTGAGGAACAGCACGGCTGCGCCGAGCGAGGCGAGGCAGGCGACGATGTCGGTCATCTCGTAGGAGAAGTGGGTCGCCGACCACCACTGGGCGATGCCGAAGGACAGGCCGATGACGAGCGCTGCCGGCCAGGCGTCCTTGATGCCGCGCAGCCCGTCGAGGACGAAGAGCAGCACGAAGGGCACGATCCAGGCGACGAACGGGGCCTGCACACCGACGATCGCACCGATCGCCGCCGGGTCCTCACCGGTCAGGGATCCTGCGGTGGTGATCGGGATCGCGAGTGCACCGAAGGCCACCGGCGCGGTGTTGGCCAGCAGCACGGCGATGGCCGCGCGCAGCGGAGCCACGCCGAGGGCCATCACCATCGTGGCGGTGATGGCAACCGGGGCGCCGAAGCCGGCGAGGGCTTCGAGCAGGCCGCCGAAGCAGAAGGCGATGAGGATCGCCTGGATGCGCAGGTCGCCGCCGCCGATGCGGTCGAAGAGCAGACGCAGGTCCTCGAAGCGACCGGACGTGACGGTCAGCTCGTAGAACCACAGTGCCATGACGATGATCCACACGATCGGGAACAGCCCGAAGGCTGCGCCCTGTGTCGCGGACAGGGCCGCCAGTCCGAGCGGCATCTTGAATCCGAGCCAGGCGACGAGCAGCGCCGCGGTCAGCGCGGCCAGCGCCGAGGTGTGGGCGCGGGCTTTGACGCCGAGCAGCATGGCGAAGAAGGTCGCAAGCGGGATGAGGGCGACAAGGGCGGACAGGCCCAGTGACCCGCCGACGGCGTCGGTGGCTGCGGTGAAGTTCTCCACGGGGGCTCCTTGAAACGGGAGGGCGCGATTGCGGGCGCGGCCAGTGAGGTGCGTTCAGCAGTGAACGTGTCCGTGCCGGGGCTGTGTGCTAGATTACAGTATGTGGTGGGACCACAGCTTACACACGTTCGGGACGAGCACAAATCAGTGTCAGGTTCAAGGCGTACGATGGCACACAGCAGCACCTCACCAGAACCGCTCCGGGCATCGACCTCGCTCCGGAACCGTGAGGGCGCTGACGTCGAGCTCCTGCCGGCAGGCGGGACGTCAGAGGGGAGTAGACAATGACATCGGCCACCCGGCCCAGCCCGCCCGGTGCTGCGCAGTCAGCCCAGGCCCCGACACCGGCGCAAACCGCGACATCGGCGCAGGCCGCGCTGCGGATCGCGATCTTCCCGACCTGCATCGTCGACGCGATGTATCCGCGGGTAGCCGAGGCCACGGTGCGGATCCTCGAACGGCTCGGCCACGAGGTCGTCTTCCCGCCCCAGCAGACCTGCTGCTCGCAGATGCACGTCAACTCCGGTTACTTCGCAGACGCCTACGACATCGTGCGCAACCACGTCGAGGCCTTCTCCGACTACGACTACGACGTCGCCGTCGCCCCCTCTGCCTCGTGCGTCGTGTCCCTGCAGCACCAGCAGCCCGACATCGCTCGCCGCGCCGGCGACCCAGCCTGCGCCTCGGCGGCGGAGGCCATCGCCGGGCGAACGTTTGAGCTCTCGAAGCTGCTCATCGACGTCCTCGGCATCACCGATGCCGCCGCCCAGCTCGGCTCCTACTTCCCGCACCGGGTGACCTTCCACTCCAGCTGCCACGGGCTGCGGCACATGAAGCTCGGCACTCGGCAGTCCGATCTGCTGCGCACCGTCGCCGGCATCGACTACGCTGAACTGCCCGATTTGGAGGAATGCTGCGGCTTCGGCGGCACCTTCTCCTTCAAGAACGCCGGCACCTCCGGGGCGATGACCGCCGACAAAGTCGCCGCGATCCAGTCCACCGGCGCCTCGATCTGCGCCGGCGGCGACGTCTCATGCCTGATGAACATCGGCGGTGCCGCACAGAAGCAGAGGATCGGCATCACCACCGTTCACTTCGCTGAGATCCTCGCGAGCACCCGGGAGAATCCCCTGCAGGTCTCCGGTGACGTCGCCGTCTCCGGGGGCGGAAGGAGCTGCGCATGACCACCGTCAACCTCGGGATGCCGACGATCCGCCACGGCCGCGGCAACCTCTTCGCCGACGAACCCTTCACCTCGGGCGCGGCCCGGGATCTGAAGAACGAGACCCTGCGCGGCAACCTCAACTTCGCGATGCGCAAGATCCGCGGCAAGCGCGCCGCCGTCGTCAGCGAGATGCCCGACTGGCAGCAGCTGCGCGCCGCCGGCTCGGCGATCAAGCAGAACGTGCTGGCCGACCTGCCCGAACTCCTCGAGCAGTTCGAGGCCTCCTTCACCGCGGCCGGCGGCCACGTCCACTGGGCCCGCGATGCCGATGAGGCCAATGCGATCGCCCTGCGGCTGATCCAGGAGCAGGGGGTGAACGAGGTCAACAAGATCAAGTCGATGGCCACTCAGGAGACCGGTCTCAACGAATACCTCGAAGCTCACGGCATCACCGCTGTTGAGACCGACCTGGCCGAGGAGATCGTGCAGCTCGGCGGCGATAAGCCCTCGCACATCGTCGTGCCGGCCATCCACCGCAACCGCGACGAGGTCCGCGACATCTTCCTGCGCGAGATCGACGGCGTGCGTTCGGATCTGACCTCTGAGCCCACCGACCTGGCCGACGCCTCGCGCGAGCGCCTGCGCGCGAAGTTCTTCGACAACCGCGTCGCCGTCTCCGGGGCGAACTTCGGGATCGCTGAGACCGGCACGCTGACGATCGTCGAATCCGAAGGCAACGGCCGCATGTGCCTGACCCTGCCGGACACCCTCATCACCTTCATGGGGATCGAGAAGGTGCTGCCGCGCTTTGCCGACCTGGAGGTGTTCCTGCAGCTGCTGCCGCGTTCCTCAACCGGTGAGCGGATGAACCCCTACACCTCCCTGTGGACCGGCGTCACTCCAGGCGACGGGCCGCAGAACCTCCACGTCATCCTCATCGACAACGGCCGCACCGCCACACTGGCCGATGAGGTCGGCCGCCAGGCCCTGCACTGCATCCGCTGTTCGGCCTGCCTCAATGTCTGCCCCGTCTTCGAGCGCGCTGGCGGCCACGCCTACGGCTCGGTCTACCCGGGCCCGATCGGCGCGATCCTGTCCCCGCAGATGACCGGCATCGAAGCCGCGGCGAACAACTCGCTGCCCTACGCCTCGTCCCTGTGTGGGGCCTGCTACGAGGTCTGCCCGGTCAAGATCAACATCCCCGACGTGCTCGTCCATCTGCGCGGCGCCGACGTCGAGGCACGCCACAACGCGCGCCGCACCGCGCCCGAGGCGGTGGGCGTGCCGCCTGCCACCGACGCCTCTGCTTCCGGCGTCTCCCGGCGCGCCCGCCTGACAGCGGCCGTCCGCACAGGGGCTGCGCGCACCGTCGGGGCGGTGGCGCGTCGGGTGCCCGATCAGATGGATGCCCTCATGGCGGCTGCCAAGACCGCCTTCGCGAAGCCCGGGCTGCTGAGCGTCGGTGAACGGGGGCTGCCGCTGGGCAAGATCCTCGGAGGCAGGGACGGGAAGATCTCCTTCCTGCCCGGCCTCATCGGCGGGTGGACCCGGCACCGGATCATCGACGCACCGCCTGCGCAGTCCTTCCGGCACTGGTGGAAGCGCAACCGCACGCGCACCCCAGTGCGCCGCACTCCCGAGCAGCGGGCCGATATCGCAGCTCTCATCGAAGCCAACCGCGGCAAGGCCGCGGAACTCCATGCGCGCTTCGCTGCACCTGCCGATGACTACACCCGGCTCATGGCCGCCGAACGGACAGGCATCCAGCACCACGACGCCACCGGTGCCGCCGTGGCCGACTATGCCCGCGGCACCGAGACCTCGGCGACCACCGCCTCGGGCGCGGACGACGACCGGATGAAAGGCGAGAGAGCATGAGTGAGCAGACCACCTCGGCGAAGGCCGAGATCCTCGCACGCATCCGCGGGGCGCTGGCCGACAATTCGCAGCCGGCCGCACCCGTGCGCGACTACCGGCAGCGCGGCAGCGCCGACCCGCAGACGGTGCGCGAGATGTTCATCGACCGGATCGTCGACTACAAGGCTCGCGCATTCATCGAAACCGCAGAGACGGTCGCCGGGCGGATCGCCGAACTCCTCGGCGAAGACGCGCGGCACGTTGTGCCGGAGGGATTTCCGGTCGACTGGCTGCCCGGTGACGGTTCTGCTGGTGAGAGGATCGTCGACACAGCAGATCAGCCGCTCAGCAACGCCGAACTCGACGCGGTCGACGCCGTCGTGACGTCTTCGACCGTGTCATGCGCGGAGACCGGGACCGTGTTCCTCAATGCAGGGCCTGCCGAAGGGCGTCGTGCGATCAGTCTCATCCCCGACCACCACATCTGCGTGGTGCCGGCCGAATCGCTCGTCGAGCTTGTGCCTGAGGCGCTCGCCCGCATCGATCACAGGCGGCCGGTGACGATGTTCTCCGGCCCGTCGGCGACCTCGGATATCGAGCTGCAACGCGTCGAGGGTGTCCACGGCCCGCGGAAGGTCGACATCATCATCCTCGACTGAGCCGCAGATCTCGCCGGCGGGCAAGCCGCGACCCGAGCTCTCGGATCGGGGCAGCGCGGACACCGGGGCGGCACGGACGATGAACGCGCGGTATGAGGCGGTTAACGCGCGGTTTGAGGCAGCGAAGTCGCGGCACGAGGCGGCCGGGTGTCCGAGATCCCGGACAGATCGTGCTTCGGCTCACTTTCGGCTGCTTCCGCCTGCGCGCAGACTGGGAGCAGAACCGTTCCCACCTTGCGCTTGACTGCAGGCGCTCCCGAGAGCCGGAGGAAGACGCATGACGACGTCACACGCATCCGAAACCCCAGACACCGCAGCTGCGAAGGAAGCAGCCGCGAAGCAGACGTTCACCCGCCACGACCCGGAACGCGTCGTGCGCGCTCCGCGCGGCACCGAGATCACCGCCAAGACCTGGTCGACCGAAGCCGCCAAGCGGATGCTCATGAACAACCTCGATCCCGAGGTCGCCGAACGTCCCGAAGACCTCGTCGTCTACGGCGGCACCGGCCGTGCCGCCCGCTCATGGGAGGCCTTCGACGCGATCGTCAAGACCCTCGACGACCTCGAAGCCGACGAGACCCTTCTCGTCCAGTCCGGCAAGCCGGTCGGTGTGCTGCGCACCCACGAATGGGCCCCGCGGGTGCTCATCGCCAACTCCAACCTCGTCGGCGACTGGGCCAACTGGGAGCACTTCCGCCACCTCGAAGCTGAAGGCCTCATGATGTACGGCCAGATGACCGCCGGTTCCTGGATCTACATCGCCACCCAGGGCATCCTGCAGGGCACCTACGAGACCTTCGCCGCCGTCGCCCGCAAGCGCTTCAACGGAACCCTGGCCGGCACCCTGACCCTCACCGCCGGCTGCGGCGGCATGGGCGGTGCCCAGCCGCTGTCGGTGACCCTCAACGGCGGCGCCTGCCTCATCATCGACGTCGACAAGTCCCGGCTCGACCGCCGCCAGTCCAAGCGCTACCTCGACGAGGTCGAGACCGACCTCGAGGTCGCTCTCGAGAAGGTGCTCAAGGCCAAAGAGGAGAAGCGTGCGCTGTCTGTCGGCCTCGTCGGCAACGCCGCAGACATCGTCCCCGAGCTGCTCGCTCGCGACGTGCCCGTCGACATCGTCACCGACCAGACCTCGGCTCATGACCCGCTGTCCTACCTGCCGCTGGGTGTCAGCCTTGAGGACTGGCAGGCCGAAGCTGATGAGGATCCAGAGAAGTTCACGCTGCGGGCTGAGGAGTCGATGGCCAAGCACGTCGCTGCGATGGTCGGCTTCCAGGACAAGGGAGCCGAGGTCTTCGACTACGGCAACTCGATCCGCGACGAGGCCCGCAAGGCCGGCTACGATCGCGCCTTTGAGTTCCCCGGCTTCGTCCCGGCCTACATCCGCCCGCTGTTCTGCGAGGGCATGGGACCCTTCCGCTGGGTCGCGCTCTCCGGTGACCCGCAGGACATCAAGGTCACCGACCAGGCGCTCAAGGAGCTCTTCCCCGAGAACGAGTCGCTGCATCGCTGGCTCGACGCCGCTGATGAGTACGTCGAGTTCGAGGGCCTGCCCGCCCGCATCTGCTGGCTGGGTTACAAGGAGCGCCACCAGGCAGGTGTGCTCTTCAACAAGCTCGTCGCCGAGGGCAAGGTCTCCGCACCGATCGTCATCGGCCGTGACCATCTCGACTCCGGCTCCGTCGCCTCGCCCTACCGTGAGACTGAGGGCATGCTCGACGGCACCGACGCGGTCGCCGACTGGCCGCTGCTCAACGCCATGGTCAACACCTCCTCGGGCGCGACCTGGGTGTCGCTGCATCACGGCGGCGGCGTAGGCATGGGCCGTTCGATCCACGCCGGTCAGGTCTCGGTCGCCGATGGAACCGAGCTGGCGGAGCAGAAGCTCACCCGCCTGCTCACCAACGACCCGGGCATGGGCGTCATTCGCCATGTCGACGCCGGCTACGACCGCGCCGTCGAGGTCGCCAAGGAACGCCACATGCGCATCCCGATGAACCCCGAGCTCGACAAGCGCGACGAGGAATCCGCCGCGAACTGACATCGCAGAGGCGCACACTGACGCCTCTGAAGAGCAGTCCAGACAAATCTGCGGAGCCACTCATCTGCTGCAGACCGGCAGCAGATGGGTGGCTCTGCGCACATCGTCAGGTAACCGCAGGCCCGCCACACCCGAGGATCCGGAAAGTTAGCAAAGTTATTCATGGTTTCAGGCGCGAAAACCATGAATAACTTTCCTAACTTTCCCCCTCAAGCCCACGTTCTCTCCCCTCAAGCTCAAGCCCGCGGGCCCCACCTGCGGAAAGCCGACTCGCCGGCGCGGAGCGCACCTGCAGGTCGAGCGCGTACATTGGAACCATGGCCTGGGAATTCTGGATCGAAGAGGCACGCCGCGGCCGCTGGCGCGAGGTCGACGAACCGCACGCCGCCAGTGGGCAGCTGCGGGTCGGCACCACCGTCTCGGCAATCTCCCGCGGCACCGAACGCCTCGTGTGGGAAGGCCGGGTCCCCGACTCAGTCGCGGATCTCATGGCCGCCCCCGCTCAGCGCGGCACCTTCCCCTTCCCCGTCTCCTACGGGTATCTGGCCGTCGGCGCTATCGACGAGGGCCCGGCCGACCAGCTCGGCCAGCGCGTCTTCGGGCTGCTGCCGCACCACACTCACCACATCGTCGGCCCGGCTGACGTCCACCCCGTGCCTGAGGCGGTGCCCACCTCGCGTGCGCTGCTCGCCGGGGCGGCCGAGACCGGGATCAACATCCTGTGGCAGGCTCCGCCGCGCTTCGGGGACCGCGTGGCCATCATCGGCGCCGGCATGATCGGCACCTCCACCGCGCTGCTGGCCGACCGGATGGGACTCTCCCGGCTCGAAGTCATCGATACCGACGCCGCACGCCGCGAGATGCTCACCGGCCTCGGCCTGGCCACCGCGACCCCAGATGAGGCCAGCGGCGACTGCGATATCGTCATCCACACCTCGGGAACGGAAGCCGGATTGACCACCGCACTGGCCCTCACCGGTGACGACGGCACCGTCGTCGAAGCATCCTGGTACGGCACCGACGCCCCGCGCGTGCCGCTCGGCGCGGACTTCCACGCTCGCCGCCTGTCGATCATCGCCAGCCAAGTCGGTCAGGTCGCCGCCGGCCAGCGCGCCCGCCGCACCCGCGCCCAGCGGCTCGGCCAGGCACTCGACGCCCTGCATGACGAGCGCTTCGATGCGCTCATCACCGGTTCCACCGACTGGTCCGAACTGCCGGTCGTCATGGACCGCGTGCTCACCGACCCCGCCAGCCTGTGCCACATCGTCGACTACCGCAGCCTGCCCGGCTGAGAGGAGAGCCATGTTCCGCCTGAGCATCAACGACCACATCATGATCGCCCACAGCCTGCCCGACCCGTTCTTCGGCCCGGCGCAGCACATGCACGGCGCCACGCTCGCCGTCGAGGCCCACTTCGAGACCGCCGAACTCGACTCCCACGGCGTCGTGCTCGACATCGGCCGGGCCGGTGAGATCCTCTCCGCGGCCCTCGACCCGCTGCGGTATGCCAACCTCGACGAGCACCCCGACTTCGCCGGGAAGATCTCGACGACCGAGGTCATCGCCGCCCACATCGGCTCCCGCCTGCGCGCAGCACTCACCGACCGGCCCGACATCAGCATCGCCGTGACCCTGGACGAGAACCCCAACGCGCGGGTCACCTACACCGTCCCGCCGGCGCCGACCCTGCACCCGGCCGACCCGGGGCCCCGGCAGGTATGAGCTCCCGGCCGGTCCATCTGCTCGAACCGGCCCTCGGCCGGGCCTCCGGTGGGGCCCGCTACAACCGCGCCGTCACCGACGCCGCCGCCGGCCGGCTGCGCCTGCAGCCCGTGCCCGGCAGCTGGCCCGACCCGTCTGCCGCCGATGAGGCCCGCGTGCACGGCCTGCTCACCGAGCTCGACGGCCCGGTTGTCCTCGACGGGCTGCTGGGATGTGCGCTGCGCACCCCGCCGGTGTGCGCTGGCCCGCTGCTGCAGCTCGTCCACCTGCCCCGCGGCCGAGGCGGTGGCGAGGCTCTTGCTCGTGAGCGCGCCTGCCTGCAGGCCGCCGATGGCATCATCGTCACCAGTCAGCACGCCGCAGCGGACATCGCCGGTCTCTACGGGCTGCGCGCCGCTGTCGCCCGGCCGGGCACCGAACTTCGTCCGCTCACCGTGCCCGAGGCAGCGGGCACTCGCCTGCTGTGCCTCGCCTCTGTCGAGGAGCGGAAGAATCAGCTGCTGCTGGCCGAAGCGCTCACCACCGTGCAGGCAGCCATGCCTGATGCCGGGATCAGCTGCGTGTTCGCAGGCCCGATCACCGAACCTCACTATGCCGAGCAGCTGCGGCAGGCACTGACCTGCCTGCCGGCCAGCAGCTGGAAGATCACCGGCGAACTCGACGAACACGGTGTCGATGCCGCCCTCGCGGCCGCCGATCTGCTCCTGCTGCCCTCGGTCCACGAGACCTTCGGGATGGTCATCACCGAGGCCGTTGCCGCTGGCATCCCCGCGTTCGTCACCGCAGGCACCGGCGCGCAGGAGGCCCTGCAGGCGGGCCGGGCCCTGCCGCCGGAACCGGGAGCCTGGGCTGAGGCACTCATGGCATGGCTCGGCGATGAGCATGACCGCACCCAGCTGCGGGAGCAGGCGCGGCGCGCCCGCAAGGATCTGCCCGGGTGGGAGGAGACCGCAGCGGCACTGCTCGCTGCCGTCGACGCGGCTGCTGGTTCAGCGGATGCGGCCACTGGTTCAGCGCATGGGTCTGCTGGTTCAGCGGATGCGTCTGCGGCTGGCCCGTCCTCACCCGAACACGGGGACTGGCTCGACATGCGCATCGCGTATGACAACGCCGCGCGCACTGCCTCCCTGCCGCTCGTCGACGCCGCGCTCGAGGCGGTGGCAGGCCACCGGGAGACCACACCTGCCGCGCCTACCGTAACTACCGCACCTGCCGTGCCGGCTGCTGAAGACCGGAGGCTGCGGATCTGCGACATCGGCGCCGGCACCGGCAACTCCGCACTCTGGTTCGACACTGCGTTCGCCGACCGCGGCATCACCGAAAGGACATGGCTGCTCATCGACGACGATCCAGACGCGCTCACCCAGGCCGCTGCCCGCATCGGCTCTGCTCCCGACCGCCGCGCTGAGACCCGCCGCGCCCCGATCGCCGAGCTGCCGCGCATCCTCGACGTCGGCCGGCCCGTCGACCTCATCACCGGCAGCGCCGTGCTCGACGTGCTGCGCCCGGCTGATGCCGCGGCCCTCATCGATACGCTGGCAGCGACCGGGGCGCCGGGTCTGTTCCTGCTCACCATCACCGGCGACTGGCAGCTCAACCCCGTCCACCCGGCAGACCGGCAGATTGCCAGCGCCTTCGCCGCCCATCAGCAGCGCGAGGGCCGGCTCGGTGCGGCTGCCGCTTCTCACCTGCAGGACGCTGCCGAAGCCGCCGGCATGCGCGTGCAGTCCACCGCCAGCCCATGGCAGCTCAGCGCCCGTGAGGATCATGCGTTCCTCACTCGATTCCTCACCGACCGCGTCACCGCTGCCAGCGAACAGGACGCCGGCTCCGCGGCTCTCTTCACCGCATGGCTGGGCGACCGGCTGGCTGACGAGACACTCACCATCACCGTCGACCACCGCGATCTGCTCATCCTGCCCACCTCACCAGGGGACCTGCCCGCCACGCCAGGGGAGGGGCGTTGACCCAGGTGCCCGGCACCTCGGCGGACCGCACGCGCACCGGCCCCCGTGCCTTCGCGCCAACCGAGGCACCGACGCGCACGCGAACACAATCCTGGGGTGGGCCGTGGATGCGGGTGCTCGCAGTGATCACCAGTGTCGTGCTGCTCTCCATCACCGCCCGACTCATCGGCGCGCAGGCGCTCACCGCCGGATTCACCGCGCTCGGGCCGGTGAGCATCCTCGCCGCCGCCGGCGGGATCCGGCTCGGGTTCGCAGCCACCGGTGCGCAGGCTCTGCGCTGGCGCCTGCTCGCCGCCGCCGGCGGGATCCGGCTCGGGTTCGGCCGGGCACTGGCCGACTGCTACGCCTCCAGCTTCGCGAACATGGTGCTGCCCGGCGGGCTGGCCGGCGATGCCGTGCGCGCAGCGATCTACCGCAACAGCGGGCGCCGCCGCTGGCTCTCACCGCTCCTGGCGGTCGGGGCGGAGCGGCTCAGCGCGACAACACTGCTCTTTGCAGCCGCCGCCGTCATCCTCTCGCTGCACACCTCGCCGGCGCTCATCGCCGCAGCCGCAGCTGCGACTGTGTCCCTTGGATGCGCGATCGCCGCCGTGGCGTGCATGCGCGGAATGGACACCCACCGGCAGCCGGTCGTGTGGGCGACCTCTGCGCTCAGCGTGGCAGCACTCCTGGCGCTGTTCCTCGTCGCGATGCGCGCCCTGGGCGATGGGATTGAGCCGATTGTGGCGATCATCGGGCTGGCGGCGATGAGCTTGCCGGTCGGGGTCGGCGGGTGGGGTGCCCGTGAACTGTCCGTCGGGCTGCTCGCCGGACCCCTGGCTCTGCAGGCCGAATCCGCCGTCAGCGCAGCGACCGCCTATGGGCTGCTCGCCACCGTCTCCACACTGCCGGGTCTGGCCGTGCTGCTGTGGCACTGGCTGCGCCGGCCGCGCTGAACTCAGCTCTCCAGCAGCCCCGAGGTGTTCTGCTGGGCGGTCTCGCTGAGAACGAATTCGGTGCACACATCGGCATCGAACAGATGCCGGCGGAACGGCACCCGCAGCGCCTCGGCCATCACCGGCGAACCGGAGAACCGCAGCCCCGGCACCCCGTCGCCGATGAGCACCGGAGCCAGCGTCAGGAACAGCCGGTCGAGGACACCGGCGGTCAGGAACTCTGAGACCGTCCGGCCACCGCCTTCGATGAGCACCGCACCCGCCACATGCTCGCGCACGACCGCCAGCACCTGTGCGGGTGAGACCGGTTCGCCACCGGTTTCCGGCAGCCGGGCGACGGTGACATGAGCGGCCAGGTCAGTCGGCACCTCCGCGGCGGGGCCGACGAGCCACAGCGTCGGGGCCGCCCCGTCGGTGAGCACCCGCCGGTCGGCTGGGATCCGGGCGTGCGGGTCGAGCAGCACACGCACCGGGTTCTCGCCGTCAACCGCTCGCACGGTCAGCTGCGGGTCATCGGCGACGACGGTCTGCGCACCGACGACGACTGCGGCGACCGCGGCGCGCAGCCGGTGCAGATGCGCCCGGTCGGCCTCCCCGGAGACGAACGCCGCATCCCCGCTGCGGGCGGCGATGAACCCGTCAGCGCTCTGTGCCAGCTGGGCGACGACCTCGGCGCCGGCGGAGA
>NZ_JALXKS010000035.1 GCF_025144725.1 Brevibacterium sp. p3-SID960 | reverse complement strand
CACCACACCCCGCCAGTCAGATGCACCCCGCCGTGAGTCCGAGCAGTGCACGTCGCCGTATCATGAACCAGATGACTGACGAGGAGCTGACAGCGATCGGCCGCCCGCAGCTGCTGTGGCCGCTGCGTGTGCAGGCCGCAGCCGAGGTGCACTCCCCGGCCGGCGCCCGGCTCACCGGCTGGCAGGTTCCCGACTCCTCGGAGACGGCCACGGAACCCGAGGTGGAGACCGGGGTGGGTGCGGATGCGAACCTGCTCGTCGAAGGCGACAATCTGCCGGCCCTCAAGCTGCTGCAGCCCGCGCTTGCCGGGCGGGTCAAGGTCGTCTACATCGACCCGCCGTACAACACCGGCAGCAGCCTGAGCTACGCCGATCGTGTACGCGCGGATGCCGCTGTCACCAGCAGGGATGCGTGGCTGGCGATGATGTATCCCAGGCTCGTCCATGCCCGTGCCCTCATGCGCGTCGACGGGGTCATCTTCGTTTCGATCGACGACCGGGAATCGGCAGCTGTGCAGTTGCTGTGCCATGAAATTTTCGGCGAGGAGAACTTCCTCGGCACGTTCGTCCACCAGCGTGCCAAGGGCGGTGGGAACGCGAAGTTCTTCGTCCGCGGCCACGACTACATCCACGTCTGGGCCAAGGACGCCGCGCAGGCCAGCGGCTTCACCACCGAGAAGCGACCGCCAGCCAAGTACGAGCGCATCGATGGACAGCTCATGCTCATCGAAGACGATGTGCTCAGAGTCAGCTTCGGCAAGTACACGCGCGGAACCGAGCGGCGGCTGATGTATGAGGACATCGTCGCGGTGCGCGGACAGGCGAAGAAGGACGAGGTCGATGCCGGGATCGCTGCCGGGCGCTACCAGCTGCGGCCATGGGGCGAAGGCAAGCACGCGGTGGCGCGGCTGACCCCGGCGCATCTGGCGAGTTCGAAGATGTACTCGATCATCCGCGCGCTCGGCGAGACCGGCCGGCAGGACCTCATCGACCTCGGTCTCGGCGGGATCTTCGCTTACCCCAAACCCGTCGAGCTGCTCACCGCTCTCATCGCCTCCCAGACGATGTTCGACCCCGAGGCGATCGTGCTCGACTTCTTCGCTGGCTCCGGCACGACCGCGCAGGCCGTCATCGAGCTCAACAGACGTGACGGCGGCTCGCGCCGATTCGTGCTCATCCAGCAGCCCGAGCCCATCCGGGCCGCCGGCGGCGCCCGGGTGGGCGCACACGCCGATGCCGAGGCGGTCGCGCAGTTCCCTACGATCAGCGCATTCATGGCCGAGCGGGTGAAGCGGGCCGGCGGAGACTTCATCGCGCTGACCGTGACGGCTGGCGAGGCTGAGGGCCGCGCTGAGAGTGAGGCTGACGCTGCCGGAGACGCGGTGGCCGGCTGCGACCTGGATGCTGCGAGCCTCAGGGCTGCCGGCGAGGCGCAGTGCGCAGCCGCGGCGGGGCAGCCCCGGACATCCGCGCCCGCTCAACCATGACGGCGATGTGGACGCGGTTGCTCGTGTCGAGCTTGGCGTTGATCCGGTTGAGGTGGGTTTTGACCGTCGCCGGGCTCATGAAGGTGGCCTCAGCGATCTCCTGATTCGACAGCCCTTCGGCCACCCGCGCGGCGATCTCCAGCTCCCGGTCAGTCAGTTCGGCCAGCAGCTCGACGGCGGCGCGCTGCAGCTGCTGATCGCGGTTCGCCACGACGGTGCTGAGCACCTGGCGCAGCGAATGCGGTGAGAGGATCGGCTCGCCCCGATGGACGGTGCGGATCGCCTCGGCGAGGTCGGCCGGGCCGATGTCCTTGAGCAGATAGCCAGCGGCTCCTGCCTCGAGCGCGCGAAAGAGATAGTCGTCGCTGTCGAAACTCGTCAGTGCCACAACACTGGGCGGGCGGGCTCCGTTGACAACGCGCTCGATCGCCTCGATGCCGCCGATGCCCGGCATCCGGATGTCCATGAGCACCACATCGGGAAAGTGCAGAGCGACCTGTTCGAGAGACTCCTCGCCACTGAGCGCCGAGCCGACGACATCAATGCCGGCAGCGGCGGCCAGGATGCCTTTGATGCCGGTGACGACCATCGGATCATCGTCGACCACGACGACGCGAATCTGGGCATCGGTGTCGGTCATGACTGCAACATTACCGGAGGACCCAGCCCACTCCGGAGCACCACGGGAGGTGCGAGCACTGGATGGAGACAGGTCAGGGGCCCGAAGGGTCGGCCGGGGCGAGCGGAGGTGCCGGCCGGTTGAACGGCGGGAAGACGACATCGACGACGAACTCGCCGCCGTGCACCCCGAGCTGGGCGTGCCCGCCGAACGCGGCCGCACGCTCGCGGATCGTCTCCAGCCCCGCACCGGAACCGGTGTGCGAGAGATCCGAGGTGCCTGCCGCCTCGGCCGCGGGAACCGGATTCGACACCCGGATCCGCACCCCGGCAGCCGCCGAGGCGGTCACACTCAGCTCGACCGGCGCACCGGGCGCGTGCTTCATCGCGTTCGTCAGCGCCTCCTGCACGATCCGATAGGCGGCGCGGTCGACGGGAGTCGGGGCGCTGTCGAGGTCTTCGATGATGATCGTCTGCCGGATGACGGTGCCGGTCGCCTGCACGGAGGCGATGAGCTGAGGCAGGGACCGCATCGAGGCGAGGTTGGGCGGGGTCGAGGCGTGGCGCCGGGCCTGCACGCCGGCAAGCGTCCCAGCCCGCACCCCGCCGACGAGGTGGCGCAGCTCCTCAAGTGAGGCGTGCGCCTCCCGGCGCAGCGCTGAGGCGGTGGAGGTGACATCGGCTGCGGAGTCTGAGCCGACTTCCAATGCGCCGCTGTGCAGCGAGATGATCGACAGCCGGTGGGAGAGCGTGTCGTGGAGTTCGCGAGCGAGCAGTTCGCGTTCGGACTGCCGGGCGAGTTCGGCTGTCAGTGCCGCATTGAGCTCGACTTCATGGGAGGCGAAGGCCTCGACGGCCTGCATCCGGCGGGTGCGGCGCAGCAGCAGACCGAATCCCAGGCTGAGCCCGAACGCCACCACCGCAACGGCGATCGTCAGCCCGTTGACGGCAGTGGCGGACTCCGGGGGCGGCGCGGCGGTGGCGAGCCCGGTGGGCTGGATGCCGGGGTCGATGAACAGGATGGAATACGGGTTGAGCTCAGTGCGGGTCAGGCACAGCCGGAGCGTGGAGATCGTCGTGAGCAGACCGCCTGCGATGGCGGCGATGAGAGCCTGCCGACGGGGGCTGCGGATGAGCAGGTGGAACATGCCGACGAGCATGAGCAGGCAATCGCCCCAGCCGGCGGCGAGCATCGCACCGACGATGAACGGCGCCCACGGCCACCGATGCCGGACGAAGACGGTTGCCCACAGCGGCACGAGGACGAGCACGGTCATCACGCCGAGGTCGCCGAGCTGCCCGCCATCGAAGGCCCAGGGCGCAGCGATGAGCGCCATCATCGAGATGATGAGGCCGATGAGGTAGGTGACGATGCCGACGAGGATGCTCGTGGCGATGCGCAGCCAACGCGGAAACCGGCTGCCCGGCAGCTGCCGGTCCGCCGTCCGGGCCGGAGGTGCTGGCGCGGCAGCCGGGCCCGAGGCGGTGGCTGCGTGCGGTGCGCTGCCCGCGTGCCCACCGCTGCCCTGCGCAGGCGATCCTGGCACGCCAGCAGGCGCCTCCGGACCGTGAGCTGGAGGCGCATACCGCGGGGCTGCTGGCCAGCGGCTTGGCGGCTGGGGTGGATGACCTGACACAACTGCATCGTATCTGCTGGCACAGACCTGCCAGTCGGCCAACCGGCTCATGCTGTGTCCACCGGTGAGCTCGCGCAATCGAGCCGATCGGCGGACGCGCAGCACCCGGCGCTCGATGAGGCTGGAGAGGTCAGAATCATCACCCCGGCAGCTGAACTCCAGCTGCCACCAGCGCCCGCAGCGCGGCCACTCGGCGGCACCGGGCTCGACTCGATCAAGGAGCGTCATGTCCAACCCCTACGACCCCGCACAGCCGCAGCCGGATTCCCAGCCGGGCCAGCCGGGCCCACAGCACCCTCAGCACGCGCAGACCGGACCGTATGGTCAGCAGGGCCCGTACGGGCAGGTCGGTGGGCAGACCGCGCCCGTGGGCACCCAGCAGCAGTGGGGCGCGCAGCCGCCGGTGAAGCAGAAGAAGCCGCTGTTCAAGCGCTGGTGGTTCTGGCTCATCATCGGCATCGTCCTCATCGCGATCATCAGCTCGATCGCCGGCGGCGATGACACCTCCGGTGACACCGGCGGGACAGCCGACGAGCAGGGCGCTGCGGAGGAAGCCGACACCTCGGCCGAGGAATCCGGAGCCGGTGAGGCCGACGCTGCCGACGAGGAGCCGGCGGCAGCGACGCACGGCATCGGCGACACCGTTGAAACCGACGGCTGGGAGATCACCGTCAGCAGCGTCGAGGACGGCATCTCGACAGTCGGTGACGAGTTCCTCAACGCGCAGGCGCAGGGACAGTTCGTCACCGTGAAGATGTCGGTGAAGAACACCTCCAGCTCACCGGAGTACTTCTTCGAGGACAGCATCAAGCTCGCAGACGACGCCGGCAACACCTACTCCTCGGATTCCGAGGCCGGGATCTACGCCGGGGAGGATTCGCTGCTGCTAGAGGAGATCAACCCGGGCAACACCGCCTCGGGCACGATCGTCTTCGACGTCCCCGCCGATGTGACGCCCGATCGGCTGATCTTCGAAGGCGGCTTCTTCTCCACCCCCGTCGAGGTCGCGCTGTCCTGAGCACTCGTTCGCCGAGTCCACCTGCGCTGAGCCCGCCGCCGAGGTCGCGGCGGGCTCAGCTGCACCGCAGGCTCAGACGTGTTTGTCCAGGGCGCTGAAGCGCTCGACGGCATCGGGGGCACCGGCGATGATGATCTCATCATCAGCCTCCAGCACCGTCCCACCGTCCGTGTTCGCCCACCCGGCACCGGGATGCTTGACGGCGATGACGGTGACCCCATGCGTCCCGCGCAGCCCGAGCGCGCTCAGCGGCTGGCCGAGCACCCGCACCGGCGGCTGGGTGCGCACGATCGCATAGTCACTGTCGATCCGCAGGAAATCGGACATGTGCCCGCGGATGAGGTGCGCCAGCCGTCGGCCCATATCGTCTTCTGGGTTGACGATCTGCTTGACGCCCAGCTGCGCGAGGATCTCCGCATGCGCTTCGGTGATGGCCTTAGCCCAGATCCGCCGATGACCGCTGCGCATGATCCGCGAAGTCGTCAGGATGCTCGCTGCCAGGTCCGTGCCGATGGCGACGACGACCCTGCTGGCCTCAGCGACGCCGAGTTCGGCCAGCGCGGCGTCCTGGGTGGCATCAGCACAGGTGATGAACGGCAGCTCATCGCGCAGCGCTTCGACGACGGCTTCGGACCGGTCGATGCCGACGACATCGACGCCGAGCGAGGTGAGCTCACGGGCCAGCGAGGCGCCGAAGCGGCCGAGCCCGATGACGACGACAGCACCGTGCTCGGCCATCGGCGTCGGGTCGCCGGTGAAGAACGTGCGGGCCTTCGAACGCCACGGGACGTGGGTGTCATTCATGGGCGGATCCTTTCAGGAGGTGGTCGGCAGGCGGGGAGGCTCAGCCGATGAGCGGGCGTTCCTTGGGCAGTTCGTGGTGCTCGCGGTGCTGTCGCAGCGCCAGCGCCGAGGCGAGCATGACCGGGCCGATGCGGCCGGTGGCCATGACCAAGATGATGATGCACTGCGCAGCCGGCGGCAGGTCGCCAGTGATCCCGGTCGAGAGTCCGACAGTCGCAAACGCGGAAACGACTTCGAAGAGCACCTGATCGAACCCGAGGTGCGGGTCGATGAGCATGATCGCCATCGTCGCCGAGACGATGAGGGTCAGCGCCAGCACGATGACCGTCGTCGCCTGACGATGGACGAACCGCGAGACCCGCCGGCCGAAGAGGACGACGGTGCGCCGGCCGGAGATCTCCGCCCACGTCATCGCCGCAAGCACCGCGACGGTGGTGAGCTTGACACCGCCAGCAGTGCCGGCCGGGCCGCCACCGATGAACATGAGGATGTCCAGGCCGAACCACGACACCGGGTGCATCTCGGCGATGTCGATCGAGTTGAACCCGGCGGTCCGCGCGATCGTCGACTGGAAGAACGCCGCCAGCAGCTTCTGCCAGCCGTTGAGGTGACCCATCGTCGCCTCGTTCGACCATTCCTGGGCGAGCAGGAAGAGGGTGCCTGCGACGAGCATGATCGGGGTGAGGCACACGACGATGCGGGTCGTCATCGACCAGCGCATCGGGAACCGGTAGCGGTAGGCGAGTTCGGTGAGCACCGGGAAGCCCATCCCGCCGATGATGACGGCCAGGCAGATCGGCAGGCTGATGAAGGGGTCCCCGACATAGGGCATGATCGAGTCGGCCCGCAGCGCGAACCCGGCGTTGTTGAACGCCGAGATCGCATGGAAGATGCCGTGGTAGATCCCCTCACCGGGAGTGTCGGCATACCGGGTGGCGAACCGGATGCTGAGCAGGCAGGCAACCACCGCCTCGGTCACGGCCGAGAACGCGAGAATCCGCAGCACCATCGGCCGCAGCCCGCCGAAGTCCTCAGTCTTCGTCTCGGCAGCGACCGTTTGACGCAGCTGCAGACCAGTGCGGCGGGCGACGAGCATCGCCAGCAGCATCGTGAAGACCATGACGCCGAGCCCGCCGATCTGGATGAGCGCGAGGATGACGACCTGGCCGAAGAGAGTGAAGTCCCCGCCGGTGTCGAGGACGACGAGCCCGGTGACGGAGAATGCCGAGGTGGTGGTGAACAGCGCGTCGATGACGCCGATGCCGCCCGGGGCCGTGGTGGCTGCAGGCAACATCAGCAAGGCCGTGCCGATAGTGATGACCACGGCGAAGCCGACGATGATCCGTGCCGGAGGGGACACTACCGTCCAGACCGGAGTAGGTGATGGGTTATCGTTTCTCTCAGCACAGCGTAATCCTAATCACAGACTGGCCGCTGCGCTCAGCAGCACGGTGATTTTTCTCGGCCACGTGAAGCCTCGGCCGATGAGAGCGACAAGGAAGTTGGATTCATGACCCACGAACAATCTGCACCCGAGGATCGGGGCCACGGATTCGTCAAGGCGCTCGGCACGGTCGACGTCCTCTTCATCGGCTTCGGCGCGATGATCGGCTTCGGCTGGATCGTGCTGACCGGCGGCTGGCTCGATGACGCCGGAACGCTCGGTGCACTGTTCGCCTTCGCCGCCGGCGGTGTCATCATGGGCTTCGTCGGCGTCGTGTACTCCGAACTCGTCGCCGCGATGCCGCACGCCGGCGGAGAGCACAACTACCTCATGCGCGGCATGGGCCCGCGCCTGGCGATGCTCGGCTCCTGGGGCATCACCGGCGGATACATCGGCGTCGTCATGTTCGAGGCCGTCGCCGTGCCGCGCACCATGACCTACCTGGTGCCCAACATCGAGCACATCCACCTGTGGACGGTCGCCGGCTTCGACGTCCACCTGACCTGGGCGCTCATCGGCTCGATCACCGCGGTGCTGCTCACCTGGCTCAACATCCGCGGCATCAAGATGACCTCGCTGGTGCAGACCTTCGTCGTGTCCTTCCTGCTGCTCGTGGCCCTCGTGCTCATCGCCGGCGCGTTCGTCGGCGGCGACACCGCCAATACCCAACCGCTCTTCCACGGCGGCGTCGGCGGGTTCATGCTCGTGCTGGCCGTCGTGCCGTTCCTGTTCGTCGGCTTCGACGTCATCCCGCAGTCGGCTGAGGAGATCCGCATCCCGCCGCGCAAGATCGCCCGCCTCGTCGTCTTCTCCGTCGTCATGGCCGTCATCTTCTACCTCGTCGTCATCTTCACGACCTCACTCGCCCTGCCGGCCGATCAGCTCGTCGGCCTCGATCTCGCCACCGCCGATGCGGTCGCGGCGATGTTCGGCTCGGACCTCATGGGCAAGATCGTCATCGCCGGCGGTCTGGCCGGCATCATCACCTCGTGGATCGCCTTCCTCATCGGCTCCTCCCGCCTCATGTGGGCGATGGCCCGTTCGGGCATGATCCCGCAGTGGTTCGCCGTCCTCCACCCGAAGTACGGCACCCCGGTCAACGCGCTGCTGTTCATCGGCGTGCTCTCCGCTGCCGCCCCGTTCCTCGGCACCGCGATGCTCGGCTGGGCCGTCGACGCCGGCTCGCCGATGATCGTGCTGACCTACTGCATGGTCTCGATCACCTTCCTCATCCTGCGTCGCCGCGAACCGGACATGGAACGTCCGATGCGCATCGGCGGCGCCGGAAACGGCGGCATGGCCATCGGCGTCGTCGCCGTCGTGCTCACCGCGGTGCTGTTCGTCATGTACATCCCGAAGCTCACCCCGCTCTCGGTCACCCTCGACTGGCAGTCCTACCTCATGTTCGGCATGTGGATGCTCGCTGGCCTCATCCTCATGCTCCGCGTGCCCGGCGGCATCCACGCAGGCCCCGATGCTGAAGACCGACTGCTGGAGAAGATCCGGGCCCGTCGCGGCACCGACAGTCCCGCCTGGTGAACCGGGCCCGAGGCGGTGGCCGGATCGCACTCGTGAGCGCGGCTGCGACGACATGGTCGTCACCGGTGTCACCGCGGTGACACCTCCGGAGTGAGGGCCGGCAGCCGGGTTTCGAGTGCGGCGGCGATCCGGAAGACGGTGGCATCGTCATAGGCACGGCCGACGACCTGCGCGCTCGCCGGCACGCCATCGGCGGCGAGCCCGGTCGGCATCGCCATGACCGGCAGCCGGTTGGCGATGTTGAACGGCACCGTCATATGCCGCTGCCAGTAGAACTCGCATCCGTCGAGGCCGTCGAGGTAGAAGTCGTCGACAGCCAGACTCGCCACCCCCGAGGTGGGGGTCAGGAACGCGTCGACGTCGGAGAGCGCAGCAGCGATCTGGGTCTGGATGCGGTTCTCAATCACGAGGGAGTCGACGACGGAGAACCGGCTGGCCCAGCGCTGGGTGAGTTCGAGGAAGTGCTGCGTATAGGGTTCGAGCAGCTCGGTGCGGCTGCCGGTCATGCGGCGGATGTTGCCCGCCAGGAAGTGCCCGTAGTGAGCCATCGAGGCGTCGGTGATGTCTGCGAGGCTGAGACTGAGGTCGATATCGGCGACCTGCGCACCCGCGGCAGTCAGCGCATCGGCGGCACGCTGCAGGCCGGCGGCGACATTCGGGTCGACGTCGTAGCAGCCGAGATCCGGGCTGATGCCGATCCGCAAACCGGTGAGGTCGCCTGAGAGGAGGCCGTCCGGGCCCGGATAGGGCTGCGGCGTCGGAACGGTGCCGTGGTCGGTGGGGTCGAGCCCGCAGATGATGCCGGTGGCCAGGGCGGTGTCGGCGACGGTGCGGGCGAGGATGTGATCACCGCGGTACCAGTCCTGGTTGAGCGGTGGGGCGGCCGGGGTGCGGCCGAAAGGGGTCTTGAAGCCGGGCAGGCCGCAGAATGCCGCTGGAATGCGGGTCGAGCCGGCGATGTCGCTGGCGGTGGCCAGCGGGGCGTAGCCGAGCGCGACCGCTGCACCGGAGCCGCCGGAGGATCCGCCGGGGGTGCGCTCGGGATTGAAGGGGTTGCGGGTGATGCCCCACTCGCGGGTCTGCGTGAAGGTCGCACATGACATCTCGGGCGTGGTCGTGCGGGCGAACGGAATCGCCCCAGCCGCCCGCAGCCGGGCGACGATCGGATGGTCGGCGGCAGCGACCCGACCGGCGAGCGCCTGCGACCCGCGGGTCGCCGAGCAGCCGGCGACATCGTGCTGCTCCTTGACGAGCAGCGGGATCCCCAGCAGCGGCGGCAGGCCGCGCCCGCCAGCGCGATAGGCCTCGGTTGCGGCGGCTGCGGCCTCGCGGGCGGGTTCGGCCATGATGTCCATGACGGCGTTGAAGGTGTCGTCTAGGGCCTCGATGCGCCGGATGCACGCCTCCAGGTACGTCGTGGGGGTGAGGTCTTGGGTGCGGAAGGCGGCCACCGCCTCGGCGATGGTGAGTGTGTGCAGGCCAGCGTCGTGAATCGTCATACCCGAATGATGGCACAGTCGGCCTCTGCCCCAGGGGCTTCGCTCGCAGCCGCGCCCGGACTAGGCTATAGATGAGGAGGGAAATGGCGTGACGATCGCAGACCTGCGAGACACCGGCGCTTCAGCGCGCCGTGCCGCCCGTCATGTCACCCTGTTCCTCGACGTCGACGGAGTGCTGAATTCCTACCCCGTCACCGGACTGCGGTTCCTGCGCGAACGCCGCCGGAAGGTCCGCGCCTGGCATTACGAACTGCATTTCCGGCCGCGGGTCGTGCGCTTCCTCGACCGGCTCACCCGCCGCCGGCTCGTCGACATCGTGTGGCTGTCGACGTGGTCGCAGCGCTGCCGCACCGAAATCGAGCCGAAGCTCGGATTCCGCTCCAGCTTCGAGGTCATTCCGATGCCCGATGACACCTACAACCGGTTCGCCAACGACCCGCACGAATGGTGGAAAGCCCGCGCCGTCGAGGAGTGGTTCGCCGCGAACGAGGAGGGCCGCGCGATCTGGATCGACGACGACCTCACCGCCCCTGAGACCCGCGCGCACTTCGAGCAGAAGTACGGTTCACGGCTGCTCATGATCGCCCCCGAGTTCTCCCAGGGGCTGGGCGAAGACCACTTCTCCCTCATCCGCGACTTCACCTACCGCCGCGCGGTACCGGCACCTGCGCGCCGCACACTCCTGACCTCAGAGCCGACCGGCGAGCTTGCGGCCGTCCGGGTGCCGGCACCCGGCCTGACGAGCACCGACAGCCTCGCCGGCGACAATGCCGCGGTCGCCAACGACTTCCCCGCCGGCATCGGCACGACCTACCACGGAAAGGCCTGACATGACGCCCAGTCCCGGAACGCGCACCCGCCCGGTCATCGGGATCATCGACTCCGGGCTCGGGCTCGTCAGCTACGCCGACGCACTCCACCACCAGTACCCGGCCGCCGACTTCGTGCTCGCAATGGACCCGGACTGGATGCCCTACGGGGCACTCGACCCCGAGGTGGTGGCTGAGCGCGCACTGCAGTCGGCCAATGCGCTCAGCCCCTGGCAGCCCGATGCGATCGTCGTCGCCTGCAACACCGCCTCCGTCCACGCCCTGGAGCGGTTGCGCGAAGTCTACGAGCCCGGCACCCCGATCATCGGCACTGTGCCGGCGATCAAGTCCGCCGCGGCCACCGGAGAGGCCTTCGCCGTCTGGGCGACACGAGCGACCACCCGCTCGGCCTATCAGGAGGGGCTCATCGCCGAGTTCGCCTCCGGCGTCGCCGTCCACCAGGTGCCCTGCTACGGCTTAGCCGACGCGATCGACGCCGCCGATGAGGCCCGCATCGACGAGGCGATCGCCGCCGCGGTCACCGCCACTCCCCCGACCGCCTCGGGGATCGTGCTCGGCTGCACGCACTTCGGGCTCGTCGCCGACCGGATCCTGCAGCAACGGCCGGGCACCAGCGCCCTGTTCGACTCCCCGCACGCCGTCTCCCGCCAGACCCTCAATCGCCTCGGACTCGCCCCGGTGACCGACGCCTCGGCGCCGGGAGCCACCGAGACCGGGCGGGTGCTGGCAACCTACATGTCCGGCCGGCGCGCCGGGCTGCCCGACACCTTGGACGCCTACCCGGCGGGAGTGCGGCTGCGCGCCATCGAGAACTGAGCCACTGCGCACAGTCAGTCGGGCCGGCGGCGCAGGTGAGAACCGTCACCGGATTGAAACCGAACGCTGTTGACCGGCGTCAGAGAAGCTGGATAACGTCGGAACCACTGCTCCAGCGCATGCGCCGACGACATTCCCACACCGCAGTGGCAGTCGAGCGGCGATTGCGTGTCCCACCACTTTTGAAAGGCCTCCTCAGTGGGTGTTCTCGACCGCGAAGCCATCGTCGCTTCCCCCAAGTTCAATCGGTGGCTCATTCCCGCCGCGGCCCTGGCCATCCACCTGTGCATCGGCCAGGTGTACGCCTTCTCCGTCTTCAAAGCTCCGCTCATGGACCACTTCGCCGTGCGCGAGGTGGCCGTCGGCTGGATCTTCTCGCTGGCGATCCTCATGCTCGGGCTCTCCGCCGCCTTCGGCGGCACCTGGGTGGAGAAGGCCGGGCCGCGCAAGTCGATGGCGCTGGCCGGACTGTGCTGGGTCACCGGCTTCATCGTCGCGACCTTCGGGATCTCGACCGGACAGCTGTGGCTCGTCTACCTCGGCTACGGATTCATCGGCGGCATCGGCCTGGGCATCGGCTACATCTCTCCGGTATCGACGCTCATCAAATGGTTCCCCGACCGTCCGGGCCTGGCGACTGGCCTGGCGATCATGGGCTTCGGCGGCGGTGCGCTCATCGCCAGTCCGGCCTCGAACGCACTCATGGCCCACTTCGGCGGCGGGCCTGAGCCCGAGCAGCTCGTCAACGGCATCATCCCGACGTTCATCACCCTGGCGATCGTCTACGCACTCGTCATCACCGGCGGCGCCTACTGCATCCGCGTCCCGCATCCGGACTGGAAGCCTGCCGGCTGGGACCCCTCCAAGGTGAAGGAGAAGCCGATGCAGACGACGAAGAACGTCTCGGCGAACTCCGCGATCAGGACTCCGCAGTTCTGGCTGCTGTGGATCGTATTGTTCACCAACGTCACCGCCGGCATCGGCATCCTGGAGAACGCCGCGCCGATGATCCAGGACTACTTCCCGCAGATCACCGCGGCCGCAGCTGCCGGGTTCGTCGGCATGCTGTCGCTGACGAACATGGCTGGCCGGTTCGTGTGGTCGAGCCTGTCGGACTACATCGGGCGCAAGAACATCTACATCGTCTACCTCGGCCTCGGGCTGCTGCTGTACCTCGCGGTGGCCGTCGTCGGCGGCGGCTCGCTGTTCCTGTTCCTCATCGCAACCCTCATCATCCTGTCGTTCTACGGCGGCGGCTTCGCCACCATCCCGGCCTACCTGCGCGACCTGTTCGGCGTGTACCAGGTCGGCGCGATCCACGGCCGGCTGCTGACCGCCTGGGCGGCGGCCGGTGTGGCCGGCCCGCTCATCGTCAACCTCGTCGTCGAGTCGCAGGCTGCGGCCGGCAAATCCGGCCAGGATCTCTACAGCCTCTCGCTGTACATCATGGTCGGCGTGCTGGCCATCGGCTTCATTGCCAACGCGCTCGTCCGCCCGGTTAATGCCAAGCACCACGAGTCAGAGGAGGTCGTCGCCGCCGCGCAGGGCCGACCGGATCCGGACGCGGTGGCAGCCGAAGAGGCGCGGGCGCATATGCGCGATGAGGACGCGCAGAACGGCGGCTTCCACGCCACCACCGCCGTGGTTCTCGCCGGTGTCGTGTGCGCCAGCCTGCTCTACGGACTCGTGCAGACGGTCATCAAGGCCGCCGCGCTGTTCTGATCAATCAGCGTTCAGGCGGTTGACCTCGCCTGCTTCCGACGCCGAGGCGCGTCGCCGTGACGGTGTGCTCGAAATGCCTCATCCTGCCGAGGAAGCCCGCGGCACCGATGAGGACTCCAGTCATGGCGCCGATGCTGATGACGGTGACAGCATCCATGATCGAGTTGCGGATAACCTTCCGTAGAATCACTGGAGAACGCCTGCCGCACGCAGAGAGGGAGTCGAGACGATGAGCGCTGGCCAGTCCTACCTCGTCAGCGGCAACCTCGTCGCCGTCATCACCGCCGTGCGCGACGGCATTCCCTTCGCCCTCACCACCGGCGGCGGCTCCACTCTGCCGGCCGGTCCGCTGCAGCGCAGCCACCGCTCGATGCAGGAGGGCATGCGCGCGTGGGTGCTGCGCCAGACTGGCTGCGAGCTCGGCTACATCGAGCAGCTCTACACCTTCGCCGACCGCAACCGCGGCTCCGGTCCCGCCCTCGAAGTCTCCTACCTCGGGCTCACGACGATGGAACCCGGCGCCGAGGCGTGGCGCAGCTGGTACGAGTTCTTCCCCTGGGAGGACCGCCGGGACGGCTCCGAGGTCGTCGACGAGATCATCGCGCCGGCTCTCCGTCGTTGGGTTGAAGAGGCAGCTGACGACTGCCAGGACGGTCGTCGGGTGCGCTGTGAGGCGGCCTTCGGACTGGCCGGTCGACCGTGGCATCCGGATATGGCGCTGGCCCGCTATGAGCTGCTCTACGAAGCCGGTCTCGTGCCCGAGGCTGGCGCCGAGGATAGGGTGCCGGGCCGGGCGATGACCCCGCATCATCGGCGGATCCTCGCCAGCGGAATCGCCCGGCTGCGTTCGAAGATCCAGTATCAGCCGGTCATCTTCGAACTCCTCCCGGAGACTTTCACCCTCACCGGACTGCAGACTGCCGTCGAGGCGATCGCCGGTCAGGAGCTGCACACGCAGAATTTCCGCCGGCTCGTGGCCCAGCAGCAGCTCGTCGAGGACTCCGGTCAGGTCGCCTCCAGCACCGGTGGCAGGCCCGCCAAGCTCGTCCGGTTCCGCCGCAGCGTCTTCGATGAGCGCGCCGCAGCCGGCACGAAGCTGCCGATCCCCCGCGCGAAGTAGCCTCCAGCCCGCCCATGCTGACCAGCCGGTTTGCCCCCAGGCACCTTTATGCTCATACTGAGCATAATAAGTTCCGGCAATCCGAGCGAAGGAGCCGCATGCCGACCGTGACGATCGACACCGATGACCTGTACCAGCGCGTCGACTCCGTCATCCCCCGCATCGAGTGGGCGACGATGGAAGACGACATCGCCGCCATCTGGCGACTCAAGGAGGAGCGCAACGCCGTCATCCTCGCCCACAACTACCAGACCCCGGAGATCTTCCACGGGGTTGCCGACATCGTCGGGGACTCCCTGGCGCTTGCACGCGAGGCCGTGAGAGTCGATGCCGATGTCATCGTGCTCGCCGGTGTGCACTTCATGGCCGAGACCGCCAAGCTGCTGAATCCGGAGAAGACCGTCCTCGTCCCCGATCTGCGCGCCGGCTGCTCGCTGGCCGAATCGATCACGGCAGCCGACGTCCGCCAGCTCAAGGCGGACAATCCCGGCGTTCCCGTCGTCACCTACGTCAACACCTCGGCGGCGGTGAAGGCAGAATCGGACATCTGCTGCACCTCGGGCAATGCGAAAGCCGTCATTGAGTCCCTCGGCACCGACCGAGTCATCATGATCCCGGATGAGCACCTGGCGGCGAACATCGCTCGCGACTGCGGCGTCGAGGTCATCACGTGGCCGGGCCGCTGCGAGGTCCACGACCGGTTCACCGCCGCCGATATCGAGCAGGTGCGCCGCGATCACGAGGGCGTACTCGTCATGGCCCACCCGGAGTGCCCGCCCGACGTCGTGGCCGCCAGCGATATGGCCGGTTCGACCGCGCAGATGCTCGCCCACATCGCGCAGCAGCGGCCGAAGCGGGTCGCGCTCATCACCGAATGCTCGATGAGTGACAACATCGCCGCTGAGATCCGCGACGTCGAGATGATCCGGCCGTGCAATCTGTGCCCGCACATGAAGCGCAACTCGCTGGCCAACATCCGGGCCGCACTCGAGGGCATGCAGCACGAGGTGACGATCGACCCCGACGTCGCCGACCGCGCCCGCGCCGCCGTTGACCGGATGCTTGCGATCTCATGACCGGTGAGCTGGCTGCGCTGCCGAAGGTGATGATCGAAGATCTCGTCCGCAATGCGCTGTTAGAGGACTTCGGCCGCGCAGGCGACCTGACGACGACGGCGACGGTGCCTGCCGGGATGCGGGCGAGCGCTGTCCTTGCCGCGCGCCAGCCCGGGACGGTCGCCGGTCTCGACCTGGCCGCCCTCGCCTTCGAGCTGCTCGACCCCGCCGCCGAGGTGGTGGTCTCGAAAGGCGACGGCTGCCGGGTGGGTGCTGGTGAGGAGATCGCCACGATCACCGCCGATGCCCGCGCGCTGCTGAGCGGTGAACGGGTGGCCCTGAACTTCCTCGGGCATCTCTCCGGCATCGCGACTGCGACCGCCACGCTCGTCGATGCGGTCGATGGGAAGTGCGCTGTCACCTGCACTCGGAAGACGACGCCGGGGCTGCGGGCGATTGAGAAGTATGCGGTGCGCTGCGGCGGCGGGGTGAACCACCGCACCGGGCTCGACGATGCGGTCCTCATCAAGGACAACCACATCGCGCTGGCCGGCGGCGTGACGGCCGCAGTCGAGCAGGTGCTCGCCCAGGTCGGACATCTCGCCGCCATCGAAGTCGAAGTCGACACGCTCGATCAGCTGCGCGAGCTGCTGGAGTTCTCTGATCGCGTCGACGCGGTGCTGCTGGACAATATGGAGCCGGCTCAGCTGCGTGAAGCCGTGGAGCTCATCGACGGCCGCCTGACAGCAGAGGCCTCGGGGCGCATCACCGTCGAGACAGCTCCCGCGATCGCTGAAACCGGCGTCGATCTCATCTCCGCCGGTTGGCTGACCCACTCAGCGGCCGTGCTCGACATCGGGCTCGACATCCAGGTGTGAAGCCAATCGTCATTGAGTACCACATCGACGCTCATGGATGTTGCAGTCAACGACTATGAAACGGCCGATCCATCGTCATTGAGTACCACATCGGCGTTCATGGATGCTGCAGTCAACGGTGATGTGCTTGCAGCTCGACCTCGAAACCGTCGTCATTGACGAGGCAGGCAGCGTGGATGTACTCACCACCGGCGTGCGAGTGCTCGGCAGCTGCTGTGGTGATCGCGTCGGACATCACGGCTGCCCCTCCTTCAGTCGCAGCTCGTGGGAGTAGGCGTTGAAGGTGGTGCCGCGGTTGAAGCCGATGACCGTGACACCGAGTTCGCGACCGAGGTCGACGGCGAGCGCGGAGGGTGCCGAGACTGCTGAGAGCATCGGGATGCCGGCCATCGCGGCCTTCTGCACGAGTTCGAAGGAGGCCCGGCCCGAGACCTGCAGGACAGCCCGGTCAGCCGGCAGCAGCTTCTGCTCCAGGGCCCAGCCGAGGACCTTGTCGACGGCATTGTGCCGGCCGACGTCCTCCCGCAGGACCAGCAGCTCCGGTGCCCCGTCAGCCTCCCCCACCTCGGGAGCGGCGAACAGGGCTGCGGCATGCACCCCGCCGGTGGCATCGAACAGACTCTGGTGCGACCGCAGGAGCTCGGGCAGGGCGAGCACTGCGGATGGATTGATGAACCCGGGTTCCGGCGCGGTGACGGGATAGGCGGATTCCTTGCGGACGGCTTCGATCGAGGCGGTGCCGCAGATGCCGCAGGCACTCGAGGTGTAGACCTGGCGGGCACCGTAGGTCTCGCGGTCCCACACGCCAGGCTGCAGGCGGACGGCGGCAACGTTGTAGTTGCGGCTGCCATCGGGGTCGAGCCCGGAGGCGAAGTCGATCTCGACGATGTCGGCCATCGACGTGATGACGCCTTCGCTCAGCAGGAAACCGGCGACGAGCTCGACGTCGTCCCCGGGGGTGCGCATGGTGACGGTGAACTGCTCGCCGTCGAGGCGGACTTCCAGCGGCTCCTCACCGGCGAGTGCATCGGCGCGGGCGCGAACCTCGCCGGAGGCGTCGAAGCGATGGACGCGAGAGCGGACGACCCGGCGCATCACAGCCCCTCGTCGAGGTGCTTGTACCAGGCGTCGATCCCGCCGGTGAGGTGCTTGACCTGGGCGCCGGACTGCAGGAGGACGCGGGCGGCGGCCTGGGAGCGGGCGCCGGACTTGCAGTACAGCACCACCTCGGCGTCAGAGGACTTCGCCTCGTCGATGAGTTCAGCAACCGCCTCGCTGCCGGCGGGAGGTTTCTCGGTGAACTCGCCGACCGGGATGAGGCGGGCACCGGGGATGATCCCGGTTTCAGTCTCATAGGGTTCGCGCACATCGACGAGCACGAGCGGGCGTCCCTGCACTTCGAGCGCGTCGACCTCCTCCTGCAGCTGGGTGCAGTTGAGGGCGGGCACGAGGTCGAAACCCACCTCGGCGGCGGTGGCCGGGCGGCGGACGGCCGGGTTGGCGCGCAGCGGCAGCCGCTCCCAGCCGGCAGTGCGCATGTCGTAGATGAGCACGGCGCCGATGAGCGGCCGACCGAAGTCGAGGATGAGCTTGAGCGCTTCACCGGCCTGGGCGACGCCGAGGATGCCGGGGACCACCCCGAGCACGCCGGCCTCCGCGCAGCTTGGGATCGCCCCGGGTGCTGGCTGGCTCGGCAGCAGGTCGCGGTAGACCGGACCGCGGGAGCCGTGGAAGACGCTCAGCTGCCCGCCGGTCGTCAGCACCGAGGCCCACACGTGCGGGATGTCGGCGACCGTCGTGGCATCGGAGACGAGGTAGCGGGTGTCGAAGTTGTCCGCCCCGTCGATGACGATGTCATAGCCGCTGATGATCTCGTACGCGTTGCCGGCGTCGAGGCGGATCGGGTGCATCTCGACGGTGACGTTGGGGTTGAGCGCGTTGACCGTCGCGGCAGCCGAGACGGTCTTCTCGATGCCGACGTCGGCGGTGGTGTGCAGTATCTGCCGGTGCAGGTTCGACAGTTCGACCTCATCGTCATCGACGATGCCGATCGTACCGACACCGGCGGCAGCGAGATACAGGGCTGCCGGCGAGCCGAGCCCACCGGCGCCGATGACGAGCACGCGCGCCCGGCCGAGCGCATGCTGGCCGGCGACCCCGACACCAGGGACGGTGATCTGCCGCGCATAGCGGGGGTGGCTCATGAGCCGATCCCCACCCAATCGTGGCCGCCGGTCGCGTAGTGCTGCTGCTTCCAGATCGGCACCTCGGCCTTGATCCGGTCAACAAGTTCGGCGCAGCAGGCGAACGCCTCACGCCGGTGAGCGGCGGCGACCGCGACTACAAGTGCGTCCTCACCGACAGCCAGGCTGCCGATCCGGTGGGCAGCCCAGATCCGCACCCCACCGGACTCAGCCGCGAACTCCTCAGCGACAGCCGCGCAGGTCGCGGCGAAGATCTCACCGGCCTGCGGGTGGGCGGTGTAGTCAAGCCCGGTGACGTCGTCGCGGCCGGAGTCGTGGTTGCGGATGACCCCGCGGAAGCTCGCGACCGCGCCCATCTGCGGGCTCAGGACCGCCGCGGCGGCGTCGTCCGTGAGAGGGTCCTCGGTGATGGATGTGTGGACGACTCCGGTTGCCGGTCCCGAGGCGGGGGCCGGCTGAGGAGGGTGGCGGTGGGAGTCGTCGTGGTCGCGGACGTCTGCAAGCTGTGCCTGCAGGTGGTGGAGGACGGAGTCGAGGACGGTGATGCCGTCGCGCACTCCGCCGGGCGAGCCGGGCAGATTGCAGATGAAGGTCTGCCCGCACAGCCCGGCCCTCCCGCGGCTCATCATCGCCTCATCGAGCTTCTGCAGACCATAGGCCCACAGCGCGTGCATGATGCCGGGGGCGGGCCGGTCGATGAACTCAGCCGTCGCCTCGGGGGTGGTGTCGTCGCTGTTGGTGCCGGTCCCGCCGGTGGTGAAGATGAACCGCGGGCGTTCGCCTGCCGGCAGGTCGACGAGCAGGCGATGCAGTGCCGTGCGCACCGGCTCGCCGTCGGCAACGACGATCGGCTCGGGCACGCGGTAGCCGTGGCCGGTGAGCCACTCGGCCAGCAGCGGCCCGGTCGTATCAGCGGCTCGACCTTCGGCGGCGGCGGTCGAGACGACGATGACGGCAGCCCAGTCACCGGTCCCGAAGTCCGGCCTGCGCTTGACGCGACGGCCAGGCTGGAAAGCGAACTCATCAGCCCTGCTCATGTGCGGCCTCCCTCCTCATCAGCTGCGCGGTGAAAGTCGCCGGTCTTGCCTCCGGTCTTCGCGACGACGCGGGCGGTGGTGATCTCGGCAGCCCTGTCGAGGGCTTTGATCATGTCGTAGACGGTCAGGGCCGCGACCGAGGCGGCGGTCAGGGCCTCCATCTCGACTCCGGTGACCGCGGTGGTCTTGACACGAGTGCGGATGTGCACGCCGGCCGGCAGCCGGGTGAAGTCGACGGTGACACCGCTGATGGGCAGCGGGTGGCACAGCGGCACGAGCTCAGGGGTCTTCTTCGCGGCCATGATCCCGGCGACCCGGGCCACGGCGAGCACATCGCCCTTCGGAGCGGTGCCTGCAAAGATCTGCTCGACGACCTCCGCGGTGGTGGTGACCACCGCCTCGGCGGCGGCGCTGCGGGCAGTCACCGGCTTGGCCGACACATCGACCATATGGGCGGTGCCGTCGGCGCGGACATGGCTGAGCTCACTCACCGTGGGCCTCCTCAAGCGGCAGAATCTGGACGGTGGACCCGGCTGGGACGACCTCGTCACCAGCCGGGATGCGGATGAGTGCGGTGGCCTGTGCGGCCCCGGCGAGCAGGTGGGAGCCGGTGCCGGAGAAGGCGGCCGCGGTGGTGTGACCGGTCTCGTCGGTGTGCCAGGTGCCCCGCCGGATCTGCTCCCGGCGGGCCAGCGGCGTGACGTCGGCGGACAGTGCGGCCGGCTGCCAGCGGTGGGCGGAGGTGCACCGGTAGCCGGCGGCCAGCGCTGGCCGCAGGAACATCTCGGCTGAGACCCAGGTGCTTACGGGGTTGCCGGGGAAGCAGATGATGACCGCGCCCGAGGTGTGGGTTCCGAGTCCCTGCGGGCCGCCGGGCTGCATAGTCACCGATCCGAAGGCGGCGCAGCCTTCGAGTGCCTGGCGGATGACTTCGTAGCGGCCGGCGCTGATCCCGCCGGAGGTGATGATGAGATCAGGCGCGTGGGCGGCGACATCGGCTTCGAGGACGGCAGCGAAGTCGGCGACAGTGTCGGAGATGAGCCGGGAGGCGGCGACGGCGACGCCGTTGCGGTCCAGCCAGGCGGCGAGCATCGTGAGGTTCGCGTCGTACAGGGCACCCGGCGGCAGTGGGGTGGTGCCCGGGGCGCTCACTTCGTCACCGCCGGTGTAGATGACGGCCCGCGGCCTGGCGTGGACTGCCGCTTCGGTCTGCCCGAGTGCGGCGATGGTGCCGAGGCCCGGGACGGTCAGGCGGGTGCCGGCGGCCAGCAACAGGGCCCCGGCGCGGGCATCAGAGCCGGTGGGACGCACGAATGTCCCGGCTGACACCTCGGGCACGGTGATCTGACCGGCCGTCACGGCGGCGTCGAAGCTCGTCGCGTCGGTGTCTTCGATCGGGATGACCGCGTCGGCCCCGGCGGGGATCGGGGCGCCGGTCATGATCGGGGCGGCCTGAGCTTCCGGCAGCGGGTCGGGCCAGTGGCCTGCCGGAATCATCGGAGCCAGCGGCAGGGTGGCCGGCGTGTCGGCTGCGCGGAGGGCGAAGCCGTCCATCTGGGAGTTGTCGAAACCGGGCAGGTCGCGGTTGGCGGTGACATCTTCGGCAAGCACCCGGCCGGCGGCTGCCGTCAGCGGCAGGGTTTCGGTGCGCACGCGCTCCCCGCCATCGGTGCGCGCACTGGCCTGGGCGGCCACCGCCTCGGTGACGGCACGGATGTGGGCGGTGATCGAGCGTGCACCCGTCGCCGGCCAGCCGTCTGCACTCGTGGTCATGGACTCAAGCCTAGTGCCCGAAGCTCCACGCCCGGTGGACGCCGCGGGCCTTTCTAGCCGAGACACATGCGCCGTTGCTAGACTCGATGCATGTCTGTTGAGCTGGGACTTCCCACCGTCAGGCCCACTGCTGGCAGCGTCGCCGCGTCGCTGGCCCGCCGGGCCGCCGATGCCCCTGCCTCCGGGCCGCTGCTCGACCAGTTCGGCCGGACCGGCACCGACCTGCGCATCTCCCTGACAGACAAATGCAATCTGCGCTGCACCTACTGCATGCCCGCGGAGGGCATGAACTGGATGCCGCAGGAGAGGCTGCTCACCGCTGCCGAGGTGGGGCGTCTTGTGCGCATCGCTGTGCGCGACCTCGGGGTCACCCAGCTGCGACTGACCGGGGGCGAACCGCTCATCCGACCCGACCTGGAGACGATCATCGCCGGCATCCGCGCCGAACACGCCGCACTGCCGATCGCGATCACCACCAACGGCATCGGCTTGGCTGCTCGCGCAGCGAAGCTCGCTGAGGCCGGACTGTCGCGGCTCAACATCTCCCTCGACACGATCGACGCAGACACCTACGCGAAGCTGGCCCGCCGGGACCGGCTCACCCAGGTGCTCGACGGCATCGATGCCGCCCAGGCCGCCGGGCTGTCACCGGTGAAGATCAACGCAGTGCTGATGCGCGGGGTCAACGACGACCAGGCCGCAGAGCTGCTCGACTTCGCGCTGGCCCGCGGGCTGGAGCTGCGGTTCATCGAGCAGATGCCGCTCGACGGGGATCACGGTTGGACGCGGGCGAACATGGTCACCGCCGAGGAGATCCGCACCCAGCTGAGCGCTCACTGGGATCTCGTCGCCGACGACGTCCCCCGTGCCGGCGCCCCAGCTCAGCGGTGGCGGGTCTACCCGCACGCAGCCACCACCTCGGGACCGGCCGGCGAGCCGCTGGGCCGGGTGGGGATCATCGCCTCGGTGACCGAGCCGTTCTGCGGCGACTGCACCCGCACCCGCATCACCGCCGAGGGCAAGATCCGCTCATGCCTGTTCTCCCATGAGGAGTTCGACCTCTCGCTGCTGCTGCGCTCGGATGCCGATGACGCAGCCGTCGGGCAGGCGTGGCGGCAGGCGATGTGGCTCAAGCCGCGCGCCCACGGGATGGGCCGGCCGGGCCTTGACAGCGACGAGTACGTCCAGCCGGAGCGCTCGATGAGCGCGATCGGAGGGTGAGGATGGATCAGCAGCACACCGCGCCCGAGGAGGGGGACGGCAGGGAGGTCACCGTCCGGTACTTCGCCGCCGCCCGGGCTGCCGCCGGCGGGATCGCCGAAGAGCAGGTGCCCCTTGACGAGCCGGTGAGCCAAGCGCAGCTCTTCGAGCTGCTGGCCGAACGGCACCCGGACCCGCCAACCGGGGAGCCGGCGCTCAAGACGGTGCTGGCGGAGAGCTCGAGCTTCGTCGACGGATTCGTCGTGCTCGACGGCACACTCATCAAACCTGGTCAGCGTGTCGATGTGCTGCCGCCGTTCGCCGGCGGATGAGGTTTCGGCCTAGTCAGGGCGGCGGTGTGAGGCGTCTGCTGCGGTCGCGGCGAGGCGTTCGAGTTCGGTCCGGGCTTCCGGCGGGCCGGTGATGGTGAAGGGCACGTCGAGGCTGAGCAGATAGAGCAGCAGCCAGCGTAAGCTTCCGGTGCCGGCGCCGATGCGCACGCGGCAGCGGGAATCATCGATCGCCTCGACGGTGCCGGATCGGCCCGGGAAGCGCTCGGAGACCTCAGCGGCAGGTGCCTCGACGATCGCGGTGACCATGACCTCATAGACCGCGGCGGTCACCTGCTGGCGAACGAACTCGACCGGGTCGGTGACCGCTGGTGCGCTGCTGTGCGGGATGAAGCCGAAGGTCGTCTGATGCACCTCGGTGATGCGGTCGAGCCGGTAGGTCCGCCATCCATCTGCCCGGGAGGTGTCGTGCCGGTGGGCGACGAGGTACCAGTGGCTGCCGAAGACGACGAGGGCATACGGTTCGACACGACGTTCGACGGTGGTCTCACCGCGGGTGTGGTGGATGTCGGCAAGGCAGCCGGCGGCGATCGCGCGGGCGAGTCCAGCGATTCTGGCCAATGGCACCTGGGGTTCATTGCCGGCTGCGGCGTGGATCGCGGCCGCGGCCCGGTCGACTTCGGCGGCGAGCGGGCCGGGCAGCACTGCGGCGAGCTTCGCACTGGTGGTGGCGACTGCACCGCCGCGTTCGTGCACGCCAATGCTGGTGAGTGAGCCGAGGGCGAGTGCCAAGGTGAAAGCCTCATCGGCGGTGTACTGCAGCGGCGGCAGGGTGACGCCACCGGGGCTGATGTATCCGCCGCCAGGCCCGGTCGAGGCTTCGATGCGGTAGCCCGATTCGCGCAGAGCGGCGATGTCGCGGCGCACCGAGCGCTCGGAGGTGCCGAGGGCCGCGGCCAGCTCGGCAGAGGTGGCGGCACGGCCCGTGGCGAGCAGGCCGAGCAGATCGAGGGTGCGCTGATCAGTGCGGCGGGACATGCTTTCAATCGTAGCGATATAGCGGTCAGAAGGTGGCCGGAATAAGCCGGATCCTGGTGGTGAACCGCTACCCATTCGACTGAAAGAGTCATCATGCCGTTCGCCGCCCCACCGGTCCAGACCGAGACCGAAAGCCTCGTCACCTTCGCCCAGCAGCAGCTCCGCCAGCTGCGCAGCACGGCCCTCAACCTCACCTGGGAGCAGGCCACCGCCACACCGCTGCCGAGCAGCCTGTCGATCGCAGGGCTCGTCGCGCACAGCGTGCAGGTCATCCACGGCTGGTTGGCCGCAGCTCAGCGGGCACCAGAGATGATCCCGCTGGAGGAGTACACGCATATCACCGCCGGCACCGGGCTGCCGGAAGGTTCTTTCTCCGGCTGTGAGGTGCCGGAGGGGATGAGCCTGGAGAAGCTGCTCGGGCTGCTCGACGACCGGATCGATGAGCTGGCTGACGTGATTCCGTGGCTCGACCTCGATCTGGCGTTCCCGAATCCGGCACCGCAGTACATGCCGTCCGAAAGCTACAGCAACCGGTGGGCGGTGAATCACATCATCACCGAGGTCGCACGTCATGCCGGGCATGCCGACCTCATCCGTGAGGCGATCGACGGCGCGACGGCCTATGAGCTGAACTTCTACGCCGACGGTGGCACCCCGGAACAGTGGGCCGAGCAGGCCGCTGCGTGGGGAATCGAGTGAGGTTCGGCAGCATGTGAGAATGAGGCCATGACCCACCCGGATTGGCAGCAGGCGACCAGCATCGCCGCTCATGCTGGTGCTTCCACGCCCCAGCCGGTCGAGTCGCTGCCGCTGGCCGAGTGCCTGGGCCGGGTGCTCGCTCACACGGTGACAGCCGGCCGCGAGATCCCGCATTTCGACTCCTCGGCGATGGACGGCTTCGCCGTGTCCGGCCCACCTCCCTGGCAGCTCGAGGCGAGCACCGCCTCAGGAGCGGATGCCCACGCCGCGTCCGGCGCCCGTGCGTTGACAGCAGGGTGGGCGCGTCCGATCCTCACCGGCGGCGCAGTGCCGGCAGGCACCACGAGCGTCGTGCGCTCCGAACACACCGAGGTGATGGGAGCCGACGCGGCCGGACAGACCGTGCTGCGGCTGCGCCCTGATGCCCCGGCAACGGATCTGGCGCCGGCGCGCAACATCCGGCGAGCCGGCCGAGAGACCCGTGCCGGTGAGGTGCTGCTGGAAGGCGGGCGGGTGCTCTCACCGGCCGATCTGGCCTATGCGGCCGTTGCCGGGCTCGATGCGCTGCCGGTGTGCAGGCGGCCGCGGGTGGCGCTGCTGATGACTGGAGACGAAGTCATCACCTCAGGTCAGCCAGTACCCGGGCAGGTGCGCGACACGTTCGGACCGGCGCTGCCGGGGCTCGTGGCGGGCCTGGGCGGAGACGTGATCGACGTACGGCGGATCGGCGACGACGCGCAGGCGACCCGGATCGCACTCCACGCGGCGCTGGCTGCCGCTGATGTCGTGCTCACCACCGGCGGGACTGGGCATTCGGATGCCGATCATGTCAGGCGGGAGTCGGCACGATTGGCCAGTGAGCTGCTGTTCCCGGAGCTGGCGATGCGGCCAGGGCATCCGACGACGTTCGCGCAGCTCGGTGGGCACTCGGGGGCCTGGCATGTCGGGCTGCCGGGCAATCCGCTGGCGGCGATGACAGCGATCCGGGTCGTCGTCGAACCGCTGCTGTGTGGGATGCTCGGAAAGCCGCTGCGGGCGGCACACCCGGTGGAGATGGCCCTCGAGGTGCGGCCGGTGCGCGTGAGCACACTCATGCCGGCCCGCCAGCGCTCCGACGGCCGGTGGGAGCCCTGCGATGCCCGGGGGTCGAACATGCTGCGCGGGCTCACCGAGGCTGACGGGCTGCTCGCGGTGCCGACTGCGGGTCTGTGCGCCGGTGAGCAGGCTCAGGTGCTCGACCTGCCGTGGTCGCAGGGGTGACGGTTCGTCCGTCTGCGCTGCCCCGGAGAGGCAGGTCGTTCTACGAGCAGACGCCGTCACCGCGAGGCACCGCATCAGCGTGAACAGCCGTCCGTCCTGGTCATCAGATGACGCTGGCCTTTCAGCCGGCGTGTCAGCGCAGCCGTGAGGTGATCGTATCGGCCGCAGCCGTGACACGGTCTCTGACTTCGCGTACCCGCGCATTGCTCTGCTCAGCATCGGGGATGCTGACGCCGACGCCGGCGACCGGGCGGTCAAGCACATCGAAGACGGGCGCGGCGATCGTGCACACGCCTGGGGTGATCTCCCCACGTTCGAGAGCGTAGCCCTGCTGGCGAGTCTCGGCGAGCTGGCTGAGCAGCTGCCGCATCGAGGTGGGCCCGGCGCCGGTGCGGGAGACGAAGACGTCCTCGCCGCTGAGCAGTGCGAGCACATCGCGTTTGGGCAGCGCGGACATGATCGCTCGGCCCGTGGCGGTCAGGTAGGCCGGCATCCGCACGCCGGTCGCGGTGATGACGGCCACGGATTCGACCGACTGCTCCTTGAGCACGTAGACGGTCTCCCAGCCGCGCAGCACCGCCAGCTGCGCAGTCCCGCGGGTCGCCTCGGCGAGCTGGCGGATGATCGGGGCCGACAGCCGCTGCAGCGGGTTGGCCCGCACATAGGCGCTGCCGAGTTCGGACACGCCGGCACCGAGCATGTACCCGCCACCGGTCTTCGCCACCAGCCCGAGTTCTTCGAGCACCGAGAGAATCTCATAGATCGACGAGCGCGGGATCGACAGCGAGCGCGCCATCGCACCTGCGGTGATCGGCCGGTTCGATCCGGCCAGCGCGCGCAGGATCGCGACAGCGCGGCGCAGGGCTGGAACTTCGGCCATCTCAGTCTCCGAAGTCGAAGGCCCGGTAGGCCTCCCGGTAGAGCTCGCCCACTGGCCCGAGGCTCGTGTGCACGCCGTTCTCAGCGACGAGCCGGCCGGCGGAGAACACGTGGGTGACATCGGCGGCGGTGCCGGCGAGCATGATCTGCTCGCCTTTGGATCCGTAGGTGCGCGGGGTGTCGGCGGCGATGACGGCGATGTCGGCCGGCTGGCCGACGGTCAGTCCCGCGCCCGAGGCGGTGGTGGCCGCGGCGTTCGAGTCGCCTAAGTGCAGGGACCGGCTGCCGCCGGAGGTAAGTGCGGCGAGCAGTTCAGCAGGGCTGAAGCGGCCGCGCTGGCCGGAGCCGAGTCGTTCGCCGGCTTCGAGTCCGCGCAGCTCCAGCAGCGGGTCGAGGGTGACGTGCTGGTCGGAGCCGAGGCTGATGACCGCACCGGCGTCAGCGAGGGCGCGGGCCGGGCCGATGCCGTCGGCCAGGTCGGCTTCGGTTGTCGGGCACATGACGATCGTGGAGGCGGCGCTGCCGAGCAGTTCGATGTCCGCGTCGGTCAGGTGGGTGGCGTGGACGGCCGAGAGCCGGTCGGTCACGACGCCTGCGTCAGCGAGCAGCTGCGTGGGGGTCTTGCCGTAGGCCTGCCGGCAGGCATCGTTCTCGGCTGGCTGTTCGGACAGGTGGACATGCAGCGGGCCGTCGAGTGCGGTGAAAGCCGACAGAGCTGCGGCGGGTACGGCGCGCACTGAGTGGATCGCAGCACCGAGGGTCACTCCCCCCACGGTGGCATGGGCCGGGAAGTCAGCGGCCAGCATCTCGGCCAGGCCGGAGTGACGCTGCAGGTAGCCGTCGATCGTGCCGTCGCCGAAGCGCTGCTGCTCTGCATTGAGGTCTTCGCCGATCGCGCCGGTGAGGTAGCAGGTGTCGAGGAGGACGAGCCGGATCCCGGCATCAAGCGCGGCCTGGGCGAGGGCGCGCTCCATCGCGTGCGGCTCAGCATAGGGTGTGCCGCCGGGGGCGTGGTGGACGTAGTGGAACTCGCCGACGGCCGTGTAACCGGCGGTGACCATCTCGGCGTAGATGGCGCGAGCGGCCCGGTAGTAGTTCTCAGGGTCGAGCTGGCCGGCCACCCGGTACATCACCTCGCGCCACGTCCAGAAGGTCCCTCCGTCACCGTGGGTGCGTCCGCGCAGCAGCCGGTGGAAGGCATGGGAATGGGCGTTGACGGCTCCGGGGATCGCAAACCCTGCCACCTGGTCCACTGCCGCGGGAACGGAAGGGTCTGCACCCTCCTCGAGCGCGGTGATGATGCCGTCATCGTCGATGCTGACGCGCACATCGCGCGCGTACCGGCCCGGGGCCAGCCAGGCGGCCTCGAAGTGCAGCGTGCGGGTCATGATGCCGTGCCGTTGTCGAGGCCGTGGGTGAGTTCGGCGGCGAGCACATCGGCCAGTGCCTTCGCGCCGGAGCGGGCGTCGTCGTCTTCACAGGCTTCTTCCGGGGCGTGCGAGACGCCGGTGGGGTTGCGCACGAACAGCATCGCCGAGGGCACATGCGCGGCGAGGATGCCGGCGTCGTGGCCGGCACCGGTCGGCAGCAGCGGCGCCTCGGGCAGCACAGCGCGCAGCCGGTCGTTGAGCTCGCGGTGGAAGTACGTCGTCGGCGAATAGGATTCGCGGCTGACATCGAGGCTGACCTCGATGCCGTTGTCCCGCGCACCCGCACCGGCGGCCTCGGCGGCACGCTCGCGGCCGCGGCTGGTGATCGCGTCGAGGACTTCTGCGACGACGTCATCGGAGTCGTGGCGGATGTCGAACCAGAAGTCCATCGCCGAGGCGATGACGTTCGTGCCGCCGGGGTGGATCGAAGTCCGTCCGACCGTCGCGACGGCCTGGTCGAACCCGTCGGCCAGTGCCGGGATGTCGCCGATGAGGCGGCTGGCGGCGGCGACCGGGTCGGCGCGGTGGGTCATCGGGGTGGTGCCGGCGTGGTTGCCCTGGCCGGTGAAGCGGAAGTGCCAGCGGCCGTGACCGACGATCGAGGAGCCGATCGCCACCGGCTGATCGGTGTTGATGAGCCCGACACCCTGTTCGACGTGGAGTTCGATGAACGAGCCGATCTGCGCGATCCGGTCCGCATCGGCACCCATCCGCTGCGGGTCGAGGTCGTAGCGGGTGACGACCTCGGCGAGCGTGTCGCCGTTCTGGTCAGTCAGGGCGAGCGCATCATCAGCGGCGACGGCGCCGGTGAGCAGCCGGGAGCCCAGGCAGGCGAGCCCGAACCGAGAGCCCTCCTCCTCCGGGAACACGGCAAGCGCGAAGGGTCGGGTCGGCTGGTCGAAGGTGCCGCGGGAGGCGAGCTCATCGTAGGCGGCCAGCGCCGAGGCGACGCCGAGGGGGCCGTCGAACTGGCCGCCGCCGGGCACCGAGTCCAGGTGGGAGCCGGTGATGACGGCGTTGTCGCCGGGCGCGGTCGCCCACGCCCACACGATGCCATTGGCGTCGATCTCGACGTCGAGGCCGCGGCGCTCGGCTTCAGCGACGAACCAGTCGCGCAGCTCGCGTTCGACCGGCGAATAACCCGGGCGCAGATAGCCGGGACCGCGCGGGTCGGTGCCGACGTCCTCGATCTGCCGCATGAGCGAGGTGACGTCTGTCATGCGTCCTCACTCCGTGCGGCGTCCTGGCTCCGGCCGGTGAGCACGGTGCCGTCAGTGTCGGTGAGCGTATGGGCCAGCGGTGCGACCGCCTCGGCAGCGGCGCTCGCACGGCCGGAGGCGACGAGCTCGATCGCCTCAGCCAGCTCTGGTGAGAGGAAGCGGTCCGGGCCGGGGCCGGGCACGGTCTCACGCAGCAGGCTGATGACCGCGCCGGTGACGGCGGCCGGGTCGTGTTCGCGCAGATCGGTGGCGCGGGCGGCTGCGTAGAGTTCGATGCCGAGCACGGAGGCGAAGTTCGTCACTGCGGTGCGCAGTTTCCGCGCAGCCGACCAGCCCATCGACACGTGGTCCTCCTGCATCGCAGACGACGGGATCGAGTCGACGCTGGCAGGGGTGGCCAGGCGCTTGAGCTCGGAGACGAGCGCGGCCTGCGTGTAGTGGGCGATCATCAGCCCGGAGTCGACCCCGGCGTCATCGGCGAGGAACGGCGGCAGACCCTCATTGCGGGCCACATCCATCATCCGGTCGGTGCGGCGTTCGGCGATGTTGGCCGCATCGGCGACGGCGATGGCGAGGAAGTCGAGTGCGTGGGCGAGCGGGGCGCCGTGGAAGTTGCCGTTGGAGGACACCGAGCCGTCGGGCAGCACGACCGGGTTGTCGATCGCTGCCCGGAGTTCGCGGGCGGCGACCTGGGCGGCGTAGGCGGCGGCGTCGCGGGCCGCACCGGTGACCTGCGGGGTGCAGCGCAGCGAGTAGGCGTCCTGCACGAGGTGGGTGGAGTCGCGGTGGCTGGCGACGATCGGGGACTCGTGCAGGGCGGTGAGCATGTTCGCCGCCGAGGCAGTCTGGCCCGGTTGCGGGCGCAGCGGCTCGTGCAGATCGGGCATGAACACCCGGTCGGTGCCCAGCTGCGCTTCGACGCTCATCGCCGCGGTGAGGTCGGCGGTGGTGAGGAGGTTCTCGATGTCGTGCAGGGCGAGGATGAGCATGCCGAGCATGCCGTCGGTGCCGTTGACGAGCGCCAGACCCTCCTTCTCGGCCAGTTCGAGCGGTTCGATGCCGGCTGCGGCGAGGGCATCCGCGGCCGAGGCGGTGGTGCCGTCGGGTGCGTGGACTTCGCCTTCGCCCATCGCCACGAGGGCGCAGGCCGACAGGGGTGCGAGGTCGCCGGAGCAGCCGAGTGAGCCGTATTCGTAGACGACCGGGGTGATGCCGGCGTTGAGGATCGCGACGTAGGTGTTGAGCGTCTCCAGGCGCACGCCGGTGCGGCCGGTGGCCAGGGTGCGGGCGCGCAGCAGCATGAGGGCGCGGACGACTTCGCGTTCGACGGGGGTGCCGACGCCGGCGGCATGAGAGCGGATGAGCGACTTCTGCAGCTGGGCGCGCATATCGTGCGGGATGTGGCGCTGGGCAAGCGCACCGAAGCCGGTCGAGACGCCGTAGACCGGGCGCGGCGCCTCTGCCAGCGCCTCGACTGCGGCACGGTTGGCGGCCACGTTCTCAGCCACTGCCTCGGGAACGGTGACCTGCGCGTCGTGGCGGGCGACGGCGACGACGTCAGCGAACGTCAGCGCATTGGGTTCGAGTGCGACGGTGGGGGTGTCAGCGGTCATGTGGGTGCCTTTCACGATGGGTTGGCGGCGATCGGGCGGCCGGCGCGGTAGACCTGGCCGATGAGATTGACGCCGGGCCGGTAGGCCAGGTGGCGGTAGCTGGGGGCGGTGAGGATGGAGAAGTCAGCGCGCGCCCCGGGGCTGAGCCGGCCGACGTCCGTGCGGTCGAGGGCGGCGGCGCCGCCGGCGGTGGCCGACCAGACGGCCTGTTCGACGGTGAAGTGCATATCGCGCACGGCCAGGGCGATGCAGAAGGGGATCGAGCTGGTGAAGCACGAGCCGGGGTTGCAGTCGCTGGCGATCGCGACGGTGACGCCGGCGGCGTGGAAGCGGCGGGCGTCCGGATAGGGCTGGCGGGTGGAGAACTCGACGCCGGGCAGCAGGGTGGCCACGGTGCCGGCCTCGGCGAGGGCTGCGAGGTCCGCGTCCGAGGCGAAAGTCGCATGGTCGGCAGACGCGCAGCCGTGTGCTGCGGCCAGCTGCAGGGCGCCACTGGCGGTGAGCTGGTTGGCGTGCAGGCGCGGACGCATCCCGGCAGCGACGCCGGCGTTGAGGATGCGGGCAGTCTGGTCTTCGGTGAAGGCACCCTCTTCGCAGAACACGTCGATCCACTTGGCCTTGCCGGCGGCGGCCGGGATGATCTCGTCGATGACGAGGTCGACGTAGCGCTCGGGGTTGTCTTTGTGCTCCGGCGGGACGACGTGGGCGGCGATGAGGGTGGATTCATCGGTGTGGCGGTTGATGATCTCCAGCTGGCGGATCTCGTCCGCCAGCGTGAGGCCGTAGCCGGTCTTGATCTCGAACGTCGTGGTGCCGGAGTGCTCGGCCTGGCGCATGAGCGTCGTGAGGTTGTCTTCGAGTTCGGCGTCGCTGGCTGCGCGGGTGGCGGCCACGGTGGTGGCGATTCCGCCGGCGGAGTACTTCTGACCGGCCATCCGAGCGGCGAACTCGGCGGAGCGGTCGCCGGCGAAGATGAGGTGGTTGTGGCTGTCGACGAAACCGGGGATGACCGCGCCGCCGGCTGCGGAGATCGTGGTGGCGCCGGCGGGGGCCTGGTCGGCGGGTCCAACCCAGCGGACGGTGTCGCCGTCGATGAGCATCGCGGCGTCGGTGATGATGCCGAGGCGTTCATAGCCGTCCGGCGCCGAGGCGGCGGCCGGGCCGGCAGCTGCGGCTGACGGGTCGTTGGTCACGAGCTCCGAAATGTCGGTCACGAGAATGGTGCCCATGGTTTCCCTTCTGCACTGGCCGGCGGCGTCATCGCCTGAGCCATTCGGCGTCTGGCCGCGTGGGTGGCGCGCACACGGCAGTCGTCTTCAGGGTGCCACTGTGAGCGGGCTCGGGGCACCGGACTCACGTCATTATTGTCCGGTATTTCGGATTCGGGAACCCGGCGCGTGGCCGCGACGGATCCTTCGAGCCACGTACTTCAGGGCCGCGTCGGGCTCCTGCGATTCACGCCCGGCGGCGTCCGGCCAGGGCTGCGGCGGCACCGATGCCGACGAGCGCCAGTCCGAAGCCCAAGCCGAGGGCGACGTCGGAACCGGTGCGCGGCAGCGACTTCCCGTCATCATCGCGCGGCGGGCCAGGCCGGTCGTCCTCGCGCGGCGGACCCGGCTGATCGGTCGGCTCGCCGGATGGACGCGGGGCATCGGACTCTGTGGCGGTGGCGGTCGGAGCCGGGGCCTCGGTCTCCGTCGGCGTCGGCGGCGGGGTCTCTGTGTCGGTGGCCGTTGGAGTCGGCGACGGGGTTTCGGTATCCGTCGGCGATGGCGATGGAGTCTCGGTGTCAGTCGGAGTGGGTGACGGAGTCTCCGTGTCGGTCGGGGTGGGCGACGGGCTCGGCGCCTGCGGGATGACTGCGAGGTTGTGCAGGAACATCGCTCGCTGCGACTCATTGCCGCTCTCAGCGGGCAGGCGGTGCAGAATCTTCACATCATGGACCTCACCGACATCACCGGTCAGCTCAATCGCCGGGCCGACGCGGCGCAGGTTCGGGTCGCCGTCATAAGGCTCACCATCAGCGAAGAGATCGCCGAACCGGTACTCGTCGGACTCAACACCATCGACGACGATCGTGATGAGGAAGTCGCTCGGGTTGCCGCGCGAGGCCGTGAGCTCGGTGAGATCGCGCACGGCGATGACGACGTCGAGATGCTGCACATTCGTCGTCGAATGCCGGATCAGCGTGGTCTTCGTATTGGGATTCCCGCCCGGCCTGACGCTGATGCCGTCATTGCTGCGCGGAGCATACCCGTCGGGCTCGATCTGCGTGAATGTCTGACCGTCAGCGGAGTAGGTGACCTCGGAGTTGGCGACACCGGGCTCCGCCAGCGCCGGACTCGGCAGCATCGCCATGAGCACAGCCAAAAGCACTGCACCCAGGGTCGTGAATGTGGATTTCAGCGTCGCCATCGCAGTCTCCGATCGTCGCGCAACTCAGACGAGGAGCGCCACGACTGAAACTGGTGCACCAGCGTGACGCCGGTCATGTGCGGCGCTAGCAGCAATGCGGAGCTCATTCACATCGGCTACCGGAAGCTATCGCACATGCATCTTTACACCTTTGTCTACTCATCAGATGCGGAGAAAGATGTTGTAGTGGGCGTTGCGCCCACCCATCACCACATCCGCAGCGGCTGCTGCCGCCTCGGGAAGACAATGCAAGGAAGCACCCACATCATCATGCACAAGATCCCCGCACTGCCCGCAGCCGGCGCGCTCGCCGCAGCCCCCTTCGTCGGTTCCGCTGCAGCCCACGCCGCCGACCCGGCCGACACCTCGGGCCCGGAGCAGGAGCAGAAGCGCGAGCTGACCTTCGCGCTCACGTCTCAGACGATCAAAGACGACTCGACCTACGGGCTTGTCGAGGAGTACCGGTTCGACGTCACGAACTCCGGCGATGTGCCCACCGATGGCACGCTGCGCGCCTTCAACGACAAGGACGAGAACTACATCGACGACGAGGGTCAGGAGATGTGGCTGGCCTGCGATTGGATCTTCCCCGGCCTGGAGCCCGGCCGCACGATTACCTGCACGATGCAGGTGCGCATCGTCGATTCCGAGCTCACCGCCGGCAAGACCGACCCGCAGCAGGTCCACTTCCGCGGCTTCAAGGGCCAGGAGAAGGCGTTCGCTGGCTTCACCACCGCATCGCTGCCGATCCCGGCGGAGTTCCTGCCCGAGGATGACGCCGATGACGACTCCGGTACCGAGGAGCAGCCCGGTGACGACCGCGACGACGAGGCCACCGCACCGGAGGACACCCCGGCACCGGAAGACGAGGCGACGGATGATGACAGCGCCGGCGACGAGAACACCGGTGAGGAACCCGACGGCGCGGCAGACGAGGACGAGAAGTCCGATGACGCGCAGGCCGGCTCCGAGGACTCGAAGAAGTCCGGCGATGCCAAGCGCGCCAGCGGCACCCTGCCGCGCACCGGCAGCGAAACCGCCGCGCTGGCAGCCGGCGGTGCCGCACTCCTCGTCGTCGGCGGCGCTGCCGTTGCGGTGACGATGCGCCGCCGCACCGCCCGCAGCTGAGCAGCCCCCGCGTCCCGGCATAGGCTGGGACGATGACCCTCACAGCGCCGCGTCGGTACCGGTTCGTCTCACAGTGGCAGATCCCAGCTGAGACTCACCGGTGCTGGCAGGCGCTGTGTGCTGTTGACGGCTGGTCTGCCTGGTGGCCCGGTGTGCGCACGGCACAGCTGTTCGCTGCAACCGGCGCGATCGCCCCGGGCACCCGCGCCCGGGTGGTCGTCGGCAGCCCGCTGGGCTTCCGCCTCGATCTGCTGCTCACGCTCACGTCCGTCTCCGCCCCGCATGCCGCGCAGCTGGCGGTCAGCGGTGACCTGAGCGGCACCGGGACGTGGCGTGCCGTGCCCGAGGCGGCGGGCACCCAGATGACGTTCGAGTGGGCGGTGTCCTCGCGCCGGTTCGCGGTCAACGCCTGCAGCCCGCTCGCCGGCTGGGCGCACCGGCACGTCATGGCCGCAGGTGAGCGCGGGCTGGAGGCCCGCCTGTCCCCTGGCACACGGTCAGGTGGGTGCTGATGCAACGGCTGATCGTCATCCTCATCCTCACGGTCGCACTCGTCACGGCCGGGTGGCTGGCCGCCTCACCGGTGCCGGTCATCCTGACTGCCGGCGCCGGGATCCTCGGCGCGTGGCCGGTGCTCGTCCCCCGCGAGCCGGCCACCGCCTCGGCAACGGGCAGCGGCTGGCACTGGGCCGACTGCGTCACCTGCGTGCGGCTGGGCATGCTGCTGGTCGTCATCGCCGCGATCGCCGTGCACCCGGGCCCGGGTTTCGGGTGGCTGGCGGTCGGAATCGCGATCCCGATGCTCGCCCTCGACCTCGTCGACGGGCTCATCGCCCGGGCGACCGTCACGACTGCCGCCGGTGCCCGCTTCGATGAGCGGGTCGACGCGACCGTCGTGCTCGTGCTCGCCGCAGCGCTCGTGCCGCTCTACGGCGCCTGGTGCCTCATCAGCGGGCTGGCGCACTTCGCGTTCCGGGCCGGTGCCGCGCTCCGGCCGGCCTGGAAAGGCGAGCTGCCGCCGTCGTGGCGACGCAAGACGGTGGCGGCCTTCCAGGGCCCGCTGCTGCTGGCTGCCGGTTCCCCGCCGGGCCTGGCGGTGCCGGCATTCGGGTGGGTGTGCGCGGTCGCGGCGGTGGCAAGTCTCCTTGTCTCCTTCGCCCTCGACATCATCGCCCTCGAACGCGGTCGTGCCGCTGGCGGCAACCCGGCCTAGACTGTCATCCATGGCTATCTCCGAATCCGGCGCCACGCTTCACCAGCGGGCACGCACGATGCTGCCCACCGATCACGGCGTCTTCACCACCTACGCCTTCGACGCCGCCGGCACCACGCATGTCGCGATGGTCGCCGGCGATCCGTCTGCTGCGACCGCCCCGCTCGTGCGGATGCACAGCGAGTGCCTCACCGGCGATGCGCTGGGCTCGCATCGCTGCGACTGCGGCGACCAGCTGCAGGCGGCGCTGGCCGCAATCGCCGACGCCGGCTGCGGCGTGCTGCTCTACCTGCGCGGACATGAGGGCCGCGGCATCGGGCTCGGCCCGAAGCTGGAGGCTTATGAGCTGCAGGATGCCGGGCTCGACACCGTCGATGCCAACCGGCGCCTCGGCCTGCCTGATGACGCTCGTGACTACACCGCCGCCGCCCAGATGCTCGAAGCCCTCGGCATCACCCGGGTGCGGCTGCTGTCGAGCAATCCGACGAAGGCCGCCGCGCTCGAAGCGCTCGGCATCGAGGTGACCGAGCGGCGGATGCTCCCGGTCGCCGACCGGCCGGAGAACGCAGGCTACCTCGACACGAAGCGCCGCCGGATGCACCACG
>NZ_JALXKS010000034.1 GCF_025144725.1 Brevibacterium sp. p3-SID960 | reverse complement strand
TCACGTCTATCCACTAATCTGAAGGCATGGCGCACATGACTTCGCTGCACGACCTCGCCGCCCGCTGCGGCATCAGCCCGGTGACCCGCGACGACGACGGCACCGAGCGACCCGTTCCCGAGGCGGTGCTCACCGGTCTGCTCGAAGCGCTCGGGGTGGCCGCCACCACCGACGACGACGTGGCCGCCAGTCTGCAGCAGCTCGCCGATGATGAGCTGCGCCGGGGTCTGCCGCAGTGCGTGACGATGCGGGCAGACGCATCCGAAGAGGTGGCGATCCACGTGCGCGAGGGCGCACCTCACCGGCTGGTCATCGAGACCGAAGACGGCGCGGCGATGCCGGTCGAGTCGATCGGCGAGGCGACCGCGACCACCTCGGTGATGGTCGACGGGTCACCCCAGCTGCGCCAGTGCCGCACTGCCGTGCTGCCCGAAAGGCTGCCGACCGGATACCACACCCTCGTGCTCACCGACGGTGACGCCGAGCACCGCTGCCCGCTCATCGTCGCCCCTGCAGCCACGGCCGATCCCGGCCGCCGCGCAGGCCGTGACGATACGGCACACGGGCGGATGTGGGGTGTGTGCGCCGACCTGTACGCCATCCGCTCCCACCGCTCCTGGGGCGTCGGCGACTTCGGCGATCTCAGTGATCTCGTCATCGCCGCCGCCGATCGCGGCGCCGATTTCATCCGGCTGGGTCCCATCCACGCATTGCCGATCCGCGAGACCAGCGTCAAGAGCTCCAAGGCCAGCCCGCTGGGCACCCCGTCGCCCTATGTGCCCTCCAGCCGGGTCGCGATCGACCCGATCTACCTGCGCATCGAGGACGTACCTGAGATCGGCCACGTGCCGGCCGCCCAGCGTGAGGCGATCCAGTCACTCGGCCGCGGCTGGGGCCTGCCGAATGCGGGCGCTGAGCCGATCCCGCGCGCCAAGGTGCTCGGCGACAAGCTCGCTGCCCTGCGCATCCTCTACAGCATGCCGCCGACGGCGACGCGGCGCCGGCTGTTCAGCGACTTCTGTCGGCAGGCGCCCGAATCGCTCAAGCGCTGGGCGCTCATGAGCGCAGCAGCCGCCCACTATGCGACCAGCCGCAACCCGGATGCGTGGCGGGAGAAGATGCCGCACCCGCGCAGCAGGACAGCCGCAGAGTTCTTCGACGAGCACCGCGCTGGCGTCGAGTTCTGGCTGTGGACGCAGTTCCTGGCCGTCGAACAGCTGCGTCACGTCAAGGCTGTCGCCGCACAGGTCGGCATGCGGGTCGGGCTCATCACCGACATCGCTCCCGGCATCAGTGCCGAGGGAGGAGACTGGTGGGCAGGCCTGCACAGCGAGGGCGCGCAGACCGGCGGTCAGAGCCTGTACCTCGACGGCATCGAACGCCGTGACGGCGCGGCCTCCAGCGGCGATGCCGCCCTGCGGCCATGGAACCCCCAGCTGCTCGCGGCAGACGGCTACACCGCCGTGCGCGACATGCTGCGCACCGCCGCAGCCGGAGCCGGGGCGATCAGCATCGAGCGCTTCTCCAGCCTCGGCCGCCAGCGCTGGGCCGTCACCGACGCCGACGAGGACGCCTGGGCCGAGGTCGACCTCGGCAGCGCGGCGATCGACGCAGTGCTCGCACTCGAATCCGAACGGCTCGGCCTCGACATCCTCTCGACCACCTCGGTGTGGGAGGACCGCGAGCTGCGCCACAGCTTCGCCGACGGGTCTGCGCCGGCTGAGACCATCGCCGTCCTCACCCCGCCGACCCACGCCCCGCTGGCGAGCTACATCAACCTCGGCGACCTCGACGCGGCGCAGCAGCACAAGGCCCTTCACGGCGACATCCAGCAGCTCACAAGCGAAGAGCGCACCAGGCGCCAGGAGGTGCTCAAGGAAGCCGCGGAACTCGGTGCGCTGGCCCCGACCGAGACGATGGTCGGCACGATCGACGAACCCTGGCCGGTCGTCGTCGGGCTGCACACCTACCTCGGGCAGCTCAACGCCGCCTACCTCGGCGCCTCCCTCATGGACATCGTCGGCCAGCAGGCGCTGCCGCACATCCCGGGCGCCGGCGAGTCCCACCCCAACTGGTCGGTGGTGCTGCAGGACGCCGACTCCCAGGCAGTCCTCATCGAGGAACTCGACCAGCATCCCGGCTTCGCCCAGATCGCGAACACGCTGAGCGAACAGGTCTCCGGCGGCCATAAGCTGGAGGCCGCCGAACCGGTTGCCGGCTTCGCCGCGGACACCGGGTCGACGGCAGCAGGCGAACTCCAGTCAGATGCCGGAGCGGACACCGCCGGCCGCGACCGGCAGGCAACCGGCTCAACGGCTGCCAGCACCCGCTCACGTGAGGAGGACAGATGAGCCGCGAATCCGCCGACCCGCAGTCTGCCGCCAGCGCAACCGGCCCGCAGGCAGACACCAGCACCGCATCACCGGCGGAGCTCACGCGACTGCGCAACAGCATCGACAACGTCGACGCCGCCCTCATCCACATCCTCGCCGAACGGTTCAAGCTCACCGAGGCCGTCGGCCGGCTCAAAGCCAGCAGCGACCTGCCGCCAGCCGACCCGGCGCGCGAGGCCCGGCAGGTCGAGCGGCTGCGCTCCCTGGCCGAGGAGAGCCACCTCGATCCCGAGTTCGCTGAGAAGTTCCTCACATTCATCGTCGCCGAGGTCATCCGCCACCATGAGCGGATCGCCGAGGAGAACCGCGACAGCTCAGCCTGAGCGGATGCAGACCGGCCGTGCAGGGGAGAAGCACCGGTTCTGGTGCCGCCTGGCTGCTTTGAATCCGGCAGCCGGGCGCGCTAGACTGTTGCGTCGGTGCAGAAAGCATCACGGTCGATCCTTCCTCTCAATGGGTCGGATCCTCCTGCCAGCTGCCAGGCAGCCGGCAGCAGGAGACGGACCAAGGAAGCATTGCCGTTTCGGGAAGTCGCCGCAGCATCCGGCTGGGCGCGCAGAATGCTAAGAAGGGGTTCGCACATGGTCTATGCCATCGTCCGTGCCGGCGGCCATCAGGAGAAGGTCAGCGTCGGCGATATCATCACCGTCAACCGTATGAAGGCCGCAGCAGGCGACAACGTCGAACTCGAAGCAGTTCTGCACGTCGACGGCGACACCGTCACCCACGACTCCGACTCGCTTGCCAAGATCACCGTCACCGCCGAGGTCGTCGACGAGACCCGCGGACCGAAGATCGTCATCCAGAAGTACAAGAACAAGACTGGATACAAGAAGCGGATCGGTCACCGCCAGGATCTCACCCGCCTGAAGATCACCGGCATCAAGTAAGCACACCCAGCTCTTTCTAGGAGACACACTATGGCAACGAAAAAGGGAGCGAGCTCGACCAAGAACGGTCGCGACTCAAACGCCCAGCGACTGGGTGTCAAGCGCTTCGGCGGCCAGACCGTCAACGCCGGCGAGATCCTCGTCCGTCAGCGCGGCACCCGCTTCCACCCGGGCGCCAATGTCGGCAAGGGCGGCGACGACACGCTGTTCGCCCTCTCGGCAGGCACCGTTGAGTTCGGCGCGAAGGGCGGCCGCAAGGTCGTCAACATCGTCGCCGGCTGATAACAGACATTCCGGCAGCCCGGCTGCCAGCTCACCACGACGGTGAGCGCACGGAGGGGTGAGTCCGCACGGACTAACCCCTCTGTGCATCTTCCGCGCCGTTCGCCCAGCGGGCGCACCACCCACCGCGGCGCTGCGCCCGCTAGGCTTGAGCGGGCAGCCGCTCGGCAGTCGTGCCAGCACCCAGGCCAGGCAGCCTACCTGGTCGGCAACCACAGGATGACAGGACGCTATGGCCATCGAATTCATTGACCGTGTGACTCTCCACGTCTCCGCTGGCGACGGCGGCAACGGCTGCACCTCGGTGCGGCGTGAGAAGTTCAAGCCCCTCGGCGGTCCCGACGGCGCCAACGGCGGCAACGGCGGCGACGTCATCCTCGAAGTCGACGACCAGACCACCACGCTGCTGCCGTACCAGCGCTCACCGCACCGCAGCGCCCCCAGCGGTGGGATCGGCAAGGGCGACCTGCGCCACGGCGCCGACGGTGAGGACCTCATCCTGCCCGTGCCCTCCGGCACGGTCGTGAAAGCCGCCGACGGCACCCTGCTGGCCGACCTCGTCGAACCGGGCACCCGGTTCATCGCCGCTGCCGGCGGCCGGGGCGGGCTCGGCAACGCAGCGCTTGCCTCGAAGAAGCGCAAGGCACCCGGCTTCGCCCTGCTCGGCGAACCCGGCGATACCCGCGATCTCATCCTCGAAGTCAAGACCGTCGCTGACGTCGCCCTCATCGGCTACCCGTCTGCCGGCAAGTCCAGTCTCATCGCCGCCCTGTCAGCAGCGAAGCCGAAGATCGCCGACTACCCCTTCACCACGCTCGTGCCCAACCTCGGAGTCGTGCAGGCCGGTGACACCCGCTACACGATCGCCGATGTGCCCGGGCTCATCCCCGGAGCCGCCCAGGGCCGCGGGCTGGGCCACGAGTTCCTGCGCCACGTCGAACGCTGCGCCGTCCTCGTCCACGTCATCGACATGGCCACCTGGGAGACCGACCGCGACCCGGTCAGCGACCTTACGACCATCGAAGCCGAACTCGCCGCCTACGAGGTCGACGTCGCCCCCGGAGACGACAACACCCCCGGTGACCTGCTGCCGCTGACCGAACGCCCGACCCTCGTGGCCTTCAACAAAGTCGATGTGCCCGATGCCCAGGATCTGGCCGACATCGTCCGCGCCGACGTCGAAGCAGCCGGCTACCGCGTCTTCGATGTCTCCGCCGCTACCCACAAGGGACTGAAGGAGCTGTCCTACGCGCTGGCGGACATCGTTGCCGCCGAGCGCGAGCGCCGCGCTGCCGAGGCGAGGGAGCCGGTGCGCACCATCATCCGCCCCGTCGCCGTCGACGACACCGGATTTCAGATCGTTGAAGAGCACTCCGCCGACGGCCCGCTCTTCCGGATCCTCGGGGCCAAGCCCGAACGCTGGGTGCGCCAGACCGACTTCGGCAATGACGAAGCCGTCGGGTACCTCGCCGACCGGCTCGAACGCCTCGGCGTCGAAGAAGAGCTGTTCCGGGCCGGTGCCAAGCCCGGTGACACCATCGTCATCGGGCCTGATGACGGTGTGGTCTTCGACTGGGATCCGACCATGGTCGGCGGAGCCGAACTCCTGGCCGCCCCGCGCGGCGGCGACGCCCGCCTCGAGGAGGGCGGCCGCGCCACCCGCCGTGAGCGCAAGGCCGCGTTCCATGAGCGAATGGACGCCAAGGCCGCCACCCGTGCCGAGTTCGAAGCCGAGCGGCTGGCCGAGAAGACCCTGCGGGAGGAAGGAGAACAGGAATGACCGATGTGACCCTGGAGGCCACCCGCGAGGCGGTGCGGGGCGCCAAGCGCCTCGTCGTCAAGATCGGCTCCTCGTCGCTGACCTCGGTGGCGGGCGGCCTCAACCGCGACCATCTGCGCGCCCTGACGACCGCACTGGCTCAGCACCGGGCCGCCGGCCACGAGGTCATCCTCGTCTCCTCCGGCGCAATCGCCGCCGGCCTCGAACCGGCCGGACTGCCCAAACGGCCGAAGGACCTCGCCACCCAGCAGGCCGCCGCAGGCGTCGGCCAGGGCCTGCTCATGGCCGCCTACACCACCGTGCTGCGCGAACACGCCGTGGTGCCCGGCCAGGTGCTGCTGACCGCCGACGACCTCATCCGCCGCACCCAGTACCGCAACGCCCAGCGCGCCATCGAACGCCTCCTGGCCCTGGGCATCATGCCGATCGTCAACGAGAACGATGCTGTGGCCACCCACGAGATCCGCTTCGGCGACAACGACCGTCTCGCTGCCCTCGTCGCCCACCTGACGCACGCCGATGCGCTCGTGCTGCTCTCCGACGTCGACGCGCTCTACACCGCACCCCCGGGCAACCCGGACTCCCGTCGCGTCGACTTCGTCCCGGACCAAGACGCACTGGCCGCCTACGGCATCGGCGGCGCCGGGGCGGCCGGCACCGGCACCGGCGGGATGATGACGAAGGTGCAGGCGGCGACCATGGCCGCCGATTCCGGCATACCGACCGTGCTGACAGCAGCCGCCAACGTCCACCGGGCACTGGCCGGAGAGGACATCGGCACTTACTTCGCCGTCACCCACAGACGCCGCCAGACCCGCCTGCTGTGGCTGGCGCACCTGGCCCAGACGCTCGGCTCCATCCGCATCGACGACGGCGCCGTGCGCGCGATCTCGCGGCGCGGCACCTCCCTGCTGGCCGCCGGAGTCACCGGCGTCGACGGGGTGTTCGAAGCCGGAGATCCAGTTGATGTTCGCGACTCTGACGGTAGGCTGGTGGCGCGTGGGCTGGTGAACTTCGCCACTCACGAACTCCCAGACATGTTCGGGCTGTCCACTGACGAACTGGGCCGGCGCTTCGGGGATGACTACCGCAAGGAGATCATCCACCGCAACGACCTGGTTCTCACCGACGCCGTCTTCTAGAAAGCACTGACCATGACGGAAACTGCGACTTCTGACATCCATCCCAAGACCGTGCGCGCGATCACCCGCATCGCCAAGAGCGCCAAGGATGCCTCCGCGGAGCTGGCTACGACCTCGACGGCGGTGAAGAACGCCGCGCTCGAGGCGATCGCCCGGACACTGGAGGAGAACACCGCCGACATTCTGCTGGCCAATGCCGAGGACCTGGAGACAGCGGAGAAGAAGGGCACCTCCGATGCGCTGCTCGACCGGCTCCGGCTGACCGAGGATCGCATCGCCGACATCGCCGGTGCCGTGCGCGAGGTCGTCGCGCTCGACGACCCGGTCGGCACCGTCATCCAGGGACGCACCCTGCTCAACGGCATCCAGCTGACCGAGCAGCGCGTGCCGATGGGCGTCATCGGCGCGATCTACGAAGCCCGCCCGAACGTCACCGTCGACATCGCCGCCCTGGCCATCAAGGCCGGCAACGCCGTCGTGCTGCGCGGCGGCTCGGCAGCGAAGTCCTCGAACACGCTGCTCATCGAACTGCTGCGCACAGCGGTCGAAAGCACGGGTCTGCCGGCAGCGACCGTCGCCGGCATCGACGAGTACGGCCGCGACGGTGCGAAGGTGCTCATGCAGTCGCGTGACTTCGTCGACCTGCTCATTCCGCGCGGTGGTGCCGAGCTCATCTCCGCCGTCGTCCATGAGTCGATCGTGCCGGTCATCGAGACCGGGGTCGGCAACGTCCATATGTTCCTCGACGCCTCGGCCACGGCCCGGCAGGCCGCCGACCTGGTCATCAACTCCAAGACCCACCGGCCGAGCGTGTGCAACGCCCTGGAGACCCTGCTGGTGCATGAGAAGGCCGCCCGGCGCGTGTTGCCGAAGATCCTCGGCGATCTCGACGCCCACGGCGTGACGATCCACGCTGGTTCCGATGTCGGCGAGTACGCCCCTGAGGGCGTCAAGGTCCGGCGGGTCTCCCGCCGCGACTGGGCCAAGGAGTACCTCGGCCTGGAGATCGCCATCAAGCTCGTCGCCGGCCTCGACGAGGCCATCGAGCACATCCGCGCCTACACCTCCGGCCACACCGAGGTCATCGTCACCAACGACATCTCAAGCGCCGACGCCTTCGTCGGTGCCGTCGATGCCGCCGCTGTCGGCGTCAACGTCTCGACCCGGTTCACCGACGGCGGGCAGTTCGGCCTCGGAGCGGAGGTCGGCATCTCGACGCAGAAGCTGCACGCGCGCGGGCCGATGGGCCTGACCCACCTGACGACGAGCAAGTGGATCATGCGCGGCAGCGGACAGCTGCGCACCTGAATCGATGGCCGGCCACGCCGCGCCCGGGTGCGCGCTGACCTGCATTTCATGAGAAACTGGTGACGACTGTCGCGCCCGCGCGGCAGCCGGCACCATCTGACACAAGGAGAAACTGAGTGAAGACCGCCATCCTGCTCGCCCAGGCAGCACCTGAGCATCATGTCGTCATCGACCTGCCGATGGACCCGATCTACTTCGGCCTCATCGCATTCGGCATCCTGATGTTCCTCATGTTCGTCACGATGTCGTGGAAGGGCATCTCGCACCGTCACTGACATGTCATCAGGTCCGCGCAGAGTCGGTGTCATGGGTGGCACCTTCGATCCCATTCACAACGGTCACCTGGTCGCCGCCAGCGAGGTGGCGGCCACGTTCGACCTCGATGAGGTCGTGTTCGTGCCCACCGGCATCCCGTATCAGAAGCAGCACGTCACCGCTGCTGAGCACCGCTACCTTATGACGGTCATCGCGACCGCCTCGAATCCGCGGTTCACCGTCTCCCGGGTCGACATCGATCGGCCCGGGGAGACGTACACCATCGACACGCTGCGCGATCTGGCCGAGGTGTATGGTGAAGAAACCGAGCTGTACTTCATCACCGGCGCCGACGCGGTCGAGCAGATCCTGACGTGGAAAGACGTCGAGGAGCTGTTCTCGCTGGCGCACTTCGTCGGCGTCACCCGGCCAGGACACGACCTCAACGGCGACGGCATCCCGACCGATGAGCTGAGCCAACTGCAGATCCCGGCCCTGGCGATCTCCTCGACCGACTGCCGGGCACGTGTGGAAAAGGGCCTGCCGGTCTGGTACCTGGTGCCCGATGGTGTCGTGCAGTACATCGCAAAGCACGAGCTGTACAGGAGTGAGGATGGCTGACGAGTTCATGTCCCGCAAGGCGCGCCGCGAAGCAGAGCGGCGTGCCGCCGAGCAGGCTTTCGAAGCCCGGCAGAGCAGCGGACAGCCCGGGCAGCCGCCGGCAGACACGACACCGGCAAGCACGACTCAGGTACAGCAGACCCAGGCACCTGCCGACCAGCCAGCAGCCCAGCAGCAGGCGGTCCCGGCCTTCGACGGTGCCGAGGTGCCGCCAGTGCGCCACGAGCGCGGCCCGCTGGCAGCCGACCGGCCGGTCGAAGAGGCACCCCCGCAGACCGCGGCCAACCGCCGTCGCTACGACGACGCCTCAGCACCGGTGCGCCGGACCGATCAGCATCAGCAGAACGGTCAGCCGCAGGTGCAGGAAGCCCAGTCGACGCCCTCACCCTCCCAGCCGGTGCCTTCACCGCCGAAGCCCGAGCATGCGCCGCCGCCGTCTGCGACGGACCTGCCGACGTTCGCCACGCGCGCCGAACGGCGCCGCTATCTGCGCGAACACGGGCTCGTGCCCGCTCCCGCCGACGCCGCCGACGCCACCGTTACCGGTGAGAGCGCCGCCGGCACCGGACCGACCGCCCAGGACACCCCGGCAGCAGCGAGCGATGACACCGAGCAGGCTGCGGCGATGACCCCGCGCCCACCGGCCCCGCCGGTCGAGGAGAGCAGCGCAGCCACAGACCAGCGTCCGTACCCCTCGGCCCCGGCCCGGCAGGCCACGGCGAGCAACCTCGCCGGCGACCTCAGCGACGACGTCGCAGACGAGCGTCCGCACACCATGAGCCCCGGCGCCTATGCCACCAGCCATCCGGGCACCCCTGCAGCCCCGGCTCAGGGATCCAGCGGGATGCCAGTCGAGCAGATCGGCACCCAGCGGATGTCACCAGGAGCCAGGCCCGATGCGGTCGTTGCCTCCCCGCCGCCTGCCACCCAGCCAGCCGGCTCACCGCTGCCGTCAGCCCAGCCGATGCCCTCGCCGTCAGCTCAGCAGACCGCAGCACCCGAACAGGCTGCGGCAGCAATCCCGGTGCCCGAGCATGGCCGCCCGGTAACCGGCACGACCCCGCCGACGGCAGGCGGTGTGGACCTCACAGCGCGACGCCAGCGCCGCGCCCCCGTCGTCAAGCCCCCGCAAACAGAGGGCATCCGCGTCGTCACCGGCGCCGCCCAGCTCGCCCGCACCCAGGCGGCGATCGACGAGGCCCGGCGCGCCGACGACGCCCAGACGCCCACCGCCTCGGGTACGGCCGCCGGCACCCAGACCGACCCCAGCGCCGAGGCCGACGACCACGCACTGCGGGTTCGCGCCTCCGGCCCGATGACCACCCCGATCGACGCGATTCCACAGGAAGACCTCGACAAGGAGGTCGAAGGTGACGCCGTCGAATCGTGGGACGCCCCAGACGCCGGGGAGGGCGATGAGCTCGCCAGCCCGCCAGCCCCGCCGATGAGTGCGCGCCAGATCACCCACGAAGACGGCGATATCCTCTACGACGGCGAGCCGTCGAAGCTGCCGTTCATCGTGCTCGGAATCGCAGGAGTCGCGGCGCTCACCCTCATCATCTTCGCCCTCATCCTCATCTTCTGAGGTCTCCTCGTAACGAAAGGAACTGCGTGACGGCTACCGACCACGCGATCGCACTGGCCCGGACTGCCGGACAGGCCGCCGCCGACAAGCTCGGCACCGACATCGTCGCCCTCGACGTCAGCGAGCAGCTCTACCTCACCGACATCTTCCTCATCGCCTCCGTGTCCAATGAGCGGCAGGCCGGCGCCGTCATCGACGCTGTCGAAGAGGCGCTGCGCACAGCCCACGACGTCAAACCGACCCGGCGTGAAGGCAAGGGCTCCTCAGGCTGGTCGCTCATCGACTTCGTTGATGTCGTCGTCCACGTCTTCACCGCCGGGGACCGGCAGTTCTACGCTCTCGAAAGCCTGTGGAAGGACTGCCCGGTCATCGAACTCGACATCGACGCAGGCAGCGACAGCGCAGCCGGTGAACCGGCGGCAGGTGTGCAGGACTGATGGTCCAGGCGCTGTACTTCGTCCGGCACGGCGAGACCGACTACAACCGGGAGGGCCGCTTCCAGGGCCACGCCGACATCCCGCTCAACGCCCGCGGCCGTGAGCAGGCAGCAGCGGTGGCCGCCCAGCTGGCTGGTCACGGCATCCGCACTATCGTCTCCTCTGACCTCTCCCGCGCCCGCGAGACCGCTGATGCGATCGCCGGTGCCCTCGGCGTCGCGGTCGAGGAGAACCCGCTGCTGCGCGAACTCAACGTCGGCGACTGGCAGGCCAAGACCCGCCAGGAGATCAGCGAGATCTGGCCCGAGCAGCTCGCCGCCTGGCTCGGCGGCCAAGACATGCGCCCACCCGGCGGCGAGAGCCGCAGCGAATCAGCCAACCGGGTCGTGCAGGCGATCCGCGCCCTCGTCGCAGAGATCGGCGAGGTTGACGGAGCGATCGCCATCGTCGCCCATGGTGCGGTGCTGCGCGGGGCTGCCGAGGAACTCCTCGGCATGAGCGCCGGCAGCGGCAGCCTCGGCGTTCTCGGCAACTGCGCCTACGGTGTGCTCACCCCGCGCCGGGACGCGTGGGTGCTGCGCAGCTGGGGGATGAGCGCCACCGACACCCCCGCGTGAGGCGCGCGGTCAGCGCAGTGGGCGGGCGCTAGTCCTCGGCTGGTGCTCGTCGCCCACCAGCTGGTGAGCGAGATCGAGCAGCTGCTGGGCTGAGCGCTCCCAGCTGAACGTCTGTGCCTGCCTGCGGCCTGCCTCGGCGGCGGTTCGCCAGCGTTCGGCATCGGCAAACCGGAGCACGGCAGCAGCCATCGCCTCGGGGTCCCGCGGGTCGAAGAACTCCGCAACACCATCGGCGAGTTCGTGGAACACCGGGATGTCCGACAGCGCGACCGGCACTGCACGGCTCATCGCCTCGACGACCGGCAGACCGAAGCCCTCATCCAACGACGGCATGACGAGCGCGGTCGCCCGATCGAGCAGCTGCTGATAGTCCGCATCGCTGGTCCCGCGGTGGAAGACCACCCGGGCACAGTCCGGCGTGAGGCTGCGCAGCCGCGCCTCGATCTGCGCAGTGATGCCACTGGCCAGGTGCAGCGTCCAGCCCGGCAGCCAGTGCAGCGCCTGGACGAGCGTGTCGACGTTCTTATACGGCAGGAACGAACCCATGTAGACAAGCGTGCGCGCATCATGGCCGCTGCTGCGCTGCGGCAGCTCGGCCGGCGGGACGGCAGCGTTGCGGATGACAGTGACCGGACGGCTGGTGAAATCCTGCTCGGCTAGCAGCCGGGCGGTCGTCTCCGATACCGCAGCGACCGCGTCAGCACGGTCGAGCAGCAGCCGCTGCGGCCAATGCGCCTTGTGATACAGGCGCCACAGCCCGCGTACCGGTGCCGGCAGGTCCCGCGGCGGCAGCGGATGGGAGTAGTAGATGAGGTCGTGGATGGTGAGGATGAGCTTGTAGTCACGCGGCCAGGAACCCATCACCTGCATGGGGGAGAAGACGACATCGGCGCGAAGTCGGTTGAGCTTCGTGCCGACCCACAGCTCCGCCGGCGACAGCGGGGAATTCAGCTTCACCGACTCGACCTCAGGCAACAGGGCCAGCTGCCGGTCGTCGTGGATGATGGCGGTGACGTCGACGTCGGTGCCGGCAGTGAGCTCGAGCAGGGAGGTGAGCAGGGAGGCACCGTACCGGGAGATCCCGTCATGATGGGTCATGCGGGTGAACCGGGCATCGAAGAAGAGTCGCATCGCCACCAGCCTAGGCTACGTCCTGCGGTGATCTGCGGTCGGCTTCAGGGTGATATCAGGTTCTCAGCGTTTTGGCGAGCTTCGTCCAGTGTCGATATTATGTCGCGTATGTTCGAAGCGACTCCCGCACCCGTGCCAGCAGCCGCATTCCGAGCTCTTCGATCTGAGGGCACCAACACGGGTGGACGGGTGGAACATCCATGACAGGACTTGTGACCCTGGCCCTGCTGGCCGGCCTTGTCGCACTGACCCCGGTCGTCACCGCTCTCGCCGGCCGGGCCTCCGGCTGGCTCATCGGCGCCGTCTACGTCGCTGCCGCCATCGCCTTCATCCCCGCCACCCAGGCAGTGCTCGCCGGTGACACACCGGAATGGGCGCTGCCGTGGATGCCGGCCCTCAACGTCGAACTCGCCTTCCGCATCGACGGCATCGGCGTGGTCTTCACCCACATCGCGCTGCTTATCGGCGCGGCCGTGCTCTTCTACTCGACGCACTACCTCGACAAGGGCCGCAACCTCAGCTTCTACTGGCTGATGGTCGCCTTCACCTTCTCGATGGTCGCTCTTGTGCTGACCAACGACCTCGTCGTCCTGTTCATCGCCTGGGAGCTGACGTCCCTGGCGTCCTTCATGCTCATCGCCCGGTCGGGCTCTTCCGGGGAGGCGCCGTCGTTCCGCACACTCCTCATCACCTTCATCGGCGGTGTGCTGCTGCTCGTCGCCGTCGGGTTCATCATCGCCTTCACCGGCACCACGAACATCGTCGCCGCCCTGACCGATCCGTTCTGGGCAGCCAATCCGGCCGCCACCACGGCAGTGGCGCTGCTCGTGGCGATCGCGGCGATGACGAAGTCCGCGCAGTTCCCATTCCACACCTGGCTACCCGATGCGATGGCCGCCGCCACCCCGGTCAGCGCCTACCTGCATGCCGCCGCCGTCGTCAAAGCCGGCATCTTCCTGCTCATCCGCTTCAGCCCGGCCTTCCACACCACCCCGGCCTGGAACGGCCTGCTCATCACCGCCGGCCTCATCACCACAGCCCTCGGCGGCTGGTTCGCCCTCAACCAGGCGGACCTGAAGAAGCTCATGGCCTACTCGACGGTCAGCCAGCTGGGCCTCATCGTCGCCGCGATCGGCGTCGGCAGCGAACTGGCGCTGGCTGCGGCCGTGTTCCACGTCATCGCCCACGCGCTGTTCAAGTCCGGGCTGTTCATGATGGTCGGCGTCGTCGACCACATCGGCCACACCCGCATGTTCGGGCGCATCCCGCAGCTGTTCCGGGTCGCCCCGATCTCGTTCGCCGTCACCATCATCGGCACCGCCTCGATGGCCGGCATCCCGCCGCTGCTGGGCTTCGCGTCGAAGGAGACGGTCTTCATGGCGCTGCGCGAGACCCCGGGTGCTGCCGCGCTCGGCTGGCTCGCCCTCATCGCCGGTGCTGCCGCCTCGGTGCTGACGTTCGCCTACTGCGCCAAGATCGTCTTCGGCAGCTTCGTCGACGGGCCCGAGGTGCCGGCCGAGAAGCTCGGTCACGAGGACAGGGTGATGCTCACCTTCGCGGCCCTGCCGATCCTTGCCTCCGTGCCGCTGGCGTTCATGCTGCCGACGCTGGAGAAGCTCGTCGTCCCGGCCGCTGCTGCAGCGCTGCCGGGCACCGACCCGCACCCGCACCTGGCGCTGTGGCACGGCATCAGCCCCGAGCTCATCGCCTCCGCCCTCATCATCGCCGCCGGCATCGTCATCATCCTCATCCGCCAGCGCGCCTGGGAGTTCTTCACCGCCGCGACCCTGCCGTTCAACGGTGCCGATGTCATCGACGTCATCACCCGCCTCCTCAGCCGGCTCGGCGCCCGGGCCACCCGCCTCATCGGCGATGAGCGCGGCGCCCCGCACGCCGCAGCGATCGTCGGGCTCATGACGGTCGTCTCGATCGGCGGCCTGGCCACTGTGCTGGCCGACCATGAGCTGCCGGCCGCTCAGGCGAACCTGTCGCGCCCGATCGACTTCGTGCTGCTGGGCCTCATCGGCTTCTCCGTCATCGCCGTCTGCTTCTCCCGCTCCCGCATGACCGCCACCGTCGCGCTGTCGGCCATCGGCATCCTCGCAACCATCCAGATCATGGCGATCGGCGCACCCGACGTCACACTCACCCAGCTGCTCGTCGAGGCGATGACGATCATCGTCATCATGCTCGTGCTGCAGAAGCTGCCGCGCACCTTCTGGAAGTACCCCAAGCGCATGCAGATCCGCCGCGGCGTGCTCGCCATCCTCGCCGGCATCGGCGTCGGCGGAATGACGTGGGCGATGGCCGGCCGGCGCGAACGCTCCGACATCGCGATGTGGTACCTGAATGAGGCCCCGGAGATCTCCGGGGGCAACAACATCGTCAACGTCATCCTCGTCGAGTTCCGTGCCCTCGATACCTTCGGCGAACTCACCGTGCTCGGCATGGCCGGCATCGCCATCGTCGCCGTCATGTCGACGGTGCGCGACAAGTACATCGACCCGCCAGCCTCCGAGGTTCCCGAGATGCCGCGCCGGCCGTGGATCGTGCTGCGCCCCCGCGGCTCCATGGCCCACCGTGCCGTGTCCCTGGCATGGCCGAACGTCGTGGCCATGCAGCTCATGGTCCGGATCGTCGGCCCGATCCTTGCGATCACCTCGGCGCTCATCTTCTGGCGCGGGCACAACGAGCCCGGCGGCGGCTTCATCGCAGCGCTCGTCGGCTCGGCGATCGTCGGACTGCTGTACATGTCGACCTCGAAGGACCGGGCGATCGGCCCGCCGCGCGCCCCGCTGTTCCTCATCGGCGGCGGCGTGCTCGTCGCCCTGCTCACCGGCATCGTCGGACTCATCTTCGCCGGATCGTTCCTCGAGCCGATCCACGGCTACATCCTCGGCGAGCACTTCTCGACCTCGCTCATCTTCGACGTCGGCGTCTACATGGCGGTCGTCGGACTCATCCTCGTGTCGTTCAACCTGCTCGGCACCTCGGACTCGGCCTTCACCCCGGCCGGTGACGACGTCCTCTACCTCGGTGAGATGCACCGCGATGTCGTCGATCACGAGCGCACCCGAGAACGCACCGACGAGATGGTCCACGGTGAGCTCGCCGGCCCGATGGAGAACATGCGAGGCGAACCACCCACAGCCGAGGACTACTTCAGAGAAGAGAGCGACCACACCCGATTGTCGAGATCATCGAGGCACATCGGCTCAGGAACCCAGATGAAGGAGCGTGGAGAATGATCCTGGCAGTCACAGTCGGCGTTCTCACCGCAGGCGGGGTGTACCTGCTGCTCCAGCGCTCCATGGTGCGTGCCGTCTTCGGTCTCACGCTCATCTCCCACGCCGCGAATTTCGCGCTGCTGGCCTCCGGCGTGCCCGCCTGGCGCGGTGAACCGCTGGCCGACCGCACCGACATCGCGGTCGCAGCAGATCCGCTGCCGCAGGCCTTCGTGCTCACCGCCATCGTCATCACGCTTGCGGTGACGATCTTCATGCTCGCGATGGCCGTGCTCGGACACGACGACGACCAATACCGCACACCGGAGACAGGGGAGGCCCACCAGCAGTGAATCCCGCTCTTCTGCTCCTCATCATCGCCGTGCCGCTGTTCGCCTCGGCGATGACCGTCATCATCCGCGCGCGCGTCTTCGAACGCGCCCTGCTGCTCGCCGTTCCGGTGTTCGTCTTCGTCTTCGGCATCGTGCTGCTCGTCTACCACCAGCAGGTGCCGGTCATCGCCCACTCGGTCGGCGGATACGAAGACGGCCTGGCGATCCCGTTCGTGTCCGACACGTTCACCGCGCTCATGCTCACCGTCACCTCGCTGGCGGCATTCGTGTGCTGCCTGTTCCTCATCACCACCGGTGAGGACCAGTACCGGTTCGTGCCCTCACTGGTGCTCATGATGCTCTCCGGCGTCTACGGTGCCTTCCTCACCGGCGACCTGTTCAACCTCTTCGTCTTCATCGAGGTCATGGTGCTGCCGTCCTACGCGCTCATCGCCGTGACCGGCACCTGGCGGCGCCTGGGTGTGGGGCGAATGTTCGTCATCGTCAACCTCCTCATCTCGACGATCCTCGTCATCGGCGTCGGCTTCGTCTACGGTGCTGCAGGCACCGTCAACATCGCCGGCATCGCAGCGATCGGCCATGTCAGCCCGCAGCTGTCGCTGGCGGTCGGCTTCGTTCTCGTGGCCTTCCTCGGCAAGGCCGGCGCGGCTCCCATGCACGGCTGGCTCATCCGCTCGTATCCGAACACCTCGGCGGGCATGATGGCGCTGTTCTCCGCCCTGCACACGAAAGTCGGCCTCTACGCCGTCTACCGTGTCTACACCGCAGTCTTCGGCCAGCCGGCCCCGTGGGCGTGGGTGCTTGTCGCGCTTGTCGTCCTCACGATCCTGCTCTCGGTGATCTCCGCCTTCGGCGAGCACCGGGCCCGCAACGTGCTGGCGTTCACAATGTCCAACGGCGTCGGCCACATCCTCATCGGCGTCGCCCTCATGACCGCCGCGGCACTGTCGGCGGGCATGTACTACCTCATCCACCACATCATCACGATGGCCGGGCTGCTGCTCGTGCTCGGCGCCATTGAGCAGACCTACGGCACCGGCGCGTTCAAGAAGCTCTCAGGCCTGGCCCGACGGGAGAAGCCCGCCACGGTGCTCATGGTGCTCGGGCTCTTCAGCATCATCGGCCTACCGCCCACCTCGGGCCTGTGGGGCAAGGTCGGGCTGATCCTCGCCTCGGCCTCAGCAGACCGGCCCGGCTCCGGGATCATCATCACCGCGATCGTCATCGGCTCGGTCATCGGGCTCATGGCCTTGCAGCGGATGTGGTCGAACACGTTCTGGGGCAAGGACATGACGATCTACCATCCGGACTCCAAGCAGACCGGACGCGCCCCGGCCACGGAGCTGACCGACGATGTGCGCATCCCGAACCGGCTGCTCATGCCCGGTGCGATCATGATCGCCGTGTCGGTGTTCCTGTTCTTCGGCGCCCAGCTCGTCATCCCGTTCACGCAGCGCGCCGCCGAGGGCCTGCTCAACATCACCCCCTACCTGGAGGCGGTGCTCGGACATGTTTAATCCCATCAGCGCGATCGGATACTCCGCGTGGATCCTCAAGGAAGTCGTCGCCGGCAGCGTCGAGGTCATCACCCACATCTTCCAGCCTGGCGGCTACGGCCACCCGATGATCGTCGAACTGCCGCTGCGCTGCGTGACCGATGTCGAGGTCACCCTCATGGCCTCGTCGATCACCATCACTCCGGGCACCCTCGTTGTCGCCGTCGGCGCCGGAGATGAGTATCGGCCGCCGACCCTTTTCGTCCACGTCCTCTTCGCCGACAGCGAGGACGAAGCACTCGAAGGGCTGCGCGACATGGAGAGCCGACTGCTCAAGGTCACCCGCGGACGCGCACCCGGTGACATCCGTGAGGGAACGAAGTCGGGTGATGTGCGATGACCATCGTCATCTGGATCTGCATCGCTCTGCTGGCCGCCAGCATCGTCATCGGACTGGTGCGTGCGCTCACCGCCATCGATATGGGTTCGCGAGCCATCATCGGCGACCTCGTGTACTTCTCTGCCATCGGGATCCTCACCTGCATCGCGATGCTCGTGGACCTGTCGATCATTCTCGACGTCATCTTCCTGTCCTCGCTGCTCGGCATCCTTGCCACGGTGGCGCTGGCCCGCATCCAGACAAGGGGGCACCGATGATCCCAGACACCCTGGCCGCCGTGCTCGTCGGGATCTTCGGGATCACCGGCAGCCTGCTCGTGTTCTTCTCCGTCATCGCGATGTTCCGTGCCAAGGACGCCCTGGCCCGCATCAGCGTTTTCTCACCTGCCACCGGTCTCGGCATGCCGCTCATCCTGGCCGCCGCCTACATCTACACGCTGTGGCAGGACGGCTTCAGCCTGATGCGCCTGCTCATGGCCCTGGTCGCGTTCGTTTCGCTGCTGCTGGTGTCCTCGGTCGCCTCGAACACCCTCTCGCGGGCGACCTTCATGGGCGGCTCACCGGTATGGCGCAAGACGCACCCGAACCGACTGGCCGAGCCGCGCCACCCCGAAGACGACGCCGGCCTCGACTGAGCAGTCAGTCCTCGATCGCGTCGATGATCCCTGCGATCTGCTCCGGGCGCTCATAGTGCGTCAGGTGCCCGACGCGATCGAACACCACGAGCTCGGCATCCGGAAGCGAATCAGCGAACGCCGTAGTCGCGGCCAGCGGCGCGATCTCGTCATCCCGCCCGGCGACCACGGTGACCGGCATCGTCAACGCGTCTGCCGCCTCGGCGGCGGTGTGCCGGATCGAGACCTCGAAGGCCTCAGCCAGAGAGCGGCGGTCGGCAAACGTCGAGAAATGCCGGCGATGCTGGTCGTGGATGAACGCGCGCAGCCCCGGATCCCGGGTTGCGGCCATCACCTCGCTCATCAGCCGGACGATGGCCCGGTTGCGCAGCAGCGCGCTGCCGGCCCGTTCTGGCAGCTGTGATCCGGCCCAGTAGTAGGCTTGTGCGGCCTGCGTCATGATCCGGTTCGTGCCCGCGAGTGCGGGGGTGACGATCGGGTTGAGCAGGATGAGCGGTGCCGCCGCCGAGGCGGGGGGCACCTGGGCGCGATCGGCGCGGCTCATCGTGCGGGCGGCCCAGTGGGCGGTCAGGATCGAGCCGAACGAGTGTCCGATGACCAGCGGGGGAGCGCCTGCGGCAGAGGTCACTGCGGTGACGAGCCCGTCGAGGAAGTCGAGGTAGGCCTCCAGGGTCAGTCCGCCGGGCAACGGGGGAGTGAGCCCGAATCCGGGCAGATCAGGCACATAGGCCTCGCGCGTGCGTAGATGATGGGCGATGAACGACAGACCGTGGTGGTCGCCGCGGAAGCCGTGGATGAGCAATACCGGCCGGCGGTCTGCGCTGGCGGACGCGCTGCGGGCCGGGTAGTGCCACAGCGCCGTCGGATGTGCGCCGTCCCGGAAGGGCACGGAGAGATCGGTGCGGGCGCTGAGTATGAAGTCCATCGATGGTGAGTCTAGCGCCCGGTCACCGGCACATCTCGCAAGCGCCCGACGCGGCGCTGCGGCCGACCCGGCTTCAGCGTTGCGTAGCTCACACCCGCAGGATTTTGCAATTCGGGCGCGGGTGAGTAACATCGATACAGGCGTTCGCGAGAACACCACCCACACGGGGGTATGGCGCAGTTGGTAGCGCGTCTCCATGGCATGGAGAAGGTCAGGGGTTCGAATCCCCTTACCTCCACGTAAAGTTGAACGTTCGAACCTTGCCCCGCATCATCGCGGGGCAAGGTTCTTTCGTTGTGTGGCCTGGGGTTGGTGGCCAGGATCGTCTGGATCGCTTCAGTCGGTTGGAGGGTGGCGTCGTCCTCGTCATCGATGGTGATGCGGTCGAACAGTGCCCGGTTGAGCATCCTCCGCTCTGAGGGTTCGGCCTTGGCGTAGACGTCGCCGATGTCGGTGAGGAGCCCGAGGATCGCGTCGAGCCCGACCTTGGCCTTGTCGTAGGTCATCTCCAACGTGTCGAGCCGGCCGGTGATCGCTTGCAGGCTCGCGCGGATGCGGTCTTGTTCGGTCTTGAGCAGGGCGATGGGGATCGCGCCGGCGTAATGGGCTTGGAGGAGCTTGACCTGTTCGGCTTCGAGCTTCGCCTTCTGCCCGGCGAGGAGCTTCTGCTCGTCGCTGGTGGACTCGGCGAGGGTGTCGAACACCTGCCCGAGCACTGACTCGATCTGCGCTGCTTCCTCCTTGGTGACGGAGACCTGCTTGTACTGGTTCTCGATGGACTGCTCGACGCGGTGGGTGAGGACGGCGGTGCGCTGGCAGTTGTTGCGCTTGAACCGGCGGCCGGTGCAGGTGAAGTAGTCGTAGGCGACGCCCTGGTGGTTGCGGGGACGCTCGAATATGAGCCTGTTCCCGCAGGCGCAGTAGAGCGTGCCTTTGAGGTAGTGGTCGTACTTCTGGGGCTTGTCGCCGACGACGTGATTCTGCCGCAGGATGGTCTGCACCTGCTCGAACGTCTCCGGCGTGACGAGCGGGTCATGTGTGCCGGGGTAGGTCACGTCACGGAAGGTGACGATGCCCTGGTAGTAGGGGTTCGTGAGGACTTTGTGCAGCGCGGTCGAGGTGAGCGGCTTCGCGGGGAACGACGGCGTGGGCCGGGTGGTGAGGCCGCGGGTCTCCAGCTCGCGGGCGAGCTTCGAGAGTGACCAATTGCCGGTGGCGTAGGCGGTGAACGCGAACCGGATCAGCTCGGCCCGGTCGGGGTCGAGTTCCACGTCGCGGACCTCGTGCCCGTTCGCGTCGGTGGTGCGGATGTTGAGGTAGCCGATGGGTGCCTTGTGCGGGGTGCCGCCGATCGTGGCTTTCTGCACGAGCCCCTTGGTGACCTCCTGGGCGAGGTTCAGGCTGTAGAACTCGGCGATCGAGGCCATGATGCCGTGCATCAGCATCCCGGACGGGGTCTCGTCGATGTTCTCCATGACGGACACGAGCGTGACCCCGGCCTGGCGGAGGGTGGCGTGGATGATCGCGTCATCGAGCCGGTTCCTCGCGATGCGGTCGACTTTGTTGATGATGCAGTACCTGACGGGGTGCTCGGCGAGGTAGTCCAGCATCTCCTGGAGCGCTTTGCGGCGGGCGGTCTTGCCGGACTCGCCGGGCTCGATGAACTCCGCGACGATGACGGCGTTCAGTTGGTCGGCCTTGCGCTGCGCGGCGTCGCGCTGCGCGGGGATGGAGAGGCCTTCTTCGAGACCGTTGCGGGTGGCCTGGTCCTTGGTGGAGACCCGCAGGTAGGAGATCGCGGGCACCTTCCCATCAGGAAGGGCCGTCGCCTCGTGGGAGGGTTTCGGGCCGGTGGCGAGTGTGCGCAGGGCGCTTAGGTCGAGGCCGGCGGGGAGGTCGATGAGCGTCATGGTCGTGACTGCCTTTCGGGCTCTCACCCAGTCCCCAGCGATGGGGTTGGGTGCGGGCGCCGACTGGCGGTCACGACACAGATGGGGAGGCCTGCCGAACCGCGACGGGCTCGGGCAACAGATGGGTTAGCCGGTAGCGCCCTGGGGTGGACGTACAACAGGGATTCTACCGTTCGCTGGCCAGCAGCGCCCGGAACTGGTCTCCGGCCTGACCGACCGTGCTGCCGGTGCCGGCCTCGCGCAGGGCGACGCGGATGAGGACTTCGGCGATCTTCTCGGTGTCGATCTGCTCCCGCCTCGTGAACGTGACCCGCAACCGCCGGTCCGATGATGGGCGTTGGGTCTTGCGCTGATAGTTCCGCACCATCGCCACTCACCCGCCTTCGGAATCTCTACCCATGTCGGTGTCGAGGTCGGCGTCGTCGAGGCGGGCGAAGAAGGCGTCTTCGGCGGCTTTGCGGCGGGCGACCTGTTCGATCACGAAGGCCACGAAGTCCTCGCGCCGGTTCGTGATGGGGATGTCTTCGACCGGTGGGGCCGGGGGCTCGCCGGGCCAGGCGGTCTGCCGGTCGGGGCGGTCGCGATCCAGGCGGGTGCCGGAGGCGGCGACCCAGTCGCGCAGCCGCTGCCGGGCGGCGGCGAAGTCGCGGTGCCACCCGATCGCGGCCGAGGCGTCCTGTTCCGGATCGTACGCGGTGAGCCAGTGCAGGTGCAGCGCGGAAAGCTCCCACTTCAGCGCCGGATGCCGGTGCCACAACGGCGGGATCACCGATGCGGGCAGCGCGTACTCTCTCCTGACCCACTCGACCCAAAGGTTGAGGGCGAGCCATTCCTGCTCCAGGTCGTGCGCGAGCAGCAGGTTCCAGTTCACCGGCCGCGGCGGCCCCGGCACATCATCGTCGGGGCCGACCGGACCGAAGTCCTCGTCGTCCCACTCCTCCGGTTCGGGGCGGTCGGGCGGGGTGGTGGTGTCGTTCATCGCGTCCGCCACCGTTCACATGGCCCGTGAGGGCTGCTCGTGGGCGGGCTGTCCCTGCTCGGGCGGCTCGAACCCGCCCTGACGCTGCGGCTGCTGCGGGTTCGGGGACCCCATCTGCGACAACCGGCGCGGCGTGCCAATCTCGATGTTCATCCGGGCGGCGTCGGGGCCGAACCGGTTGGCGATGAACTCCTTGCTCTCCACCCCGGTGTTCGGGTTCGTGCTGGTTTCGAGGCGGCCGTGCGCGATGAACCAGTCCTGCTTGGACAGCATCTCGCCACCGCTCTTCGCGGCGCCGCGGAACGCGACGACATCGTGGAAGGTGGTCGGCAGCTTGGTGCGCGACCCGTCCGGGCCGTACTCGTAGTGCTCCTGCCCCGCCTTGAAGTACAGGCGCGGCTTGCCGTCATGCCAGGTCAGCTGCGGTTCGGAGGCGACGAACCCGTAGAACGCCTGACCGATCTCCGGGTCGACGTCTGGTTTCTGCTCGCTCATCGTGTGCTCCTGCTCTGCTCATGCCGCCCGCTCGTCGTCGGGGCTGCTCGTGGCAGACAGGTGCACCCGACCACCCCAGGCCCGCCGGCGTCGTCTACTCGCGGTGGGCGTTGTGCAGGAGCTGTTCGACCTCGGCTCGATCCGACTGGATCTGTTTGCCGTCGGGGCGGGCGGGCCAGGCCCGCAGGTCGGTGATGATCGGGGGCGCCGACCGCAGCAGGGTCACCGCGGTGCCGAACGGCAGGCGTCGGATGTGATCGGGCGGCAGGATCGCGACCCGCCGCACGCTGCGCTGGTTGGAGCGGGAGCCGTGGTCGCCGACGGTGGTGGTGTCAGTGAGCTCGTCGCGTTCCCCGATGAGCGTGGAGAGGTCCTGGAGGTCGCGGCTGTTGGAGGCGCCGCCGAGGATGATTTTCACGATGGACGCATCCCAGATCGCGCCGGCCTGGTGCTCGTTCCACTTGTCCCGCGCCTGCGCCAGGGACTGGAGCACGGCGAGGGTGGTGATGCCGGTGCCACCGCCCTCGGCCATCAACGTCGGCAGGCTGGGAAGAGGCGCCAGGTTCCCGATCTCATCCAGGCACAACAGCAGCGGCGGGTCCAACCGGGCACCCGTCGAGCGGGCGGCCATGCGACGGGCGGTCTCCACGAGGTCTTCGACCAGCGCGGCGACGAGTGCGGCGCTGTTCCCGGCGCCGGCGCCGGTGGCGAGGAGGAACAGGGTGCCGCGCTTACGGATGAATGCCTCGGGGTCGAACTCTTCACCCTCGGCGGGTGAGACCGCATCGAGCACCCTTGGATCGGCCAGCGCCGCGAGAGAGAGGCTGACGCCTTGCCAGATCGAGTCGCGGGTGCGCGGGTCGGCGTCGATCATCGACGCGAGCGAGTCCGCCCATCCGGTCGCGGCGTCGGGGTGGTTGGTGAGGATCGCGACCGCATCTGCCGCCGAGGTGGGGTCGAGGGTCCACCGGAACAGCTCAGACGGTGAGCGGCCGTCGAGGGCGGCGGCGTGCAGTAGCGCTTGCAGCGCGGCGCGGGTCTTGCCTTCCCAGAAGTCACCCCCTTCGACCCCGCCCGCGGACAAGCCGGTGGCAGAGGCCAGGCCGGCGGCGCGGATCATCGCGGTCTGCGGGGACTCGCAGCCCCGGATCGGTGACCACCGCATCCCCGCCGGCAGACCCTCGGCGAGATGCTGCGGGTCGAACACCGCCACCGGGCCGATGCGCTTGCGGGCGCGCAGGAAGGCGGTGACGTTATCCGGCCTGGTGCTGGTGGTGACGACGGCGCCGGGTGCGTCGAGGATCGCGGGGATGATCAGGTGCAGGCCCTTGCCGGAGCGGGGCGGGCCGATCAGCAGGATCGAGTCCTCCACGCTCGCCCACACCTCGTGGCGGTGCGCGGTGCCGAGCCTGACGCGCCGCATCCTCAGCGAGGAGGGTCTTGAGCTCCCGGTAGAGGGACGCTGCTTCCAGTGGGGTGAGGTCTTTGTGCAGGAGGTTGTCGTCCTGCTCTGCGAGGAGATGCCCGAGCCGGTTCGAGATTCCTTGCCGCACCCACACGTTCACGGTCCGCCAGCCGAGCTGCTGGATCGCGGCGAGCCGGCGCCGGCCGCACACGAGCACCCCGTCCGGGGTGATCGTCGGGGGCTGGAGCAGGCCGTCGCGGGCGATGGACGCGGCCAGAGCGTCGATATCGCCCAGGTCGGTACGGTGCCGGTTCCCGACCCTGATCGACGACACGGCCCGTTCCAGCTCGATACTCATCGCCGGCCCCCATTCCGGGGTGCCGCCAGCGACACGGTGAGCACGAGGTCGTCGTCGTGCAGCAGCACCGGCAGCGTCTCACCGATCAGCAACCGCAGCAGGATGCCCCGTCCCGCCGAGGTGGCTGCGACCCCGGGGGCGGGGTTGCCGAGCAGTGCCCGCAGCAGCGCCGTCCACGAGGAGCCGGGCAGATCGAGCAGGGCGCGGGAGTGCTGGTCGCGGCGCAGCACCTCGAACGCCGACTGCCGCGACCCGGTACGGGCGAGGGCGTGGCAGACATGCTCGACCGCGGCGCGGGCCGTCTGGGCCGGCCAGCCGAGGACGGTGACGAACGCGATCGCGTCCTCCACCGCACCAGACGCCGACGTGACCACCCCCGCCGGCTCCACCACCTCCCGCTCATCTTGGCCCTCGTGCTCGTCGTCGGGGTGGGGGTCGGTGATGTGGAACGCGGGATGGTAGTCATCCAGCGGGTTGTCCCGGTCGGAGAGGCGTTCGGCGTCGTGGAAGACCGAGTAGTGCGGGCGGCGCGCCTGATGCGTCGAGCACAGCAGGCCTTGGGCGCGCTCCTCGGCGATGCAGGTGATCCGCACCGCGTGGGTGACCACGCCCCACGGGTCATCGGCCTCGCGCGCGGAACGGGTGCGCATCACATCGAACGCGGCACCCGCCGCCTCCCACGGATCAAGACCGTGCTTACGCGCCAGAGCGGCGTACTTGTCGGCCGCGTACTGCATCAGCTTCGCGGCGGTCGGATCGGTGCGCCACGCTCCCGGCCCTTCCTCGTGCAGCCGGGTCAGCAGGGCGCGCAGTCCCTCGCCGGTCGTGTAGTCCTCGCCGCCCGGGCCGGCGGCGGTCGTTGTGTGCGGGATCATCTCGGCACCTCCTGCCAGGCAGGTGCACGCCGGCTCCCACGAACTGCGGGGCGGTCAGGGAAAGAACGTCGGATCGTAGACATGACGGCTCACCCCTGGGTCACTTCCTGCCCAGACCCGGCGCCTCGGGCGCGGGCTCCTCGCGGCCGAACGCCGAGACCGGCGGCAGCCGCCTCGCGCCCGCGGCGATCTGCCGACCGACATACTTGGCGCTGACCGCGATGCCGTGCCGGGTCCCACGAGCGAGCTTGGCGTCCAGGTCGATGCCACGCCGCGACACATAGCCGCTGCCACGGGAGAGCAGGTCGGAGGCGCGCACCCAGTCCACCCCGCGCGTCGGCCTCTCCACGTCCACGCCCTCCGTGGGTTGCTTCTCGCGGTCGACGTCGGCGGCCTGGATCGCCTCGGGCGCCATCCCCGCCGACGGATCAGGCCGCTCCGGCCCTGCCGCCTCGGATGGTGGCGGCTGCTCGGGCGACTGCTGGTCGTGCGGGTGCTGTTCGGTGTTCATGACGGTTCCTCCTCGGAATGTTCAGGTGGGGTGCCGGCCTCCTGCGGGCCGGACGACTCAGACACCTCGGCCTCGGGCCGTCGGGGAAACCAGCGGCCCACAGTCGAGGGGTGCACATCGAGTTCGCGGGCGATCTGCTTGTTCGACCAGCCCGCCTCCCGCAGCCGCGCCGCCCGCTCCCGCCGATCAGCACCAACCCCCGTCGGAGCCGACTCGTGGGACTCGGGCGTCGTGGGCGCGGTCGGGCCTACTTCGTCCTCGTGCTGCGGTGAGGGATCGTCGGGCTCCGTCGCCGAGCGCGGGGCCGGGGTATCGGGCGCGGTGCCTGCCGGCAGAGCCGGCAGAGGCTCCTCGGTCTGCGGCGGTGTAGTCGTGGTGCGGGTGGAGCGGATGAGCACGACGGTCAGATGGGTGGACGCGAGCAGCACCAGTGGCGGGACGGCGGCGACGGTCGCGGCGAGCAGGCCCGGCGCGGACGCCTCGGCGGTGACCAGGGCGTGAGCGGCGTTCGCGATCACCGAGACAAGTGCGCCGCCGATGAGCAGCGCCCACGGATACCAGGCCGCCCGGTGCCCATCGAGAGCGACCACGGCAACGGTCGCGACCACGATCAGCCCATCGACCAGCAGCGGCCAGATCCACGCCTGCCCGCCCCCGATCCCGGAACGCACGGCGAGGTCGGCCAGCGCCGTGAACGACAGCCAGAACGCGCCTGCCCCGATGAGCACGGTTCCCGACGCGGCCGTGACCACCGCCCACCCGCGCCACCGCTCCATCACAGCCCCCTCGCCGGCGCAAGCCGCTGCTCCTGAGATGCGCCGACGGTGGCGCGCGCAGGCCCGCCGAGGGGCGCTCTGTTCCCACGGACTGAGGGCGGATCGCCGTGGATGCGTTTGTAGCCGGAGGTGACGGTGCGGGTGATCTCCCGCTGCCCGAAGTCGGGCTGCTCGACCGTGAGCATCGCGTCCAGCGCATCCCGATAGGGCACGCCTTCCTCGGCGAGGACGCAGCTCGCCCAGAACAGCTTCCGGTTCCGGTCGGTGCGCTCTCCGCCCAGCCAGTTCGCGAGCTTCTGCGGATCGGTCCGCCCCTGCCCGCGCACCCGAGGCAGGAATCGGCGCGGCGGTCTGGGCGGTTCGAGAAAACGCCGCAGCCGTCCCGCCTCCAGCGGGTGTGCAGGCTCGGTGCCGAGCCCGGTGATCCGGTAGGGCACCATCTCGCCGTCGATCACCCGCAGCGAGGGTGGGGCGACGATGTAGCCGCCGTCGCCGCGGAAGTCGATCCCCGCATCCCCGGCCTGCCACGACCGCTGCTCCATCTCGTCGGCGGCTGGGTAGTAGAGGTGCAGGCCACCCGTGGGCGAGCGCACCAGAAACTCCCACCCGCTCACGAGCCCGGCGCGGTCTGCGCGGTTCAGGGCGTCGTAGCCGTTCGTGCCGTGCACGTCCACATCCACCACCGACAGGCCCGAGACTCGGCCGGTGGGTATCCCGATGTTCGCGTGTGGCGAACTACGCCACCACGCCTCCACCTGGCGCAGGTTCGTCGTCGCATCCCGGAAGCCCCGGCCGTGGCGGATCAGCGGCACCTTGTCGCGCGGCGCGACCGGGAACACCGGCACCCCAGCGACCGCAAGCTCACGGGCCGCGTGCGGGAGTGGCTGCTCGGTGGCGTTGAGGAAGATCGCCGACAGGTCACGGGCAGCCATCACAGCCCCCGCTCTGGTGTCGCGAGCTCAGGCTGAGGCTCCTCGGGCTCGCGTGTTCGTGACGCGGTGCGGGGGCGCTCGCGCTGCGCCTGCTGCTGGGGTGCGTCTCGGGTGAGGCCGGGCGGGATGCCATTGCTCACCTGCTCCGTGTCGAGCCGGTCGAGCACATCGAGAGCGGTCTTCCGTATCCGCTCCCCGGCGGCCTGCACCACCTCGACCGGGTTCTTCCCATCCACGGCCGCCGCCCAGCCCGCGACGTACGGGATCGTGTACTCGCTGGTGTCCATCCCGTGAGCGGCGCCGATCATCAGCGCGACGCTATCGGCCTCGACCTCCCCGATCCCGCGATGCTGCCGGGCCTCCTGCTGATCAGGGCCGTGCATCAGGACATGGGCGAGCTCGTGGGCGAGGGTCTTCACCTGCGCGGCGTCGTCCATGTTCGTGCGCACCGCGACCCAGTTCTCGGTGAAGTTCGTGCGCCCGTTCGCGCCGCCGATCATGCCCTCGTGCGGCACCCACAGCAGCTCGAACCCCTCCGCTCGCACCTGATCGGCCAGGCCGTCACGGAGCCCTGCCGGGGCTTCGCCTTTGAGCAGCTGAGGCTCGGGTCGTGCGGGGATCGGTTCACCGCTGGTCTGGGAGACATCCCAGACGTAGGCCGGTCGCACTCCGACCATCCGGGTGCGCACTGTTTCTCCCGGCTTCGGCTTCTCACCTCGGTTCAGCCGCCGCCACGACATTGCGTCGGCGAGGTTCGCGGAGGCGAATCTGCCCGTCACTGGTGCGAGAATCTGATACCCAGCCTGGCCTTTCTCGACCTGTCGGCCGAGTTGCTGCCACTGCTTGTATCCGGCGACCAGGGTGGGGAAAGGTTCAGGCACTCGGCCCTGTTCGAACGCCTCCATATGAGCCGTCCAGATCAGCAGGACGTTGTTGAACGACCGCGACCGGAACCGCGCCGCGAATCGGAGCGCGTCGGCCCAGTTCTCGCCGGTGACGAGCCGCTCGACCGCGCCGGTGAGCTTGTCGTGGAGCTCGTCGAGCTTCGCCTCCCGCGCTTGGCGGGTTTCCTCCCTCGTCGCCATCGTCGGCCTCCTCCCGAGTGGCCAGCCGCACGAGGGGCTGCTGGCCTTGCACCAGCGAGGTGAGCCAGGAGCTTCCGGCGAGTCAGACGGTCAGCGAACAGCGAAGTCGGTAGGTTGGCCGTCAGGAACGCGGAGGCACCTGACGTAGGACATACCGGCTTACCCACGGGCCGCGCCGGGGAGAAGGAGAAGCCGTCCTGACCGGGATTTTCCCGGCCGATCTGTCCGCTTCCCGAAACGCGGAGATCGGGTGCTCAGGGCATGTCGGCGACGACCGGCCGCATGTCGCGGTACCGGCTCGGCGTCACGCCAGTGTGTGCGGTGAACGCCTCGATCGCACGCGACCGGCTACGCCACCCGACTCGCTGCCCAGCCGCCGCGACGGTGACGTTCGTCTCCCGCAGGAGGCGCGCCATCTCCTGCACGCGCAGCATCGTCAGATAGGCGGTCGGGGTCTTACCGAACGCGGCAGTGAACACGCGGGCGAGCTGCTTCGGGGAGAGCTGCACCAGCTCGGCCAGCTCTGTCAATGTCCACGGGTAGGCGACATCACGATGGAGCGCATCGCGCACGAGCATCGCCTCGCGGCGTAACGGTCCAAGCGCTCGCTCATGAGAAGAGACCGGGCGGGAGCGGGCACGCTGCAACCTGGTCAGCCGAACCGGCGAGATGCGGACATACGGGGCGATGACGTCCACGATCGCGAACCAGAGCGACTGCAACCGGGGGAAGCGTTCATGGAACTGGTCTTCGGTGCTGAGGGCGACCAGCTCATCGAGCCACGGCAGCATCAGGCCCGCCCGGTCGCGGCCCAGATGCAGCACTTGGGCCGGTTCGGAATAGGCCTTCTCGGCGAAGCCCTGCGCGTCCAGTCGATCGTGCAGGATCGTGGAGTATTGCCAGAAGAACTGATCCAACGCGAGATCGGTGTCGATGTAGATCGTCGTGACAGTCAGCTGCCCCTCCGGTTCGATCCCGCACAGCACGTGGGGTCCGAGGAGGATCGCGTCGCCGAAGCTGACCGGCTGCTCACCGAACTCGGAGAACACGATCGCCGTGCCATCGCGCACGACGACGAGTTGCACGCAGTCATATGCGGCAGGCCCGATGGGGCGATGAACGGTGCGGGTGCGGGCAGACAAGGGTGGGGAGAGTCGTGCGGTCACTCATTGCTGCTGTCTGACTCAGGGATCGACCGCAGCTGAATGCGGATCGTTCGAGAGGCGCCTCACGGCAACTCTTGCTGACTGCCGGCGGATCGGATGGTGAGTGCCCAACGGACAGCCTGGCAGCATCGGCGCACGGTGAGCTCGGCCTCGAAGGATCGGGCTATGGCCGAGGTCATGCGGGTAAGGAGTCGCATCGGTTTCCTTCCTTCAGGTGGACTTGATCAGTCGGGCGATGGCTTGGGATGCCTCATCGATCTTGTGATCGGCTGCGGTCTCACCGTTCCGGATGGCGCCGGTGACGCAGTGCCTGAGATGGTCATCGAGGAGACCGATCGCGACGTTCTCCAGTGCAGAGGTGATCGCACTTACTTGGGTGAGGATGTCAATGCAGTAGGCGTCCTCATCGATCATGCGGTGGATGCCGCGGGTCTGCCCCTCGATGCGCCTGAGGCGAGCGAGGTAGCGGGCCTTGTCGCTGATGTAGCCGCGGTCGGCCGCGCTCTCGGAAGCGTGACCGGAAGGAAGGGACAGGGTGCTCATCATCGGTCTCCTCATGGACGATAGGGACGTTCCGGATCACTCGGAGCGGTTGAGTAGCCGCCGCGCGCTGGCCGCGGGATCGAGGTTCAGGCGCCGGAGCAACTGCGCGTTGAGCGCGACGACGACGGTCGAGGCCGACATCAGGATCGCGCCGATGCTCATCGGCAGCACAAACCCGATCGGCGCGAGAATGCCCGCCGCGAGTGGCACGGAGATCAGGTTGTACCCTGCGGCCCACCACAGGTTTTGCTTCATCTTTCGGTAGCTGGCGCGGGAGAGTTCGAACACCGACAGCACTGAGCGCGGATCGGAGGAGGCGAGGATCACGCCTGCGGAACCGATGGCGACGTCGGTGCCTGCGCCGATGGCGATGCCGACGTCGGCCTGGGCCAATGCGGGGGCATCGTTCACGCCGTCGCCGACCATCGCGACCTTGCGGCCCTCGTCTTGGAGTTCCTTGACTTTCGCGGCCTTGTCCTCGGGGCGCACGCCCGCGAAGACCCGATCAATGCCGAGATCCCTGGCTACGGTGTCGGCGACGGCCTGCGCGTCGCCGGTGATCATTACGACCTGAGCACCGGCGGAGTGTAGGGCGTCGACGGCGTCGCGGGACTCGGGACGGATCTCATCGGCGAGCCGCAGCGCGCCGATCACGTCGCCGTCGGCGAGGACGTGGAGGATGATCGCGCCCTCCTCCCGCCACTGGTCGGCCACCGGCAGCTCATCTCGGTTCTGCTGGTCGAGCAGGTAGGGGCCCCCGACCTCAATGACGGCGCCATCGACGGTGGCCTTGACTCCCACGGCCGGGGACGAGGAGAAGTCCGAGGCTTTCGGCACCTGGATTCTTTTGGATCTGGCGGCTCCGGTGATGGCGCGGGCCAGCGGGTGTTCGCTATCGGCTTCGGCCGCCGCAGCCAGGGCGAGCACGTCGTCTTCGTCACGTCCTTCGATGGGATCGATCGCGGTGACGGTGGGTTCTCCCTTGGTGAGGGTGCCGGTTTTATCGAACAGCACGGCGTCGACGGTGCGCATGGACTCGAGTGCGAGCCGGTCCTTGATGAGTACCCCGCCTCGGGCGGCGCGCTCGGTCGCGATCGAGACGACCAGCGGGATCGCGAGGCCCAGGGCGTGTGGGCAGGCGATGACCAGTACGGTGATGGTGCGCACCACCGCGGCGTCGGGCATTCCCAGCAGCGTCCATGCGAGCGCGGTGATCACTGCGGCTCCCAGGGCGAACCAGAACAGCCAGGCCGCCGCGGTGTCGGCGATGCGCTGGGCGCGGGAGGAGGAGGCCTGGGCGTCGGTGACGAGCTTCTGGATTCCGGCCAGGGCAGTGTCATCACCAGTGGCGGTGACCTCGACGCGCAGACCGGAGTCGGTCGCCACGGTGCCGGCCACGACGTTCTCGCCGGCCTCGCGGCGCACCGTCTTGGACTCGCCGGTGACCATCGACTCGTCCATGCTGGCGCTGCCGTCGACGATCTTGCCGTCGGCCGGTACGGACGCTCCGGGTCGCACGATGACTACATCGCCGACCCGCAGGTCCGCTGGTGCCACCTTCACAACCTCGTCGCCATCGACCCGCTCCGCCTCGTCGGGCAGGAGAGCTGCGAGGGAATCCAGGGCGGAGGTGGTCTGAGCCAGCGAGCGCATCTCGATCCAGTGACCCAGCAGCATGATGACCACCAGCAGCGCCAGTTCCCACCAGAAGTTCAGCTCATGGTGCAGGATGTGCAGGCTCGCACCCCAGGAAGCGACGAACGCGACCGTGATCGCCAGGGCAATCAGGAGCATCATGCCGGGCTTGCGGGAGCGGATCTCGCTCAGTCCGCCGGTGAGGAAGGGCCAGCCGCCCCAGAAGTAGATGGCGGTGCCGAGGATCGGCGAGACCCACCAAACCCACTCCGCGTCGGGCAGGTGGTAGCCGAGGAGGTGGGCGAACATGTCATTGAACCCAACGACCGGGACCGCGAGAACCAGCATGATCCAGAAGAGCCGGCGGAACTGGCCGACGTGATCACCGTGCCCCTCGTGCCCAGAGTGGCCTCCGTGCCCGCCGTGGTCCGTATGCCCGGCATGGTCGTGACCAGTATGAGTCTCGTGGCCGCCATGCTCGGTATGGGTGCCGTGCCCCTGGTGAGCGTTGTGCTCGTGGTGCTGTGCGTGGCTGTGGTGGCCGGTGTGCTCATCGACCTCGGTGCCGTGGTGGGCGTGCTTCTCGCTCATGTTCTGTCCGTCCCTTTTCTTCGCTCCAGCCCGGATGCTCCTGCGGGGTCAGGAGGCGGGCTGTATCTCGTTTTCCACGACCCATTTGTGGTTCGTCATCTCCATGCCGTCTGCTTCGTAGTCGACGACGTAGACGGTTTCGTCGGTCGAGGACGCGATCGTCGCCGTCGCGCCGTCCATGCCGTCCATGTGATCGGCGGTGACGGTGACCTCGGTGCCATCGGCCAGGCGCTCATCGCCGGGGTTCTGGAGTTCTTCCTGGACGACCCACTTGTGGTCGGTCACCGGTTCACCGCCGCCGACCGGGGTGTAGTCGATCGCGTAGGTGTAGGTGTCGTAGGCGCCGACGATAGTGGCGGTGGCGCCGTCCATGCCCTCCATGTGGTCGGCGGTCAGAGTGACCTCGGTGCCCACGGGGTATTCGGGGTCGACCGCTTCGGTCATGCCCTCGGGCACCGGGCCGCCGTCGGCGGGATGATCCATACCGTCGTGGCCGCCGTGTGCGTCCTCGCTCTGTGACGCCGAGGGCTCCGCGGGTTCGTCTGCGGCGGAGCAGCCGGCCAGGGCGAGGCTGCTGCCGAGAATGCCTGCGGCGATGAGGGTGGTCATGCGCGTGTTCAACGGAGAACTCCTTGCTCATGGGATGCGGGTGGTTCCGTGCCTTCCACCGGGTGCGGGAGGCACGGAACCCGGGTTGTTCTGGTGGTCTCTCAGGCGGCGTTGGCGTACCGGTCGGGGTCGGCGTCGAACAGCGGGCCGCAGGCGGCGCAGCAGAACCAGTACCGCTGGCCGTTGTGGTCGCGGTAGAGACCGGCGGCCTCGGCGTCGGCCTTCACGACCGGGGTGCCGGCCATGACCGGGCACTCGGCCATCTCCGCCTCCGGGGTCTTGGCGACCGCCTCAGCGCTCGGTGCGTGGCCGCCGCAGCAGCCCCCTCCCGAGGTGGCGGAGGTGTCGGTGAGGTTGAGGTTCTCGTGTGCAGTCATCGGATAGGTCCTTTCGTGGTTGGGTGATGACAATTGATGGTTCAGGCGGCGACCGGCTCGCGAGCCGCCGCCGCTCCGGCCGGTGCCGGAGTGGAGGCGTCGTCCGCGCGGGCCTTGAAGGTGCGCAGCCGGAGGCTGTTGGAGACGACGAACACGGACGAGAGCGCCATCGCGGCACCGGCGAGCATCGGGTTCAAGAGCCCGAACGCGGCCAGCGGGATCGCGGCGGTGTTGTAGGCGAAGGCCCAGAACAGGTTCGTCTTGATCGTGCCCAAGGTCTTCCGGGAGAGTCGGATCGCGTCCGCCGCGGCGCGCAGGTCGCCGCGCACCAGGGTGATGTCGGCGGCCTCGATCGCGACGTCGGTGCCGGTGCCCATCGCGAGCCCGAGGTCGGCTTGGGCGAGGGCGGGGGCGTCGTTGACGCCGTCACCGACCATCGCCACCGTCTTCCCCTCGCCTTGGAGGCGGGTGACGACATCGACCTTGTCCTTGGGCAGGACCTCAGCGATGACCTGGGTGATGCCGACCTCGGCGGCAACCTGCTCGGCCACCGCCTGGTTGTCACCGGTCAGCAGCACCGGGGTCAGGCCCAGCTCCGTGAACTGGCGGATCGCCTCAGCCGAGGTCGGCTTGATCTGGTCGGAGACGACCAGCACGCCCCTGGCCTGCCCGTCCCAGCCGACCGCGATCGCGGTCTTGCCCTGCGATTCGGCCTCCTGCTTCGCAGTCCGGAGAGTGTCGTCCAGGTGGATCGACCAGTCCGCCAGCAGCGACTCGCGGCCGGCGACGACGGCGTGGCCATCGACGACGCCCTGCACGCCCTTGCCCTCGATGTTCTCGAACGACTCCGGGGCAGGCAGCTCGCCGACCTCGCTGGTGGCACCGGCGGCGATGGCCTGCGCGATCGGGTGCTCAGAGAAGTCCTCCAGGCCGCCGGCGATGCGCAGCAGCTCACCCCGGTCCACACCCTCGGCGGGAATCGCCTCGGTGAGGGTCATCTTGCCGGTGGTGACGGTGCCGGTCTTGTCCAGCACGATCGTGTCGACCTTCTTGGTCGATTCCAGGACCTCGGGGCCCTTGATGAGCACACCCATCTGCGCGCCCCGGCCCGTGCCGACCAGCAGTGCGGTGGGGGTGGCGAGGCCGAGTGCGCAGGGGCAGGCGATGATCAGCACCGCGACCGCGGCGGTGAACCCGGCCGAGAGCGGGAAGCCCGCACCGATCCAGGCGCCGAGCGCGGCCACGGCGACGGCGATCGCGATGGGCACGAACACCCCGGACACCTTGTCGGCCAGACGCTGGATCTCGGCCTTACCGGACTGGGCGTCCTCGACGAGCTTGGCCATCTGCGCCAGCTGCGTATCCGCACCGACCCGAGTGGCCTTTACGACGAGGCGCCCGCCGGCGTTCACGGTCGCACCGGTCACGGTGTCGCCCTCGGCGACCTCGACGGGCACGGACTCGCCGGTGAGCATGGACGCGTCGATCGCGGAGCTGCCGGAGGTGATGACGCCGTCGGTAGCGATCTTCTCGCCCGGCCGGACGACGAACTCATCATCCACGCTCAGCTCGTCGATGGAGACGCGTTCCTCCTTCCCGTTCCGGAGGACGGAGACTTCCTTCGCACCGAGCTCCAGGAGGGCACGCAGGGCGGCCCCGGCACGGCGCTTGGAGCGCTTCTCGAAGTAGCGGCCGAGCAGGATGAACGTGATCACCCCGGCGGCGACCTCCAGGTAGATGTGCCCGAGCCCGTCGGAGCGGGAGATGGTGAACTCGAACGGGTGGACGACGCCGCGATCGCCCGCGGTGCCGAAGAACAGCGCCACCAGGGACCAGATCATCGCCGCGGTCGTGCCCACGGAGATGAGGGTGTCCATCGTCGCGGCACCGTGTTTGAGGTTCATCCAGGCGGCCTTGTGGAACGGCCAGCCCGCCCACACCACCACGGGTGCTGCCAGCGCGAGGGAAGCGAAGCCCCAGTAGTCGAATTGCAGCGCGGGGATCATCGCCATCGCGATGACCGGTACCGCCAGGACGGCCGAGCCGATGAGGCGCTGCCGCAGGCTGCGCAGCTCGGCATCCTCACGCGACTCGCCCTCGCCGTTACTACCGGACTCGGGAGCTGTTCCCTTCGGGGTGGGCAGATCGGCGCTGTAGCCGGTCTTCTCCACCTCGGCGATGAGCAGCTGCGGGTCATAGTCCGCAGGGGCGGTGACGCTGGCCTTCTCGGTCGCGTAGTTCACGGACGCGGTGACACCGTCGAGCTTGTTGAGCTTCTTCTCGATCCGGTTCGCGCAGGAGGCGCAGGTCATCCCGCCGATCTGCAGCTCGACACTGTTCGTGCTGATGATCGGATCACTCGCCGTGGTCATGGTCTCCTCCTTCCTCATGCCCGCCGCCGTGCTCGCCCTCGGCCCCACCGGTGGTATCGATCACCAGCGGCGCGGTGTGCACCTGCCCGTCGACCTGGAAGTCGAGGTAGAGCAGGTACCGGCCGGGCGTGGGAGCGGTCGCCTCGAACACGATCTGAGGCCCGGAGGTCTCACCGGCCTTCGGTGCATCCCCGTGGGGGTGGACGTGCAGGTAGGCCAGGTCGCCGTCGCGCAGGGCGACCAGGTGGCCGAACGCCCCCAGGTACGGCTCCAGCGCGGTGACCGGTTCCCCTTCACGGGTGACGGTCATGGTCAGCTCCGACGCGGAACCGGCGACCAGATCACCCTCGACCGTGACGTCGAACCCCTCGACCGTGGTCTCGGTGACCGGTTCGGCCGCGGCGGGGTCGTAGTCGCCGGGCACCTGCACGGCCGTTGACAGGGTGATGCCCTCGCCGTGCTCGGCGGGTACGAAGTCGGCGAACACCCGGTAGGTGCCGGCCGCCTCCCACTGCCACGGGATCGACCAGGCGCCATCGGCGCCTCGTTCGGGGTGGATGTGACGGAAATGCGTGCCGTCGGCGCGGACGACGATCAGGTGCAGCTCTTTCTCGTGCTCCAGCTCGTAGTCGGTGACCGGCTTGCCGTCCGGGCCGGTGACCGTCAGCGACAGCTCACCGTCGGCGCTGAGGGCGTCCGGGGCGGTGACGGCGGTGAGCTGGTAGCCGTCCTGCGCGATGCCCAGGCCGAGCGGCCCGGCCCCGGCGTCGTGGCCCTCGTGCCCGGTGCTGTCCATGTCTTCTCCTCCTTCTTCGTGTCCTTGGTGGGTGGTGCTCTCGGTGTCTTCCGCCCAGGCCTGCACCGTGCTCTCCGGGACGACCGTGTTAGCCGGGAACCCGGCCCCCCCGCACCCCCCCCCCCCCCCCCCCCCCCGCCCCGTCTGCAGGCCGCAGCCGGCAGCCACGGTGCCGGTGCCACCTGGGGCTTCA
>NZ_JALXKS010000033.1 GCF_025144725.1 Brevibacterium sp. p3-SID960 | reverse complement strand
CGAGGTGGTGCCCTCATCGAGTGCGAGGACGTAGCCCATGGCTCAGCTGCGCTTCGGGAACGCCGGGGTGTCGATGCCGGCCATGTCGGCGATGCAGCGCACCACCTGGCAGGAGTAGCCGAACTCGTTGTCGTACCAGACGTAGACGACGGCGCGATCCCCGTCGACGATGGTCGCCAGTCCGTCGACGATGCCGGCCCGCTTGGAGCCGACGAAGTCCGTCGAGACGACCTCCGGGGAGGCGATGTAGTCGATCTGGTTGCGCAGCTGCGAGTGCAGCGATGTCTCCCGCAGGAACGTGTTGAGCTCATCGACCGTCGTCTCGCGCCCGAGGTTGAGGTTGAGGATTGCCATCGACACATTCGGGGTGGGAACGCGGATCGCGTTGCCCGACAGCTTGCCCTTGAGCTCCGGCAGTGCCTTGGCGACAGCCTTGGCGGCACCGGTCTCGGTGAGCACCATGTTGAGTCCGGCGGCACGGCCGCGGCGTGAGCCCTTGTGGAAGTTGTCGATGAGGTTCTGGTCGTTGGTGAACGAGTGCACTGTCTCGACGTGTCCGTTGCGCACACCGAATTCGTCGTTGAGGACCTTGAGCACCGGGGTGATCGCGTTCGTCGTGCACGAGGCAGCCGAGAGGATCGTGTCCTCAGGAGTGATGTCAGCGGAGTTGACGCCGTAGACGACGTTCTTGATCTCGCCCTTGCCCGGGGCGGTCAGCAGCACCTTCGAGACGCCCGGGCACTGGAGGTGTTTGCCCAGGCCCTCCTCATCGCGCCAGCGGCCGGTGTTGTCGACGACGATGGCGTTGTCGATGCCGTACTTCGTGTAGTCGACCGAGGACGGGTCATCAGAGTAGATGACCTGGATGAGCACTCCATTGGCGCAGATCGTGCTGTTCTCCTCATCGACGACGATGTTGCCGTCGAACTTGCCGTGCACCGAGTCGCGGCGCAGCAGGGAGGCGCGCTTGACGATGTCGTTCTCCCCGCCGCGGCGCACGACGATCGCGCGCAGGCGCATGTTCGTCCCGCCGGCGCGATCGATGAGGATCCGGGCGAGCAGCCGGCCGATGCGGCCGAAGCCGTAGAGGACGACGTCCTGCGGCGTGCTCCGCTCACCGTCGGCTGCGCCGACGACCTCGGAGAGCTGCTCGCGCAGGTATGCATCGACGTCGTCGCCGCCGGAGCTGCGGAAACCGGCGGCCAGACGGCCCAGGTCGATGCGGCACGGGCCCAGATTCAGGCCGTCGAGCGCGATGACCAGACGCAGCGTCTCATCCATGTCGAGCTCAGCGCCGTCGAAGTGACGGGCATAGCGGTGGGCCTTGATGATGCCGTTGACGGACTTGTTGAGCAGGCTGCGGCCGTAGACGGTCAGCAGCACCTCGTTGTTGCGGTAGAGACGGCCCACCAGAGGGATCATGTCCTCAGCGGCGCTCTGCTTCGAGGCCCACTCTGCCTCTTTCGCGATCGTTGGATCAGTCACCGGAAATTCCCTTTCGAATCCTGTCTGAGCTACTTCGCACAATCCTACTGGCCAGCGTCGCCGCTGCCGAACCCCGTGGCCTCGAGCGTCGTCTCGAACTCCAGCAGCTCCGCACCGGTGGCCACCGGCTTCTGCTTCTCCGCGCCTTCGGCGTGGCTGCCGGCGAAGGCACGCGAGTTCTTCCAGCCCTCGTAGGCCTCTTCGCTGGCCCACTGCGTGTAGACGAACCACACCGAACGGTCGTCGGTCGGTTTGAGCAGTGCGAACCGCTCGAAGCCCTCGAAGCTGTCGAGTCGTTCGATGGCCGGAGCGAACCGGTTGACGATCTCGTCACCGGTGTCGGCCGGGACGGTCAGGGCGTTGATCTTGACAACGGACATCGGGGTCCTTCTTCCTTCTGCGTGCGGGTGGAGGCGTGCTGCCCTCAGCCTAGACGACGCCGGTTTCACAGATACCGCCGGGCGGCTGTGATGCTCGCCTGCCGGTAGCCGCCGCCGAAGATCACCGCGTGGGCGTAGAGGCCGAAGAACTGGTAGAGCTCGATGCGTTCGCGCCAGTCACCGCCGAGTGTCTCGACCGGGTAGACGTCCGCCCAGGCGTCGATGATCGTCTCCAGGTGCGGGGCGCCGAAGAGGCTGAGCATCCCGAGGTCGACGAGCGGGTGAGCGGCCCAGGCAGCCGGGTCGATGAGGGCGGCCGTGCCCGAGGTGAAGAGCAGGTTGCCTGCCCACAGGTCGCCATGCACGCGGGCAGGCTGGGCATCGTCGTCGAAGGTGCCCGAGCCGATCCGCTCGATGAGCCGGGTGACCTCGGCCGGTGGTTCGAGGTCGTATCCGGTCAGGGACTCCAGGCGTGCTGCGTAGGCCTCACCGCAGCTGTCGGCTGGGTGCGTCGCGATCCTAAGCGGCTGGCTCAGCGGCCCGAAGTAGTAGGTGGCGACGTGCGGTGGATTGTCACCGAACCGTCCGGCCGGCGCCTGGTGGAGGGCGCCGAGCCGATGGCCGAAGTCTGCAGCGGCCTCATTGGTCGCCGCTGCTTCGGTGATGCGCTCCAGGGTCAGTGCGGTCTCCGAGACCTCGATGACTCCGGCGACTGCGACTGCACCGGGTTCGGCCAGCCATCGCAGCCCGGCGGCCTCGGTGGCGAAGAAGTCCGGGGGCACGTGGGTGCCGGTCTTGCGGAAGGTCATGGCCCTGCTTTCGTGACGTTGCGGCCGGGAACGAAACGCGAGACGGTCGCATCTCCGGGGATCGAGTACCGCCAGGGGAAGGCGCCGGGGTCACCGCCGGGCCCGGAGACCCCGACACGGGGGCCTGCGACATACTCGACCGGTTCGGCCGGCGGGGTGAACGACCAGCCGGTCGGCGCCTCGGGCACGGTGAGCGGCGCGCCGTCTGTGGCCGCGCTGGCGGCGAAGACCTGGCCGAGGCAGCCGGGACCGCGGGCGAGCTCACGGTCGGTCACGCTGCCCCCGCGACGCCGGGTGCGGCGGGCACGTGCCGCCTCGCGCCCGGTGACGACCTCGCCGGCGCGCAGCAGCACGGCGGCCGGGTCGCCGGGATCCTGGCAGACGATGTTGAGCAGCCGATGCATGCCGTAGGACAGGTAACAGTACAGATGCCCCGGCGGTCCGAACATCGTCGCATTGCGCTCGGTGCACCCGCGGAAGGCATGCGAGCCGGGGTCGTCGCTGCCGCCATAGGCCTCGACTTCTGTCAGCCGCACCGCGATCGTGGTCTCACCGTCAGCGCAGGTGAGGATCCCGCCGAGCAGCTGCGGCGCGACGATGTGGACGCTGCGGTCGAAGAAGCCCGTCAGCGGAACGTGTCGTGTTTGTCGGCCCAACGGTTGAACCCGAGGATGGTGACGGCGATGAGGCTGCCGGCGACCGCCAGCGCGCCGATCGTCTCGGCGCTGCCCTGTGCCCGGGAGAGCTGTTCGCGGCTCTGGGGCGGGGCCGCGGCGATCGTGCCGAAGATCGGCTCATCTTCGGCCGTGCCCATCCATGCGGCGACCATGAGGATGATGCGGGCGAAGACGTTCATCGAGAGCATGATCGCGATGACCGGGCCGAACAGCGCGGCCGTCGGAGACCCGGAGAACAGGTCGACGAGCAGGGTCGCGACGTTGAGCAGCAGGGTCAGCGCGATGGCGCCGAACAGCGAGCCGAGACGCTTGGTGCGCTGGGGGATCGGATGCACCGGGATCATCGTGAACATGAACATGAAGATCAGCCAGGCGGAGAACAGCGTGATGATGATCGGGGTGATCGTCAGCACCGGGGTCACCCAGCCGGGCAGATGCAGCCATTCGACGATCGTCGACTGCAGGCTCGCCCCGATGATCGTCAGGCCGATCATCAGGCCGATGCCGATGAGCAGACCGACGAGGGTGACGATGTTCGACAGCGTGCGGACGACGAAGTTCTCCTGCGGCTTGGCGTCCATGTCCTTGCGCAGCTGGGCGCGGATGGCGTCTTTGAGGTTGCCGATGAAACCCTGCGCGGTGTACAGCGCTGAGATGATGCCGACGATGCCGACGGCCTGCCAGTTGTCGATGAAGTTCTGCAGCATCTCGACAAGCTGGTCCTGGCCGGGCGCGAACTCGTGGAGCTTCTCGGTGACGACATCGACGAGTTCGGGCCGCACGATGTCGAGCACGAAGCCCAGCGCAGCGAACGCGAACATGAGCGTCGGTATGAGGGCGAGGACGAGGAAGTAGGTGATCGCGGCACCGAACTGGCTGCCCAGCCGCTGGCCGAAGCGCTGCAGCGTGGCCATGAGGTGGGCCACCGCGGGCTTATTCATGAAGCTCTGGGCGGCTGCCGCCGCTGAGCTCGAGCTCACCAAGATCCGGTTGTCGGGTTCCATATCACTGCTTCCTCGAGGGGCTGTCTGACGGCAATGCTCCTGATTGTGCGGCTCTGATGAGGAGCTATGTGAATGAGCTTAGTCCCCGCTGAGGGTCGTGGGAAACGTGTCGGCCGTAGTTTCGCCATCGTCATACATGTCGCCTGGAGAGCCGACGATGAGCGGATCAGCCGCCCGCGCCACCCGCTGGTCCTTGCCCGGGTAGTCGAATTGGTTGAGCACAAAGCGCATCGCTTCTAAACGAGCGCGCTTCTTGTCGTTGGACTTCACAACCGTCCACGGGGCGGCCGGGGTGTCGGTGTAGAAGAACATCGCGTTCTTCGCCTCGGTGTAGGCATCCCATTTGTCGAGGCTGGCGAGGTCAGTGGGGGAGAGCTTCCACTGCTTGATCGGGTCGGTCCGGCGCGCGCCGAACCGGTGCAGCTGCTCCTCGCGGCCGACGGAGAACCAGAACTTGATGACGTGCGTGCCCGACTGCACGAGCATGATCTCGAACTCGGGGCAGGAGCGGGTGAATTCCAGATACTGCGTCGGGGTGCAGTAGCCCATCACCCGTTCGACCCCAGCGCGGTTGTACCACGAGCGGTCGAACAGCACGATCTCGCCACCGGCGGGCAGATGCTGGACGTAGCGCTGGAAGAACCACTGCGTCTTCTCACGCTCGGTGGGCTTCTCCAGAGCGACGACGCGTGCGCCGCGCGGATTCAGGTGTTCGGTGAAGCGCTTGATCGCCCCGCCCTTGCCAGCGGCATCGCGGCCTTCGAAGATGATGACGATCTTCTGCTTCGTCTCACGCACCCACGTCTGCATCTTCAGCAGCTCGATCTGCAGCTGTCGCTTCTCACGCTCATAGCGTCGCCGGGAGAGTTTCTGGTCATACGGGTAGCCGTGCTTCCAGGCCTCCGAATCGCTCGAGCGGGAGTTGAGCTTCTTCGACAGCTCGCGGATCTCATCGATCTCGTTGGCGAAATCGGGAACACCCTCGGCAGTGAGCTCGAAGTCCTCCGTGCTGCGGTCGGCGGCTGCAGAGCCGGATCCCTTCGTCCCTGTGCTGCGATCATCACTCATAAGGACATTCTAAAGGGCGGCTGCATCGGTCGGACGCAGCCGCCCTTGACAGCGGGCGCATTCGCATGAGCGCCGCCGGTGCGGCAGTCAGTGACTCTGGCCGTTCGACGCCGCGTAGATGTCGTCGATGACGTCGGCGAAGTCCCGGTCGATGAGGTGGCGCTTGACCGACTGCTTGGCCGACAGGTAACCGTTCTGCTCGGTCAGCTCGGCGGGGACGATGCGGAATGCGCGGATGCTCTCAGCCTTCGAGACCTTCCGGTTGACGCGTTCGACGGCCTTCTCGATCGCGGCGTGGACGTCTGGGTGCGCTGAGGCCTCTTCGAGGTCCATCTTCGGCAGGCTGTGGTTCTCCAGCCAGGTCGGCAGCATCTCCGGATCGAGGAAGATGAGCGCTGAGATGAAGTTGCGGTTGTCGCCGATGAGCACCGGCTGGTGGATGAGCATGTGGCGGCGCAGCGCGTCCTCGATCGGAGCCGGTGCGACGTTCTTGCCCGACGAGGTGACGATGAGCTCCTTCTTCCGGCCGGTGATGCGCAGGTAGCCGTCCTCATCGAGGTCGCCGATGTCACCGGTGGCGAACCAGCCGTCCATGAAGTCCTTCTCGGTGGCCTCCGGGTTCTTCCAGTACTCGCGGAAGACGCACACGCCCTTGGCGAGGACCTCGCCGTCGGGAGCGATGGCCACCGCGCAGCCGGGCAGCGGCACGCCGACGGTGCCGATCTTCGACTTCGCCGGGACGTTGACCGTCACCGGGGCGGTGGTCTCGGTCAGGCCGTAGCCTTCGAGCACGATGAGGCCGACGCCGCGGAAGAAGTGGCCGAGATGCTCACCCAGCGGCCCGCCGCCGGAGATCGCATGCGTGACCCGGCCGCCCATCACCTCGCGCAGCTTCGAGTACACGAGCTTGTCGAACAGCGCATGCTGGGCGCGCAGCGTCAGCGGCACCCGGCCGGCGTCGAGGGCCTGGGAGTAGCGCACGGCCACCGCCTCGGCGGCGCGGAAGATCTTCTGCCTGCCGCCGGCTTCGGCTTTCGACAGGGCGGCGTTGAAGACCTTCTCGAACACGCGCGGCACGCCGAGGATGAAGGTCGGCCGGAAGCTGCCGAGTGCGTCGGTGAGCTTCTTGAGATCGCCCTCGTGGGCCAGCGTGCCGTCACCCTGGATGGTGACGACCTGGATGAAGCGGGCGAGCACATGGGCCAGCGGCAGGAACAGCAGGCAGCGGGCGCCGGGCCGGATGATCTCTCCAGCCTGATGGATGACGGCCTGGGAGGTGAGCACGAAGTTGCCGTGGGTGAGCACGCAGCCCTTCGAACGGCCGGTGGTTCCCGAGGTGTAGATGAGGGTGGCGACATCGTCCTGGGTCGCGTAGCTGCTGCGCTCCTCCAGCTCCTCATCGCTGATGTCCGCACCGTCGCGCAGCAGGCCGGCGATGCCGTCTTCGGTCCAGATCCAGATCGTCGGCTCGCGATCGGCGAGCGCCTCGACATCGGCGAAGGCCTCGCGGATGCGCTCTGCGTGGTCTTCGGACTGCACAAACCCGCGGAACACCTCGGCGTCCTCGAGCATCCAGGCAAGCTGGTCACGAGACGAGGTGTCGTAGAAGGGGACGGTGACCCCACCGGCGAACCAGATCGCGTAGTCGGCCAGGGTCCACTCGTATGCGGTCGAGCCGAAGATGCCGACCCGCTGGCCCGGCTGCACGCCCGCGGCGATGAGTCCCTTGGCCAGTGCTTCGACCTGGCGGAGGAAGGCCTGCGCGGTGACGTCGATCCACTCGCCGTTCTGCTGCCGCGACAGCGCGATGCCATGCGGGTCCCGCGCTGCCCGGTTGATGAGCGTGGCCGGAAGGTTCGGTTTCGGATCGAACTCGAATCCACTCACCGGGGTGACGGACTGCATCATGGTCTCGGCCATTGGGCACATCTCCTTAGGGCGCTTTGCTGCAGAGGCATGATCGGCGTGAGCTCTCAGCGCCGATCTCAGCCTCAAAGCTATCACGCATGTGTCCTGGAGCACTCCTCTGCGATGGGCGGCTCGAAGCCGCCGGAGAGCGGCGCTGGGCCGTGTGGCACCGGGTGCGGCACGCACGTAGAATGCTTGCATTGCGCCGCTGGCGCCGACCTGCACCCGAACTCCGAAAGGCACATCCATGAGCACCTCCGATTCGCGCTCGAACACCGTCGACTACCGCTACGATGCGGAGCTCGCCGGTCAGCTCGAGGCGAAGTGGCAGGACCGCTGGGAAGCCGAGGAGACCTTCGCCGCGCCGAACCCCGTCGGCGAGCTGGCCAGCACGCGCCGCGGCGCCACCGCCGAAGGCCGCGAGACCGCCTACATCATGGACATGTTCCCCTACCCCTCAGGCAAGGGCCTGCACGTCGGGCACCCGCTGGGCTACATCGCCACCGACGTCTACGCCCGCTTCCAGCGGATGAACGGCAAGAACGTCATGCACGCCCTCGGCTACGACGCCTTCGGCCTGCCAGCCGAGCAGTTCGCGGTGCAGACCGGAGCGCACCCGAAGGACACCACCGAGGAGAACATCGCAACGTACCGGCGACAGTTGCGCCGGCTGGGCCTCGGCCACGATGCCCGCCGTTCGTTCGCCACGATCGACGACGATTTCGTCAAGTGGACGCAGTGGGTCTTCCTGCAGATCTTCAACTCCTGGTACGACCCCGAGGCCGGAGACGGGCGCGGTGCCGCCCGCCCGATCAGCGAGCTCATCGCCCAGTTCGAGGCCGGTCGTGACACCGGAACCGGCACCCCGTGGGCGCAGCTCTCAGCTGCCGAACGCGAGGACGTGCTTCAGAACCACCGCCTGGCCTACCTGTCAGATTCCCCGGTCAACTGGTGCCCGGGCCTGGGCACCGTGCTGGCCAATGAGGAAGTCACCGCAGAGGGCCGCTCCGAACGCGGCAACTTCCCGGTCTTCACCCGCCGCCTGCGCCAGTGGAATATGCGCATCACTGCCTACGCTGACCGCCTCATCGACGATCTCGACACCGTCGAATGGCCCGAGGCGGTCAAGGCCATGCAGCGCAACTGGATCGGCCGCTCGACCGGTGCACAGATCACCTTCCCAGTCCGAGACGACATCAGCATAGACGTCTACACCACCCGCCCTGACACGATCTTCGGCGCCACCTACCTCGTGCTCAGCCCCGAGCATCCGCTCGTCGATGCCGTCACCACCGAATCCTGGGACGACTCCGTTCCCGCAGCGTGGCGCGGTGCGGGCCGCGCCCCGGCCGAGGCGATCGCCGCCTACCAGCGGCAGGCGTCGGCCATGACCTCGGTGCAGCGGCAGGAGAACAAGGACAAGACCGGCGTGTTCACCGGCACCTGGGTGGCCAACCCCGCCACCGGCGAGGACATCCCGGTCTTCGTCGCCGACTACGTCCTCATGGGCTATGGCACCGGCGCGATCATGGGCGTGCCTGCCGAGGACGTCCGCGACTGGGACTTCGCCAAGACCTTCGACCTGCCCTACATCCGCACCGTCCAGCCGGCAGACGATCACGACGAGGACCAGCCATTCACCGGCGAGGGCGTGAAGATCAACTCCGCCAACGACGAGATCGACATCAACGGCGCCGGCGTCGGCGAGGCCAAGGACGCTGTCATCTCCTGGCTGGCCGAACGCGGCCTGGCCGAGGCGACCACGCAGTACCGGCTGCGCGACTGGCTGTTCAGCCGCCAGCGCTACTGGGGTGAGCCGTTCCCGGTCGTCTACGACGAAGCCGGCACCCCGATCCCGCTGCCGGCCGAGCAGCTGCCGGTGACCCTGCCCGAGGTCCCTGACTTCTCGCCGCGCACCTTCGACAGCGATGACGTCGACTCGAAGCCCGAGCCGCCGCTGGGCCGCAACACCGACTGGGTCAATGTCACCCTCGACCTCGGGGACGGGCCGAAGACCTATCGCCGCGAGACCTCGACGATGCCCAATTGGGCCGGCTCCTCCTGGTACCAGCTGCGCTACGCCGATCCCACGAATGAAGAGCAGCTCATCGACCCGGCGAACGAGGAGTACTGGCTGGGCCCGCGAGAGAGTGCCATCTCCGGCGGTGCGGATCTCTACGTGGGCGGAGTCGAGCACGCTGTCCTGCATCTGCTGTATTCGCGCTTCTGGCACAAGGTGCTCCACGACCTCGGGCACCTGAGCTCCTATGAGCCCTTCCACAGGCTCATCAACCAGGGCTACATCCAGGCCTACGCCTACACCGACTCGCGCGGCGTCTACGTGCCCGCCGAAAAGGTCGAAGAGCGACTCGACGACTCCGGTACGGCCACGTACTGGTATGCAGGCGAAGAGGTCAACCGCGAGTACGGCAAGATCGGCAAATCGCTGAAGAACTCCGTCAGCCCCGATGACATCTACGATGCCTACGGTGCCGACACCTTCCGGTTGTACGAGATGTCGATGGGCCCGCTCGAGCTCTCCCGTGCCTGGGAGACCCGTGCCGTTGTCGGCTCGCAGCGGTTCCTGCAGCGCGTGTGGCGCCTCATCGTCGACGAGACCACCGGCGCGCTCGCCGTCGTCGACGACGCTGCGGACCGTGAGACGCTGCGCGTGCTGCACACGACGATCGCCGGTGTGCGTGACGACATGGAGCACATGCGGTTCAACACTGCTGTCGCCAAGCTCATCGTGCTGACGAACCATCTGACGAAGCAGGGCGTGAGCCCGCGGGCGGTGATCGAACCGCTGACGATCATGCTGTCCCCGCTGGCCCCGCACATCGCGGAGGAGATCTGGGAGCGCCTCGGCCACACCGAGACCATCACCTACGAGCCGTTCCCGGTCGCCGACGAGCAATACCTCGGCCAGGACACTGTGACCTGCGTCGTGCAGGTCAAGGGCAAGGTCCGCGACCGGCTCGAGGTCTCGCCAGATGTCTCAGCCGAAGAGCTGGAGAAGCTGGCACTGGAGTCCAACGGTGCCCAGCGGACGCTGGCCGGGGCCGGCGTGCGCAAGGTCATCGTGCGTGCACCGAAACTTGTCAACATCGTCCCGGACAACTGAGCGAGACGCTGACCGAGCTGGTGCCCGGCACCGGCTGGAAAGGGAACCCATGAGCGCACTGTCCGAACGGATCCGGTCGACTCTCAAAGTCAGCCCGGTGATCGACCCGGCGACCGAGATCGGGACCCGCGTGCAGTTCCTCGTCGACTACTGCCTGTCGACGGCGACGAAGGGATTCGTGCTCGGCATCTCCGGGGGCCAGGATTCGACACTGGCCGGGAGGCTCGCCCAGCTGGCCGCTGAGCAGCTGCGCTGCAGGGGAGTGGACGCGACGTTCTGCGCCGTCCGCCTGCCCTACCGGGTGCAGCATGACGAAGAGGACGCACAGGCCGCCATCGAGTTCATTCGTCCCGACGTGTCACTGACGGTCGACATCGCCGGCGCCGTCGACGCCACCGTCGAGGCCTTCAACGCGGCAACCGGTGAGGCGATGACCGACTTCAACAAGGGCAATGTCAAAGCCCGCCAGCGGATGCTCGCGCAGTACGCGATCGCCGCGCAGCGCTCCAGCCTCGTCCTCGGCACCGATCATGCCGCCGAGGCGGTCACCGGCTTCTTCACGAAATTCGGGGACGGAGCCGTTGACGTCACCCCGCTGACCGGGCTGACGAAGAGGCAGGGAGCGGCTCTGCTGCAGCACCTCGAAGCCCCGGAGCGGCTGTGGCAGAAGGTTCCGACCGCCGACCTGCTCGATGAGACCCCGGGCAGCACCGACGAGGATGCGCTCGGTGTCAGCTACGCCGACATCGACGCCTACCTCGAAGGCCGGGAAGTCTCCCCGGCGGCAGCCGAGCGGATCGAGGACCTGTTCCTGGCCAGCGAGCACAAGCGCCGAATGCCGGTCGCCCCGGCAGACGGCTGGTGGATCCGCCACTGACTCACACGGTGCGGGTCTCCAGCGCTGTGCGCTCGAAATCGCGCAGGCTGTCGAGGAACGCGTCCATGCTCTGTTCGCCTGCATCGCGGGCGGCGCTGAACTCGTGCCAGCCGCCTTCGCGGATGTCGCCGGGCTTGATCTCCAGTGCGGCGTCGGGAATGTAGGTCTCCTCGGACACCCATGAGTCGAAGCTCTTGCCGGCCCGGTAGACGTCCATGAATGCGGCGTGCATGCTCTGCTGTTCGAAGCTGGTCTTCTTGAACTCGTCGAGGAACGTGCGCAGCGGCTCCATCAGCTGCGGGTCGAATGTACTGAACCCGTTGGCCAGCCGCATATGCTGCACGAGCCCGGCATCCTTGGGAAACAGTTCCAGGACCCGCTTGGCCCGCGTCGTGTCAGCAGCTTCGTCCTCGCCCTCTTCGATTGGGCTCAGCCCGACCGAAGCGAAGGTCTTCGAAGCGTCTGCGATGTCGGCGTTGAGCCGGTCGATGCGCTGCTGGTCCTGCCACCACTTGACACCGATGAACAGCAGGCACACAGCCACCAGGAGGACAGTCACAATCCCGATCACCCATGCCGCGCTGTGCAGGGGCGGAATGAGGAACAGCACCAGGCTGATGACGAGCACGCCGGCGGCCGCGGCGGCGGCGGGCGTGTTGAGGAGGAAATCACCGAATCGCTTCACCGCTCCAGGGTACCGAATTCCTGCTTTCAGACGGGGAGCATCTATGCTGTGAACGGAAGAAGATCGGTCGGTTCAGCATACTCACGGCGACCACCCTGCCAGTTCACTGACCGGTCGCGCGACAAGCAGTGAGGAACACACCACGATGGCGAAGATCTCGGTGATCGGCTGTGGATATCTGGGAGCTGTTCACGCCGCGGCCATGGCATCGCTGGGCCACGATGTCGTCGGCATCGATGTCGACGAACGGAAGATCGACTCCCTTCGCCGGGCTGAGGCACCCTTCTTCGAGCCGGGACTGGAAGACCTGCTCGCCCGGGCGCAGACCAGCGAAAACCTCGCCTTCACCACCGACGTAGCCGAGGCAGCCGGGGCCGATGTGCACTTCATCTGCGTCGGCACCCCGCAGCGCAAGGGCGAGTTCGCAGCCGACATGACGTATGTCGACGCCGCTGTCGCGGCCCTGCTGCCGCACCTGAACGACGCCGATCTCGTCGTCGGCAAGTCCACGGTCCCGGTCGGCACCGCCGCCCGGCTCGCCGAACAGGTCACAGGCACCGGTGCAGCCCTGGCCTGGAATCCGGAATTCCTGCGAGAAGGCCATGCCGTCGAGGACACCGTCTCGCCTGACCGGCTGATCTACGGCGTACCCGAGGGCGAAGCCGGTGAACGCGCCACCGAGGTCCTCGACGGCGTCTACGCCTCGATCGTCGATTCCGGCACCCCGCGCCTGGTGATGGACTACGCGACTGCAGAGCTCGTCAAGACCGCTGCGAATTCCTTCCTGGCCACGAAGATCTCCTTCATCAACGCCATGGCCGAGCTCTGCGAGGCCGCCGGCGCCGACGTCACCCAACTCGCTGACGCGATCGGCATGGACGACCGGATTGGGCGCAAGTTCCTCAACGCCGGCCTCGGCTTCGGCGGCGGCTGCCTGCCCAAGGACATCCGCGCCTTCATGGCCCGGGCCGGAGAGCTCGGCGCTGATCAGGCTGTTGCATTCCTGCGAGAGATCGACTCCATCAATATGCGCCGCCGCGTGCGCATGGTCGACCTCGCCCGGGAAGTCGTCGACGGTTCCTTCATCGGCAAGCGCATCACGATCCTCGGCGCTGCGTTCAAGCCGAACTCCGACGACGTCCGCGACTCCCCGGCACTGGCCGTCGCCGGTCTCATCGCCCTGCAGGGTGCCATCGTGACGGTCGCCGACCCGCAGGCGGTCGACAATGCCCGGGCGATGTTCCCCGACCTCGAATACGAAACCGATCTCACGACTGCGCTCACGGGCGCCGACGCGGTGCTGCTGCTGACCGAATGGCAGGAGTACCGCAGCCTCGACCCGGTGGAGAGCGCCTCGCTGGTCAGGCAGCAGGCGATCGTCGACGGCCGCAACGTCCTCGACCCGGTCGCCTGGCGTGGAGCCGGCTGGACGTATCGGGCACTGGGCCGGCCGTGACGACTCTGGCGGTCATCTGCGACTCCACCGCGAACATCGACGCCGGCACCGTCGCGGCATACTCCGAGCGCCTCGGCGGGCTATTCAGGACCGTCGACCTCAGCGTCACGATTGGGGATGACTCTCGCACGGACAGCGAGTGGACCGCCACCGAGGTCTGCGCCGGGATGGCATCAGGCCTGTCGGTCACGACGTCTCTGGCCAGTCCCGAGCAGTTCAGCACCGCGCTCGCGGACATGGCCGAGGCCGGTGCCGAGGCAGTGCTCGTGTTGACGATGTCAGCCCAGATGTCAGGCACGCACTCCTCAGCCCGGCAGGCAGCAGATGAGGCACCTGTGCCCGTGCACGTCGTCGACACCCAGCTGACGTCGGCAGGCATGGGCGGCGCTGTGGCCCTCGCCGTCGCCGGTGCCCAACGTCAGGTCCCCGTCGAGAGCCTGGCAGGAGAGATCACCGACTGGTGCCGTGCCGAGACGCGCACGTTCTTCATGCCCGACTCACTGGAGTACCTGCGCCGCGGCGGCCGGATCGGAGCCGCATCAACGCTGGTCGGCAGAGCCCTGTCGATCACACCCGTGCTCGGTCTGCGCGACGGAACGGTGACGCCGCTGGCCCGCGTACGCACCCGGGCGCGGGCCGTCGACCGGGTCATCAGCCTCGTGACCGAATCAGCCTACGAATTCAGCGAGCTCTACCCCGAACGCGGGCAGGAAGTGGTCCTGCTCCACGCCGAGGCCACCTTCGACGAAGCCTCCGAGACCGCCCACCGTCTCGCCGCTGCTGTGCAGGAAGCCGACCTTCCAGCGGGCGCACAGTTCCGCCAGGCGGTGCTCTCAACGGTCGTGACCGCTCATGTCGGTCCGGGCAGCACCGGACTGGTTGTCCAGACCACTCCCTAGCGCAGACCACACCAGCGCCCTGGGTATTGTGGACGCTGTGCGGCGTCCACACCCTGCTGCAGATCCGGCCCGCAGAACAGCGAGCGCGCCTAGCGTGCGCGTATGGCTCCATCACCGGATGACCGGCTGGCAGATATGCTCACCCGGTCCGCACAGCACGGCTGGGCACCCAGCGCCAGCCTCGCTTCCGGGGACCGCCCGCTGCGCCACCGATGGCCCCTGAGCCCTCCGACAGATGTCACCGACCAGGCTGAGGCCGAGGACGACGAGGACGCGGCCGACGATGCCGAGATCCTGGCGCTCCTGCCGGGCAACCGGCCGATTCCACGCAGGTGGATCATTGTGGCCATCGTCGTCATCACAGTCGTGGGAATCGCGGGCTTCGTCCTGCTGCGCAATCCCACCGCACCTGAACCCAGCACGGATGCTCGACCGCCGACAGCGCAACCGCAGAGCACCGACGGTGCTGGAGACGGAAGCGGCGCCGATGCTCCCGTGCAGGTGAGTGCCGACACCGAGGAGGTCACCGCCCATGTCGTCGGCGCTGTCGCTGAACCTGGCGTGGTGAGGCTCCAGGGAGGCGCCCGGGTCATCGATGCAATCGAGGCCGCCGGCGGCCTGAGCTCAGATGCCCAGCCAGACGGCGTGAATCTTGCGCGCCTCGTCGAGGACGGAGAACAGATCATCGTGCCCGACCGCCACAGCCCACCAGCTGCGCAGCACCGTGAAGCCGGTGGCCAGGACCCTGATCAGCCTGCCGGCACCGGAGCGGGAACCGACCCAGCGGGACCGCAGGCGAATGCGAAAGTGAACATCAACCGGGCCACCGCAGCAGAGCTCGAGACGCTGCCCGGAGTCGGCCCTGCCACCGCCCAGGCCATCATCACGCATCGTGAGGAGCACGGGCCCTTCGGCTCAACCGAGGATCTGGTGCTCGTCCACGGTATCGGTGATGCCACTCTGGCGCGGCTGCGCGAACACATCACAGTCGGATGAGCCCGCAGGTGCACCGGCACAGCCGAACCCGCCTGCTGCTCTCGGCCACCGCAGCTCATACCCGAGCTCGGGTGCTGCATCGAGCTGGGCTGCACCGCCTGCTCAGCGCTGCCGCCTTCGGATGGTTCGCCGCCTCCGGTCTGCTGCCCGCCGACGTCACCGCGACGGTCGGCTTAGGTCTCGCCTGCAGTTCTGCCGCCGTGCTCATGAGCCAGCGCACCACGCGCAGCGGACGGTCCCAGCTGATCGGCTGGCTGCTGAGCACGGCACTGCTCGCCGGGGCCGTCTGCGCGCTCATCGGGGCCGCCCGCCTCGCACAGCCGACGGAGACGACGCTCTACAGCGGATCGGCCCTCATCGCCGCTGAGTCCCACGCAACCGAATCCGGCAGCTATCGCACACAGATCCGCACCCGGTTCGGTCCTGCCACGGCGATCAGCCCCGCTCCGCTGCCAGCCGCAGGCACCCAGACGACCGTGCGGGCCGAGCTTGAGATACGCGGCTCCCAGACCATCGCCTTCATCCGCGGAAGCCCGGAGATCCGCACACCGCCAGGACCTGTCTGGCAGCTGCGCGCCAGCATGCGCAGCTTTCTTGCCGGCACGTCTGGAACCGCGCACGACGGAGCCCGGCTGCTGCCCGGCCTCGTCATCGGCGATGTCTCACACGTCGGCGACGACCTCACCGAGGCGATGCGCACCGTCTCGCTCAGCCACGTCACTGCGGTCTCAGGCGCGAACATCACGATCGTCTCACTCGCGGTGCTCTGGGTGACCGGCTTCGTGGTGCGGCTGCGGGCAGTGCGCATCATCCTCGCCGTTGCCGTCACCGCAGGCTACGTGTTCATCGTCGGTCCTGAACCCTCAGTGACCAGGGCTGCAGCCATGGGCCTGGTCGGAGCGATGGCGATGCTGCGCGGAACCCGAACGGCGAGCCTGGCGCTGCTGGCCGCCGGCATCATCGGCGTGCTCGTCTACCAGCCGGGGCTGTCAGGCTCAGTGGGATTCCACCTCTCCGTCAGCGCCACAGCTGCCCTCATCATCCTGGGCCGGCCGTTGAGTGATCGCCTTGCATCCTGGGGGCTGCCCCGGGCGGTGGCAACGGCGCTCGCGGTGCCGATGAGCGCCCAGGCCGGTGTCACACCGGTGCTGCTGGGCATCGACGCCACCATCTCTGCGTGGTCGGTGCCGGCCAACGCGCTTGCGGCACCAGCAGTCGCCCCCGCCACCCTGCTCGGGATGGGCGTGCTTGTCTGCAGTCTGCTGCCGGGCGGCAGCTGGATCGGCAGCATCATCGTGGCACCGGCGAACTGGAGTGCCTGGTGGATCGCCCGCCTGGCGCGGGTGTTCGCCGACCTGCCAGCTTCCGAGCTGCCGTGGCCCGCAGGCCTGCTGGGCGTCGGGCTCAGCTGCGTCATTCTGACAGGATTCTGCCTCGTCGTGCTCGAATCCCGCATCCTGCGCCGGGTCGGTGCCGGACTGCTCGTCGCCGCGCTGACCGCCGGTCTCCTCGTTCCAGGTATCCGGCTTCCAGTCGATGCGGACTGGGCAGCGATGTTCTGCGACGTGGGTCAGGGCAGTGCCACCCTCATCAGCCTGCCGGGTGACGATGTGCTCGTCATCGACACCGGTGACAACGACGAACTCATCGACATCTGCCTCGACCGGACCGGTGACCAGCGGGTGCACCTGCTGATCTCCCACTTCGACGCCGATCACTTCGCAGGCTACGCCGGCACCGGGTTCGGCCGGGAGATTGCGACCGTGTACTTTCCTGCCGGAGCGGGACGCGACCCGGCTCTGGCGGAGATCGCCCGAGCCTTCCCGCACGCGCCGCGCATCCCGGTCAGTGCGGGACAGCGATTCCAATTCGGCACCGTGGACTGGACGATCCTGTGGCCGCCGGCGACCACCGGTCCGGCACCCGGTGATGAGAACAGCCGCTCGGCTGTCGTGCACATTCACACCGGCGCGCTCAGCGTCATCGTCCCTGGTGACATCGGCGCAGAGGAACAGCGGCGGCTGGCGGCGGCGATGCAGCCGGCCGACGTGCTCGCCGCACCGCATCACGGTTCCGCCGACCTGCATGAGACGTACTTCGACGCTGCCGATGCCGGGCTCGGCATCGTCTCCGTGGGAGCGGGCAACCCCTACGGCCATCCGACCACCCGAGCGCTGGCGGCCTTCGGAACCAGCCCGGTGCTGCGCACCGACGAGTGCGGGTCGATCGTGATCGATGCACACAGACGGGTCAGCTCAGGCTGTCCGAGCTTCGTACTAGGGTAGAGGCGTGGCAGCGAAGAAGAAGACCCTCATCCCGTACTACCGGGCCAAGCCCGCCCCGGTCGTCGTGATCTCCGGACCCGAAGCGGTGCTCATCCGCAAGGCCCAGGACCGGATCGTGGCCGCCTGTCAGAAATCCGCTGACCTGGAGACCTCCTATCTCGATGCCGCCGGATACGAACCGGGATCCCTCGATCTGGTGGCCGGTGCCAGCTTGTTCTCCGAACGCAAACTCGTGATCGTCGACGGTGTGGCGCAGATGAACGACGCCTTCCTCGCCGACGCGCTCGACTACGTCGCAGAGGTCAATGAAGACGCCGTTCTCGTGCTCAAACATGCGGGAGGCAATCGCGGCTCCAAGCTGCTGACCGCCATCGACAAGGCCGGCTATCCGCGCGTCGATGCGCAGGCGCTCAAGAGCGACAGCGACAAGCAGGCGTTCGCCCAGCAGCAGTTTGCTGCCGCCAAACGCGAGATCTCCTCCACTGCGCTTGCCTCGCTCATGGACGCGCTGGGAGCCGACCTCTCCGAACTCAACGCCGGAATCGAACAGCTGCTGGCCGATACCGAGGGGCCGATCACCGAACACACCGTCGACGCCTACTACGGGGGCCGGGTCGAAGCGACCGGATTCAAAGTCGCCGATGCCGCCGTCGCCGGGCGGACGGCGGAGTCGCTGACCCTGCTGCGCCACGCTCTGGCCACCGGCACAGACCCGGTGCCGCTGGTCGCAGCGATCGCGATGAAGGTGCGCAATATGGCCCGTGTCGAAGGCATCTCAGGCAGTTCGCAGCAGCTGGCCTCTGAGCTGAAGATGGCGCCCTGGCAGGTCGATCGGGCCAGACGTGAGATGCGCTCCTGGAACGATGTCGCACTCGGACGCGTCCTCATCGAAGTCGCCGATGCCGACTATGCCGTCAAGGGCGGCGGGCGTGACCCCGTCTACGCGCTCGAGCGGCTCGTGACCTTCATCTGCCAGCAGTCGCGGGTGCGCTGAGCCGGCCCGCTGCCGGCAGGGCAGCAGTGAAGGCCCAGGCACACGAATGAGGGCCGGGGATCCGAATCGGACCCCCGGCCCTCAGCCAGTGCGGTCAGCGCATCAGAGCGCGTTGACCTTCTTGGCAAGCTTCGACTTGCGGTTGGCCGCGTTGTTGCGGTGCAGCACACCCTTCGACACAGCCTTGTCCAGCTTGCGGGAAGCCTTCTGGAAAGCGGCCTTCGCTTCGTCAGCGTTGCCGGCCTCGACCTGCTCACGCACGGCGCGCACAGCGGTCTTCACCTCGGTGCGCACAATGCGGTTGCGCTGGCGAGCTTTCTCGTTCGTCAGGTTCCGCTTGATCTGAGACTTGATGTTTGCCAAATCCAACACTCTTTCGTGTTCGTCACTGTTCATGGTCGTGAGGGCTACTCACTGCTCGCCACAGCACTGCGGGGAAACACAGAGGCTGCCAGAGCCGCGAGTGTACATTCACCCGACCACTGGTGAGACACACACCAACGGTGAACATACAGCGACAGATCCTACACGAGCACTAAGCGTTTCGCACTTCGTCGACGACGCGGGAGAACAGCCCCATCGGCATGATCGCGCCCTCCCGACGCACCGCACCGTCTTCGATCCGGACGATCCGGTCGAGCCGGATCTCCGAGGATCGGCCTGCGTGGTCCCACTCACCGGTTCCGATGTTGATGTAGCGGGCATGTTCGGTCTCATGAACGTCGCCGACCGCACCGGGAACATTGTCCTTGCTGGTGAGCATGAGCCCGAGCAGCCACCGGCCCTCCCGGCCGATGATGAGCACCGGACGGTCCTTGCCCTTGGACGGATCCTCTTCATAAGGCACCCACGCCCACACGATCTCACCCGGATCAGCATCGCCGTCGAGATCGGGGGTGTAGACCGGCCGGATCGGGCCGGTATAGTCACCGGGGTACCCGCCGGAGGGTCGCCGCGGGAAGCTCTGCTTGGGCCGTTGCCGCTGTGCCTTCTCAGCAGGTGCATATTCGCTGCGCGGGTCGCTGCCCTTCTTCTTCCGTTTTCGAGGTGCCTGGTGGCGCTCCCGGCGGGCACGATCGGTGCGTTCGGCGCGGCCCGAATCGCGGTACTCCCGCAGCACGGTGGCCGGTTCCTTACCGCCGATGACGTCGCCGATCGCCTGGCGCGTGCGCGGATCGGCCAGTTTGCGGCTGACAAAGCCGACCCCACCGCGCACACCACGGTTGACAGCCTGGCGGGCAAGTGCCTTGAAGTCCATGCCCACAGCCTAGCTGCAGTTCCCCGGGAGGTTGTGACCGGGATGTGAGGTCAGCGAAGACCCCCGGCATCGAGGTGGGCTGCAGCCCTCACGCGCCGTGCTGCAGGAGGGCTTGGAGTGGGAAATGGTCGGAGGGGTACTGTACGCCGCGGCCGAAGATGTTGACACCGGTGGCGCAGGTGCGCAGCCCAGCAGTGTGCAGAATCCAGTCCATATGCTGCCCGTCGCGGCGCGGACCGCGGTAGCCGTGGAACGTGTTGATCTCGCACGTGTCCGATGGACAGGAGACCACCGCATCGGTCAGCAGTCCGGAATCCATCAGGGTGCAGTAGACGGCCCGGTCCTTATAGGCGTTGAAGTCGCCGATGAGCACCGCTTCCGTTCCCGCCTCCCGGATCTTCTCCAGGATGAGAGCTGCGGAGCTGACCTGGGCGTGATCGGACCGATGGTCGAGGTGGACGTTGATGAATCGCAGCGGGGTGCGCGTGCGTGTGTCGACGGCATCGACGACGGTCATCGTGCGCGGATAGCGGGCGCCCCACGATTTCGAACCGGGCACATGCGGTCGCTCCGACAGCCACGACACGTCCTGGTGGGTGATCTCCAGGCGACGCGAATCGTAGATGACGGCAGTGAACTCGCCGGCATCGCCGCCTTCGCGTCCCTCGCCAAGCCACTGATAGCGATCCGGCAGCGCATCGATGAGCCCGGTGAGCTGGCGCAGCATCCCCTCCTGGGTGCCGATGAGGTGTGGGCGCTCCTGCCGGATGACCGCTGCCGCCTGCGGCAGCCGCCTGCGCCACGGCTGTCCATCCAGGGCCGGATAGCGCAGGTTGAAGGACATGACTGAAAGCTGGTCAGGATCGCGAGGACGCAGAAGCATGGCCTCATTCTACGAACCGGCCACTACCGCCTGAGGTGAGTTCGGTGCCAGGCACGCGGTCATGGAACAATGGAGGTTCGCTCGTACACGAAAGGGACGTCGACGTTCATGACACCAAAGGTCAGTGATGACGCCGCAGCACGCATCCAGGTAGCGGCGACCCCGCAGGAGCTCATCCGCAACTTCTGCATCATCGCCCACATCGATCACGGCAAATCGACACTGGCCGACCGGATGCTGCAGATCACCGGGGTGGTGCAGCCGCGCGATATGCGCGCCCAGTACCTCGACCGGATGGATATCGAACGCGAACGCGGCATCACCATCAAGTCCCAGGCTGTGCGCATGCCGTGGGAGGTCGACGGCGCGCCCTACGCCCTCAACATGATCGACACGCCCGGCCACGTCGATTTCACCTACGAGGTGTCCCGCTCGCTGGCCGCCTGCGAAGGCGCGCTGCTGCTCGTCGACGCCGCCCAGGGCATCGAAGCCCAGACGCTGGCGAACCTGTACCTGGCGCTGGAGAACGACCTTACGATCATCCCGGTGCTCAACAAAATCGACCTGCCGGCCGCCCAGCCGGACAAGTACGCCGACGAGCTCGCAGGTCTCATCGGCTGCGAACCAGAGGACTGCCTGCTCGTCTCCGGCAAGACCGGCGAAGGCGTCGAGGAGGTCCTCGACCGCATCATCACCGACATTCCCGCTCCGGAAGGCGATCTGGACGGTCCGACCCGGGCGATGATCTTCGACTCCGTCTACGACACCTACCGCGGTGTCGTGACCTACGTCCGTGTCGTCGACGGCAGCCTGCGCCCGCGCGACAAGATCGAGATGATCTCCACACACGCCACCCACGAGCTGCTGGAGATCGGGGTGTCCTCACCGGAACCGCACCCGTCGAAGGGCCTGCGGGCAGGTGAGGTCGGCTACCTCATCACCGGCGTCAAGGACGTCCGGCAGTCCCGTGTCGGCGACACCGTCACCACCGCCCACAACCCCGCAACCGAACCGCTTGCCGGGTACCAGGATCCCAAGCCGATGGTGTTCTCCGGGCTGTTCCCGATCGACGGATCCCAGTACCCGGATCTGCGTGAGGCACTCGACAAACTCAAGCTCAACGACGCCGCCCTCACATACGAGCCGGAGACCTCTGCAGCCCTCGGCTTCGGCTTCCGCTGCGGCTTTCTCGGCCTGCTGCACCTGGAGATCGTGCGCGAGCGCCTCGAACGCGAATTCGATCTCGATCTCATCTCGACCGCACCCTCCGTCGTGTACGAAGTGCGGATGGAAGACGGCACCGAGCACACTGTGACGAACCCCTCGGAGTATCCGGAGGGCAAAATCGCTGAGGTGCACGAGCCGATGGTGCGCGCCACCGTGCTGACCCCCAGCGACTTCGTCGGCCCGGTCATGGAGCTGTGTCAGGCCAAACGCGGGCAGATGAACGGCATGGACTACCTGTCCGAGGATCGCGTCGAGCTGCGCTACCGGATCCCGCTCGGTGAGATCGTCTTCGACTTCTTCGACCAGCTGAAATCCCGCACGAAGGGCTACGCGTCGCTGGACTACGAGCCCGACGGTCAGCAGGCCGCCAACCTCGTCAAGGTCGACATCCTGCTGCACGGCGACACCGTTGATGCGTTCTCGGCGATCGTCCACCGCGATGAGGCATACAGCTACGGCGTGAAGATGGCCTCGAAGCTCAAGGAGCTGATCCCGCGCCAGCAGTTCGAGGTGCCGGTCCAAGCCGCGATCGGCTCGCGGATCATCGCCCGTGAGACGATCCGGGCGATCCGGAAGGACGTGCTCTCGAAGTGCTACGGCGGCGACATCAGCCGTAAGCGCAAGCTGCTGGAGAAGCAGAAGGAAGGCAAGAAGCGCATGAAGATGGTCGGCACCGTCGAGGTGCCCCAGGATGCCTTCATCGCTGCTCTGTCCTCGGACGGCGACGGGGCGAAGAAGAACTGATATGCCAGCCCAGCCTGCGGGCCAGTCGGCACCGCTCGACGGCAGCCTGCCGGCCAGTGCGGTCGTCGGCGCCGACGATCGCGGCCTGAGCCTCTACATCCATGTTCCGTACTGCCGGGTGCGGTGCGGGTACTGCGACTTCAACACCTATACCGCTGATGAGCTCGGACCTGGTGCCTCGCGCAGCGACTACCGCCCTATGCTCGCAGCCGAACTCGACTTCGTTTCCGCGTCGTTTGACCGGGCCGGTCTTCCCGACCGCGAGGTCTCGACGGTCTTCTTCGGTGGCGGCACCCCGACCCTGCTGCCCGCAGAGGTGCTCGCCGGGGTGCTCATGGATGTGCGGGGCCGCTTCCGGCTCGCTGCCGATGCTGAAGTCACGACCGAGGCGAATCCGGACACGCTGAGCCCGGACTACCTCGCGACCCTGGCAACGGCCGGATTCACGCGCGTCTCCCTCGGCATGCAGTCGGCCGTTCCCGAGGTGCTGGCCATTCTGGACCGCACACACGATGCCGCGCGGATCCCGCAGGTCGTCAGCTGGGTCAAGGAGGCCGGCCTGCAAGTCAGCCTCGATCTCATCTACGGCACACCGGGGGAGAGCCTTGCTGACTGGCGCGCTTCACTGGAGCAGGCGATCGCCTGCGCACCCGACCACGTCTCCGCATACTCGCTCATCATCGAAGACGGCACCAAGATGGCCGCCCAGATCCGGCGCGGCCGGCTGCCGATGCCCTCTGACGATGATGCCGCTGACAAGTACGAGCTCGCCGACCGGCTGCTGGGCAGTGCCGGCTACCAGTGGTACGAGGTGAGCAATTTCTCCACCGGGTCAGAGACCCGGTGCCGGCACAACCTCGCTTACTGGCGCGGCGATGACTGGTGGGGATTCGGGCCCGGCGCCCACTCCCACCTCGGCGGCGTGCGGATGTGGAATGCGAAGCATCCCCGTGCCTGGGCTGATCGGCTGCTGGCCGGGCACAGCCCGGTCATCGGTCGGGAGATCCTCGATGGTGATGTGCAGGAGCTGGAGCGGATCATGCTCACTGCCCGGTTGCGCGAAGGCCTGGCGATCGGGAGCCTGCCGGCTGCCGGCCAGGTCGAGGCTGCCGAGTTCGCCCGCGCCGGGCTGCTGGAGGCCGGTGCCTTCGAACGCGGGATCTTCAGCCCGACGCTTCAGGGCCGGCTGCTGTGCGACCTCATGGTCCGCCGGATCACCGAAACGCTGTGAGGCCGGCCCCCAGCGGGACCGGCCTCACAGACTCACGCGCGGCTGCTGGTCACTTGACCATGTCGATGGTGAGCGGCGCACGATAGCCCTCACCGTTGTTGCCGCGCACGGCAGAGATGATCGCGAACACATACAGCGCGATCACCGGGACGAAGTACAGCACGTAGATGATCGCTCCGAAACCGAGTGTCACGATCGTGATGATGAAGAAGACAATCCCGAGGCCGATGAGGTAGAGCGTGTAGGAGATGTTCGTATTCAGCATCTGCCGTGCGTGTTCGCGGACGAAGGCGCTGCGATCCTTGTAGATGATGAAGAAGATCAGCGGCATTATCCAGCCGAGCAGCAGGATGCCGATACCGTTCCACATCGCCATCTGCCGTTCGTCCTGATCGGCGTGCCAATAGCCTGCCGAACCCTGCTGGTAGGCACCTTCCGGGTGGGGTCCGCGCAGCGGTACGCCGGCCAAAGTCGAACTACCGATCGGCTGGCCGTTCGGTGCCGTCGGCCGCTGCGGCTGAGGGCCCGGCTGACCGTAGGCACCGGGCTGACCGTGTGCACCCGGCTGGGCGCCGTAGCCATCATGCTGCTGATAATCGCCCGGCTGGGTGCCATGTCCGGGGTGGCCTGATGGCTGCGAGCCGTATCCGGACTGCTGGTATCCGCCCGGCTGTGAGCCGTTTCCGGGCTGACCGCCGGGCTGTGAGCCGTATCCGGGCTGACCGCCGGGCTGTGAGCCGTAGCCGGGCTGACCGCCGGGCTGTGAGCCGTAGCCGCCTTGGGGGTTGTATTCGGAGCTCATGGCTGTCCTTTCAGAGAAGTGTTCTGCGCTCTACGGTAGTCGAGGTGCGCGTGTGCCGTCACAGCGCGATGATGCAGTCCTGCCACACGGAAACGCCGCGCGGATGCGGCAACAGTCTGACATAGGTGCCGTGCTCGCTCACACCTGCCCGTAGAGGTGGTCGACGGTGACGAAGTCGATGAGTTCCTCAACTCGGCCCGACAGGGTCGGTTCGACGTCGGCGATCGTCGTCACCGAGCGCAGAATCCGCTGCCAGCCCAGGGCAATGTCGCGCTGATCTCGGGCCGGCCAGCCGAGCCGTCGCAGCGTCCCGACCTTGAAGTCCTCACCGCGCGGGACCTGGGGCCACGCCCGAATCCCGACAGTGGCCGGTTTCACTGCCTGCCAGATGTCGATATAGGGGTGGCCGATGATGTGCACGACTCCGGCGAAACGCTCATCGGCGAGCACCGCCGCAGCGATGCGGGATTCCTTGGTGCCGGTTACGAGGTGGTCGGCGAGCACCCCGACGCGATGCCGGCGGTCGGGCCCGAACTCGGCGAGCTTGTCCGTCAGCACATCGAGACCACCGAGCGGTTCGACGACGACACCCTCACCGCGCAGGTCATCGCCCCAGATCTTCTCCACCAGCTCGGCGTCGTGCTTGCCCTCCACCCAGATGCGGGAGCCGCGGGCGACCCGGGCTCGCTGCTCGGGCCGCGCCACCGATCCGGAGGCGGTGCGCGCCGGGGCGGCCGGGCGGCTGGCCTGCGGGCGGGTGATCGTCACCGGTTTGCCGTCGACCCAGTATCCCGGGCCCAAGGGGGCGAGCCGGGTGCGTCCGTGGCGGTCCTCCAGACGCATGACGTAGCCGGCGGTGGTCTTCTCCAGGCCGGTGATCGCCCCGACGTATCCGGTCTCGACGTCCTCGACGACAAGCCCGCGCTGGGCGGGCACCTCAGCGGAGCGTGGACGGCGGTGGGCGCGCGGGGAGGATTCGGCGAGCACATCGGCTCCATAGGGATCGTAGAAAGTCACACGACCAGGGTACGTGCGCCTGTTCGATATGGCCCTGTTTGGGCAGACCATCGGCGAGGCGTACACTTGATTGGCACTCTCATTGACTGAGTGCCAGCTCGCGTGGGTGCGGGCGAGTGGGCCGGACACGAGTGAGGAGGAGGTCGAGGCCACGTGAACGATGATCGCCGGACGCGCGTGCTGCGCGCCATCGTCGAAGACTATGTCGCGACCAACGAGCCGGTCGGTTCGAAGGCGCTCGTCGAACGCCACCAGCTCGGTGTGTCCTCAGCGACCATCCGCAACGACATGGCTGCGCTCGAAAGCGAAGGCCTCATCGCCCAGCCCCACACCTCGGCCGGGCGTGTGCCCACCGACAAGGGCTACCGGCGCTTCGTCGACCGGATCGACGAGGTCAAGCCGCTCTCGGCAGCCGAGAAGCGGGCGATCGCCCGGATCCTCGAAGAGCCCCTCGACATCGACGAGATGCTAGATCGCACCGTCCGGTTGCTGGCCAGTCTGACCCAGCAGGTGGCCGTCGTGCAGTACCCGATCGCCCGGCAGACCCGGGTGCGCCACGTCGAGCTCGTCTCGATCGCCTCCCACCGGCTGCTCGTGGTGCTCATCAGTGACGCCGGGCAGGTCGAACAGCGTCTCATCGACGCCGGCAGCGAACTGACCGACGAGGAGGTCGCCAGCCTCCGCGACCGGATCAGCGCTGCCGTGCACAACGTGCGCATGGACGCCGTCAAGCGGGCCTGTGAGCGCATCGATGTTCCGCCGGAGCATCAGCATGCCGCTCGCGCCGTGGCCACCGCCCTGACAAGCCTCAGCCAGGTCGGCCGCCAGGACCGGCTCGTGATGGCCGGCACCGCCAACCTCGCCCGCTCGGCCCGTGAGCTCGGCGCCCACATCGGCCCGCTGCTCGAAGCCTTCGAAGAACAGGTCGTGCTGCTCAAGCTGCTCACCTCGATCGCCGCGGAGACCGACGAGGTCAGCGTGCGCATCGGCAGCGAGAACACCGTCGAGTCCTTCTCGTCGACCTCGGTCGTGGCCACCAGCTACGGGGCGCAGGACTCCGCGGCCAGCCTGGCGGTGCTCGGCCCGACCCGCATGGACTACCCGACGACGATGGCCGCAGTGCGAGCTGTGGCGAAATACGTTTCGGTCATCCTCAACGACTGACCGGACCGCCAGACAACCGACCCGCGAATCGCCTCAATCGATCAAAGGACGAACGTGACCAACCACTATGAAACGCTCGGCGTGCCGAAGGACGCCTCGACGGCCGACATCAAGAAGGCCTACCGCAAGCTGGCGCGCGAACTCCATCCCGACGTCAACCCCGGCCGCGAGGACGAGTTCAAGCAGGTCGCCGTCGCCTATGAGGTGCTGTCGGACCCGGAGAAGCGCCGGAACTACGACATGGGCGGCTCAGAGTACGGTCAGGGCTTCGGCGGGGCGAACTTCGGCGGGTTCTCCGACCTGTTCGAGACGTTCTTCGGCGGCGGCATGGGCGGTTCGCCCCAGCAGCCGGCCTCGCGCAAGCGCCGCGGCAAGGACGCGCTCATCGGCATCGAGATCGACCTGCAGACCGCGGCCTTCGGCGGCACCGAGGAGATCGACATCGCCACCGCCGAGGTGTGCGAGACCTGCCAGGGTGAGGGCAGCCGGCCCGGCACCTCGGTCGAGACCTGCTCGCTGTGCCACGGCACCGGCTCGGTGCAGCAGATGACTCGCACCCTGCTCGGGCAGATGGTGACGAACCAGACCTGCAACAACTGCGGTGGCTACGGCACCCGCATCACCGACCCCTGCACCTCCTGCCACGGCGACGGACGCGTCCGCGTCGAACGGACTCTGAGCTTCCGGATCCCGGCCGGGGTGTCGACCGGCACCCGAATCCAACTCGCCGGCCGAGGCGAGGTCGGACCCGGCGGAGGGCCTCCCGGTGACCTGTTCATCGAGGTCACCGTCGGCGAGCACGCCTCCTTCGAACGCGATGGCGACAACCTGCGCTGCACCATCGAGGTGCCGATGACCGCCGCCGCACTCGGAGCGACCGTCACGCTCGACACCTTCGACGGCGCTCAGGACGTCGAGATCCCCGCCGGCACCCAGTCGGGCACCACCCAGAAGCTCGCCGGCCTCGGCGCCAAGCGGCTGCGCCACGAGAGCCGCGGCGATCTCATCATCACGATCAACGTCGCCACCCCGAAGAAGCTCGACGCCAAGCAGACCGAGCTGCTCGAAGAGCTCGCCCGGCTGCGCGATGAGACCCAACCGGAGGCCACCGTCGGCAAGGCCGACGAACGCAGCGCCTTCCGCCGGTTCCGCGAGAGGTTCGCCGGGCGATGACCCTGCCGGTCTTCATCGACCCGGACATCACCCACCCCGGCGCGCAGGGCGAGCTCACCGCACCCGCGGCGGTGGCCCATCATGTCGTCACCGTCCGCCGGATGCAGCCAGGCGACGAGCTGCAGCTCAGCGACGGTGGCGGTCTGCGCATCACAGGCAGCATCACCTCCGCCGCCCGCGACGGACTGCGCGTGGCGGTCAGCGACGTCACCGTCGAAGAGCCTGTGTCGCCGCAGCTCGTGCTCGTGCAGGCCCTGGCGAAATCCGGCCGTGACCTCGCCGCCGTCGAAGCGGCCGTGGAGGTCGGCGTCGATGCCGTCATCCCGTGGGAGGCGCAGCGCTCGATCGTCAGATGGCCGGCGGCCAAAGCCGGCAAGTCGATCGCCAAGTGGCGCCACACTTCGGCGGCGGCTGCCGAGCAGTCCCGCCGCGCCTTCGTCCCCGCCGTCGGCGAACTCGTCCGCGGCAGCGGACTGGCGCACGCATTGACGGATGCCGATGCCGTCTTCGTGCTGCACGAAGACGCCAGCCAGCCGCTGACCGCACAGCTGCGCACACTGGCCGGCCGTCTGGCAGCCGCACCGCACGGCATCGAACGGATCGTGCTCGTCGTCGGACCCGAGGGCGGGATCTCCGAAGCCGAGGTCAGCGCACTCACCGCAGCCGGCGCACAGACGGCGGTGCTCGGTGCCAGCGTGCTGCGCGCCTCGACCGCCGGGCCGGTTGCCCTCGGACTCTGCCAGGCAGCGCTCGGCCGCTGGTGAGGCCAGGCAGCCCTCGGCCGCTGGTGAGGCCAGGCAGCCCTCGGCCGCTGGCGAGGCCAGGCCGCTCTCGGCCGCTGGAGAAGCCAGGCGGGCTGGGCACCGACGCGCTAGAGTTGCCCATGAGACGCCGCACGCCAGAACACCCCACACACAACCTGAGAAGAGGATCTGAGCTGGAGCCCCAGAACACACCGGCACCCGAAGACATGCACGAGGCCGAGACAGCGCACACCCGCGTGCACCTGACGATCCCGGAGAACATCGACCCGGTCGCCCTGTTCGGGCCCGCCGAGGTCAATCTGCGGACCCTTGAGGAACTCGCCCCCGAAGTCGACATCCACTGCCGCCAGCACGAGATGACGCTGTCGGGCCCCGAAGCAGCCGTCGGCTCGCTTGTGACGACGATCGGCGAGCTCAAGGCGCTCGTGGCCGCCGGTCACATCATCGAACCCGATGCGGTGCGCCGGGTGCACACCATGGAGCCGGAAGCCGGCAGCCCGGCCCGCGTGCTGAGCGAGAACATCCTGTCCTCCCGCGGACGCACCGTGCGTCCCAAGACCTACGGCCAGCATCAGTACGTCGCCGCGATCCGCTCGCACACCATCACCTTCGGACTCGGCCCAGCCGGCACGGGCAAGACCTACCTGGCGATGGCGATGGCAGTCAACGCGCTGCAGAACAAGGCCGTCTCGCGCATCATCCTCACCCGCCCGGCCGTCGAAGCGGGGGAGAACCTCGGGTTCCTGCCCGGCACCCTCGACGAGAAGATCGACCCCTATGTGCGCCCGCTCTACGACGCGCTGCACGACATGATCGAACCCGACCGGATCAAGATGCTGCTCGACTCCGGCACCATCGAAGTCGCCCCGCTGGCCTATATGCGCGGCCGCACGCTCAACGACGCCTTCATCATCCTCGACGAAGCGCAGAACACGACATTCGAGCAGATGAAGATGTTCCTCACCCGGCTGGGCTTCGGCTCCCGGATGGTCGTCACCGGCGACACCAGCCAGGTCGACCTGCCCGGATCCGCACGCAGCGGGCTCGTGCTCGCCCAGGACATTCTCGGCCACGTCGACGACATCCAGTTCTGCCGCCTGACGAGCAAGGACGTCGTCCGTCACGACCTCGTCTCGGCGATCGTCGACGCCTACGACCTGTGGTCCGGGCGCGAATCCGGCCCCGCGAGCCAGAAGGGACCCTGAGATGGCCATCGACATCAGCAACGAGACCCCAGCCGACATCGACCTGCCGGAGGTCGTCGCGCTGGCTGAGCATGTGCTCGAGCGCATGCACATCAACCCCGCAGCCGAGGTGTTCATCCGGTTCATCGACGAGGCGGCGATGACCGAGCTGCATCTGCGCTGGATGAACCTCGACGGCCCGACTGACGTCATGTCCTTCCCGATGGACGAACTCAAACCCGGCCAGGACGAAGCCGGGATGCTCGGTGACATCGTCATCTGCCCCGGCGTGGCCGCCGAACAGGCCGCAGCCGCCGGGCATTCGCTCAGCGACGAGATCCTGCTGCTCACCGCCCACGGCCTGCTCCACCTCATGGGCTACGACCACCACGAGCCCGAGGCGAAGGAAGAGATGTTCGGCTTGCAGCGCCACCTGCTGCTGACGTGGTTCGCCGAGCGTGAGCCCGGTCGTACGACGATACCCGAGCCGACTGAGGACTGAGCGCCGTGCCGATTCTCGCGTTCATGCTCCTCGCCCTCATCTGCATCGCCTTCGCCGCCGTGCTGGCAGCGGCCGATGCCGCGATCTCCAACGTGTCCCACCACGAGATCTCCGACGCCGCCGAGGACGGCACCCGCGGCGGCAGCACCGCCGCTGCGATCCTGGCCGACCTGCCCACTCACATCAACGTGCTGACCTTCGTCCGCCAGTTCTTCGAGGCGCTTGCGACGATCTTCGTCGCAGTCGCCTACTACCACGTCTTCGGCATCAGCTGGCAGCTCATTCTCGCCTCCGTCATCACCGCCTCGATCGCGGTCTTCGTCGTCGCCGGCGTGTCCCCCAGGACCATCGGCCGGCGCCGGTCGCTGAAGGTCAGCCTGCTGACCAGCTGGCTGGTCGCTGGGCTGCGCCGTGCCCTCGGACCGGTGGCGCGCGTCCTCGTATGGCTGGGCAATGTACTCACCCCCGACAAGGTCTTCCGCGACGGGCCCTTCGTGACAGAAGAGCAGCTGCGCGACCTCGTCGAGCGCGCCTCGGCTGTCGACGTCATCGAAGACGAAGAGCGCGACATGATCGAATCGGTGTTCAACCTCGCCGACACCCGCGTATACAAGGTGATGGTCCCGCGCACCGACATCGTCGCCATCGACTCCGACGAGCCGCTGGTCAAGGCGATGGCGCTGTTCCTGCGCTCAGGCTTCAGCCGGGTGCCGGTCATCGACGACGACCTCGACGATGTGCGCGGAGTGGTCTACCTCAAGGACGTCGCCCGCCGCCTGCACCTGCATCCCGAAGACGCCGAGGCCCCGGTGTCCGAGCACTGCCGGCCGGTCGTCTTCGTGCCCGAGACCAAACCGGTCGACGAGCTGATGCGCGAGATGCAGCTGGCGAGCAACCACGTGGCGCTGGCCGTCGACGAATACGGCGGCACCGCCGGGCTCATCACGATGGAGGACATCGTCGAGGAGATCGTCGGCGAGATCGAAGACGAGTATGATGCCGCCGAGGACGATATCGTCGAAACCGCACCAGGGGAATACGTGGTGAGCACCCGCACACAGATCGACGACCTCGCTGAGTTCTTCGACACCCGCATCGAAGATGAGGACGTCACAACCGTCGGCGGGCTGCTGTCGAAGGAGATCGACCGTGTGCCGATCGCCGGGGCGCATGCGACGATCTCCGGACTGCACATCGAAGCCATGCCCGGCCAGGGCCGCCGCCACCGCATCACCCACGTGCGCGTGCGACGGGAACGAAAGACTGAGGACGTATGACCGACCTGTTCCGCACCGATCTGCCCGAGGGATACCGCGCTGGCTTCGCCTGCCTCGTCGGCCGCCCGAACACCGGAAAATCCACCCTGACCAATGCGCTGGTCGGCTCGAAGATCGCGATCACCTCGGCGAAGCCCCAGACCACCCGGCACACGATCCGCGGCATCGTCCACCGCGACGACCACCAGCTCGTCCTCGTCGACACCCCCGGCCTGCACCGGCCCCGCACTCTGCTCGGCGCCCGCCTCAACGACCTCGTCGCCGCGACGCTGAGCGAAGTCGATGTCATCGGCTTCTGCCTGCCGGCCAACGAGCGCATCGGCCCAGGCGACCGCTACATCGCCGAACAGCTGCAGATGGTCTCCGAACGCACCCCGGTCGTGGCACTCGTGACGAAAACCGACCTCGTCGACCGCGAACGGCTGACCGAGGAGCTCATCTCCGTCGAGCAGCTCGGTGACTTCGCCGACATCGTTCCGGTCTCCGCCCGCGACGGCTTCCAGGTCGACACAGTCGACGCAGTGCTGAACAGGCACCTGCCCGAATCCCCGCCGCTCTACCCCGACGGAGAGATCACCGACGAACCGGAGACGGTGCTCGTCGCCGAACTCGTCCGCGAGGCGGCCCTGGAAGGTGTACGCGATGAGCTGCCGCACTCTCTGGCTGTCCAGGTCGAGGAGATGCGCCCGCGCGAAGACCGGCCGGAGGACAAACCGCTGTGGGACGTCCACGTCAACCTGTTCGTCGAGCGCCCCAGCCAGAAGGCGATCGTCATCGGCCGCAAGGGAGCACGCCTCAAGGAGATCGGCACGACGGCCCGCAGGAGCATCGAGGCCATCCTCGGCACGCCGATCTACCTCGACCTGCACGTCAAGGTCGCCAAGGACTGGCAGCGCGACCCCAAACAGCTCGGCCGCCTCGGCTTCGACTTCTCCTGACGCACCCGGTCGGCCGCCGCAGCCGGTCAAACGTTTGTAGACTTATGTGCTGTGAGTGAACCGCAGATCATCAAGCTGACCGAGCGCCGCCCGGAGGTCGCACCCGAAGACCTCATCGACGGATTCGTGCCGCCGCCCCACTTCTCGGATGTGTCGTTCGACAGCTACCGGCCGGGCCCGCAGCAGCCCTCGCAGTCCGAAGCCCGCGACAAGCTGCGCGACTTCACCCACCAGCGCCGGGAGGCCGGCTTCCTGTCCAAGCTCTTCGGCTCCAAGCCCAAGGCCGGCAAGGGCATCTATCTCGACGGCGGATACGGCGTCGGCAAGACCCACCTGCTCGCAGCAGCCTGGCACGCTCACGAGAAACCGGCCGCCTTCGGCACCTTCGTCGAATACACCAACCTCATCGGCGCCCTCGGCTTCCAGCGCGCCCGCGATGAACTCTCGAAGATGAAGCTCGTCTGCATCGACGAGTTCGAACTCGACGACCCCGGCGACACCGTCATGATGTCACGGCTCATGCGCGAACTCACCGACGCCGGCGTCAAGATCGTCGCAACCTCCAACACACTGCCCGGTGCTCTGGGCCAGGGGCGCTTCGCCGCCCAGGACTTCCTGCGCGAGATCCAGGCGCTGTCCGACCAGTTCGCCGTACTCACCATCGACGGTGAGGACTACCGACACCGCGGCAGCCCCACGCCTCCGGAACCGGTCGATTCCGCCGGTCTCGACGATTATGCCGCCGGCACCAGCGCGAAGACCGTCGCCCGCGATGGCTTCGATGAGGTGCTCGAACACCTGTCATCCGTCCACCCGTCCCGGTACGGCCGCATGCTCGAGGGGATCGACATGGCGCTGTGGGACGACGTGCACACCATCGACAGCGAAAGCGTCGCGCTGCGCTTCGTGGCTCTTGTCGACCGGATGTACGACCGTGGCATCAGCATTCACAACAGCGGTCAGCGCCTCGACGCAGTCTTCACCGCCGACATGGTCTCCGGCGGATACCGCAAGAAGTACCTGCGCTGTCTGTCCCGGCTCACAGCGCTGGCCAGCGGAACGGAGAAATGATGAAGCTCGAACCCGCTCAGCAGCCGCCGCTGGCCGACAACGTCGAGCAGGCGCCACCGTCGGAGGTTGCGGAACTGCTGCGGTTCAGGCCCGGCGACGACTTCGCAGCCATCGACACCTCAGCCACCCCGGGGTTTACAGGGGACAAAGCCGAGGGGAAGAAGGCTCAGGCGATCGACCATGCGCTGCTCTCAGACCTCCAGGAGCGCCTGTACGCCAACGCCAATGCCGGCGATCTGCGCAAGGCAGTGCTGGTCGTGCTGCAGGGCCGGGACACCGCCGGCAAGGGCGGAGTCGTCAAACACGTCGTCGGCGCGCTCAGCCCGCATGGGGTGCAGGTGGCAGCCTTCGGCGTCCCGACGGAGGAGGAAGCCTCACACCACTTCCTGTGGCGGGTCTACCGCGCGCTGCCCAAGTTCGGCAACATCGGCGTGTTCGACCGATCGCATTACGAAGACATCCTCGCTGTGCGGATGCACAGACTGCGCCCGCCGTCGGTGTGGCTCGAACGCTACGACACGATCAACGGCTTCGAAGACAGCCTGACCGATTCCGGCATCCATATCGTCAAGTGCATGCTCACCGTCTCACAGGAAGAGCAGGCCGAACGGCTGGAGAACCGGCTGCGGCGTGTGGACAAGCACTGGAAGTACAGCAGCGGCGACGTTGCGGACCGCGGTCGATGGTCTGAGTACACACAGGCTTACCAGGACGTCCTCGACCGCACGTCGACCGATGACGCTCCGTGGTACGTCATCCCAGCCGACCGGAAGTGGTATTCGCGCTGGGCGATCGTGCGCCTGCTCATCCACGAGCTGCAGAAGCTCGATCTCGACTGGCCCCTCGGGGACTTCGACCCCGAGGCGGAGCTGCGCGACCTCAAGGAGACCAACAGGCAGTTCTCCGACTGACCGCCCCCAGCGGCTGGCGTCAGCGCAGCAGCAGCCATCGGAACACCGGCCAGTCCGGAACCCAGTCCGGCAGGCCGGTCATGAGCAGTCCCAGCCACACCACGCCCGCGACGAACGCTCCCGTCAGACTGGCGATCGCCAGCGACACAGACCAGTGACTGGCACGCAGCCACTCCGTCCATCTGTGCAGCACCGCCCGGCCCCACAGCAGCAGATTCTGCGCCCACTGGAACTCTGAGGCGATGATCGCAAGGCCGATGAACACGATGAGCCACCCAGGACCCGGCAGCGGCACGAGGATGAGCCCGATGACGATGACGGTTCCGCCGACGCAGCCGACAAACCAGCGGTAGATGAAGGCCGTCTGCGGATTGCTCATGATGAATCTGCGCCAGCGCAGGAACGACAGCCGGGCACGGCGGAACCACGGCCGACCCTTCTTGTGCGTGCGGGACAGCCAGCCATGGGGGCGGGGATGGCGCTGTGTCACGCCACCAGTGTAGAGATTCAGACCTCGCGGCGTGTTCGGTACGCGCCCGGTCAGCGAGCGTTCCTGGCAGCAGCGTGCGTTCCTGGCAGCACAGCGTAGCGAAACGATCCCTCCCGGTTGTGTGACAAGGGTCACTGTCAGGCGATTTGGCAACTTTCAGTTCACCCGATAGAGTTGTTTCTCGTTGCGAGGAAAACTCCTTCGCGATCATGCGGATGTGGCTCAGTTGGTAGAGCATCACCTTGCCAAGGTGAGGGTCGCGGGTTCGAGTCCCGTCATCCGCTCGGAGACTGGCCAGACCGTCTCACGGTGGAGTGGCCGAGAGGCGAGGCAGCGGCCTGCAAAGCCGTATACGTGGGTTCGAATCCCATCTCCACCTCGGCTTCGCCCTCGGGCGCAAGCGCGATTGGCGCAGCGGTAGCGCGCTTCCTTCACACGGAAGAGGTCACTGGTTCGATCCCAGTATCGCGCACGGCGTTGTACGCCATGCACAAGTGAATATGCCACCACGCAAGTGGAACAGGCGCGATTGGCGCAGCGGTAGCGCGCTTCCCTGACACGGAAGAGGTCACTGGTTCGATCCCAGTATCGCGCACAGAGCGAGAATGCCGGGCAGCGATGCCCGGCATCGTTCTTTTCCCGGTCCGGCTGCGCGCGTATGAACCCCAGCTGTGACAGTCGTGTGACGAGATCGCAACGTGCCTATGCGCTGACGGCAGGGCTCGCCGGTTAAGCTGGGGTGGAACGCAGTTACCTACTTCGACCTGAAAAGAGAGCCACGATGTCTTCTCAGCCCCCTTACGGCTCCGATCCGTACGGCGACAGCGGCCAGGGCGGACAGCCCGGATACGGTTCGCAGCCCGGATACGGCGCCCAGCCCCAGTACGGTTCGCAGCCGAGCTACGGCACCCAGCCGCAGTACGGTGAGCAGGCCCCCAACTACTCGGCCGCCGGCAGCTACCCCGGCGGCGAGGCCGGCCCGGCCGACCAGTACTCACCGAACTACAGCGGCCAGGCCGACCCGTACGGGGGCGGTTACGGCGGCGACTACGGATCCGGCGGCGACTCGAAAGCCCGCAACATCCTCGGCATCCTCGCGCTCATCGCCGGCATTATCGCGTTCCTGACCTCCGGCGGAGCGTGGATCCCGGTCCTCGGCTTCGTCGCGGCTGGAGTCGCCTTCCTCCTAGCGGTCGCAGCCATCATCCTCGGCTTCACGGGCCTGTCTGCGGCAAAGCAGAACAAGGCGACCAACCGCGGAATGAGCATCGCCGGGCTCATCCTCGGCGGTCTGGCCCTGCTGGGCACGGTCATCCTCGTCGTCGTGCAGGTCTTCCTCCTCAACTCCATGTCGAAGACCGACCCGTCGCCCACCGAGCAGCCGACCGACTCCGCGACCCAGGACCCCGGCCAGACCGAAGGAACGCAGCCGACCGAGGAAACCGAGCCGACCGGCGATCCTTCCCAGCAGGCAGGCGGGGGAACCGAAGGCTCAGTGGACCTGTCATCGGATGTGACGCTGGCCGTGTCCGTCGGACCGGACAACGTCGACTACGGCGCTGACGCGACCAACGGCGAGATCGCGCGGGTCGTCTACACCATCGACAACACCTCCGGATCGGACTTCGACCCCGGCTTCCCGATGATCACATGCACCTACTCCGGCGGAACCTGCAACGACGTCTTCTCCGGTGACTACTCGGGCGGACTCGCCTTCGCAACCGTCCCAGCCGGAGAGAAGAAAGAATTCGCTCTCGGCTACGAGGTGCCCCACAGCGAGCTGGACTCACTCAAACTCGAAGTGACCATCCCGAACTCGGACCAGGGCTACAACGCCCCCTACACCTTCGAGAAGAAGTAATCCGAGA
>NZ_JALXKS010000032.1 GCF_025144725.1 Brevibacterium sp. p3-SID960 | reverse complement strand
GAAGTCTCGGGACATCGTTCACTCGATGTCCCGAGATTTCTTTTAGTTTTGGGGGTGATGTCTCGCGTCATCGTTCCGGGTTGAACCGTCCTGGGTTTCGTTCCGATCTACGTGATCGAGGAGGATTGGAACATGGCCAAGTCGTATACCCCGCAGTTCAAGGAGCGGGCGCTGCGGGTGATGCAGGACCATCGCCGCATTGAGGAGACCTCGGAATGGACAGCGGCGACTGCCGTCGGGGAGAAGCTGGGCGTCTCGCCGCATACTTTGCGGGGATGGTCGAAGCAGGCCCGCCGTGACGCCGGTGTCGAAGAAGGTCCTACGAGCGCGGACCTCGAGGAACTCAAGCGGTTGCGCCGCGAGGTAAAGGAGCTCAAACGCGCGAACGAGATCCTCAAGACCGCGTCAGCGTTTTTCGCCGCGGAGCTCGACCGTCCCACGACGAAATGATCCGGTTCATCGACACGTTCCGGGGTCGTTTCGGGGTCGAGTTCATCTGTCGCGTCCTGGGCGCGACGGCGTGTGGGTTCATCACCTCCCGTGGCTACCGGGCAGCGAAATCCCGGAAGCCCGCAGCTCGCGCCATTCGCGATGGTCTTCTCGTCGAGGAGGTCAAGCGGCTCCATGCTGCGAACTACGGCGTCTACGGGGTGCGGAAGATGTGGCACGCGATGCGCCGAGCCGGGTGGGATATCGGCCGGGACCAGACAGCGAGGCTCATGCGCGTGGCCGGCGTGACAGGGGTCGTGCGCGGTCGGAAGCCGCGTACGACGGTGCCGGCCCGTGTGCCGGATCAGCGTCCGGATTTGGTGATGCGAGACTTCAAAGCGCCGGCGCCGAACCGTCTGTGGGTCGCTGACATCGAGCGCCACGAGGCGCTTCTGGACCTTGCGGTGGTGAAAGGACACCGCTTCGCGTCTGTCGCAGCAGGCGTGTGATAGCTGGAGGACGATCTGCCGTGTTGGCGTGAATGCGGCGGGTGGAGCAGTCCTCGACAACGACGAGTCGTATCAGTACTGCCAGATGGTGCGGGCTCGGCTAGCGAGACGGAGAGGCATACGGATAGGAACCAGTGGCTGAAAGCCCCTCAATTGAAGACCACCGACTCCAACCTGGTGGATGTGGGTCGGGTTGCATCGCGCACCCTCGCCGCTTCGGTGGTGGGGAGAACTCCTGGGCTGGGTGATGTCGCCGGTCGGGAGGCCACGGTGAATGACTGCGGCGTAGTCGTGGCGAGGATGCTGGGGCATAACTGGGTGCCGATCCCGTCGAAAGGTTCGGAAGTGAACGTGGGAACCATCCCGGTTCCGCCGGGGCACCGTCGCAGCCAGCGACGATTTCCTCGGCTGAGTGCACGGTCTGCTGATCGGGCCGGGGTGGGGCGGAGGGCCTGTAGTAGTCCGAGGCCGGGAAAGCCGGTCACATGGCGAAGGGGTCCAGTGTGATCGCAGTGACAGAAGCAGAAAAGGAGGCACAGCCGTGAATGCGGATGTTCCGTGGCCTGCCGACACATCGGAGGCGTGGGCGCGGGTACTGACTATGCAGACGAAACTGCACCGATGGGCGACGGGCGATCCTGCTCGTCGTTTCGATGATGTGTTCAATCTGGTCTATGACCCCGCGTTCCTCGCCGCGGCGTGGAATCGGGTGGCGGGAAACAAGGGAGGCCGCACTGCTGGAGTCGATGGGATCGCGCCGCGATCCGTCACCCCGGACCGAGTGTCGGGGATGCTCGCCGATCTGCGCGAGAGCGTCAAGAACGGCGAGTTCGTCCCGGAACGGGTGCGTCAGAAGTCGATCCCGAAGGGCAACGGCAAGGTCCGTAGCTTGGGGATTCCGACGATGACGGACCGGATCGTTCAGGCCTCCCTGAAACTGGTGCTGGAACCGATTTTCGAGGCGGACTTTGTGCCGTCCTCGTATGGGTTTCGGCCGCACCGTCGGGCGCAGGACGCGATCGCGGAGATCCACTACTACGCCTCACGTGGCTACGTGGAGGTATTTGAAGCGGACATCACCGCGTGTTTCGACGAGATCGACCACGACGCGCTCATGCAGCGTGTCCACGGTCGCATCACCGACAAACGCGTATTGCGTCTGACCCGCGGTTTCCTGAAAGCGGGAGTCCTCAGTGAGGACGGTGTGAACAGGAACACGTTCACCGGTACCCCGCAAGGCGGGATTCTGTCGCCGTTGCTGGCAAATATCGCCCTGTCCGTGGTGGACGAGCATTTCCAACGCAAGTGGGATGCGCTCGGACCGCAATGGTCGCGCACGAAGTATCAACGCGCTGGGGGCGCGACGATGAAGATGGTCCGCTACGCGGACGACTTCGTTGTCCTCGTCCGTGGCACCCACGCTGATGCCGAAGCGCTCTGGGACGAAGTCGCTGCAGTGCTCGCGCCGATGGGTTTACGCCTGTCGGTCGAGAAGACGATGGTCACGCACATAGACACCGGGTTCGACTTCCTCGGGTGGCACATCCAGCGCCGCCGAATCAGAGGTCATGGCGGGAAAACCGCGATCTACACCTACCCGTCACGGAAGTCCCTGGCTTCCATCAAGGACAAGGTGCGGACGCTGACCCGCCGGGCATCTCATCGAACACTCGCCGACCTGCTACGCCGGTTAAACCCGGCATTGCGGGGTTGGTGCACATACTTTCAACACGGCGTCGTGAAACACCTCTTCAGCTACATCGACCACTTCGCCTTCTGGCGGATCGTCGGCTGGTTGAAGAAACGACACCCGAAACTGAACATGCGCACCCTGGTACGTCGGCATCTGCCCGGCTGGCAGATCCGCGACCAAGGAATCGAGTTCTTCCGATGCCAGCAGGTCACCGTGGCCCGCTACCGGTATCGAGGAACCCGCATTCCCACACCATGGACGAACGCCTTGGCATGATCACATGGAGAGCCGGATGCTCAGGAATGGGCACGTCCGGTTCGGAGGGCGGCCAGCAGAAACCCACCAGTTCAAAGACTGGCAGGGCGCTGCTGGCCGACCCTACACCTACGTGCGGACCTCGTGCGGATTCGTCTACACCGCATTCGTCATCGACGCGTATAGCCGCCGCATCGTCGGGTGGGCGACGCGGTCGTCGATGACGACTGAGGCGCTGTCGCTGGAGGCTTTGGAGCATGCGCTGAACACTGCCCGCGGTGGTGCTGAGCAGCTAGTCCACCACTCTGACAGAGGCTCGCAGTATGTTGCCGTGGCCTACACCGAGCGACTCGCTGACGCGGGTATCCGGCCGTCTGTGGGGAGTGTAGGAGACAGCTATGACAATGCACTGGCTGAGACGGTCAACGGGCTGTACAAGACTGAGCTGATCTACTCGCAGCCGGCGTGGGCTGGGCTGACCGAGGTGGAGTTCGCGACGATGAACTGGGTGCACTGGTGGAACACCGGCCGGCTGCATGAAGGACTCGGACATCGGACCCCGGCCGAGGTCGAAGCTAAGCATTTTGAAACCGTGGCAAGACAAGTCGATACTTTAACTGCCGTCTAGGAATGAAACCCAGGACGGTTCAGTCCCGCGACAACTCTGCAGCCCGAACCCCAAGGCACGACCCCGCACCCGGCCCGGCCTACAGCTGCAGGCTCGGGTGGAGCTGAGTGAGAGTGACCATACGCTTGCGACTGCAGACCACGGTTGTGGCGACCAGGGGGATTGCAGTCATCAGCAGCAGCACCACTGCCGCCTGCACGGCGATGAACATGTCGCCGCCGGCGACCAGGGTCCGCAGGCCCTTGACCGCGTGCGTCATCGGCAGGAACGGCGAGATGATCTGGAAGATCTTCGGTGCCGTCTCCACCGGATAGGTTCCGCCTGCCGAAGCGATCTGCAGCATCAGCAGGACCAGGGCGATCAGTCTGCCGACACCGCCCAAGGCCGCGACACACAACTGGTGCACGGAGTGGAAACACGCCGCCGCGAGCATCGAGAACAGCAGCGTCCACAGCCACGCTCCGGCCGAGAAGTCCAAGGTGAATGCGAGGATCGCATAGAGAACTGCGACTTGAGCGATACCGAAGAGGAGCCCGGGAACGTAGCCGGCCCAGGCGATGCGCGACGAAGTCGCCGATGAGAACAGCGCCCGATATGGAATGGCGTTGATGACCATATAGGTGATCATTCCGCCGATCCACAGGGCCAAGGAGACGAAGAACGCGGACAGTCCCTCGCCATAGGCGTCGACCGCGTTGTCCTTGACTTTGTCTGCATCGACGGGAACAGCCACGACATTCGAACGGTTCTCCCGGTCCTTCTTGTCATAGGTCGGGATCTGCTCAAGTCCCTTCTGCAGACCATCGGCGAGTTCGCCGGAGCCGTCAACGAGTTTGCCCGCGCCCTTGTCGAGTTCGGTCGACCCGTCAACGAGCTGTTCCGAACCGTCCTTGAGATCACCGGCTCCGTCCTTGGCCTTCGCCGTGCCGTCCTTGAGCTGGACGGCACCGTCATGGAGGTCCCCGACACCTTTGGCGAGCTTTCCCGCACCTTCGTCGAGCTTGATCAGCCCGGAGTGGAGGTCGTCGGCACCGGTCGCGACCTTCTGCGCTCCGTCGTCGAGCTGACCGATCTTCTTATCCGCCGTGCGGATCTCGTCCATCACCCCGTCGACCGCGTCGGTCAGCTTGTCCTCGAGGTTCTTGGCCTTATCCTTGGCATCGGAGGCGCGCTGGTGCGCGGAATCGAGGTCCTCGCCGAGGCCGTCGGCCTCCTCGGCGAGTTTCTTGACGTTCGGGTCGTCCGGATAGTCCTCCTGCAGCTGCTTGATCCGGTCGTCCATATCCCCTCGCACGGTGGTTCGAGCATCGTCGAAGTCCCCTTCGGCGCGCTCGAGCTCGGGGCGGGCCCCATCGACGACGTCATCGGCCTTTCGTTTGACGTCCTCGGCCTTCCTCGTGGCCTCGTCGGCGGTATCACGCAGCTCCGAGGTGCCGTCGGCGACCTGTCCTGCGCCGTCGGCGAGTTTCTTCGAACCGTTCTTCGCCTCTGTGGTGGATTTCGCCAGGGTGTCGGCACCGTCGGCAAGGTCGCCGCTGCCTTTCTTCAGTTCACCTGCGCCCTTATCGAGGTCGTTGAGCCCGGTCTGCAGGGTTCCGATGCCCTTGTCGAGCTTCGTCGTCCCACCGACGAGTTCGCTGGTACCGTCGTGGAGTTGGTCTGCTCCGTCGTGCAGTTCGGCCGCACCGTCTGCAGCCTTCTCCGTCTCGGAGTGGATATCGTTGAATCCGAGATACACCTGGTTGACGTACTCGGCGGTCGTCGTCTTACTCAGTCCGTCCTTGATCTCGGAGAGGATGGTCCCGGCCATCTGCCCGACGATGAAGTTGTGGGCGTCGTCGGTGCGCAGCCGCAGCCCTGCCTGCTCCGGATGGTCACCGCCGGTCGACACGAGCATCTCGGAGAAGTCCGAGGGGATCTCGAGGACCGCGAAGTACTTCCCTTTAGCCAGCCCCTCGTCGGCTTCTTTCTGGCTGGTCTCCTGCCAGTCGAATCCGCCTTCGCCCTTCGGCGTGAGCTCGTCAACGAGTTCCTGACCGGCGTCGAGCTTCTCTCCGTCCGACTCGGGCTTCTCGGCGCCGGTATCCTCGTTGACGATCGCTGCCTGCAGCTTGTCGAGGTGCCCGGCCGGGTCCCAATTCGAGGCCAGGTAGAGCCCACCGTAGATCGACGGGATGACGATGATGACGATCATCGCCAAGCGCGTGATCGTGTGGCGTTTGAATCGTGAGAGTTCTAACCAGGGCAGGGAGAACATTCGGGAATCTCCTCGGATTCGTATACGTGGGCAGGAAGTTCAGTGTTTGGACCCGCGATGAGCGGGAGGGTGGGGCGGCAGTTCGAGTTCGACAATCGACGGCTCCGCGCGGGAGCCGAGCGACCTGGTGGCGATGTCGAGTTCGGTCGAGTCCTCGCAGGAGACGATGACCGTGAGCAGGTCCTCGGGATCCCGTGATCTGCGCAGCTGCTGGTAGATGAGGATCCCGGCCCAAGCACGGGCTCGGTCGGCGGATTCGCGCAGGTAGTCGATGTTGTCGATGACGACGACGGGTTGGCGGCTGAGACTCGCCAGCCCGAGTTCGAGGAAGAATTTCTGCAGCTCACTCAGCTCAGAGACGAATACCTCTCCGTCATCGTCGATGAGGAAGTCCGCGCGCTGGGCGTCCTGCTTCGAGAACGTCCCCGGCGGGAGTTCGTCAATGATCTCCTTGGCCGTGGTGAAGGTGTCCCGAATGAGACCGATGACCTCACGCAGGGTCGATTTCGACGCCCACGGCTTGTACCAGGGCTGGAGCATGATCTGTCGTTCTGCGACGTGCTGTGCAACCGTGAAATCGTCCTCAAGGTCCGTCAGCCCGCCGATATGTCCGACCGCAACCTGCCCGCGCACGGTGCGGGCCTGCTTGCGGATATCGATATCGCCGAGGCGGCCCTCCCCCTCGGAGACCCGCATCCTTCCTGCCAAGGACAGGAGGAGAGAGGTCTTCCCGCTGCCAGCGGGACCACGGACGACAGCGATGGCACCGGTCGGCACCTCGAGGTCGATATCGGTGAACACATCGCCCTGTTTGCCGGACAGCGACCAACCGCGCACCGCGACCGCTGGCGCGTCGATGTCGGTGTCCTCGGCGAGAGTGTTCATCGTGCTCTCCATAGCCATCGCTCCCAATCGTCTGTGCCTTCGTCGCTCCGGTCAGTGCCGAAGAATTCTGCACCGCGCAGGTGACTGCAGAATACGCCACTACCGGCACGTGGGGGGGTGCGCAACGGGCGACTCCATGCGAAATTACCCATTGGTAACTCCAATGAATTCTCTCATGAAAATAGTGGGAGAGTGACCCGAGAAGACCCAGTTGTCACGAATTGCACATCGGTTTCCTGCACAGAGTCCGTGCGGTCTTTCGATGGGACCGCGGCGCCCTCTAGATGGCCGGGACCGTAAGGCGATTTCAGGGGTAGGGTCGCACTACCGAAGACGTCGATGTCCCTTGACACACGGCGACGAGAATGAGAAGCGAATGAGCACGGCCGATCGCAATCCCACCGGAATGCACAGACGGTGGGGGCTGAGCCCGTCGACGCTGGGCCTCGGTGATGGCGACCGGCGTCATGTCGATCGGCGCCGAGGGAATCTGGCGACATGCCGTCCACACGCTGCCGATGACCTTTTCGGCCGGACTGTGGAGCATGGTCTTCCTGCTGGGCATGCGAACGGCGGCGAGCATGCATCTGGGCCGCCCGGGTCGTGTGCCGGCGATCGAACTGGTCGGCCAGCACTGGTTCTGGATCGGACCAGCGGTCTGGGCGATGGTCTTCGACACCATGGTCACCTCATTCGTCAGAGCCCTCCGCAGTCGCTGATCGGTGGGCTTGTCAATCCCTGTGTGTAAGGGGTGTGACGGGGGTTACAGGTAGGGTTCGATTCGTTCGGGGTAGACGAGGGCGAGTTGGCCGAGGGCGGCCTTCCAGTTCGTGGTTACCGATCCTTCGATGAGGCGTCCGGGGGCTCGGCGTTCAGCGGCGGGTAGGCCGCGTTCCTTCTCGCGCTCCCGGGCTCGCTTGTCCTCGATGTTGCAGATCGCCAGCCACAGCAGCTTGACCACGGCGGCGTCGTTGGGGAAGTGGCCGCGGTTCTTGGTGACCTTGCGCAGCTGGTAGTTCAGCGACTCAATCGCGTTCGTCGTGTAGATGACGCGGCGTAGCTCGGGCGGGAGGGCCAGGAACGGGATGAACCGCTCCCAGGCCGCCCGGAACGTCCGCGCCGCGGCGGGGTACTTCGTGCCCCAGGGGCCGGCCTCGAATGCCTCCAGCGCCTCCAGAGCCGCGTCCTCGCTGGCGGCGGTGTAGATCGGCTTCAGCGCCGTGGCGACGGCCTTGCGGTCCCCGTAGGACACGAACCGCATCGCGGCGCGGATCAGGTGGACCACGCAGGTCTGCACGGTGGCCAGCGGCCAGGTCGCCTCGATCGCCTCGGGGAAGCCGGTCAGCCCGTCGCAGCACACGATCAGCACGTCGCGCACCCCGCGGTTGGCGAGGTCCGCGCAGACCTGGGCCCAGAACTTCGCGCCCTCGTGGGTCTGGACCCAGATCCCCAGGACGTGCTTGATGCCGTCCATGTCCACGCCGACGGCGATGTGGGCGGCCTTGTTGACCACGTGAGAGCCGTCCTTGACCTTGACCATGATCGCGTCGAGGTAGATCACCGGGTACAGCGACTCCAGCGGACGGCGCTGCCACGCGAGGACCTCCTCGGCGATGGAGTCCACGACCTTGCCGATCGTCTCGTGACTCACGTCCACCCCGACCGTGGAGGCTAGGTGGTGGGAGATGTCGCGCAGCGTCATCCCGCCGGCGTACAGCGAGATGATCATCCCGTCGACCCCGTCCAGGCGGCGCTGACCCTTGCCTACCAGCATCGGGGTGAAGGTCCCGGCCCGATCGCGCGGGATCGCGAGCTCGATGTCCCCGACCTCGCTCGTCACGGTCTTGGCGTAGTGCCCGTTACGGGAGTTCGGGTGGTCGGCGGCGTCGACCGCGCCCTTCTCATAGCCCACGTGCTCACTCAGCTCGGCCTCCAGGCCCCGCTCCAGGGCGGCCTTGAGCATCCCGCCCAGCACCCCGCCGTCTCCGGTCAGCGGTTCACCGGCATCGATCCGGGCGAAGACCTCATCCAGGGCTCCGGTGGTCTTGAGCTCGGCCGCGAGCTCGGCCTGCTTTCTACGACGCTCAGCGCGCTCCTCGGCGCTCATCTTCGGCATGGCGTCAATCGTCACAGTGTGTCTCCTTCAGGGGGTGGTGCCACACCCCTTACACACACCATTTGACAGGCCCCCCGGCCGAGGTCGAAGCTAAGCATTTTGAAACCGTGGCAAGACAAGTCGATACTTTAACTGCCGTCTAGGAACTAAACCCAGGACGGTTCAAGGGCTCGAGGCCGTGCTCGCGCAGGCGGGAGTCACGGACCCAGGCCTGAAGGGCTGATTTCGAGATCCCGAGGTCAGCACAGACCTGCTTCTGGGTCCTTCCGTCGCCTACGAGCTCGAGCGCTGATTGCTTGAACTCATCGGTGTAGATCTTGGGCATGACCTCTCACCTTCCTGGAATTTATCCAGTCGTGAAGTCAACCAAACCTTCAGCAGTCCCCTTCGATGGGCGGTCGAGCTCCGCCGCGAAGAAAGCCGATGCTCTCTTCAAGATCTCGTTGGCCCGCTTCGCTTCAGCCAACTCAGCCCGCAGCCGACGGTTCTCCGCTTCCAGGTCGACCGACTCAGCCGGTGTAGCTTTGCCGGAATCCTTATACTTGCGCACCCAGACTCGCAAGGTTTCTTTGCTCAGACCGAGTTCGTTCGCGACGCGAGTGATCGCTCCGTTCGCGCTGTCCGGATCGGCCTGGGCATGGATGACGAGCTCGACGGCACGAGCCTTGAGTTCGTCGGTGTATTTCACTGGCAAAAGAGAAACTCCTTCTTCCAATCTCCCTGCCTCTATTATCCCCGGGGCGATTCATGTCATCCTTACTGGAGACGATTGGACGGAATGGTGACGGCATGACACAAGCCGAGCTCGCGGCTGAGGTGGCGCGCCGCCTCGGAGTCGTCGCGCATCCCGCCACCACCCAGATCGCCGAAGCGGTCGCGTTGTTCGCCCCGTTGGGGTGGGCGATGTGCGGTCGCTGGCACCAGGCCGGGACCGTTCGGGTCCTGCGGCTTGCTGCAAGTGGTGTTGAGTCCGCGGCGATCGATGAGGCGATCACCGAGGTCTGGAACTCTGACAATCAGGTTCTTCTCCGGCATGCAGCGGCGCCGATACGGCGATGGTCGAACTCGCACTACCCGTTTAAGCAGGTGATTTGGGACCGCGTGGCTCTCATCGAGAAGGCGATTCAGCATCATTTCGCGGGAGCCTACGAGGCGTCGATCCCGATCATCCTGGCGCAGATCGACGGGATGAGCCGCGACCTGACAGGGCAGTCGTTCTTTTCCAAGGCCAACGCGGACCCGTATCTCGATGACGCGACGCTGGCTGGGATGGAGGAGAACCTGCCGGTCGTCCGTCGAGTCTTCTCCAAGAACGTCGATGAGTCCGGAAGCTTCGGTCTCGTCTCACGCCACGGCGTTTTGCACGGTCGAGACCTTGGCTACGCGACGCGTGTGAACTCGACCAAGACGATCGTGCTCGTCGCCGCTCTGGCGGAGTACTTTCCGCGTATCGCGGATGACGCCGGCGCTCGGCTACGCCGACTTCACGAAGAGTCCGTTGCTGGCTCGCGGGAACTCGATGATTCGGGTCGGCTGGTCGATGATCGACACCTCCCCGAGCTACTCAACTTCGCCTACGACTTCGATTCCGAGTACCTCAACGCTGTGCTCCTTCATCCCGGCCCGTTCGATGTACACGCGACGCTCGCGGAGCTTGCCAGGAAGCACAACCTCGATTCCGACATCTTTGTCGTCGGGCAAGATCGCGTCGGCTGCTGGTGGCACTACACAGTCCCCGCAGGTCAGACGCTCGGCTATGCGGCTCGGCCGACGACCAGCACCGAAAGGCGGCACCCCGATGTCTGGCGATGGGACACCTCCGACGCGCCCACCGGGCCGCCGTGGACGAAGGCGGAGGGGTGGCGATCGGACGATGACTTTCCGCGGTAACCTAACTGGGAGCGCGACCCGGTCATCTGACGATGTGACGGACGAAACGTATCGGTAGCGGAGAGCGAGAGACGAAGTGAGTGAAAATCCGGTTGGTCGTGCCGAAGACATCATCGCTGGGTTCGACGCGATACTGCCCGAGCAAGAACGGGTGCTGGAAGAAGCTGCTGAGAACGTCAAGCTCGGTCTCGAAAGAGACTCCGAGGTCTACCGAGGGTTCACGCAGCTTCAGTTCTTCATACTCACGGTCGACTTTGATATGCGGGTCATGCTCCGCGCTCTGCTTGCCGACCCGCAGAATCGGCTCACCGCCGAGAAGTTCCTCGCCTTGACCCTCGAAGAGGCAGAAGAGTCGGCAGGGCGGATGGTCAATGCCGTATCCAAGGCGATGCGGACTCTACCCAATGACACCGGCATCCATCTGTTCGACATCACGAAGTTCGATGAAGCGGTGCGCGCATTCAAACAGGCGATGTCAGAGATGAGGGGCGACAAGGAGTTCAACAAGTCCCTACGTCTCATTCGGAACACCGTCTCCGGCCACATTGTCGGCGACGAGGTCGGTGTCCAGAACAGCGCAATCTGGGTCCTCACCCGCAAAGGCGTCCCACGCGACATCGACGGAGTCTTGCGGAGCCAGATCGTCGACTACGCCATCGCGACGTTGAAGGCACTGAGCGAGTTCGCGCAGGGGCTGCAACGAACCCTGCGCGCCTGAGTGCTTTCCACGACCGAGCGGAGGCGGCAGCGAGGGAGTCGTAGTGGAGGGGAGTGTGACAGCTCCGTCTGAATCGGTCCAGAAGCGACCGGTCCGTCGCCTGCGCCGAACCAGCACATTGGCGACACGTACCGAGGGGTTGGGAGAGCGTCGGAGCAACGGCCTGTGTCAGACCGCCATGGGAAGGTTGAAGCATGGTAGCCATCTCAATCGTTGCCCTGGTCATCTCGGCCTTCGCCCTGCCATTCACCATCTGGGCAGCGCGGGCGGCCGCGAGGCAGGCGAAGGCGGCGCACGACCAGACGGAGATCCAACGCGAGCAGGTGGCTGCCGCGCGGGAGCAGACTCAACTACAACGCGATCTCGCTCATGAGGCACTACAGCCCTACGTGTGGGCGGACATCCAGCCGGATATGCAGCAAGGCACCGTGATGCACGTGGTGGTGGGTAACAACGGTCCCACCGTCGCACGCAACGTGAGGGTGACGTTCGATCCACCGCTTCCAGCCGGCCAGCAACAGTCGGACAAGGTCGAGAGTGTTCAGCGGGTGCTCGCCAGCGGACTCCGCTCGCTCGCGCCGAAACGGGAAATCCGGTGGACTCTCGGTGCCGGCGACCTCCTGTCCAGCGAGGAACCACAGGTCCGCACTGTGCGTGTCGAAGGCGAGGGCCCGCACGGTCCGCTGCCTGTCCTGGAGATTCAGATCGACATCTCAGAGTGGCGTCAGGCCAGGGACGCTCCGAACGGCTCACTGCACCATATACGTGGCGCGATCAAGGACCTCACCAAGGCCGTCGGTGGCGTAGACAAGACGATGAAGCGTGTTGTTGATCGCTTGGATTACCCAGGGCCAGAGACGGCCGAAATCAATGAAATGAGCGACGCCTTCACCCGGCAGCAACTCGCACCGCCAGCACCCGAGGATGAGGCGGATTCCAGCACAGATCGAGCATCCCTGCCACCGTCGACGGCGGAGGAACGATAGCGCCTGCGGAACTCTCAGTCGGTGGTGCTCTCGCGTGCAGCCTCGCGAATCTGTGCTGAAGGGTGCTGCGCGGCGATGGTCAGCAGTTGAGAAACGGCTGGCACCTCCGGAGGCGTGTGGAGCCCGGAAACGACCGCCGCGGCACTCCGCCTTCCGCCAGACTTCAGGACCTTCGACAGGATTGTCGCGACTCCCTCAGATGCGCGCTCTGCAACGACCAACCTGCTCAGCCCCCTAAGCGCCGCGTCACGCACGGTTTCGTTTGCGTCACCCGCTAGAGCGAGAAGCAGTTCGGACTCTGCCTTGTCTCCGAAACGTTCAATGATCCGCGCACTCGCCGCACGGCGAACGGTGTCGCCGCCAAGAAGGTCCCGTATCAACGGTTGGCGTGAGGCCTCATCTGCGAGAGCAGCGAGCGCTTCGGCGGCGAGGCCTCGGATGTCCTCGTCGTCATCGAAGAAGGTCCGGACTGGCTCTCGGTTCCGAAGAGCTGACACGGCTTCGACAAGTTGTGTCTTGATTGGGTCGGCAAGCGTCGCTCCATGGATGGCGAGTACTTGCAATGCGCCAGACTGTTGCTGAGATCTGACCCCGGGAGCCGGCAACAGAGCTTCGATACGATCCCACCGCCCACTCGAAGGGTGCCACACACCGAGCAGGGTCAGTGCATGGCCGGGGTCGAGACCGCCAACACTGTACGCCCCCTTGGCGGCATCCTCGATGAGATTGTCGATGACGCTGCACAGTCGGTCAGTAAGAGCAATGACTGCATCGGAGGGCAGCGTTCGCACGTCGTCGATGGCTTCGAAGGCGATCAACTCCCCGGCCCGGGCTCGTTGAAGGACTTGCTCGCGACTCTCGACTACTGCAGGAGCAGCAACCCTCAAGAAGGCCTCGCGTAGGTAGGCGGCGTCGCCTTCCGATCGATTCGCCGCGCGCTGACGGTCACTCTCACGCCACGCGGATGCGGGGATCGTATGGATCAGCCGGGCGAGTGTCTGCGCTGTTCCGTCGTCGTTGACCGGTGGTTGGTCGAGGAAGTAGTCGACCACGTTGTGAAGTGCGTCCTCGCTGAATGTCCAGACCATGGCCTTCAGCAAATCGATGATCTTGTAGAGCACGATGAATGTAGGCCGAGCGCGTTCCAGGTAGGCCTGTGGCTCTTGGAGCATCGCTAGCGCCCACGCGCAGATTGCGTCGGCATGTGCTGGTTCGAGAACGTCGCCGGCGGCCGTCAGTAGCTCGATATCTGCCAAAGCGGTCGTCCGAGTTGATCGAGACAAGTCCACGTTGCTCGCCGCGATCCTGGCGGCTGTCGTTGGGCCCCTGCGCACGACGTGTCGAGTCGCGCGCCCAGTGCTCTTGCTGTCACCGGAGAGACGGAGAAGAGTCAGCCGCCCGGCGACCCTGTCGGGATCATCCGTGGGGCCGGTGGTGACAAGGAAGTGCTCCGCGAGAGCGCCAATTGCGCCACGCCACCCGTCATGATCATCAGCGCACGAGGCTAGCAACGCCGCGGAAAGCAGGCGCTTGTGGGCAGTGTCCGAGCCCCCGATCCGAATCGACGCATCCTCGCTCCATCTCCGGAACTCCTCAGAGAGATGAGCGGATAGCCCATAGGACATCACCTGGGTTTTCCACCACGATGCTGGGTTGTCGCTGCGCTGGATGATGTTGGCGATGTCGCCCTGCATCCAGCCGCTGGCCCTGAACGACGTCAGCGCACACGCGCCCGCGATGGCCGCAGCCGTGACGTCCGACGGTGCCTCTCGATGGATTCGCTGGGTCTTCATCGCGAGGTCGAAAGCCTCCTCGTGTCGTCCGACCTCCAGCAGCGCCCGTGCTCGTTGAGCTTCTAGCCATGCGTGATCCACTGAGGAGTAGTCGTCATGTGCCAGGGCGCCCTGAAGCACTTGGAGCGCCGTATCGGGATCGTTCTCGTCGAAGTGATAGACGCAGCAGAGCACGGATGCCGCGGAGCGTTCACTCGGCGTCGAAGCTAGGTCGACAAGCTGAAGCAGGTCAGCGGGTTCTCCTTGGTAGTGCCAGAGATGAAGGGCAGCGGTGGCGCGCCAACACCAGTCGTCGGCCTCACGTGCATCGTTGAGTGACAGCCCTTTCTGCTCGGCGTCATTCTCCCCTGCGAGCATGGGAAGGCTCTTCGGTTCCAGAATCCGTTCAAGGTCGTCCCGGAAGAGCATTTGCATTGCGAGGGCTTCGAGCCCGGATATCGAATCTGGGGCCAGGTTCGGGTGGGGTGCGATGAGCCGGGGAGTGATGAGGGCATGCCGTACTTCGCCGATCGGTGCAAGATGTACCGCGCCGGTCCATGCAGTGCCGTCCCAGGTCGGAGTCGGAAGCTGTGTCAGCGCGACGTCGGAGAGTGCTTGGTTGTGGTCCGCGTCGACGGTTTGGGAGGTCGGTACAAAAATCTTGGCACCCTTACCGGTGGAGACGACTCGCTCGGGGGTGATGTGAACCCAGAACGAGAGGTTTCTGTCTTGATCGCGCAGGATCACCACGTGGGGCAGGGCGTGGCGCAGCCAGTAGTCGAAGTGTTCGCGGTCGTCTTCGGCAAACCACCGCCCAGTGATCGTGCCGTCGGCGTCCTTCTTCGGGCAGTTGAAGTAGGACGCCCCGGTCTTGACCTGGGCACCCATCACGGCGCCGAGTTCGTACCGGCGGACATCTCGCGGCCGCAGATACAGATCGGTGCCGTGTCGTGCCGGCTATCGATCACCCCTCCCCAGCCAAAGCGCTCGAACTGCGCCAAGACCTCAGACTCACCCGAGGTTCCCGTAGCTTCATTCTTCGGCGCCCGCACCTACGCCTCCTCCGTTACCTCGTCCGCAACAACGCGAACGTTGCGCATCGCAGAGCCAGTGAATATGAACGGTATGAACGAGTCTCGAAATGCGATTCCCGCCGATCGCCTCGCGCGCCCGCCACCGGGAGGAGTGGTGAGAGGGAACCTCATCCCGACCGGCGCCTTGCCTGAAACATGGTCAGGATGTGGGCCGCCGATCGGATAACCGGGATGAGCGGGAGCAGACAGATAGTCGGGGAGGTCTGCCCGTCCTTCGAAGTGTTTCGTGGCCGCGACATGGAACATCGCCGCGTGGGCCCAGGCGATCATGTATGCCTCGGCGAGCACGGCGGGGACATCCACCCTCAACTGCGTCAGCTCCAGTCCTTGTCGATGCCCGTCCACCTTGGGTGCCTGTGCGAGAACTTCGATAACGGGGCGGTCGAAGATGTCCACGGCGTCCGGGCCGGTCAGCGCACCAACCGGGATGGTCCCATCTGCGCTGGGCGGAGTGGTGACGAATGAGACTTTGAGGTCATCACGAGCGCGGACTGAGAGACCGTGCTTGACCTTGTTGTGAGCAGCGTTGAGTTGGAGTTCATGTCCCACGAGTAGGTCGATAGCGAACTGGAGCCAGTCGGCGAACACGTTGGACGCCGAAGCAAGTCGCTCCGTCATGCCGCTTTGCAAGTCCTGCTCGCGGAGAACCAGACGGGCGAACTGCATCGGGGCCTCCGCCGAGGAGAAAGACTCGCGGAGTTGGCTCACGACCTGATCGAGTTGGTTTGGCCCGGCCGGCAGGGCCTCCCAAACGCACGGTTCGGCGACGTTCGTCCGTTGCGAGAGCGCCGCCGTCAACCGCACAAGCGCCTCAGCCGCATGGTGCCGCAGGGCGTACGCATCCGTAGCGACCTGTGTAGCAATCGATCTCGGCGAAGTCTCGGGTATGAAGCCCACCGGCCGGCCAAGTAGGCGAGCGAACCGTCCACGGGTCTCGGTGGCGTGCTGCTGTTCGTCATCGGGCGCGGCCAGGGGATGCTCATCGCTATCGACATCTGACTCTGTCCACCGCAGCATCATGCCGATCCGAGCGCTGAAGTACCCGAACGGATCAGACGACAGGAACGTGTCGTCAAGCTCCTGACACTGCTCGGCCGTCAGCTCCGGCCCGGCTGGTGGCGGGTACATTCAACAAGCGTATGGTCGCGAGATCGGCCCGCCAAGTCGCCTCGCCGGGCCACCGGCACGCAGCGTGATCCACGCCTCATGCGAGAGTAGGGCGGACGACCAGTCGGAGCGCTCCAAGACCGCGACCATAGCTGTCCAGCTTCTTCCTTCTGGCAGGAATCGCCCGTAGACTGCCTGATGAGGCGGATTTCTCCTCTGTAGCGCGCCGGTCTCGGCAGACCCTCGGGTCACTCTTCAACGCACTGCCTCACGAGATGCACTGTGCGATGGAGAGGAACAAGACCATGATCCGTCTGATCTGGGCCGTCAGCGTCCACACCCGCTGCTTCCTGCGGCGCTACATGCCCACCGACATCCTGCTGGATGCGATCCGCACCCGCCGTGGTTTGAAGTGGGGCATCCCAGCGATGCTGCTCGCGATCCCGTACCTGCTGATCGCGAACGTCTGCGTCCAACTCATCGAGGACGACGCACCCGGATGGCTCCACCTCGCAGTGCTGTGGGCGATATGGAACATGCTTAAGATGCTCTGGATCGGGCCGGTCAGCGCTGTGCTATTGATCCGGGCCCGCGTTCGCGAAGCCGTCGCCACCCGTCGCGGTGGGGCCAGCATGACCGCAGAAGCGAACGACGCTGAAGAGGGTGCTGTCGTGGACGCGGTAGGTATCCGGTGATGTGCGCGTACTCGGACACCGACCCGGCGACGACCGCCAGGACGGATCGTCCCGCCCCATGCGAGCACCGCCGAGCGCACGGACTCATTGCTGACTCCGAGTCGCGCGGCGATGTGAGCGAGCGTCATCCCACCCGCATAGAGTTGAGCGGCGTCCTGTCGGATCGCGTCGGGCAACTCCGGGCGACGCGCTGCCAAGCCCGCCTGCCGAGCTATCTCCCGCACGGTGCCGCGGTGCACGTTGAATCGTGTCGCCAGCTCGCGTACGGGCACACCATCGGCGTACCCGGCGAGCAGCTCGGCTCGATTGGAGACGCTCAAACGGGTTTGAGACTGACGGGAATTCTCACGCACGGCGCCGCGCTCATCGGCCATTCGAGCACCCCGAGCGCGCGGCCGACGAACCTGAGAACCCCGTAGAACACGGGAAATCAGCGATCCGAGCGGCTTCCGGGGGTTTGAGAAGCTGCTACGGAGGTCCACTTTGTCCTGTATCGGGACATCGTTGACAGATGAGCCTCGACATCGGCGTCAGAAGGCCCGGAATCCTTTTGATTCCGGGCCTTCGTGATTCAGCGGACAAGACGGTCGCCTGAGGGTTCACCTCGTATCGCGAGCCTCGGTAGGAATCTGAGCTCCAGCAGCAGGGCGCTCCACCGTGTCTTGTCAGGCCCGACGGAGCGCACGGGCACCAGGCGAAGGTGGAGTCGTCTGCGACGCGCTTACGGCGTGCCCATTCGCGGTGTATCGAATTCTGCCTTCCCGTCATGCTGTACCAGAGTTGCGTACGCGCACTTTCGCGTAGTTGGACTTCTTTCGCATTGGCGGTGTTCGACACCGGCATTCCTCCGGCCGAAGAACCGGTTGCACGGAATCCGTGGGCTGGCGGACGTGGCACGGGACTGTCACCATGATGAGAGATACCCACGACTCGACGTCGGGGCAGGAGACGTTGATCTGAGCTGGCCCGCAGCACGTCCGCGCGCTGCTTTAACCGGCGAGCATGCGAATCCGGAGGTGACTGGAATGGAACCGCGAATCCTCACTGTGGGGCATTCCACCCATCCCATCGACGAATTCGTCGCGCTGCTGCAGGACGCAGGAGTCGACTGCGTCGTCGACGTCCGCAAGCTCCCTGGGTCACGTCGCAACCCGCAGTTCAACGAGGAGAACCTCGCGCCGAGTCTTGAAGACGCAGGAATCGGATATCAGCGCGAAAAGCGCCTCGGCGGGCTGCGCAATGCCAGCCACTCCGTGGCTGACGAGACCAACGCCTTCTGGAACAACGCGAGCTTCCACCGGTACGCGGACTACGCGCTGAGCTCCCAGTTCGCCGACGGCCTGACGGCACTCATCGGGCTCACCGGCCCCGATGCGCTGCCGGCGATCATGTGCTCAGAAGCCGTGTGGTGGCGCTGTCACCGCCGCATCATCGCCGACCACCTTCTCGCCCGCAACCTGCCGGTCTCGCATCTCATGCCCGACGGGCGACTGACCCCGGCCACGCTCACGAAAGGCGCACGGGTCGACGACGACGGAACCGTCACCTACCCCTGAGACGAACGCGCGGTGGCGGTGTCGTCGTCGGTGCCTGCACGCATGATCTCCTCATACGCCGCCTGATCAGTGGCGCCTTCGGTCGAGAAGACGAGGACGACATCGTCGCTGGTGAGACCGAGTGCGTCACGATGAGCGAGCAGCCCGGCGGGACCGGCCGCCCCACTCTCACCGGAGACCACACCATCACGAGCGAGCAGCCGCATCGCCTCGCGGGCATCGTCGTCGGTGGCGGTGGCGAAGGCGTCGAAGCCTGCTGCATATCCGGCCAGGCGATCTGCGAGGGCGTGCCGCAGTTGAGTCCGGCCATGATCGAGGTCTGCGGGCCGGGGATCTCCGTGAGCTCCCCGCGTTCGATGCTCACCGTCACGCAGTCGGCCAGCGTGGGTTCGACACCGATGAGGCGCGGCCCCTGCGGGCGGGCGAAGCCGCGCACCACTGCCGCAGCGAACGCGCCAACACCGATCTGGGCGGCGATGACAGTCGGCTCATCGGCCTCACCAGCGGCGATCGCCTCGTGGACTTCGGCCATCATCGTCGAGTACCCGTCGATGACCCAGGCCGGTGGTTCGGTATATCCCTCCCACGAGGTATCGGAGACCACGAGCACATCAGGCCCGGCGACCTCGGCGCTGCGACGGATCGCATCGTCGTAGCCGCCGTCGACCACCTCGACTGCGGCTCCTTCGGACTCGATGGCGGCGATGCGCTCGGCGACCATGTCGGCTGGGACGAAGATGCGCGCCGACAGCCCGAGCAGGCGCGCCATGATCGCCACGGCCCGGCCGTGATTGCCATCTGTTGCGGCAGCAAGTGCCAGCGGCCGGCCGGTCTGCTCGACCGCCGCAGTCAGTTTGGCGCGCAGCAGCGCGAAGTCCGCCACCTCGGCGATCTCCACGCCGAGCCAGTCGGCGAGCACCCGGCAGGTCGCCCACGACGCGCCGAGGATCTTGAACGACGGCGTGCCGATCCGCTCCGACTCATCCTTGAGCCAGACGGCGCGCACCCCGAGCGCCTCGGCAGCCGCCGGCAGCGGAGGCAGCGGAGTGGGCGCGTACCCGGGCAGCGACTGATGGAAGGCGCGCGGCACCACGGCGCCGGCGTCTGCGGGCGGAGCCACCGCCTCGGGCGCGGCGAAGGGATTCGTCACGAGACGGCGGGTGGTCATGGGCGGCTCCTGAGTCGGCGCGGATGTTCCCGCCAGCTTAGCGAGCACCGAGGCGGTGGTGGGCGCCTGCCCGGTCAGCGGTCGTCGAGCACCTCACGCGGGGGATGCCGGCCGGTCGGCAAGCGCCGGGGCGTCGGCTGTGCGGCCGCCGCCGCGTTGGGCGGCTGCACCGGCGACGATGACACAGGCGATGCCGATCAGCTGCATGACGGTGGGCGTCTGGGCGAGGATGAGCAGGCCCATGAGCACGCCGAATGCCGGTTCGATCGACAGCAGTGTGCCGAAGGCGGTGTGGGTCATCCGGCGCAGGGCGAGGAGTTCGAGGCCGAAGGCGATGACCGGGGTGATGAGGGCGATGCCGGCCGCGGCTGGCAGCACCCACCAGACGAGTTCACCGCCGATGACCTGCGGCAGCCCGAGCGGCAGGGTCGCCAATGCGGCGATCGGGATGGTCAGTGACAGACCGCTGATGCCGGCGAAGCGGTCGCCGATGTGCTGGGTGAACACGTTGTACAGGCCCCAGCAGGCACCGGCGGCCAGTGCGAAGCCGACTCCGGCCAGGTCGATGGTGCCATGCCACGGTTCGGTCAGCAGGATCACCCCGGCGAAGGCGATGAGCGGCCAGATGAGTGCGCGGCGGCGCGGGCTCATGAGGCCGGCGACCGTGAGCGGGCCGAGGAACTCGATGGCGACGGCGGTGCCGAGCGGGATGCGTGCCACAGCGGCGAGGAAGAAGGTCGTCATGAAGCCGGTGACGATGCCGAGGACGAGCAGGGCCGGCAGGTGGCGCAGCCGCAGGCTGCGCAGTGCAGGGCGGGCGATGAGCCACAGGAACACGATGCCGAAGCTCATCCGCAGCCACGCCGTGCCGGCCGGGCCCACCTGGGCGATGACCGGTACGGACAGTGCATTGGAGACCTGCACGGCGAGCATCGCCGCGACTGCCATCGTCCACGGCGGCACCGCTGCCGGGACGGCCTGCAGTCTGCTCATGGCTGCAGGAAACCGGTCGGGGCTGTCTGCGGTGGCGTCGTCTCAGACATGGCGGGATCCTCTCGGTCGCCGGCGCTGCGCAGTTGAGCGCCATGCCGGGTTCGCCGTGCATCGTAATCCAACCCGCCACCACCGGCGCGGCGCGGCTCAGGTGCCGGGATGCTGGGAGCCGGGCACGCCTCGGGCGCGGTGCGCAGGTTCCCGGGTGCCGGGACTCCGGCGCACCTCGGGCACGGCGCTCACAAGGCGAGGGCGTCGAACAGGATGGGATACAGCGGCAGCTGGAGCACACCGATGAGCAGGAAGATCCCCGCGGCGACGAACCCGAGCACCATCGCAGCGGTGGCGAACCGACGGCCCCGGCGGCGCTGCCGCAGTCCGAGCAGTGCGACGGCGAGCGCGATCACAAGCCCGAGCAGCTGGCCGATGAGCACCGTCCACAGGATGATCCAGTTGAACAGGTATTCCGGTTCAGGTCCGAAGACGCCCTCGAGCGTATCGGTCATCGTGACCCCGAGGACGAGGTAGCCGACAGTCGCCAGGCCGCCGGCGAGCGCCAGGAGCGACCAGGCGAGCACCGCGATGCCGATCGGGAACCACGGCGTCATCCTCGGCTGCGGCGGGGGTGTGGAGATGGCGAGTCCGACTGGAGCGGCCGGTGTGTGTCGGCCTGCTGGAGCGGATGATGGCGGACCGGGTGGTGGACCTGGTGGCGGTGCGGGTGGCGGGTTCAGAGGTTCTCCCGTGTGTTGTCGAGCCGGGAGGAGCGCTCTGCGAGGATCTCGCGGAACTCCGAGACGAGCCTTGAGGTCAGAGACAGAGGATTCATGGTGGGGCCTTCCCGTGATGCTCCCGGCCGCCGAGGTGGCAGGTGGCTTCAGGATACGTCCAGGGCCGGCGGAAGTCTCTCGCTGCGGGTGAATCGTGATGCTTCCGATGTGTGGGTGGCGTGGCACAGCGGGTTGCGGCGCCCACTGCGGTGTGAGGCTGCAGTTTCGGTTGCGTCGGATGCCGAACTAGAGCTTCTCGGCATTCATCACCCAGTACGAACCGTCGAAACCGTCAACAAGAAGCGTCGCTGCCAGCCGGCCGTGGCGTGCTTCGACGACCCAGTTCGGCTTCAACACCGCCCGCGGCTCTGCCGGGAAGAGGTCGAAGTTCATCCCCAGACGAAAGCGTTTGCGCAGTGCGGTGGCTACCAGCTGACGCGCCTTGTCCGCTGTATTGGTCCCCGGCCCTGACATATGGGCCTGGCACGGTGAGGGCACATCGACGCCGTTGATAGGGATGCTGGAGATGAGACTGGTTCCGCTCTTCGCATCCACCATGACCGACACGGTCGAACCGTCGGATTCCGCCTCGTGCTGTGGTGTGGACCTCTCGCGCCACAGCTCGGAGATCCGGAAGCGAGGTCCTCGTGTGCGCCGAGCGCTGACGTCCACTGACCAGAATGGGTGGTGCACCAGCGTCGCTGCAGCTGCGCCTCCGCCGATCTTCCGCCGCGCGATGTCCTCGGCTTCGAATTGCGTGATCGTCGGGTTGAGACGGAGGGCCGTACATGCGGCACTCTGCCAGTCCGGTGCCTCGGCACGGGGTGCTCCCGGGGCCGAGGCGCCCTGGCCCGCGTGCCGGCGTGGGGACTTCGGACTACTCATCAGACTTCCGCGCATGTGGGTCGTCTGCTGCAGTGCTCTCCGAGGCGGCGCTGCCAGTGGCCGGAGCGCTGAGCTGTTCTTCGGCGACCGGCAGCTGAGCTGCGAGGACATTGTTCTGCCCCATCGCCAAGCGAGCCGGGATTGGTCCGACCTTGTCCGTCTCCACGAGCACCTCGCGAATGTGGGCTGGCACCGGGTTCGCCTTCTGCGTCGCCAGCGACACGACGATCAGGGTGAGAGCGGAGATCACGACACTGGCCATCGGGTCGACGGAGGTGAGCTCCGTCAAACCGCCGAGCTCCCAGACGATCGGCACGATCGTGCCGACGATCATCGAAGCGATGGCACCGGCGGTGTTCGCCTTCTTCCACCAGACAGCGGCCACATAAGCGGGCACGAACGCCGTGCCGAGGATTGTCGTCGCGAACAGCACGACGTCAGCGATTCCCGGTGCCCGGGTTGTGGCGATGATGTAGCCCAGAATCGCAAACGCCAGCACGGTGATCCGCGAGACCCACACCGACTGCTTTTCCGTCATGGACGGGTTGATGAAGCGCTTGAAGAGATCATGCGAGGCGATCGTGCCGGTCTGCAGCAGCAGTGCGTCAGCGGTCGACATGATCGCGGCCATGATGGCAGCCATCACGATGCCGACGGCGAAGTTCGGCAGCACGAGCTCTGCCACGCCGAAGACCGCCATCTCCGGGTTCGCCAGGTTCGGCAGCAGCACCAGCGCCATGACGCCGACGAGGTAGGGCGCCGGGACGAAGAGCAGGTTGAACCCGGTCGAGTACAACGCTGCGGTGCGGGCAACGGAGGGCTTCTTCATCGCCATGTGGCTGACGTTGACGTGCGGGTAGCCCATGTAGCCGATCGAGAAGATCAGCAGCGCACCGATGACGAGTCCCCACTTGACGGATTCGAAGCCTTCGGGGCCCCACATCGTCAGAAGATTCGGATTGATCTCAGCGACTGCCTCGTTTCCGGCAGTCAGGCCGCCGACGGCGATGAGCGTGCCGATGAGGATCCACAGCATGCCGATGACCATGACGATGGCCTGCACGAAGTCGGTGTAGGCCACAGCGAGGTAGCCGCCGAGGAACGTGTAGAGCACGATGACGCCGATGGCGACGAGCATGGCCCACTGGAAGGGGATGCCGGTGATCATCTCCAGGCCCTGACCGCCGGCGATGAACTGCGAGAGCACCTACATGAACATGCAGCCGAGGCCGATGGGTGCTGCGATCGCACGCGTCCAGGCCGACGGGTAGCGGTGTTCGAGGTATTCGATCGACGTGAGAGAGCCGAGCATCTGCGAGAGTTTGCGCATCCGACGGCCGAGGACGGACAGGTTGAGCACGCCGCCGCCGATGTCGCCCATGGCGTACCAGAGGCCGAAGTAGCCGTTGGTGTAGCCGAGCGAGCCTGCACCCTGGAACATGTAGCCCGACATCGACGATGACTGCAGGCGCAGGGCGGTGACTGCCGGGCCGAGGCTGCGCCCGCCGAGCAGGAAGCCCTCTTCGTCCTTCGAGCCGGCGCGCACCGACCACAGACCGATCCCGGCCATCGCGACGAAGTAGACGATGAGGAAGATGACTTCGATGCTCATGAGACACCCCCGGCGGCCGGACGCGCACCGGGTGCGGCACCATCGGCGTCATCGGGCAGCTCGACATCCTCCCGGCTCCAGCCGCGGGTGCTGAAGAAGAAGATGAGTGTGTAGGCGATCCACAGCAGTGGGATGCCGACAATGATGAGGATTGTCGCCATTGGCAAACCGAACATCGGGTTCCTTCCGTCTTGAGGGCTGAGTCAGTCGAGCGCGCTCACGCACCCGTGTACCGTCACCGGCCAGCGGCTGGAGACTGCGGCCATCGACTCATGTCTATCGCTCATATCCCAGTCACGCACAGACTGCCGCGGGATCTCAATGAACCCGCTCGACGTATTCGTCTGCGATGTCGAGAGCTCGGTCGATGACGTTCAGGCCCTCCAGCACCTCGTCATCGGGGGTGTTGAGCGGTGGAACGACGTGGATGCGGTTGAAGTTGGTGAACGGCAGGACGCCGTTCTTCTTGATCTCTGCGGTCACGCGGTCCATCGCCTCCGATGAGCCGCCGTAGGCGGCCAGCGGTTCACGCGTCTCGGCGTTGGCCACCAGCTCGATGGCCCAGAAGCAGCCCATGCCGCGCACTTCGCCGACGGACGGGTGGTTGGCTTCGATCTTCTCCAGGTACGGGCCGATGACTTCTGCTCCGAGCCGCTTGGCGTTCTCCACCATCGCTTCATCGCGCATGGCGTTGATGGTGGCGACCGCTGCTGCTGTGGCCAGCGGGTGCCCGGAGTAGGTGAGCCCGCCGGGGTATGCGCGCTCAGAGAATGTCTGGCGGATCTCGTCGGACATGATGACGCCGCCGAGGGGTACGTAACCTGAGTTCACGCCCTTGGCGAAGGTGATGAGATCGGGCGTCACGCCCCAGTGGTCGATGGCGAACCACTCACCGGCGCGGCCGAATCCGGCCATCACCTCGTCGGCGATGTACATGATTCCGTACTTGCGGGTCAGCTCCCGGACGCCTGCGAGGTACCCCGGCGGCGGGGTGTAGATGCCGGCGGTGCCGGGAATCGACTCGAGCATGACGGCCGCGATGTTCTGGGGTCCCTCGAGCACGATCATGTCTTCGAGGTGGCGCAGGGCGCGTTCGGTCTCTTCGGTCTCGTCGGCTGAGCCGAAGTACGAACGGTAGGTGTAGGCCGGCATGAAGTGCACGACGCCTGCACCAGGGGTGTCGTTGGCGAAGCGACGCGGGTCACCGGTGAGGTTGACCGCCAGTGTGGTGCCGCCGTGGAAGCTGCGGTAGGCGGTGAGCACCTTCTGACGGCCGGTGTGCAGGCGAGCCATGCGCACAGCATGCTCGTTCGCGTCAGCACCGCCGTTGGTGAAGAACACGCTGTTGAGACCCTCGGGCGCCAATTCGCTGATGAGCCGGGCGGCCTCGGAGCGGGCATCGTTCGCGTGCGAGGGCGCGATCGTGCACAGGCGGGCTGCCTGATCCTGGATCGCCTTGACGACCGTCGGATGCTGGTGGCCGATGTTGGTGTTGACCAGCTGCGAGGAGAAGTCGATGTACTCGTTGCCATCAGCGTCCCACAGCCGAGATCCCTGGGCGGCTGCGACTGCCATCGGGTCGATCTTGTCCTGGGCGGACCACGAATGGAAGACGTGCCTGCGGTCGAGCTCCTTGCCGCGCCGGGCCCGGTCCAGATCGTCCTGGGTGTACGGACGGCTGCCTGCCTCCTGCGTCTGGTCGCTGGTGGTGAGGTTCCGGTCTGTCATGGTTTTCTCCTTTGAAGCTGCTGGCTGGGTGTCCGGCGCGGTGATCAGCCGTTGGTCGGGAATCCCAGGTTGATGCCGAGCTGGCTGGGGTCCTGCCAGCGCTTGGTGATGACCTTGCCGCGGGTGAAGAAGTGCACGCCCTCAGCTCCGTGTGCGTGGGTGTCGCCGAACAGGGAACTCTTCCAGCCGCCGAAGCTGTAGTAGGCCATCGGCACTGGGATCGGCACATTCACACCGACCATTCCGACCTGGACCTCATTCTCGAATCGGCGGGCCGCCCCGCCGTTGTTGGTGAAGATGGCGGTGCCGTTGCCGTACTTATTGTCGTTGATGAGGGCCAGGCCCTCGTCGTAGGACTTCACGCGCACGACGCTGAGGACGGGCCCGAAGATCTCGTCCTGATAGATCGACATATCCGGTGAGACGTTGTCGAACAGCGTCGGGTTGAGGAAGGCGTCGGCGGAGTCAGCGTCGACGTCGCCTTCGCGGCCGTCGACGACGAGCGTTGCTCCAGCCTCCACCCCGGCGTCGATGTAACCGGCGACCTTGTTGCGGTGCTCGACGGTGACCAGCGGGCCCATATCGGTGCCCCGGGTGCCGTCGCCGACCTTCAGGGAGCGGGTTCGCTCGGCGATCTTTGCGACGAGCTCATCGGCGATGTCCTCGACTGCCACGACGACCGAGATCGCCATACACCGCTCGCCAGCTGCGCCGTACCCGGCGTTGACAGCGGCGTCGGCGGTGATGTCGAGGTCAGCATCAGGCAGCACGAGCATATGGTTCTTCGCGCCCCCGAGCGCCTGCACACGCTTGCCGTGCGAGGTCGCAGTTTCGTAGACGTGCTTGGCGATGGGTGTCGAACCGACGAACGACACAGATGCCACGCGCTCATCGCACAGGAGCGTGTCGACGGATTCTTTGCCGCCGTGCACGACGTTGAAGACGCCGTCGGGAAGCCCTGCCTCCTTCCACAGCTCGGCCATCCAGTTCGCAGCCGAGGGGTCCTTCTCCGAAGGCTTGAGCACGACGGTGTTGCCGGCGGCGATGGCCACCGGGAAGAACCACATCGGCACCATGGCGGGGAAGTTGAATGGCGAGATGATCGCAGACACACCGACTGGCTGACGCACCGAGTGGACGTCGACGGCAGCCGAGGCGTTCTCCGTGTGACCGCCTTTGAGCAGGTGCGGCATGCCGCAGGCGAACTCGACGACCTCTTGGCCGCGGCTGATCTCACCGAGCGCGTCGGCGAGCACCTTGCCCTGTTCGGCGGTGATGATCTCGGCGAGCTCCTCCTTGCGCGCGTTCAGCAGCTCCCGGAAGGCGAACAGCACTGCGGTTCGCTTCGACAGCGAGGTGTCCCGCCAGGCAGGGAACGCGTCACTGGCGGCGGCGATCGCCTGCTGCGTCCGCTCGGCGTCAGCCAGGGGCACGCGGCCTGAGACGACGCCCGTTGCCGGATTGACGATGTCAGCGGTGCGCGCACTGTCGCCTTCGGTCACCGCGCTGCCGTTGATCCAATGTGCCAGAGTCTCCATCGAAACCTCTCCCTGATGTGAAGATGCGGGGTTCTGCGAACCGACGACACCGGCGTGATCGACCCCACAATATTCGATGCCAGTATCACGCGCACAGACGCCGCGCACACTGGACGGCCTGTCAACCTCGCACACAGAACCATGACAGACTGTAAACTGAGGGCATGCGCTCTCATCTGTCCTGCCAGCAGAGCCCGAAGTGAACCCGCTGATCGGGACGGGCCGCGAGGGAGTCACCGTCCGCACGGTGCTGTCGGTGCCCGAGCTTGAGCGAACGCAGCTGACCGTCCTCTCCGGTGAGAACCGGCTTGACGCGGCAGTGCGGTGGGTCCACATCGCTGAGACCGAGGACGTCGCCTCCCTGTTGGAAGGCGGGGAGTTCCTGCTGTCGAGCGGACCGGCGTTCCGGCTCAGCGTCGATCGCACCCGCGCGTTCCTCCTGCGTCTGGAGAAGGCCGGCGCCGCGGCGTTCGCAGTCGAGATCGTCACAGAGGGCGATGAACCGGACGCGGCGTCGCTCGAGGTGCTGCGCGCAGCGAGCGTCGGCCTCCAGATCCCCGTCATCGCGCTGACAGAACGGGTCCGGTTCGCCCGCATCACCCAGGCAGCCCACCGCCTGCTCATCGCCGAGCACCTGGAGTGGATCGAACGCACGCGCGAAGTGCATGAGGTGTTCACCGAGCTCAGCATCAGCGGGGCGGACGAGGCGAAGATCGTCGAGACGACCAGCGACCTGCTCAACACCTCAGTCATCCTCGAAGACGCCGCCCATCGCATCCTGAGTTTCGAGGTGCGCGACATGACCGAGGCCGAGCTCTTCGACGAGTGGCCGCTCCACAGCGGCCGGGCGGTGCCCGTCGGCATGAAGCAGAACCGGTGGGGCAGACTCGCCGCCCCCTTCGCAGACCCGACCGACCGCTACGTTGCCGAGGTGCTCGAGCGCGCCGGCCAGGCCATCACCCTCGTGCGGATGGCGACCCAGCATCAGCGGGACCTGCTGCTCGACGCCACCGACCGCTTCCTCGGCGAACTTTCGACGCACACGCAGATGACGGACCAGGTCGCTGCGCTGCGATCGCAGCGATACGGGATGAGCCGATCAGTGGCATACGCCGCTGTGGCACTGCACACGGCCGACGTCTCGGATGCCGCTGGAGTCGAGCTCTCCGATTACCAGCTCGAAGAGCGCCGCATCCGCAGCGAGCTCATCGCCGTCAGCCGAAGCCTGGGCCTCTCCGCTCTGACCGGCACATGGCGCTACGGCACCGTCGTCGCCCTGGTGGGCTTCCCCACCGATGCAGTGGATGCGCTCCTCAGCGAGCTCAGCCGTACCTTGTCAGTCAATCTGAACCGGTCGATCACGATCGGAGTGGGCCCACCACGCCACGGAGTCCTCGCCGCGGGCAGGGATCTGGAGACAGCGGTCGAGACTGCCCGGATCGCCGCAGGGATGTCGGTGCGCGAGCGGCCCTTCTACCGGTTCGCCGATCTGCGGCTCAACGGCCTCATCGCCGGCCTGGCCGATGATGCGCGGATGCGCGTCTTCGCCGAAAGCGAGCTGGCACCGCTGCTCGGCACCGGCGCAGACGCGTCTTCGGCACCTGACCATGCGGCACTCGACTTCCTCCAGACCTATGTGTTGGCTGCTGGGAACAAGACCGAGGTGGCAACCAAGCTGGGCATCAGCCGCCCAGTCGTCTATGACCGCACTCGGCGCCTGGAGAAGCGACTCGGCGTCTCGCTCGCAGATGCCGAATCCCGCGCTGCGCTGCTGATGGCGCTGCTGTGGTGGCGCTCGCAGCGTTGATCCTGCCCTATTCCGCCTCAGCCCGCGCCGAAGAGCGCCGCCCCAGCAGTTCGGAATGGAATGCCAGGCACAGATTGGCGATGACGAGCGGGTCTGACAGCGCCCCGCCCAGCAGCTCTTCGATGCGGGTGAGCCGGTAGCGCAGCGTGTTGGGGTGGATCGCAAGATCGGCAGCAGCGCGGTTGATCGTCAGGTCTGCGGCCAGATAGCTCAGCAGCGTCTCCAACAGCTCGGGCCGGGTGCGCAGTTCGGTCGCGTATCCGGCCAGCACCGAGCGGTCGCGCAGGCTCGTCGCCCCGGCGAGCAGCCATTCGAGCGGGTCGAGCTCATCGACCCGGACCACCCTTGCCGAGGCGGTGGCCCCCTCCCGATCAGCGGTGCCGTTGGCTGACATCGCGTTGCGGCGGGCCAAGCGCAGGGCGGTCTCAGTGGCACGGGCGATCTCCGGCAGCGCAGAGAGCTGGCTGAAGCGTTCGGAGACAGCGGCGACGAACCGGCCGGGAACCCGCTCGAGGCCGATCATGAGCCCCTCAGCTGCATTCTCGGCCGGGATCAGCAGGCGCATGCCCGGGTCCTGGTCCCCGAAGCGGGCCGATTCGATCGCGAGCATCGGCAGAGCCGGTGCTGCTGGGGAGTCGCGCTCGCTGGAGGTGCTGGGCGTGTGGACGGGCGCGAGGATCGCGTCGAGGTCCGAGCGGGTGAAGACGGCGCCGGAGGTGCTTGCACAGATGACGAAGTGCAGATCGGAATACGGCGTGAAGCCGAGTTCGGCCATGCGCTGCCAGCTGCGCTGTTCGGCACCCACGGAGATGCCGAGTTCGAGCTCGCGCAGCAGCGCCGCGGAGCTGACGACCTGCTGAGTGCGGGCGAACCCCTCGACGGCGCCGAAGGATCCGAGGATCGAGCGCAGGGTCTCGAACACCGTCGCCGAGGTGGTGCGCAGGCGGGCGCTGTCGTGCGAGGCGAGGACGAGGTGATAGGTGTGGGTGCGCACGCGGATGCGGTCAGCGGCAACGCTCCAGCGGCCGACGGCGAACATGCCGTCGGCGGCATGCGCCGATTCCGCCAGGTGTGCGGCGATGAGCTTGACCGGCCCGGCGCCAGCGGCGTGCAGCAGCGCGCGACTGTCATCGAAGACCATCGCCGACCCGTCGCACAGCCTTGCCATCACCCGCACGAGGGAGGCGAGCGGATCGTCGGCGTCGGCGGCGCTCAGCAGCTGCTGCATGATCGCCAGCCGCTCGGTCTCGGCCGCGGCTGCATCGGCGATCGCGCGATACAGCCGGGCCGCTGCCGCATCGATGCCGCCGGTGAACACCAGCACGCTGATGTCGCGCTGGCTCAGCTGAGTGAACAGCGAGGCCCCGGTCTCCTCTGATGCTTCAGCGGCAACGACCCCAGGGCCTGCCAGCGGAGATCCGCAGATGACAACCGCGCGTATGCCAGCTGAGCGCAGCGCTTCAGCTGAACCGGCGGATTCCACTGCGGCGGCCAACTCGGCCTCAGAAGCGGTGAGCAGGATCCGGGAACCGGCTGGCGCGGAGTCCCCACTGGATGCCCGTGTCTTGGGCAGCGGGTCGCCCGTACTCAGCACCTGGGTGATCGCAGCCGGTGAGCGCATGCGGGACTGCACGAGGATCGCGCCTTCGTCACCGAAGGCGTCGACCGCCTCGGGAACGGTCAGGGACATCCGCCCTCCTTCCCACTGTGCCGGGCCCGTGCGCGGGAAGCGGACCAGGAGCTTTGTGTTTTCCACAATAGCGCCTGTTAAAGTTCTCAGATTCTCCATTGCCGCACTGAGTCCACTTCGCAAGACTGTGGTGCAATTCACAAAGGAGGAAAAATGACAGATCTTCGAGTGGCCGTCGACGTCGGTGGCACGTTCACCGATGTGTGCATCTTCGACGATGCCGACAAGACCATGCGGGTGACGAAAGTCCCCTCAACCCCCGACGATCCGATGCGCGCCGTCATCGGCGGAGTCGAACGCGGTGAGATCGACCTGAACAACGTCAGCCTGTTCTCCCACGGCACCACCGTGGCGACGAATGCGCTCATCACCCGCCGGTTCCCCAAGGCCGCGCTCGTGACGACGAAGGGCTTCCGCGACGTCATCGAGATCCGCGACGGCACGAAGGATGAGCTGTGGGACGCCTACAAGGATGTGTCCGGCCCTTACATCCGTCGCCGCGACCGCTTCGAGGTCACCGAACGTGTCGACTACTCCGGCCGCGTCGTCGAAACTCTGAACGAAGACGAGGCCCGTGAGCTCGCCCGGCTGCTGAAGAAGCGCGGCACGACGACGGTGGCCGTATGCTTCATCAACGCGTTCGCCAACGCCGAGAACGAAGTCCGGATGCGCGAGATCCTGCAGGAGGAGATGCCCGAGGCCGCCGTGTCGACCTCGGCCGAGATCCTGCCGGAGATCTTCGAGCACGACCGCTTCAACACGACCGTCTCGAACGCAGTGCTCGGCCCGCTGGTGGCCGGTTACGTCGAGCGCCTCGACAACCAGCTCAAGGACGACGGCTACGACGGCGACTTGCTTCTCCTGCACTCCGGCGGCGGCTCGATGACCCCGGCGATGGTCAAGCGGTTCCCCGTCCGGCTCGCCGCCTCCGGCATCGCCGCCGGTGCGATCGCAGCCAAACACGTCGCCGAGCAGTGCGGGTACGACAACGCCGTCGGGCTCGACATGGGCGGCACCTCGACCGACATCTCCCTCATCGCCGACGGCGAGCTGCGGGTGACGAAGGAATGGGAGGTCGAATACGGCCATCCGATCGTCTTCCCCAGCATCGAGGTCCTCACGATCGGTGCCGGCGGCGGCTCGCTGGCCCATATCGACATCGCCGGATCCCTGCGCAATGGGCCGCAGTCCGCCGGCGCTGACCCTGGCCCGGCCTGCTACGACCAAGGCGGGACCGAGCCGACGAACACAGATGCGAATCTGCTGCTCGGCCGGCTCGGCACCGACCTGGCCAGCGGCGCCATGACCCTGCGCCGGGATCTCGCAGAGAAGGCGGTGGTGGAGACGATCGCCGAACCCCTCGGCCTTGAACCAGCCGAGGCCGCCGAGTCGATCATCGATGTGGCGAATGCGAATATGGCCGATGCCGTCCGGCTCGTCTCGATCCGCCGCGGACTCGATCCGCGCGACTTCGCCCTCCTGGCCTTCGGCGGCGCCGGAGCCCTGCATGGCGCGGAAGTCGCACGCGAACTCGGCATCCCGACCGTCGTCGTGCCCCCGAACCCCGGGGTGACCTCGGCGCTCGGCTGCCTGCTCGTCGACATCCAACACGACCTGTCGACGATGTACACCGCCGTCGCCTCGACTGCCGACAGCGATGACCTGGAACAGCAGTTCGCCGCACTCGAGTCGACCGCCGCCGAGCGCCTCCGCCACGAGGGCGTTGCGGAGGCCGACACCGAGCTCAAGCGCGGCATCTCGATGCGATACCAGGGCCAGTGGCGCTCCCTCCAGGTGCCGATGGGCACCGGACCGGACGCGCTCACCGAGGCCGTGCGCACCTTCCATGAGGAGCACGAGCGCCAGTTCGCCTTCCGGCAGGACGACAACCCTGTTGAGATCTATCAGCTCCACCTCAAGGCCCTCGGCAAGACCCCGAAGCCGGCCTTCACCCCGGCCGCAGCCGACGGCTCCGCCCTGCCTGACCCGGTCGAGCGCCGCGAAGTGTACTTCGACGGCCAGTGGCACGACACTCCCGTCTACGACCGCGACGCGCTGCGTCCGGAGATGGAGCTGGCGGGCCCGGCGATCATCAATCAGCTCGACTCGACCACCGTCGTACCGCCGAGCACGACGGCGGTCATCGACGAATGGCTCAACATCCGCATCCACCTGAGCGCGAGCGAAGGAGACGAGAAGTGAAAACCCTGACCACCGCCTCGGGACCGGCGACAACCCTGCACCCGGTGACGTTCGAAGTGCTCAAGAACGCCTTCGCCACCAGCGTCGACCTCATGAGCGAGCAGATCCTGCGGACCTGTTACTCATTCGTCATCTACTCCCGCGACTTCTCCTCAGCCCTGTGCGATAAGTACGGCAACACCGTCATGCAGGGAAGCGGCGACATCGCAGTGCACGTCGGCACCCTGCACTTCCAGTGCAAGGCCGTGCTTGAAGAGTTCGGCAACGACATCAACCCCGGCGACGTGTTCGCCATCAACGACCCGTACCGCGGCGGCACCCACATGAACGACGTGTCGTTCATCCGCCCGATCTTCGTCGAGGACGAGATCATCGGGTTCGCGCAGAACAAGGGCCACTGGGCCGACATCGGCGGCAATGTGCCCGGGTCGTTCGACGTCAATGCCCGCGAGCACTTCTCCGAGGGCCTGCGAATCACACCCGTGCGCGTGTGGCGGGCCGGTGAGTTCCTCCACGACGTCGCCCAGCTGCTCGTCTCCAATACGCGCGCACCCGCGCAGGCGCTCGGCGACCTCAATGCCCAGTCCGAAGCGACTGCGGTGTGCGAACGCGAGATCCTCCGGCTGGTCGACAAGTACTCCAAGGACACCGTGCTCACCGCGATGCAGGAGACGCAGGACTACGTCAACCGCACCGTGCTCGGCAGCCTTGCCGGGCTGCCGCACGGCGAATGGGAGACCGTCGACTACCTCGACGCCGACCCCGCCCACGGTGAGGGACTCGTGCCGATCCGCATCAAGCTCAGGCTCGACGGCGAGGGCATCCACTACGACCTGACCGGTTCGGCCCCGGCGGTCTCGACGTTCCTCAACTCCGGGTACGGCACGACGCACTCGGCGATCTACGCCGGGACGAAGACGTTCTTCCCCGAGGTGCCGCTCAACTCCGGCTTCTACGCTGCGGTCACTGCCGATATCGGCGAGGAGGGCACCGTCGTCAACGCCGGCTGGCCGAACGCGGTGACCGGATTCTGCTCCGGGCCATATGAGAAGGTCATGAACGGCATCTTCGAACTGTGGAGCCGGATCATGCCCGAACGGGCGATGGCGTGCGCCTTCAACCTGGAGTATCTGCTGGTGGGAGGCCATGACGGCCGCACCGACGACCAGCAGTACTTCATGTGGTACGACTGGATGGCCGGCGGCTGGGGCGGCCGGGCGACGAAGGACGGCTCCTCAGCGACCTCGCCGGTGTTCGGCACCGGCCTGGCGGTCCAGCCGGTCGAGGGCCAGGAGCGTCTGAACCCGATCCTGACGACCAGCCACGCGATCAACACCGACTCCGGTGGGCCCGGCAGATTCCGCGGTGGCTGCGGTGTGGAGAAGGGCGGCGTGCTCACCGACGCCGTCAAGACCGTGATGAGCTACTGCTGCGACCGCGGCCGCTCGGTCACCTGGGGCATCGAAGGCGGACTGCCGTCCTATCCGCACGGCGTGTGGCTGAACAAGGGCACCGAGGACGAGAAGTACCTTGGGGCGACGTTCTCCAATGTGCCGATCGAATCCGGTGACGCCTTCACCCGGCCCTCGGCCGGTGGCGGCGGGTTCGGCGATCCGCTTGAGCGCGAGCCCGAGGCGGTGCTGGAGGACGTCATCGACCAGTACGTCTCGGTCCGCCGCGCCGAACGCGACTACGGCGTCGTCATCACCGTCATCGACGCCGAGCTCGATGAGTACGAGATTGATGCCGAGGCGACCGAAAAGGCTCGTGCCGAGATCCGCTCCAAGCGCGCCGGCTGGCTTGACGCCGACCCCGAGGCGGTGGCTGAGCAGTACCGCAAGGGCGAGCTCGACGTCCACGACGTGCTGCGCCGCTACGGCGTCATCCTCGACTGGGGCACCGGCGAACTGTTCCCGGACACCACCGCCGAGTACCGCCGCATGATGGCCAAGCGCTCAGCAACGCACTGGACGTCGTGATCGGCTGGTCATACTGATCCGCGTCACTGAGGCGGCCGCACACCTGCACGGGCGTGCGGCCGCTGACGTACCCTGAATCTATGAACTCGACAGGCAGCTCAGCGGGAGATTCCCGCGCCTCGGACCCCGGCGCGGACTCCGCGCTCGTGCGCGGGCTGCGGGTGCTCACGCATGTTGCCGAAGGCGGAGAGGTCAGCGCCCAGGATGTCTCCGAGGAACTCGGCCTGCCGCTGTCGACGACGTACCGCTACCTCAAGACGCTCACCGACTTCGATCTCATCGAAAAGCAGCATGGCCGCTTCGTTCCCGGGTGGCGGCTCTCGGCATGGTCGGGCCAGGACATCACCCGCACTCGACTCATCGAAGTCGGCCACTCCTTCCTGCAGGGTCTGACGAACCGCACCGGCAAGGTCTCCGTGCTCACTGTGCGCGCCGGGCACAACGCTGTGTGTCTGCGGCAGGTCTCTCCCAGCGCCGATACCGATATCTCGTTTCGCATCAACCAGGTGCTGCCGATCTACCGCGGCGCCGGCCAGCGTGTGCTGCTCGCCTACGCGCCGCCGGCTGTCATCGAAGGCGCGCTGCGCGCTGTCAGCGCTGATGCCGCCGATGACCAGGCGGTATTGGTCCGAAGGCAGCATCTCATCGCCGATCTCAAGGACATCCGCACCCGCGGGGTCGCCGTCTCCCACGGCGAGCTCATCGACAATGCCGTCGCCGTGGCAGCGCCTGTGCGCGTCGGCGGAGAAGTGATCTGCTCCCTGGCCGTGGCTGGCCACGCCGATCGGGTGCCGGCAAACCTCGTGAAGTCACTGACACCGGTCCTCACCTCGGCAGCCGCAGAACTCGGTGCCGAGCTCTCTGCCTAAGCTGCGCTACACCTGCTCCCCCACCAGCCCAGCCGCGCACTTCCCATCCCATGAGATTGCCAGCGGCGCCACCGCCTCGGCGACGGCTACCGTGAGGGGCACCCGCACTGACTGACTCCCGGAGGTTTCGATGACGGCGCTGACCGCCACTGCTCTGGCCGACGACCCGTACGCGCCCGAGGTGCTGCGCGACCCGTATCCGTTCCTTACCCGTCTGCGCGAGGCCGGGCCGGCAGCCTGGCTGGAGACGTACGAGGTCCACGCCTTCGGCCGGGACGCCGAGGTGCGCGAGATCCTTGAGGACTGGGAGACCTACATCTCCGGAGCCGGGGTGGGGATCGTCAACATCCACCACAACCCGCCGCTGCGCAAGCCGGGCATCCTCGAAGTCGATCCGCCCATCCACACGCGCATGCGCGAGGCCATGACCGGGGTCATCAACCCCCGCCGGCTGCGCCCGCTGCGCAAGGGCTTCGCCACCTATGCCAAGACCGTGCTCGACGATGTGCTCTCCGGTGACTGCGCCTTCGACGCCGCCGAGGTGGCCGAACGGTTCGTGCTGCGCGTCTTCGGCGACGCGGTCGGGATCCCGCGCGAGGGCCGGGCGAAGAATCTGCCGGTCCAGGGAGCTGCGAACTTCGCGACCTTCGGCCCGCAGAACGACGTGGCCCGGGCCCATATCGAAGCCGCGGAGGGCACGTATGACTGGGTGCTGGAGAACTGCGCTCGCGAGGTGCTCAACACCTCGGGAATGGGCGCCCAGATCTGGGAGTTCGCCGACGCCGGGACGATCGATGCTGATGAGGCCACGCTGCTGGTGCGCGCGATGCTCTCAGCCGGGCTCGACACGACGATCTTCGCGATCATCAACACCCTCAATGCGCTGGCCCAACACCCTGACCAGTACGCCGGCGTGCATGCCGACCCAAGCCTGGCGAAGTACGCGATCGACGAGGCGTTCAGGTGGGACTCGCCTTTCCAGTCCTTCTACCGCACCACGAGCCGAAACACGACGATCGGCGGAGTCGACCTGCCGGCCGAGACGAAGGTTCTCGTCTTCCCCGGTTCGGCCAACCGCGATGAGTCGAAGTGGGGTCCTGATGCGCATGAGTTCCGTATCGACCGGGATGCCAGCGGGCACCTGACCTTCGGGATGGGCATCCACCAGTGCGTCGGCCAGCCGATCTCTCGGATGGAGATGGATGCGTTCTTCTCCGCCTTCTGCGCCCGGGTCGCTCACCTCGAACCGACCGCCGAGCCCGAGCCGCTCATCCACACCACACTGCGCTCCTACACCTCGGTGCCGCTGAAAGCGACTCCTGCCTAAGCCGCACGGCCACCGCGGCGCCAGGCCCTCTGGGCACTGCGTTCCCGGGCCCTTTGGGAACCGTCACCGCCGCCGCCCGCACACTGCCGGCGCACCACGCCATCTGACCGTCCGATCTGCGAGGAGACCCGCATATGACCGCACATCCGCACTCGAACCTGCACCACGCCACCGCTCCGCTGCCCGGCCAGCCGGCCGCGACCGAGGAGTTCGACGGCCCGGTGCTCACCCTCGGTGAGGCCGATCTGAGCCTGGCCGACATGGTCGACGTCGCCCGGCACCGCCGCCGTATCACCCTCGCCCCGGCCGCCCAGGAGGCCTGCCGGGAGTCACGCGCCTGGCTCGATGATGTCATCGACCGGATGAATGCCGGTGAAGACGTCGAGGCGATCTACTCGGTCAACACCGGTTTCGGCTCACTGGCCGGGCGACAGGCGTTCCCCAGCGCCGCCGATGCCGCGGAGCTCTCCCGCCGGCTCATCCTCGCCGACGCCTCGGGCATCGGCAGACTCGTCGACGAAGAGGTCGTGCGGGCCACGATGCTCATTCGCATCCAGTCGCTCATCGCCGGGCATTCAGCGATCTCCTGGCCGCTGGTCGAGGGGCTCGTCGCGATGCTGAATCACGATGTGTGGCCAGCGGTACCCGAATACGGTTCGCTCGGCGCTTCCGGAGACCTCATCCCGCTGGCCCACATCGCTCTCGTTCTCACCGGCCCGCCGACCGGTGAGGATAAGCCTGAGGATTCCGGTGAGGCAGTCCTTGACGGCAAGATCGTGCCCGGCACCGAGGCGATGGCCGCCGCGGGCATCGACCGGGTGCCGGTCGACGCCAAGGACGGACTCGCACTTCTCAACGGCACTTCGTTCTCCCTTGCTCAGACCGCGCTCGCGGCCTGGGATGCGGCGACCCTGCTGGAGACCGCGCAGGTGACCGCGTCGATGACGATCGAGGCGCTGCTGGGCTTCGGTGATGCGTTCATCGACGAGCTGCACACCGTGCGCAAGCAGCCCGGCCAGATCGCCGTTGCCTCCCGGATGCGGGAGCTCATGGCCGACTCCCAGCTCATCACCGGCAGCCGGGCAGCCGACCCGGACCGGCAACCGCCGCAGGATGCGTACTCGCTGCGCTGTGTGCCACAGGTGTTCGGCCCGGTCGCTGACACGCTCGACTTCACCATCGGGATCATCGAACGCGAACTCAACGCCGCAACCGACAACCCGCTCGTCTTCCCGCAGCTGCCGCGCCGGCTCAAGGCCGTCTCCGGCGGAAACTTCCACGCCGAATACGTCGCCTTCGCCGCCGACTTCCTCTCGATCGCGGTCACCGAGATCGGCAACATCACCGAACGGCGGATCTTCCGCCTCGACGACGGGACGCTGAACCGCGGCCTGCCCGACATGCTCGTCGACTCCGAGCAGGTCGGCATGGACTGCGGGTTCATGCTGCCGCAGTATCTGGCCGCGGCCCTCGTCTCCGACTGCAAGACCCTTGCACACCCGGATGCCGTCGATTCGATCCCGACGTCTGCGAACCAAGAGGACCACGTCTCGATGGCCAACAACGCCGGCCGTCACCTGCGCCAGATTGTGGCCAACATCGAAGCCGTCGTCGGCATCGAACTCCTCATGGCCGTCCAGGCCCTCGAACTGCGCGTAGCCGCCGGGCGTCCCGACGGCCGGTCCGTGACCCGCGAGGAGATCTCGTCTGCCGGCCTGCGCGTCATCGACATGCTGCGCTCGACAACCGACACGCAGGGCCGCCCGATCGCCCACCTGACCCAGGACGTCGTGCTCTACCCGCAGGTCCGCACCGCCACTGCCCTCGTCAAGGATGGG
>NZ_JALXKS010000031.1 GCF_025144725.1 Brevibacterium sp. p3-SID960 | reverse complement strand
GCCCCCCGCCCCTCGTCAGGAGCAGGGGGGGCGCGGACCGCCCCCGCCCCCCCCCCCCCCCGCGCCCGAGGCGGTGGCTGCGAGTCATCGCAATCCTCGCGATCGTCGCCGTGCTCACCGCCGCCGGCATCCGAGCAGTCGGCGTCCAGTCGTTCTCCATCCCCTCGGAGTCGATGGAGCCGACATTCCGGCCCGGCAACCAGGTCACGGTGCTGCGCGCCGACGCGCTGGCCGGCGGCATCGACACCGGTGATGTCGTCGTCATCGACGGCCGCGGCTCTTTCCTGCCGACCAGCCCGCCGAACGCCGCCCAGCAGGTCGGCTCCTGGTTCGGCGTCGGACCCGGCGACGTATTCTTCATCAAACGCGTCATCGCCGGACCCGGTGACACCCTCGAATGCTGCTCGGATGACGGCAGGCTCATCCGCAACGGCGAAGAGCTCGACGAGCCCTATCTCGCCTCTCCGCCGAATGCCGACCACCCGGCCTCGGCCACCCCGTTCGCCGTCGACGTGCCCGACGACCGGTTGTGGCTCATGGGCGACAACCGCGACAACTCGACCGACTCGCGTGCGCTGCTCGGAAGGCCTGGCGGCGGGATGATCCCCACTCGCCGGGTCATCGGCGTCGTCATCGGCCATGGCTCCTCGGTTGACCGGGGCAAGTAGGTAGACTGCCTGGGTGGCCCGAAATAAGTCAGAGAAGAAGAGCTGGCGTTCCTTCCTCGTGGAGGTCGCCGTCATCCTCGTCATCGCACTGGTCGTCTCGACTGCTGTGAAGACGTGGGTGGTGCGCTCCTTCTACATCCCCTCCAGCTCGATGGAGCCGACCCTGCTCGTCAACGACCGGGTGCTGGCCAACCAGCTGCCGGGCAATACGGTCAACCGTGGGGACATCGTCGTCTTCACCGATCCCGGCGGGTGGCTCTCGCCCGGGCTCGTCGCCGACTACAAGCCCAACCCGATCCTCGAGTTCCTCGGCCTCGTTCCCTCCGATGCCGGCACCCAGCTCGTCAAGCGGGCGATCGCCGTCGGCGGCGACCACGTCGAATGCTGCGATGCCGACGGCCGCATCTCCGTCAATGGGCAGTCGCTGGATGAGACCTACCTCGGTGAGGGGACCGAGCCCTCGGAGATCGAGTTCTCCGAAGACGTCCCGGCCGGGCACTACTGGATGATGGGTGACAACCGCACCAACTCACTTGACTCCCGTTACAACGGAGACGCGCCCGGCGGCGCCTTCGTACCTGAGGACAAGGTGGTGGGCACCGTGTTCGTGCGCAACTGGCCGTTTGATCGGATCGGCCGGCTGAAGACTCCGGAGGCGGTCTACGCCGATGTCCCGCAGCCCTGACACCGCCACCTTCGAACGCGCCCCCCGCACCGGCAGCACGGCTCCTGGTCTGCGCGACCTGAGCGTCGAGCGCGAACTCGCCGCCAGCGGTGTCGAGACGATCATCGGCATGGATGAGGTCGGCCGCGGCTGCGTGGCCGGGCCGATCGGCGTCGGCGCCGTCCGCTACCGGCTGGTCGACCTGCTCGCTGGCGACATCCCCGCAGGCATCCACGACTCCAAGCAGCTGAACATCACCGCCAGGCAGTCGATTGCTGCGAGTGTGACCGCCTGGCAGCAGCACACTGCTGTTGCCTTTGCCGAACCGGCCGAGATCGATGCTCTCGGCGTCACCCTGGCCCTGTGCCTGGCTGGCAGGCGGGCCCTGGCCGCGCTGCCGCCGGCCAGCCTCGTGCTGCTGGACGGCAGCCACGACTGGCTGTCCTCCCCGCTCACCCTCGACTGCTTCGACACCTTCGGCTCCGCCGCCGAGGTCGAGCTCCCGGAAGTGCGCACGATCATCAAAGGCGACGGCACCCGCGTGACGATCGCTGCCGCCAGCGTGCTGGCCAAGGTCGCCCGCGATGAGCTCATGCACGCCCTGGCCGCCGAATACCCCGGTTACGCCTGGGACTCCAACGTCGGCTACCTCACCCAGGCCCACCGCGCCGGAGTCGCCGCCCACGGGCTGAGCCCGCATCACCGGCGCAGCTTCCGCATCGACGTCTGAACCCCAGCCGGGCAGACGCTCACTGTCCACACCCTGCCGCCGGTTGAAGATTCTGCAACCGCTGTCAGTGGCATAGGATGACGCCATGAGTGCCGAGGACCTGGAAAACTACGAAGCCGACTTGGAACTGCAGCTGTACCGCGAGTACCGCGATGTCGTCGGACTGTTCTCATACGTCGTCGACACCAACCAGCGGTTCTACCTGGCCAATTCGGTCGATCTCAAGGCCCACCACGAGGGCTCGGACGTCTACTTCGAAGTCACCCTCAAAGATGCCTGGGTGTGGGACACCTACCGCACCGCCCGCTTCGTCAAGCACGTGTCGATCCTGACCTTCAAGGACGTCAACATCGAAGAGATCGCCAAGAACGAGGATTTCGACCCGCCGCAGTCGCTGCGCCCGTGAAAGACGAAGAGCCGTGACCGCACGTCGTTGTGCGGTCACAGCTCTGCGCTGCTGCCTGTAGATCAGCGAGCGTCGGCGATGCGCTGACCGGCCATCTCCTCAGCGACCTCGGCAGCCGGACGGCCCTCCGCCTCGGCCTGTTCGAGGACCTGCGTGGCCCGGTCGTACAGCGAGAGCACGCTGGCACGCGAACCCTCCAGTGACGGCTCGGAGTAGATCATCGTCGCTGCGGCCATGACACCGCCGGCGTTGGCGAGGAAGTCAGGCACGTAGGTGATGCCGCGCTCACGCAGCTGCTGGCCGTGCGCCGGGGTGGCGAGCTGGTTGTTGGCGATGCCGCTAATGAGGCGGGCTCTGATGTCGCCGATCGTGTCATCGTTGATGATGCCGCCGAGAGCACAGGGTGCGAACACGTCGACATCCTGGGCATGGATCTCATCGGCAGGAACAGCGGTGGCGCCGAATGCCTCTACGGCGGAGTCGACAGCCGGCTGGTAGACATCGGAGACGACGAGTTCGGCACCGGCTTCATGCAGCATCCGGCACAGTTCGCGCCCGGTGCCGCCGAGTCCCTGCACGGCCACGCGCAGACCCGACAGGTCAGTCCGGTCTGCTGGGTCCGCGGAGTCGGTCTTGGCGCGTTCCTTCCACACGTGTGCGACACCGGCCTGCAGCGACGTGAATGCGCCGAGGGCGGTGAACTGGGAAGTGCTGACACCTGCGGGGAACTGGCTTGCGCGGGCGAAGATGTAATCGCAGTTCTCTGCCAGCACGTCGGCATCCTCGGGTCCGACGCCGACGTCGATGGCGGTCCAGTAGCGGCCGCCGAGTGTCTGCACGTGCTTGGAGAAGGTGCGCAGCACCTCTGCCTTGTCGGGGCGGTGCGGATCGGCGATGATGACGCACTTGCCGCCGCCCAGCGGCAGGCCGGCGATCGAGTTCTTGTACGTCATGCCGCGAGAGAGGCGCAGCACGTCAGTCAGCGCATCGGTTTCGGACTCGTACGGATACATGCGGCAGCCGCCGGCAGCCGGTCCGAGAGTGGTGTCGTGCACGGCGATGATGGCGCGCAGGTCGAGGTCGCGGTCATGGCAGAAGATGACCTGCTCGTGGTGATCGAATTCGGGGTGCGAGAAGAGGTCCACGGTGACTCCTTCGGTCTCAGGTGCGAGCAGCAGGCGCGGGATGTGCGCCCGTGCAAAAACCGCACGCGGTTCGCGCGAGCGGCCTTTGACCTCACCGTACATCGGTTCTGCCGGACAGAGGTAGCTGGGCCGGATGGCCCGTGGCTGCAATCCTTGCGCTCCGGCTGTCCTTCTCGCCGCGCTTGCGGTCTTGATCAGCCATGACCCGGGATTTCGGCACGAATCCCCTGCGCTTCTGTGCCCTGGAGGCAGCGAATCTGGCTGGCTGTGGACCGGCACGGAGGAGTGAGCCCGGTCGGGTGTGCACGATCAGTCTCCGTCCACACCAGGAGGCCAGGTGTTCGCACCAGCCGCATGGGCCGGTGGGGTGGAGCCATGAAAGCACAGACACTCGGCCGCACCGGTGAGGACTACGCCACCCGCTATCTCGAATGCCTCGGCTGGACGATTCTGCACCGCAATTGGCGCTGCTCCGACGGCGAGATCGACATCATCGCCCGCGACGGTGACACGCTCGTCTTCGTCGAGGTCAAAACCCGTATCGCCTCCTGGGCAGGGCACCCGCTGGAGGCGATCACCCCGATCAAGCTCAGAACTCTGCGGACGCTCGGACTGCGGTTCCTGGCCGAGGGCGATGAGTGGTATCCGCAGTTCAGGTTCGATGCGATCGGCATTCTGTGGAGTGCCCGCCAGCCGGACCTCCAGCACGTCAGGGACGTGCGATGAGCGCAGTCGAAGAGGAGCAGAAGGTTCGCGTCGTCGGTGGGGTGCGCAACCGCCTCGGCCGGGCCCAGGCTGTCGCCCTCTGGGGTACCAGCGGCACAGTGATCAGCATCGAGACAAGCCTGAACCAGGGCATCCCCGGCATCGACATCATCGGCCTGCCCGATGCCTCGGTCAGCGAATCGCGCAAACGGATCCGGGCAGCGCTGTCGAATCTGGGGATCTCGCTCAGTGCTGCGAAGGTGACAGTCAACCTTCAGCCGGGTGCGGTCAGGAAGGTCGGAACATCCTTCGACCTCGGCATCGCGGTGACGATCCTCGCCTGTGAGGAGCTCATCCCGGAGCACTCAGCAGATGGGGTCGTCCACTGCGGTGAGCTCGGTCTCGACGGGCGCATTCTGCCTGTGCGCGGGGTGCTGCCGACGATCCTCGCTGGGCTGGAGGCGGGTTTCACTCGCTTCATCGTGCCCCACGGCAATCGCGCCGAAGCAGCTCTTGTCCCGCAGGCTGAGGTCGTTGCCGCCGGGCACCTGGCTGATGTCGTCCACGCCCACGGCGGGCGAGCCGCACCGTCCAATACCGAACCGGTGCCGGCTGCAACCAGCAGCCGCGAGAACATCATCGAACCCACCGACCTCGCCGACGTCCACGGCCAGCACGACGCCCGGCATGCGCTCGAGCTGGCAGCAGCCGGCGGCCATCACCTGCTCATGAGCGGCGTCCCCGGCGCTGGCAAATCCATGCTCGCCGCCTGCCTCAGCGGCATCGTGCCGCCGCTGAACCACGACGAGCGCATCGAGGTGCTGGCTCTGCAGTCATTGGCCGGCTGCGTTGAAGCCGACGAAATCGATGCCGTCGCCCCACCGTTCGAAGCGCCCCACCACCGGACAACGGCCGCTGCGATGGTCGGAGGATCCCGGCCAGGGGTGATCGGCGTGTTCTCTCGCGCCCATCGCGGGGTGCTCTTCTTGGACGAAGCCCCGGAATTCGACCGCGACGTGCTCGAAGCCCTGCGCCAGCCGCTGGAGAGCGGCTACTGTGACATCCACCGCGCCTGGGGTTCGGTGGTGCTGCCGGCCAAGTTCCAGCTCGTGCTCGCCGCCAATCCGTGTCCCTGCGGTGTCGCCGGCAGCAGCACTCAGACCTGTTCGTGCACCCCGCACCTGCGCCGCCGCTACCGTCAGAAGCTCTCCGGTCCGCTGCTCGACCGCGTCGACATACAGCTCGACGTCCTGCCTGTCACCGCAGCCGATCTGCGCCGGGACGCTCCCGCCGAATCATCCGCCATCGTGGCCGAGCGAGTGGCAGCCGCCCGGGAGAGACAGACCCACCGCTATGCCGACATGCCCTGGAACACGAATGCCCGCGCACCTGGAGCCTATCTGCGAGAAGCGTTCTCATTCCGCGCCAGCGAAACCCACATCCTCGACCAGGCTCTCGAGCGCGGACTGCTGTCGATGCGCGGATACGACCGCGTGCTGAGGATCGCAGCGACCATCGCCGACCTCGCCGGCAGAACTCGGCCCGATGGTGACGATGTGCTTGCCGCGGCACTTATGCGGATGAGGGAGACACAATGACCACCGACACTCAGCGACTGGCCTGCGTCGACCTGCTGCGCCTGGCCGAACCCGGCGACGAGGTCCTCAAGGCCGGCGTGCTCGCCTTCGGAGCGGAGCAGATGCTCGCACTTGTGCGCTCCCGGCAATCCGAGGCCGTGCCGCAGCTGCACGAGGCCTGCGAAGCCGCCGGACTGCAGGTCCCGGGAGACAAGCTGTCGACGGCGCACGAGCGGTGGCGGATGCGCCTGCCCAGCCTCGATGCCGTCCAAGAGCAGCGGATCATGGCCCGGCTCGGTGCCCGCCTCATCCATCCGGAAGACGATGAGTGGCCGACTCAGCTGACTGAGCTCGGCATCCACGAGCCCCTCGCGCTGTGGGTACGCGGACCCGGGGACCTGCAGGAGCTGCTCACCGGTTCGATCGCACTCGTCGGAGCACGTGCCTCAACGCACTACGGTGAGCACGTCGCCGGCAGCATCGCCTACGAACTGGCCATGCGCGGACACACCATCGTCTCCGGCGGCGCCTACGGCATCGACGCAGCCTCCCACCAGGCGGCGCTCGCCGCCGCCGAGACACCCGAGGTTGGGACGGTCGCCTTCATGGCCGGGGGAGTGGATCGCTACTATCCGCGCGGCAACGCCGACATGCTCACCCGCATCGGCACACGGTATGCCGTCGTCTCCGAAACGGCAGCCGGACAGACCGCTATGAGGCACCGGTTCCTGCTGCGCAATCGCCTGATTGCCGCCGCTGCCCAAGCCACCATCGTGGTGGAAGCCGGCTGGCGGTCCGGTGCACTGAATACTGCCAACCGGGCAGCTGAATTGCTGCGCACAGTCGGAGCGGTGCCCGGGCCGATCACCAGCCAGGCATCCGCCGGCTGCCACCGTCTCATTCGCGAGGGCCAGGCTGTGTGCGTCACGTCAGCCGATGACATCGCCGAACTCGTCGAGCCGATCGACACCACCCGCAGCGAGACCGAGCATCAGCCAGCGCTGCGGATCACCGACGATATGACCGCAGAACAGAGCAGAACTTACAACGTCCTGCCGACCTCTCGCGGGATCGAAGCAGCGACCGCCGCCGTCCGCTCAGGTCTCGACAACCCCACCGTCATGGCGGCACTTGCCGCACTCGAACTGTCCGGGCACGTCGAGCGCGAAGCGCACGGCTGGGTGAAGAAGCGCGCAACCGTCACCCGATGAGCGACCGGCTGACGCGGCTCGAATCCGCTGGCACCCGGCAGCAGCCTGCCCGCAGATCAATCGTCGACGCGCAATACCGCTCATACGACGTCATTTGGCCAGCCACTCCACGCTCGACGCTCGCAGCTGAACCAGCTGCTCGTCGCCGGCGAGCCACCGGCTGGCCCAACAGGTGGGCTGGCTACACTGGGATGCATGTCGACTTCCCCCGACACCGCGGCACAGCTGCCCGGAGAGTACGCTGAAGCGCTCGCCGCCTTCGACGAAGAGCTGCGTGTGCACCGCAACGCGTCTGAGCACACCGTGCGCAATTACCTCTCCGACGTGCGCACCCTGCTGACCTTCCTCACCGACGACGATGGGCACCTGCCGCTGGACGCCATCGAGCTGGGCAACCTGCGCCAATGGCTGCTAGCCCAGTCGCGCACGGGAGCCGCACCGGCCACCACCGCCCGGCGGATCGCAGCGGTGCGGGCCTTCTGTGCGTTCTGCACTCGCCACCAGCTCATGCGATCCAACCCCGCGCTGCGCCTGGCAAGCCCCCGCAAAGCCTCACGGCTGCCAGCGGTGCTCCAGCAGCGCCACGTCGATGCCGTCATGCAGCACACGGGAACCGAACCCGGCGATGCGACATCGCAGCCCGATCCAACGGAGCCCAACGAGACCCAACGCTGCCCGAAAGACGATGCGCTGCGGCTGCGTGATGCCGCACTGCTCGAACTGCTCTACGCCACTGGCGCACGCGTCTCAGAGATCGCAGCCCTGGACACCACAAGCATCGACACCGAGCGCAGGCTCGTCACCGTCATGGGCAAGGGCGGCAGGGAACGACGCGTGCCCTTCGGGCTGCCCGCCCAGCGCGCACTGCAGGCCTGGCTGCGAAACGGCCGACCGGTGCTGGAGAACGAGACGACAGCCCGAGATGCCACAGCACTGTTCCTCGGAGCCCGCGGCGGGCGCATCGACGTCCGCCAGATCCGCTCAGTCGTCCACACAGCCACTGCGGGACTGCCGGACTCACCGGAGCTCTCACCGCACGGTCTGCGGCACTCAGCTGCCACCCACATGATCGAAAACGGCGCTGACCTGCGTGAGGTGCAGGAGTTTCTCGGCCACGCGTCGCTGAGTTCGACGCAGATCTACACCCACGTCTCCCTTGGACGGCTGGCCGAAAGCTACCGGCAGGCGCATCCACGCGCCTAACCGGCAGCCGCTCGTCACGAGCCCAGCGTTGCCTTGAGGCTGTCGTGCATCGGAGTCTCACCATCGATGATGTCGAACTCCCGGCCGATCGTGCGACCGTCGTCGAGGATCATCGCGATGAACTCCGCAACATCCTCACGCCGAGACGTAGCACCGCGCTCAGTGCCGGTGGCGATGTCGAGGCAGCCGGTGCCGGGCTCATCGAGCAGCTGGCCCGGCTTGACGATCGTCCAGTCCAGACCGCTGGCACGCAGCGCATTGTCAGCCTCGCGCTTAGCATCCCAGTAGGCGGCGAAGACCTCGTCGGTGCCCTCCGGGGTCGGCCCGCCGGCGCCGATGAACGAGATCTGCACGAAACGCTCGATGCCTGCTGCGGTCGCTGCCTGCATCGCTGCGATCGCGGCCGCAAGGTCGACGGTGTACTTGCGGAAGATGCCGGACCCACCGCCAGCACCGGCGGCGAAGATGACGGCATCGGCATTGCCGAAGGCTTCCACCAGTTCAGTCTGCGACGCCTTCTCCACATCGCAGACGACCGGCAGCGCACCGAGCGCCTCAAGTGCAGCAGCATGCTCCGGATTGCGGATGATCGAGCGGACCTCCATATCCGGGGTGACGATCTCAGTGAGGTGACGGGCGATCTTTCCGTGGCCGCCGACGACGGCGATGCTGTGAATACTCATGCCAGGCTCAACAACACACAGAAGGCAGCTATTCCCGCCGCTCACCGATGGCGCAGTTGCTGCAGCGGCCTGCTATCGGCCCTTGTACTCCCAATGCCATGCCTCCGGCAGTGACCCGGACTGCCGGGCCCAGCCCGGGTGCACCCAGCCGTAGCGCGGGGCGTTGGTGCGCATCCACTGATGCTGCGCGGTGCCGAACCGGTTGATCCCGCCACCGAGGTCGACTGCCAGGCCCCAGCCGTGGTTCGACCTACCGGGAGTGGCAGCCATCCGGCCCTTGCGCCTTTTGAGGATCACCTGCGTCTGGTAGTCCCGATACGAGTCCGTCACCGAGATCGGCTGGCCGAAGCGCTGCCGGTAGGCATCACTGAGCTCATCGAACGCTCTCGCCGCATCACAGCGCAGCCGGTGCCCGGCTGCGCGATCAAGCGGGCACAGTGCGACCGCTGGGATCCGGCCGTTGGAATGCCCGCCCCACGCGCCGGCACCGGAGGATCCGTCATCGCCGGAGGCCTCCGGCATTTCCGCAGGTGCCTGCGCTTCAGGCAGCAGAATCGAGAAGTCCTGGGAGAAGAACGCAGCCGGATTGAGATAGTCCTTCGGCTTGCCGGTCGCCCACACTCCGATGTGCACACACCCGGCATCGCAGTGACTCGGATCAGCAACCGTGCCGACGGGATGACCAGCCCACACCTCGTCACCGGCTCTGAGACCCGTTTCGACCGGCTCGAAGGACACGATGTGCCCGCCGACGTCGAGACTGAGCACCGGACGCCCGGCCACGCTGCCGGCGAAGTGCACATGCCCGGACTGCGGAGCGCGGATCGACTCTCCCGGCAGCACCGCGACATCGATACCGCGGTGGCCTGTCTGCCAGTTCTGCTTCGGCTTGTCGAAGGCGCGCATGACCTCGAACCCGGGCACCGGGGTCACCCAGTCACCGGAGTCAGCTGCAGATTCCGCCGCCTGCGCAACCGCCGGGGCGATGATGACAACGGACCGGCCGAGCCTGCCGGAATCACCGATCTGCCCGGCCGGCAGCCCGGCCGGCACCGCGACGAGACCGGCAAGGATCCCGCACACGGCGATCCATCCCAGCTGCTGCAGCCTGGCCCTGAACCTGGTGCGATCACGTCCACTCATGGACTCCACACTCAGGACACGCATACACGCAGCCCACGCCTCGGCAACGGCTGTGGAGGAAGGCCCGCCATCCCCAGCATTCCCGGCGCAGACGCCGGGACCATCCACACACCTCGGGTCAGGAGGGGTCAGCCACTGCAGGTTTGGTCGCTGGCGGGGAAGATCGTAGACTACACACAGCAGAACTGTGCGCTCTTCAGCCCGCCTGCGTGCGAGGCTGAGCGGCTGCAGATCTGACTACGCGCATCCGAGTACCCGCATCGGGCCACCGGTGCAGATCCCACCTTCCGCAACGACGCACACGTGTGCTGTGCCGCGCGGCTGAGCTGGGACTGTCGGCCCGAGACGGCGGATGCCAGGCATCAACCGAATGACAATGAAAGGAGTGCGCCGGCATGGCCGTCGTCACTATTCGCCAGCTGCTTGACAGCGGCGTCCACTTTGGACACCAGACCCGCCGTTGGAACCCGAAGATGAAACGCTTCATCTTCACCGAGCGCAACGGCATCTACATCATCGACCTGCAGCAGACGCTGGGCTACATCGACACCGCCTTCGAGTTCATCAAGGAGACGGTCGCTCACGGTGGCTCGATCATGTTCGTCGGCACCAAGAAGCAGGCCCAGGAAGCCATCGAAGAGCAGGCCAAGCGTGTCGGCCAGCCGTATGTCAACCAGCGTTGGCTCGGCGGTATGCTGACGAACTTCCAGACCATCTCCGGTCGTCTGCGCCGCCTCAAGGAGCTTGAGGAGATCGACTTCGACGACGTCGCAGGCTCGATGTACACCAAGAAGGAACTCCTCATCCTGCGCCGCGAGAAGGACAAGCTCGAGAAGACCCTCGGTGGCATCCGCGACATGCAGCGCACCCCGTCGGCTGTCTGGATCGTCGACACCAAGAAGGAGCACCTGGCCGTCGACGAGGCGAAGAAGCTGGGCATCCCAGTCATCGGCATCCTCGACACCAACTGCGATCCCGACGAAGTCGACTACCCGATCCCGGGCAACGACGACTCGATCCGCTCGGTCGCCCTGCTCACCCGCGTCGTCGCCGACGCTGTGGCAGAGGGCCTCATCAAGCGCCACTCCTCCGACGAGGGCGGCGAGAAGAACGTCTCGGCCGTCTCCGTCGAACCGATGCCCGAGTGGGAGCGCGAGCTCCTCGAAGGCAAGGGCGAGGCCAAGGCTGAGGACACCGAGGCCAAGGCTGAGGACACCGATGCCAAGGCTGACGAGACTGCTGAGGCTCCAGCTGAGCAGCAGACCGAAGAGACCGCTGAGTCCGGCTCCACCGAGTCGACCGAAGCCTGAGCCGCACCCGCACGTCTGACCCAGACCACCACGTCTCAACAAGGAGATCGCATGGCAAATTACACTGCCGCTGACATCAAGGCACTGCGCGACCGCACCGGTGCCGGCATGATGGCTGTCAAGAAGGCTCTCGACGAAGCACAGGGAGATCAGGCCAAGGCCATTGAGATCCTGCGCCTCAAGGGACTGAAGTCCGCTTCGAAGCGCGAGGACCGCTCGACCTCTGACGGTCTCGTTGCCACCCACGTCGAGAACGGCGTCGGCACGATGATCGAGCTGAACTCGGAGACCGACTTCGTCGCCAAGTCCGACAAGTTCCGTGAGCTCGCCGATGAGGTTCTCCGCCTTGCCGTCGAAGCCCAGGTCGACAATGCCGAGGCGCTGCTGGACTACGAGGCCAACGGCAAGAAGGTCTCGGAGTTCATCGCCGAGCAGGGCGCGGTCCTCGGTGAAAAGGTCGTCCTGCGTCGCGTCGGCCTCATCAAGGGCCAGAAGGTCGACTCGTACCTGCACCGCACCAACCCGGACCTGCCCCCGCAGGTGGGTGTGCTCTTCGCCTACGAAGGCGATGACGATGCAGCTGCGCACGATGTCGCCGTGCACATCGCCGCGATGACCCCGACCTACTTCTCCCGCGAGGACGTCCCCTCCGACGTCGTCGCCAAGGAGGAGAGCATCGCGCTGGAGACCTCGAAGAACGAGGGCAAGCCCGAGCAGGCGATCCCGAAGATCGTCGAGGGCCGCGTCAACGCCTTCTTCAAGGACACCTGCCTGCTCGATCAGCCCTTCGCCAAGGAGCCGAAGAAGAGCGTGCAGACCGTCCTCGACGAGGCCAAGGTCACCCCGCTGGGCTACCTGCGCTTCCGTGTCGGCAGCTGAGCGACGCTCTGATCGCTGACTGAAGGCGGCAGTCCCCGCGCGGGGACTGCCGCCTTCGGCGTATCCGCATCCCGTGCCCGAGGCGGTGGTCGCCTGCCGTGCCGCAGGTGGAACCAGGGGCAGGCGGACACGTTAGACTGATCGGTGGTGTGCCCCCAGAAGGTGCCGCCGGCCTGCCGCCTGACAAGGAAGAGAGCGATGTCGGAATCTCCAGTCCATTCCTCCAAGCACGACCAGATCTCCCCGGTGCGCACCGAGCGCCGGCGCATCCTGCTCAAGCTCTCCGGTGAGGTGTTCGGCGGCGGCACCGTCGGCGTCGATCCCGACGTCGTGGCAGCGGTGGCGAAGGAGATCGCCACGTGTGTGCCGGAGGTCGAGATCAGCATCGTCGTCGGCGGCGGCAACTTCTTCCGCGGTGCCGAGCTCTCCCAGCGCGGCATGGACCGCACGCGTGCCGACTACATGGGCATGCTCGGCACCGTCATGAACTGCCTGGCGCTGCAGGACTTCCTCGAGCAGCAGGCGGTCGACACCCGTGTGCAGTCAGCGATCCCGATGACTCAGGTCGCTGAGACCTACATTCCGCGCCGGGCGATGCGGCACATGGAGAAGGGCCGGGTCGTGATCTTCGGCGCCGGTGCCGGACTGCCGTTCTTCTCCACTGACACGGTCGCCGCCCAGCGCGCTCTGGAGATCCGCGCCGACGAGGTGCTCATCGCCAAGAAGGGCGTCGACGGCGTCTACACCGCCGACCCGAAGACCGATCCGACCGCTGAGCGGATCGACTCGATCACCTATCAGGAGGCGCTGCAGCGCGGACTCAAGGTCGTCGACGCCACCGCATTCAGCCTGTGCATGGACAACGCCCTGCCGATGCGCGTGTTCGGCATGCAGGGCGAACACAACCTGCGCCGGGCGATCGCCGGGGAGCCGATCGGCACGACTGTGCGCGGCGCCTGAGCCGCCACGCCCCTGTCACCCTGCCCGCCTGCCGTGCTGGTGGAGGCGGAGACAATAGAATAGATCTGAGGGACGACCAGCAGTTCCGCAACCGACCGAAGAAAAGAGTGCACCGCGATGCAAGCAACTCTCGCCGAAGCCGCAGAGAAGATGGACAAGACGATCGAGGCGACGAAGGATGACTTCGCCTCGGTGCGCACCGGACGGGCGAACCCCGCACTGTTCGCCCACATCGAAGTCGAGTACTACGGCACCCCGACCCCGCTGCAGCAGCTGGCGTCCTTCCAGGTGCCTGAGGCCCGCACTCTGCTCATCACCCCCTATGACCGCACCGCGCTCGGCAACATCGAGACCGCGCTGCGCAACTCCGACATCGGCGCCAATCCGGCCAACGACGGTAACGTCATCCGCGTGGTGCTCCCGGAGCTGACCGAGGAGCGCCGCAAGGAGTACGTCAAGATCGTCAAGGGATACGCCGAACAGGGCCGTGTGTCGATCCGCAACATCCGCCGCACCGCCAAGGACGCCATCGAGAAGATGCAGAAGGACGGCGACGTCGGTGAGGACGAGGCCAAGCGCGCCACCGGTGAGCTCGACGAGCTGACGAAGAAGAAGGTCGACTCCATCGACCGCCTCCTGACCGCCAAGGAAGAAGAGCTGCTCGAAGTCTGAGCCCAGGGATGGCGCAGCAACCAGTCGACGGCGAGAAGCGGGAACTCTACACTCAGGAGTTCCCGCGTCGTCGTGATGCCATCAGGGCCGAGCAGGAGGCCGCCCGAACCGGTCAGCTGCCGGTCGTGCAACCGGCGTCCGCACCGCCGGCCCACCGGACCGGCAGCAGTGCCGCGGGGGCGAAGGATGAGCCACAGCCAGGCGAGACGCAGCCGCAGGCAGTGGTCGGCTCCCCACCGGCCTCGGCCTACGGACACGGGCTTGTCACCCCGACCCCGGAAGCTGAGAAGGCCGCCGAAGCCAGCAGCGCAGACACCCCAACCGCAGCTGATGCCGCCCCGGGGTCACCGACCGCAGCCGAGCCTCAGCAGAAGGACTACGGGCGGGCGGGGCGCAATCTGCCGGCAGCGATCGCGGTCGGTGCGGTGCTCGGCGGGGGAGTGCTGGCCTCGCTGCTGTTCTATCCGCCGTCGTTCGTCGTCATCGTGCTCATCGGCGTCGTCGTGGCCATGTGGGAGCTGGCGAATGCGCTCTCACGCTCCGGCTCCGTCGTCGCCCGCGTCCCCACGGTCACCGCTGCCGGCCTCATGATCCTGGCGACGTACTTCGCCGGTCGTGAGGCCTTATGGGTGGCCTTCACCGTCGGGGCCGGGGCGATCCTGCTGTTCACACTGCTCGAACGCCGGCCCAACCCTGTCAAGGACGTGTGCCTGAGCCTCTTCGCCCTCACCTATGTGGGGCTGATGGCCTCCGCTGTCGTCTTCATCCTCACCCAGCCTGAGGGCAACCTGCTCGTCATCCTCTTCCTCGCCCTCGTTGTCGCCAGCGACATCGGCGGCTACATCTTCGGCGTGCTGTGGGGCAAGCATCCCATCGCCCCGAAGATCAGTCCGAAGAAGTCCTGGGAGGGCTATGCCGGCTCCGCCGTGTTCTCCACCGCTGTGGGCATCGGCGTGGCGCTGTGGGTCTTCGATGCCCCGATCTGGACCGGCCTCGTCTTCGGCACGGTCATCCCGGCATTCGCCACTCTCGGTGACTTCGCCGAATCGATGATCAAACGTGACCTCGATCTCAAGGACATGGGCACCTTGCTGCCTGGGCACGGGGGAGTGATGGACCGTCTCGACTCGATCCTGCCGACCGCCCCGGTCGCCCTCGTCCTCTTCACCTTCCTACCTGGATTCATCACATGAGCCTTCTTACCTCCCTGTCTCAGGTCCTCCCGGCCGAGACGATCATCACCGATGCCGACATCATGGCCTCCTATCTGCACGACGAAGCCGAATGGGCGCCGTACGGCCAGGCCCTGGCGGTCGTGCGCCCGCGCGAGACCGCCGACGTGGTCGCCGCCGTCCGCTGGGCGATCGAGCATTCCGTGGCTGTCGTCGCCCGCGGGGCCGGCACCGGCCTGTCCGGCGGGGCGAACGCACTTGAGGGCTGCCTGGTCATCAGCTTCGACGCGATGAACCAGATCCTCGACGTCGACCCGGTCGAGCGCACCGCCCGCGTGCAGCCCGGCGTCGTCAACAACGACCTGCGCGCCCGGGTGGCCGAGGACGGCCTGTGGTACCCGCCGGACCCGGCCAGCGCACCCTGGTCGACCATCGGCGGCAATGTCGCGACGAATGCCGGCGGGTTGTGCTGCGTCAAATACGGTGTGACCAGCGAATACGTCCTCAACCTCGAAGTCGTCACCGGCACCGGCAGACTCGTGCGCGTCGGCAAGACGACAGCGAAGAACGCCGCCGGCTACGACCTGCGCGGGCTCATCATCGGCGCTGAGGGCACGTTGGGCATCGTCACCGAGATCACCGTGCGCCTGCTGCCGCTGCCGCAGGACTCCCGGGCGATCGTCGGCTACTTCGACAGCCTCGTCGATGCCGGCCGGGCCGTCGCCAACGTCACAGCTGCCGGCATCATCCCCTCCGCTCTCGAACTCGTCGACTCCTACTGCCTCAAGGCTGTTGACGAATGGAAGAACATGGGGCTTTCGGCTGAGGCCGAGGTGCTGCTGCTGGCCGCCACCGACGTCCCGGGCGCTGCCGGGCAGACCGAGGCCGAGGGCATTGTCGCAGCCTTCGAATCCGCTGGTGCCACGTTCGCCGCGATCAGCGAGGACGCCGAGGAGGCCGATGCGTTCTTCGCCGCCCGGAGGCTTGCCTACCCGGCTCTCGAACGGCTCGGCCCGGTGCTGACCGAGGATATCTGCGTGGCCCGCTCGAAGGTGCCCGAGGTGCTGGCGCAGATTCAGGAGATCGGCCGCAGGCACGACACGGTGCTTGCTCAGATCGCCCACGCCGGCGACGGCAACCTGCACCCGCTGCTCGTCACCCCGATCGGCGACGATGCCGCCCGCGAGCGCGCTCAGGCGGCATTCGAGGAGATCATCACCGTCGCCTTGGAAGCAGGCGGCACCGTCTCCGGTGAGCACGGCATCGGGCTGCTGAAGAAGCCGGGCCTGTCACGAGAGCTCAGCGAGGATGTCCTCGATATGCACCGGGCGATCAAGACCGCACTCGACCCGTACTGCATCATGAACCCCGGTAAGGTCTTCAGCCTCGAGGCCTGAGCGGATCGCACTCACCGGAGGTTGCTCCGAGCCGGGTGACAGCGCAGATGGCTGCCCACAGTCGCCGTGACGCGGATGGCGGGCACAATCGCTGCGCCGCAGATGGCGGTGCTCACTCGCCGCGCCCATGATGCGTGACCATGATGGCAGTACCGAAGACCATGTCCATGCCGATCGCGGGCTGAGAACCCATGAAGCAGTTGGCCACTGTCATCATCTGCAGTGCGGCAGGGAAGAGGAAGGCAGCAGGGAAGCGGACGACGTCGCGGACCCGTCTGGGGTCTCACTCAAGCCTCGTAGTTGCCCGGTGTGCCGGGCTCGTGAGCAGGAGCGGACCGGACCTGCACGTCTGCTCGGCCTTCACGCCCGCGCCGGCGGGCGTGTACGAGGATGTCGACGGCCATGATGATGCCGATGAGGATCTGCAGCGCAGCAACGAGCTGATCCCAGCCGTCGAAAGAGAACAGCAGATAGACGCCGGCGCCGATCATGACGAGGGCAGCGACCAGACGGACGATCTCATGACCCGTCATGGAGATCACGTCTTTCGTGTGAGATGCGGATCACACCTTGCGTGTGAGGGAACCTCCATCGTGCCAGACGAGACGACCTGCCACCAGCATCCGAGGCTTCTGGGCGCAGAGCAGGCCGCTCTCACACATCGCCCAGCCCGCACATGCGATACTGGGAGGACATGACTGAGAAGACCTCCTCCACACCGACCAACAGGCCGCCCCGCCGCCAGGTGCGGCCCATCGTCGAGCACGCAGACGGCACCACCTCGCGCACCCCGACGCGAGACGGTCGGCCGCTGCTGAACTTCAAATCCCCGCGCGTCACCCAGCCGCCGACCCACCTGGCCGACATGTCGATGGACGAGCGGATCGCCGCCGTCATCGAGATGGGCCTGCCGGCGTTTCGCGCCAAGCAGCTCTCAACCCACTACTTCGTCCACCACACCACCGATCCCGAGGCGATGACCGACCTGCCGAAGGACCGGCGGGCCGAGCTGTCCGAGAGGTTCTTCCCACCACTGCTGAGCGAGGTGCGCCGGCTGCGCACCTCCAACGGCGACACCATCAAGTTCCTGTGGCGGCTGTTCGACGGCGCACTCGTCGAATCGGTGCTCATGCGCTACCGCAACCGCATCACCCTGTGCGTGTCCTCGCAGTGCGGCTGCGGCATGAACTGCCCGTTCTGCGCCACCGGCCAGCAGGGCCTGACGAGGAACATGTCGACCGCGGAGATCGTCGAGCAGGTCATCCGCGCCAACCAGGTCATCGCCGCAGGCGAACTGGCCGAGGACACCTCAGCCGATACCGACATGCTCGGCAATCCAGCCGCCGCCGTCGGGTCTGAAGCCGACGAGGAGCAGGGCGAGGCCCCGGACCAGGTGAGTGGGACCGCCGGCGACGCCACCGCCTCGGGTGCGGGTCCCACCCGCGCCTCAGGCCAGGCTGAACGCGTGACCAACATCGTGTTCATGGGCATGGGCGAGCCGCTGGCCAACTACAAGCGCGTCATGAACGCCGTGCGCCGCTTCGTCGACCCGGCCCCGGCCGGCCTGGGCATGGGCGCACGCCGCATCACCGTCTCGACCGTCGGGCTGGTGCCCGGCATCAACAAGCTCGCCGCCGAGGACATCCCGGTCACCTTCGCACTCAGCCTCCACGCCCCTGACGACGGGCTGCGCGATGAGATGATCCCGGTCAACACCCGCTGGAAGGTCGATGAGGCCATCGACGCGGCCTACAACTACTACCAGGTCACCGGCCGGCGCGTGAGCATCGAATACGCGCTGATCAAGGACATGAACGACCACGGCTGGCGCGCCGAGCTGCTGGGCAAGAAGCTCAACGCACGCGGCCGCGGCTGGGTGCACGTCAACCCGATCCCGCTCAACCCGACCCCCGGTTCGGTGTGGACGGCATCCGAGCCCGAGGTGGCCGCTGAGTTCGTGCGCCGCCTCCAGGACGCCGGGATCCCGACGACGATCCGCGACACCCGAGGTCAGGACATCGACGGGGCGTGCGGCCAGCTTGCCACGGCCGAAGAGGACTGAGCGCTACACTTTAAGCACCGCACAGCATTCACAAGGAGAGCGACGTGGAGACGAACTTCCCCAGGATGTCGGGTTGGAAGAACGGGTACGACCCCGCACAGGTCGACAGCTTCTTCAAGCGGGCCCGCGAATCCTTCGAATCCGACACGCCGCAGCCCGGCGATCTCGATGCGCGTGCGGTGCGCACCGTCGGCTTCGACCTGGTGCGCAACGGCTACCACGTCGGCGTCGTCGACGCCGCCCTCGACCGGCTCGAAGACGCCTTCGCCAAACGCAGCCGCGACCGGCTCATCTCCAGCTCCGGTGAGGACGCCTGGGTCAAGGAGCTCACCCGCGCCGCCAGCTCGCTGCGCGGCCGGCTCGCCCGTGAGTACGGAGAGCGGTTCAACCACCCGGAGAAGGGCCAGATCGGCTACGACGTCGAAGAGGTCGACGACCTGTGCGACCGCATCAACGGCTACTTCACCCAGGGCAAGCCGATGAGTGTTGACGAGGTCCGCCGCGTGCTCTTCCGCACCCGCAAGGGCACCCGCGCCTACGACGAGGACCAGGTCGACGCGTTCATCGACCGGGTCGTCGAGGTCATGGCCAGTGTCGACTGAACAGCTGCACTGGTTCCGCAAGCCGGGCACGAACTCGCCGAAGGACAAGGGCACCTTCAACCCCGTCTTCGAGCTGCTCGACTACCCGATCGTCGCAGGGCGGGCTGACGAGATCTTCTTCGCCGACGCCGAGGTGTCGCTGACGTATGAGGACGCCCTCGACCGGGTGGCGAAGTTCGCCGGCATCCTGCGCGCCGTCCACGAACCGGCCCCGCCGTTCCTCGTCATCGACGACGGACTGCGCCCGGTCACCCTCATCCTCGCGATGCTCGCCGCCCTCAGGCTGGGCAGCTGCGTGGTCCTCGGGTCCAAGGGCCTGAAGCCGGGGGAGAAGAAGACCGCTCCCGTGCTCCGGCCGGCTGACGGCGTCGACCAGCCAGACCAGCCGGCAGCCGAGGATGAGCCCAGCGGCAACGGCGACGCCGCCGCTCAGACTGCAGCGAAGGCCGGCATGCACACCGGGACCCGCAAGATCTGGTCGCACTTCGAAGGCACCGAGCTGCTCGCCGACGGACCGGAGAGCAAACCGCTTGACGCCGGGGGGCTGATGAAGGAATCAGCGTTCAAGCATGCCGCCGCCGCAGAGATCGGACCCGGCCGCGAAGTGCTGCGGCTTGACGGGGTGAGCCTGAGTGCCGCGGAGAGCCTCAATGCGGTGGAGATGTTCCTCAGCCGCTGAGCGATACCCGGCCCGGCAGCCGGCGGCAAGACCGTCGGTGTAAAGGGCCGCGATCGGCTCTGTGCCGCCGATCACAGGCGTCCGGAACGGCCTTGATCCCGGTGTTACCGTAAGCCATATGGCGATCGACAGACGGAAGCTGGCGCGACGAGCGCGCCGCTATTGGGCGATCGTCATCGTCATCTGCACCTACTTCGGCTTCCACTCCTTCATGCTCACCGGCCTGGCCGTCATGGCACCGAACCTCGGGCTGGCCTCGCTGACGGTGACCATCTACATGGGCCTGGGCATCCTGCTCGACTCACCGGCCGCCTCGGCGATCGAGCGCTACGGACTCCGGCAGGTCATCGGCACCTCCGGTGTCCTCATCCTGCTCATCACCATCGGGCTGCTCATCGCCGGCTCCGGCTGGTGGATCGTCATCTTCGGCACGCTGTATGCCTGCTGCTCCAGCCTCATCTACATTCCCGCTCTCGCCCACTACGCGTCGATGCTCGGGGAGCGGCAGGCCGACGGTCAGCGCATCAACGTCTTCATCCAGCGCGGCGGAGCACTGGCCTGTTCATCACGTGGGCGCTGGCTGCTGAACAGCCGCGGGTGCTGTTCATCATCGTCGCCACCACCGGGCTCGGCATCCTCATCGCCTCCTGGTGGTTGCCCGGGCCCAGCCGCGACCGGCACGTCACCCAGCGGGTGCCGCTGCTGCGCACCATCGTGTATTCGGTCGCAGCGATCGGCCGGTCATCGATCATGGCCCGCGGGGCGCTGTCGGCCTCAGCACTGCCGGTCATCTTCATCACGACGAGTTCGATCTTCCCGCTCGCCCTGCCGGAGTTCGGTGCCGCGATCGGCGTCGGTCTCGTCGTGCGCGAACTCATCGCCATGGCAACGGCGACCGCCTTCGGCCACGGCTCGATGCGCCGGACCAACCGCGAGTTCGCCGCCGCGGTGCTGCTCGCCCTGATCGGGATCTCCGGGGCACTATGGATCGAGCAGAACTGGGCCGTCATCACCGGCATCATCCTCACCGGACCGCTCATCAGCTCCGCGATCGTCACCTCATCCCTCAACACGCGCATGGCCAGTCTCAGCGCAGTGCACCCGTGGGCCTGCTTCGCAGGCATGGGCATCGCCTCTCGGACCAGCGGACTGCTCATCCCGCTCGTCCTCTCCGCCGCGCTCTCAACCAGCCGGCAGGCGCTGGAGATCGTGCTCGTCATCGTGCTCATGCTCATCGCCTGCGGCATGGCCGTCGGCAGGCAGCGCCAGGACGGCGCGCCGGGTTGAGCGGAAACGCCGGGTACGGCCTTCGATCCTCATAACGAAGCCGCCCGCGGTAAGCAGGCATCAGCCGTCGAACCAAGCCGACGGTATGGCACATGAGCTGGGTGGTGCCAACCCGGCGGTCACGATGTGATCGGCGGACCACCAGCTGATAGGCACCCGGCTCACGCGTATATCGGAACGTGGATGAGCAGTCGCGAGTTGCTTCGCCCTCTGGTAGATCGAGCTGCTCAGCGTAGAGGTTGGCATTCTTGGAACGGCTCAACGCCCGCACCGTACCTCCGCAAGTCGGCGTGTCGCGTTCAACTGACACAACCCACATATGCCTGACGCGCGGCCAGAACTTCATGGCGCGCAGGTCTTCGTCACTGACATCGTGGAAACTCCCTCTTCCGATCTCTCCCTCCCGCAATACGCGGAACAATGCGCATCCCTGCGGTGTCAGTTCGCGAGAACCTCACCCGCTCCTGTCGAAACGACAACGGCCCCGGTAACTCGCGCGGAGTAACCGGGGCCGTGAAGCCAGTCAGCTGATCAGCCCTCGTAGTTGGCGAAGGCGTTGATGCCGGTCAGCGCACGGCCGAGGGTGAGCTGGTGCACCTCGTGGGTGCCCTCGTAGGTGAGGACGGTTTCGAGGTTGATGGCGTGGCGCAGCGGCGAGTATTCGCTCGTGATGCCCGAACCGCCGAAGGTGGCGCGCAGGTCGCGGGCGATGTTCATCGCGGTGTCGACGTTGACCATCTTGCCCAGGGAGATCTGCTCCGGCCGCACACCGACGGTGTCCTTGAGCTTGCCCAGGTGAGCAGCCAGCAGCGTGATCGACGAGTACTGGCCGAAGGCCTTCGCCAGCTTCTGCTGAGTGATCTGGAACGACGACAGCGGACGGTTGAACTGGATGCGGGTGCCGGTGTACTCCAGTGCGGAGAGGATCGAGTCACGGGCAGCACCGGTGACGCCGAAGACGATGCCGTAGCGGGCCTCGGACAGGCAGGACAGCGGTCCCTTGAGCCCCTTGGCCTTCGGCAGCATCGCCGATTCCGGCAGGCGGACGTTGTCGAGGACGATCTCACCGGTGATCGAGGCGCGCAGCGACAGCTTGCGCTTGACCTCGGGCACCTCGACACCCGGGGTGTCGGTGGGGACGACGAAACCGCGGACAACCGGGCGGCCCTTCTCATCCTCTTCTTCGGTCTTGGCCCACACGACGCAGACATCGGAGACCGGGGAGTTGGTGATCCACATCTTCGCGCCGTTGAGGATCCAATCGGAGCCGTCCTTGGTCGCGCGGGTCTTCATGCCAGCCGGGTCCGAACCGACATCCGGTTCGGTCAGGCCGAAGCAGCCGAGCTTCTTGCCCTCGGCCATCTGCGGCAGCCATTCTTCCTTCTGCTCTTCAGAACCCCAGTTGTGGATGGCGAACATCGCCAGCGAGCCCTGCACGCTCACCAGCGAACGCAGACCCGAATCGACGGCTTCGAGCTCACGGCAGGCCAGACCGTACTGGGTGGCGGTCGCACCACCGCAGCCGTAGCCCTCCAGGTGCATGCCGAGGACACCGAGCTCACCGAGACCCTCAGCCAGCTCACGGGCCGGGATCGTGCCTTCGAGGTACCAGTCGCCGATCTTCTCCCGGACGTTCTCATCCAGCCACTTGCGGACGATGCCCGCCCACTCGAGGTCCTCCTTCTCGAAGACCGAATCGATCGCCAGAATCTCGTCAGGGGTCATGGTTGTGCTCATCGTCGAGTTCCTCTCCTCGTGGGGCATCAGTAAGCGCACGTGTCATCGCGTTCTAAGAAAACAATGAGATGATCTGTCACCGTGAAGGTACGTAACGTCATTGTACTGGGGGCCACTGGCTCGGTCGGCACCCAGGCCCTCGAAGTCATCGCCGCCAACCCCGCCAGATTCGCCGTCACCGGCATCGGAGCCGGAGCCAATATCGACGCCGCAGTCGACCAGGCGATCCGCACCGAGGCCCGCGCACTGGCCATCGCCACCCCGCCTCCCGGGGGAGAAGCCCAGGTCAGTCGGCTGCTGGAGGAACGCGCTGAGCAGCTCGGCGCGCAGGTGGCAGTCGAGACGATCTTCACCGGTCCCGAGGCGTCGGCCCGGTTGGCATCCGAACCCGCCGATGTCGTGCTCAACGCTGTCACCGGTGCTGCCGGTCTGACGTCGACGCTGGCTGCCCTCCAAGCCGGCACCGATGTCGCGCTGGCGAACAAGGAGTCCCTTATCATCGGCGGTGAGCTCGTGCTGCGCACCGCTGAGGAGAACGCAGCCCAGCTCATCCCCGTCGACAGCGAGCACTCGGCGATCGCGCAGGCGCTGCGCGCCGGCCGCCGCGAGGAGGTCGCCCGGCTCATCATCACCGCCTCCGGAGGTCCCTTCCGCGGGATGAGCGCTGACGAGCTGGCAGCCGTCACCCCCGAACAGGCGCTCGCCCATCCGACGTGGAACATGGGCACCGTCATCACGACGAACTCCGCGACCCTGGTGAACAAGGGTCTGGAGGTCATCGAAGCTCATCTGCTCTTCGGCATCGACTACGACCGCATCACTGCCGTCGTGCACCCGCAGAGCCGCATCCACTCGATGGTCGAGTTCGTCGACGGCTCGACCATCGCCCAGGTCTCACCGCCGGATATGAAGCTGCCGATCGCCTACGCACTCGGCACCGAGCCTGATGGCACCACCATCCGCATCAAAGGAGCCACCGCACCCGAGCCATTCGATGCTGCAAGCTCCTGGACCTTCGAACCGGTCGATGACGCGAACTTCCCGGCACTCCGATTGGCGGTCCGGGCCGGCCGGGCCGGCGGGACCACACCGGCGGTCTACAATGCCGCCAACGAAGAGCTCGTCGCCGCCTTCCACGCAGGCACGATCACCTTCCCGCAGATCTCCAGGGGCATCGCTGCAGCCCTCGACCAGCACCTCGGGAGCGGGGGAGAGGCCACCGAGCTGACCCTGGAGACGGTGCTGGCAGCAGACCGGAGTGCACGCGCGTTCATCGCCAGCTGGCTGCACTCCACCGCTGCCCAGGAGGCCCGCGCATGACCGGACTGCTCTACGCCCTGGGCATCGTCCTCATCCTCATCGGGGTGTCCATCTCGATCGCCCTGCACGAACTCGGCCACCTCATCCCGGCCAAGAAGTTCGGCGTCAAGGTCACCCACTACATGGTCGGCTTCGGCCCGACCCTGTTCTCCCGCCGCCGCGGGGAGACCGAATACGGCATCAAGGCGCTGCCGCTGGGCGGATTCATCGCGATGCCGGGCATGTACCCGCCGAAGCACGCCACTCACGCCACCGTCGACCAGGCGCATGGAGCCACCGACGCCTCGGGCATCGTCACCGAGGCGATCGAAGGCCACGAGGACCGGGAGCTGGCCGGAATCGGCGCGCACGCCGATTCCGCCGGCGGGTCGGCTTCCGCCCGGAGGGCAACCCGGAAGCCGCGGATGTTCGAACGCACGATGGACGATGCCCGCGACTACTCCAACCAGTTCATCGAACCCGGCGAGGAGCACCGGACCTTCTACGCCCTCTCAGTGCCCAAGCGGCTCGCCGTTATGTTCGGAGGCCCGCTCGTCAATCTGCTGCTGGGCATCCTCATCCTCGGCATCATGCTGCTCGGCGTCGGCGTGCCGACTCTCGGCACCACCGTGTCGACCGTGTCCGAATGCGCGGTGCCGGCCAGCGAGATGGCTAAGCGCGCGCCGGCCGACCAGGAGCGCTGCCTGCCCGGCGACCAGTCGACCCCTGCCGCCGAGGTCGGCATCGCCCCCGGCGACACGGTCCTGTCGATCGGCGGCAAGCCGATGGACACCTGGGACGACATCACCACTGAGGTCCGCGGGCTGGCCGGGAAGGAAGTCGAGATCGTCGTCGAACGCGACGGCGCGCAGGTGTCGATCCCCACAAGGATCATCGCCGCCGAACGGCCCGTCTACACCGACAGCGGCGAACTCCAGCGCGACGGCGGCGGCGAACTCGTCACCGAGACCGTCGGCTTCCTCGGCATCGGCCCCAACCGGGAGTACCGGCCGATCCCGCTGACGGAATTCCCCGGCCAGATCGGTCAGGCGCTCGGCCGGACGTTCACCGCGCTGGCGACCCTGCCGGTCAAGCTCGTCGATATCGTCCAGGTCGCCACTACCGACCAGGAGCGCGACCCTGAGGGCATCATGGGCATGGTCGGCGTCGGCCGGGTCGCCGGCGAGATCGTCTCAACCGATCAGATCGACGTGACCGGAAAGGTCGTCACCGGCCTCGGGCTGCTCGGCTCGCTCAACCTGTTCCTCTTCGCGTTCAACATGATCCCGCTGCTGCCGCTTGACGGCGGGCACATCGCCGTCGCGCTCTACGAAGGAGCCCGCCGGCGCATCAACCTGGCCCGCGGCCGCGGGATCATCGGACCTTTCGACACCGCGCGGCTGCTGCCGCTGACCTACGTCGTCATCGGGCTCATGCTGTGCATGACGGTGCTGCTCGTCTACGTCGACATCGTCAAACCCGTCATGCTGTTCCAATAGGGACGGCAATCGTCTCCCTCAGGGGCGCCAATCGTTAGCGAACTGTAGCCACCGGAATTCCTGAACCGCAGCTGGCAGCTGCCCGAGAGGTTACGATGATTCCACCAGCGGCCGGTCACCGGCCGCCGGGATCACCACCTCCGACGTACAAGGAGCCCAGTGCACCACGCTCAGCGGCGCGCGACCGCGATCTCCGACGCCTTGGCCCGGGAGATGCTCCCGGCCGACTACCCGATCATCGGCATGGTCGACCTCGACACCCTCGATGAGCTGTTCCACGCCGCCGAGGCGGCCTTCGACTCCCCATCACCGGTTACCCACGCGGTCGCTGCGAAGGCCGTGACGCTCGTGCCGATGATGCGCCACCTCGCCGAGCTCGGCGCCGGCTGCGAGGTGGCCAGCCCCGGTGAGCTCAAGATGGCGCAGCTGGCCGGGTTCACCCCCGACCGGATCGTCTTCGACTCCCCGGCCAAGACCCGCCATGACATCGACACCGCCTTAGACCTCGGCGTGGCGATGAACCTCGACAACTTCACCGAACTCGCCCGCATCGACGAACACTTAGGCGGCGCAGCCCCCAAAGGCCGGATCGGTGTGCGCATCAACCCGCAGCTGGGTGCTGGCAAGATCGAGGAGATGTCGACCGCGACCCCGACCTCGAAGTTCGGCATCCCGCTGCGCGACGAAGGCTCCCGGCAGGCGATCATCGATGCCTATACCGCTCGCCCATGGCTCAACCAGGTCCACGTACACTCCGGCTCCCAGGGCATGGCCCTGTCCTCGATGGCCGCCGGTGTGCGCGCCGTCGTCGACCTCGTCGCCGACATCCACGCAGCGATCGGCCACCAGCAGATCACCCACATCGACATCGGCGGAGGGCTGCCGGTCAACTTCGACTCCGACGCCCACACCCCGAGCTTCGCCGACTACCGGGCCGCGCTCGAGGCCGAGGTCCCCGAGCTCTTCGACGGCACCTACGGCATCATCACCGAGTTCGGCCGCTCCCTGCTGGCCAAGTCGGGCACGATGCTCACCCGTGTCGAATCGACCAAGGTCGTCGGCGGCCGGCCGATCGCCGTCTGCCACGCCGGCGCGCAGGTCGCCGCCCGCACGATCTTCATGCCCAACGCCTGGCCGCTGCGCGTCACCGTCCTCGACCCGACAGGCGAGGAGCGCGAAGACGACATCTGCGTCCAGGACGTTGCAGGACCCTGCTGCTTCTCCGGCGACATCATCGCCCACCAGCGCACGCTGCCGCTCATCCACGAAGGCGATGTCATCGCCATCCACGACGTCGGCGCGTATTACTTTTCCAACTCATTTTCCTACAACGCCTTGCCACGGCCTGCCGTCTACGGATACAGAGAGAAGGACGGCGCAGTGGCCTGGGTCACCCTCAGGCGACAGCAGACCATCGACGAGGTGGTCGCTGAGGCAGGAGGCGACGTTGACTCCAGCTGGTAGCAGCCGGTCCGGCAGCCACTGGCATCCGGCGGACGCAGCACAGGGCTGCACCGCCGCCTGACAGCTCATGCGGCCCACCGGCCGCAGCGGTAACCACCGCAGGTGAGAAACGGAAACCACAGAAGGAGCGAACCCGGTATGAAGATCGGACTCGTAGGACGCGCGGCGGCAATCATGTCCGCTGCAGCACTTGTACTGAGCGCATGCGGCGGCGGCACCGGCGGCGGTGGCGGCAACGGCGGCGGCGAACCGGCAGAGGACTTCACGCAGGACCTCACCTTCGCCACCGGCGGCACTGCAGGCGTGTACTACCCGCTGGGCAATGAGTACTCCCGCATCTTCCAGAACGAAGTCGACGGCCTCACGGTCAACGCTGTGGAGACCGACGGCTCGGTGGACAACCTCGGCCGCATCGCCAAGGGCGAAGCCCAGCTGGCATTCACCCAGAACAACACCGCCCACGATGCTGTGAGCGGCTCCGGCGAGTTCGAAGAGCTCGGACAGCCGCTGGAGAACATCGGCTGGATCGGCCAGCTGTACCCCGAGGCCGCACAGGTCATCACGCTGGAGGACAGCGGCTTCGAGTCGATCGAAGACCTCAAGGGCAAGAAGATCGCCGTCGGCGCCCCCGGTTCGGGCACTGCGGCCGTCGCCAAGCTCATCCTCGACGCCTACGGTTTCGAAGATGGCGACTACGAGCCCTTCGAAGAGAGCTTCGCCGATGCCCGCTCGAAGCTCCAGGACGGCAACATCGACGCGTCGATCGAGATCCTCGGCGTCCCGGCAGCATCGCTGTCGGAGCTGGCAGCCAACGCTGACGTCAAGCTGTTGCCGCTGGACAAGGACAAGGCCGACCAGATCGCCGGCGAATCGCAGTACGAAAGCTACGTCATCCCGGGCGGCTCGTACGACTTCGCTCCTGACGACGTGCAGACCGTGACCGTGTTCGCCACGATCGTCGCCTCGACCAACCAGGTCAGCGAAGAGGATGCCTACGGCATCACGAAGGCGATCTACGAGAAGGCCGGAGACATCTCCCTGGCACAGGGCAAGCTCATCAAGACCGAGGACGCTCTGCTCGGCCGCGGTGATGTCGAGCTGCACCCGGGTGCTAAGAAGTACTTCGACGAACAGGGCATCAGCACCGAGTGATGACAGGGCCCGGGGGGGGCCCCCCCCCCCCGGGGGCGTCACTTCCAGGCCAGGGTGGCGATCGGGAAGGAGTCGGAGACGAAGTTCTCCGGCAGTCCCTCGACCCCGGCGTCGGCGACGATGAGGTTGGGGAACAGGAACAGGAACCCGGCCGCGGCGTCCTCGGTGATCGTGCGGGCGACGTCCTTCATGCCTGCGACGTACTCCTCCTCGGTGCCGGTGTCGGCCTTCTTCGCGGCGTCTTCGATCTGGGAGTAGTCATAGCCGGTGTAGTAGCCGTCGCTGAACACGGTGAGCATGTCGTTGGCCTCGACGTGGTTGATGACCGACATGTCGTAGTCGTGATTGGTGAAGGTCTTCTCCAGCCACACCGCCGGGAATTCTTGGGTCTCGATCGTCGGCTTGAGCCCTGCCTCTTCGAGCTGGGAGACGACGATGTCGGCCACGGCGGTGGCATACGGCAGGTTGGGGACGGTGTAGGTGAAGGATTCGCCTTCGATGCCGGCTTCCTTGACGAGCTCCTTGGCCTTGTCGAGGTCGTGCGGGTACACGTCGGTGAGGTCCTCATAGTACGGGGCGGTCGGCGGGACCATCCCGCCGATGAGGGTGCCGTAGCCACCCCAGGCGGTGTCGAGGATGGCCTGCTCGTCGATGGCGTAGAGGACGGCCTCGCGGGCCTTCTTATCGGCGAAGATGCCCTCGGCGTTGTTCATCGACAGCACGACTTCGCCGTTCGTGGTGCCCTCGACGACCTGGTAGTCATCGGGTGATTCGAAGTCGCCGGCCAGTTCGGGGGCCTGCAGGCTGGCGAGCACGTCGACTTCGCCAGACTTCACGGCGTTGACGGCTGCGACGGGGTCTTTGTAGTACTTGAAGGTCACCGTCTCCAGATTCGGCGCACCACCCCAGTAGTCGTCGCGAGCCGCGTAGACGATCTCCTGGCCGCGAGTGAAGGACTCCACCTCATACGGGCCGGTGCCGACAGCCGTGTTCGCCAGGTCGTCGACGGCATCTTCGCTGAACACCGCGCCCACGGCGCTGGCCAGATCGTACAGCCACCCGTTCGAGGGGTCGCTCAGCGTGATCTCGACGGTCGCGTCGTCGGGGGTGTCGATCGAGTCGATGACGGCCATCTTGGCTTTGAGTCCGTTGGTCCAGGCATCGGAGTTGACGCGCTCATAAGAGAACTTCACATCTGCGGAGGTCAGCTCGTCGCCGTTGGAGAACGTCACACCGTCCTGCAGGTGGAAGGTGTAGGTCTTGCGGTCCTCGGAGACGTCCCACGATTCGGCGAGCGCGGGCTTGAGCTCGCCGTCCTGGTCGATGCGCACGAGCGATTCGTAGACGTTCTCCATCAGCGCCTGCGGAATCGCCGCACCACCGGTGGTGGTGAAGTCGAGATTGACCGGCTCGGCAGTGTGCGCGACGACCATGTCGGTGCGCTTCTCCTCCCCGCCTGAGCCGTTGGTGCCGGCTCCTGCGCTGCAGCCGGCGGCGGTGAGCACGACAGCGGCAAGTGCTGCCGCCCATGCAGTGAGTCGTCGCGTCATTTTTCCCTCGAGTCTTGTGTCCAGTGGTGACCGGCCTCCGCGGGCCTGGATTCACCTTAACGGACGCTCAGCGCCGGCTGAGAGATCGTCTCGCAATGTGTCCTGCTCCACACCCCGCGCTCGAGGCGGCGGTCGCCTGACACCCCACCGTTGCGAATGCAGATGCGGGATATGATCGACTCACACTGCTCAACGTCGACAGGCCCCCGTGATGTCAGCCTGGATTCGCTCGTCCCCGCTCCTGGCGTTCGCGGTGCTGGCCTATGCCGGTTCATGGATTGCGTGGAGCCCATGGTGGCTGGCCCGCAATGGTGTGGGCGCGCTTTCCTATGAGCTGCCGTTTCCTGCCGTGACCGGCATGAATCAGCTCGGCCTCTTCGCAGCCCGTTCGCCGCAGCCCTCGTCGTCACCGGCGTGCGGTCCGGTCGTGCTGGGATTTCTCGCCTGCTGGCCTCACTTGTGCAGTTCCGGGCGCGCGGCCGCTGGTACGCCCTTGTCCTCGTGGCGATTCCGCTGGCTGCCGGGATCGGCTACGCGCTCGTCTCCGGTGTGGATCCGGAGGCGGGCTCAAGCGTCGGGTTCCTCTTCGTGTTCCTCCTCAGCAGCTATCTCATGTTCCTGCTCGGCGGGCCGCTGCAGGAGGAGCCGGGCCGGCGCGGCGTCGCACTGCCGCTGCTGCAGCACCGGCATCATCCGCTCACCGCCGCGATCATCCTCGGGCTCATCCACTGCTTCTGGCATGCCCCGCTGTTCGCGACCGCCGAGTGGGACACCGCCCGCGCCGGATTCGGCGACGACATCGCCTACCTGATGTTCAGCCTCGCCCTGTCAGTCGTCATCTCCTGGGTGTTCAACGGCTCGCGCGGTTCACTGCTGCTGGCGATCCTGGCGCACAACGGACTGAACTGGGCGATCCTCTCAGCCGGCGGGCTGACCGCAGCCGCGGCCACGACCTGGCCGGCGGCACTCGGCACGAGCGTGCTTGCGCTCATCGCGATCGCGCTCACCCGCGGCCGGCTCGCCTATGATCCGGCAGATCCTGCTGACCCGGCCGGGATGGTCGGCCCAGCCGGAGGGCGTGCCGATGCTCAGCTGCCGTCAGACCGTGCGGCGAGCAGCTGAGCCAGGCTGCGCAGCGCCTTGCCCCGGTGGGAGATCGCGTTCTTCTCACCTGCGCTGAGCTGGGCTGCGGTGATGTCGTGACCGTCGGGGTAGAAGATCGGGTCGTAGCCGAAGCCCTGCTCACCGATCGGCTCCCGGCCGAGCCGCCCGGTCATCCGGCCCTCGGCGACCACGGCCTCGGGCGCGGGACCTTCGGTCGGGTCGATGAACACGGCGGCACAGCAGAATGCGGCCTGCCGGTGCTCATCGGGCACATCGGCCAGCTGGGCGAGCAGCAGCTCGTAGTTGGCGACGTCGTCGCCGTGCCGGCCGGACCAGCGGGCTGAGAAAATCCCCGGCGCGCCCCCGAGCACGTTGACGGCCAGCCCGGAGTCATCGGCGATCGCCGGCAGCCCGGTGTACTCAGCTGCCGAGCGGGCCTTGAGCTCGGCGTTGGCGGCGAAGGTCACCCCGTCCTCGACGACCTTGGGCAGGTCGACGTCAGCGGCGGTGAGCACGGTGACCGGCCGATCGAGGACGTCACGCAGGATCTCTTCGAGTTCCTTCCGCTTGCCCTCATTGCCGGTGGCGATGACGATTCGCTCGAACATGCTCGCTCCTGTCGGTCAGTGGGTCGATCGATCGGTCGGCCGGCCGACCGATCAGTCGGTCAGCAGCGGCTGTCAGCTGCGCGGGCGTGCGAGGGCTTCGCGCTGCAGCTCGGTCAGCTTCGCGCAGCCGGTCTCTGCCAGGCTCAGCAGGGTGTCGAGTTCGGTGCGGTCGAAGGCCTGCTGTTCGGCCGTGCCCTGGATCTCGACGAACCGGCCGGAGCCGGTCATGACGACGTTCATATCGGTGTCTGCTGCTGAGTCCTCGACATACGGCAGGTCGAGCGCCGGCTTTCCGTCGACGATGCCGACGCTGATCGCCGCGATCGAGTCGGTCAGCGGTTCGGCAGCGGCCGGGATCCAGCCGCGGGAGCGTCCGGTGTCGATCGCATCGGCCAGTGCGACGTAGGCGCCGGTGATGGCTGCGGTGCGGGTGCCGCCGTCTGCTTGGAGGACGTCGCAGTCGAGCTGGATGGTGTTCTCCCCCAGTTTGTCCATATCGACAACCGCGCGCAGGGCGCGGCCGATGAGGCGGGAGATCTCGTGGGTGCGTCCGCCGATCTTGCCCTTGACGGATTCGCGCGGGCTGCGGTCGTGGGTGGCCCGGGGCAGCATCGCGTATTCGCCGGTGACCCAGCCGCGGCCGGAGCCCTTGAGCCAGCGGGGCACGCCCTCGGTCAGGGAGGCCGCGCACAGCACGCGGGTGTCGCCGAACTCGATGAGCACGCTGCCCTCGGCATGGGTGAGCCAGTCGCGGGTGATGCGCACCTCGCGCAGCTCGTCATGGGCGCGGCCGTCAGGACGGGTCATGGGATCTCCTTGTGCGAGGCGGTTCGGGGCGGCCGCCGCTTCGGCAGGGCGGCCGTGTGTCTTCAGGCTACAGCTGCCAGGTGTTGCCGGGTCGGGCGAGTTCGATCGGCCCGGAGAATTCGGCGGCGGCTTCGGCGCGGACCATGCAGGCATCGGTCCACGGCGGGATGTGGGTGAGCACGAGGTTCTTCGCCTCGGCGGCATCGGCGACCCGGCCGGCGCGCAGGCCGGTGAGGTGGATGCCGCGGGCGGCGTCGCGGTCCTCCTGGAACGCGGCTTCGCAGACGAACACGTCGGCACCGCGGGCGGCTTCGACGAGACTGTCGCACTCATCGGAGTCACCGGAGTAGGTGATGACGTGACCGGCCTGGTCTTCGATCCGCAGCGCATAGGCCTCGACGGGGTGCTCGACGAGGAACGCGGTGATCGTCAGCGGCCCGATCGTGAACGCAGCGCCGGGGGTCAGGTCGTGGAAGGCGAAGATCGTTGACAGGTCGGTCGGGTGCGACTGCCCTGCCACCGGGCTCAGTCCCGGCTCGGTGTGGTAGGCCGCAGCGAGCCGCTCGTCTGTGCCGGCCGGTCCCCAGACGGGCAGGGAGGCCCGGATCGCGCCGGTGTCGGTGTGGGCGTCGCCGCAGTTGAAGTACTTCGGGTCGTAACTGCGGTAGACGTACAGGCCGGTGACATCGAGGCAGTGGTCCGGGTGCAGGTGGGACAGCACGACGGCATCGAGGCTGCTGGGGTCGACGTAGTTCTGCAACGCGCCGAGCGCCCCGGATCCCAGGTCGATGACGACCCGGTACTCCCGGTGGTCGACGGCTGCCTCCAGCAGGTAGCAGCTGGCAGCCGAGGCGGGCCCGGCAAAGGAGCCCGAGGTGCCGATTGCGGTCAGTCGCATCATGCCTGTTGTTCCTTCTCCATCAGGCGTCCTCCTCGTCCTCTGCGCCGGTGCCGAGGCCCGAGAGCAGGATCGTCGTCAGGCGTTCCTGCGCCCAGGTGAGGAAGTCGTAGACGGTGAGCATCGTGGCCTGCTGGTCATCGAGCTCATCGGCGGCCTCGCGGGCATAGAGGTCTTCGACATCGGATTCGCTGGCCATGCTCATCCGGGTGGCGAGCACGAGCCTGACGTCGTTGAGCGCCATCGACCAGGCTCTGGTGTGTGCTTCGTCGAGTTCGATCCGGCCGGTCAGCGACAGGTCGTACAGGGCGATGCGGATGTTGGCGAGCTTCGATTCGCGCAGGTCGTGTTCGGTCAGCCGGCGGAACTCCGCAGATCGTTTGGCATCATCGCCGTCGACGTCGGGCAGCAGCCGCAGCACGGCCGGATCCTCGGGCCGTTCGGCGCTCGAGATGCCGACCAGCCGGGCGAGGTCATCGGCGGTGACTTCCTGCTCGCCGGTCTCCCCCGCCTCGGGCGCTGAGTCATCCGGTTCACCCACCTCGGGCGCGGAGTCATCCGGTTCACCCGCCTCGGGCGCGGAGTCATCCGGTTCACCGGAGGGCGCATCGAGTTCGTCCTCGCCGCCGAGCATGACGGCGACGTCGGAGAGCAGGGAGCGGAAGATGTGCTTCTCGCCGGGTTCCAGGTCGAGCACGGCGAAGGCGCGCGCAGTCGAGTGGATCTTCATCAGCGGCCCTCCGGGCTCACACCTCGCCACTGGTCGGGGCGGGCCGGCAGGTCGCCCACAGGCCGAAACCGTGCATGGCGGCGGTGTCGCGCTCCATCTGCTCGCGGCTGCCGGTAGCCACAACGCTGCGGCCGAGTTCGTGGACTTCGAGCATGAGCTTCTCGGACTTCGCACGCGAGTAGCCGAAGTAGCTCTGGAAGACGTATGTCACGTAGCTCATGAGGTTGACCGGGTCGTTCATGACGATGCATGCCCACGGCGAATCCGGCCGAGCCTCATGCAGAGTCTCAGCCTGGGGATCGATCACCGCTTGGGATGAGTCGCCGGTTGACATCACGCCTTTCACTGTAGGCGAATTCATGGTTCACCCAGTAATCCTGCAGTGGCCTATCATCGTTCCTATGAGTGATCTCACACCGGCTTCTCCGCGGGGTTCTGCCCCATTCCGCCCGTCGACAGCCCTGCTGACCGACCATTATGAACTCACCATGCTGCAGGCCACGCTCGATTCGGGCCGTGCTGAGCGCCGCAGCATCTTCGAAGCCTTCGGACGCCGGCTGCCGGCCGGCCGCCGCTACGGCATCGTCGCCGGCACCGGCCGGATCTTGGAGATGCTCGCCGACTTCACGTTCACGTCCGAGGAGCTCACGTTCCTCGAATCGACGAAGGTGGTCGACTCGATGACCCTGGACTGGCTGGCTGATTTCCGGTTCTCCGGCGACATCCGCGGCTATGCCGAGGGCGAGGTGTACTTCCCCGGTTCGCCGCTGTTGAGCGTCGAGGCGACCTTCGCCGAGGCGGTGGTGCTGGAGACGATGATCCTCTCGGCTCTCAACTACGATTCCGCAGTCGCCTCGGCAGCCTCCCGGATGAGCCGGGTCGCCGGCTCCCGGCCATGTGTCGACATGGGCTCACGGCGCACACACGAGCAGTCGGCCGTCGCCGCGGCGCGGGCGACCGTGGTCGCAGGCTTCGCCTCGACATCGAACCTGGAGGCCGGGCGCCGCTACGGGCTGACGACGGTCGGCACCGCCGCGCACTCCTTCACCCTCATCCACGACTCCGAGCGCGAGGCCTTCGAAGCCCAGGTGCGGTCGCTGGGCTCAGACACGATCCTGCTGCTCGACACCTATGACGTCGACGAGGCGCTCACGACCGCCATCGAGGTCGCCGGCACCGAACTCGGCGGAGTCCGGCTCGACTCCGGTGACCTCGGCATCCAGGCCGCCGAGGTGCGCGAGAAGCTCGACGCCCTCGGTGCGATCAACACCCGCATCACCGTGACGAGCGATCTCGATGAGTATGCGATCGCCGGCCTGGCCGCCGCCCCGGTCGACGCCTATGGTGTCGGCACCCGGGTCGTCACCGGCTCCGGCGCCCCGACGGCAAGCCTGGTGTACAAGCTCGTCGCCCACAGCGATGACGCCGGTGAGTGGGTGTCGGTGCAGAAGAAGGCGACCGGCAAATCCTCGACCGGTGGGATGAAGGAGGCCGCGCGGATCATCGATGGCACGATCGCTGTCGAGGAGGCCATCGGCATCCCGCGCCTGGAGCTGCCCGATGATCTTCAGGCCCGCCCGCTGCAGGTGCCGCTGGTCACCGATGGAGAGATCGACCATTCCTACACCGGCCCCGAGGGGGTGCAGCGTGCCCGTGAGCGTCACGCCGCCTCGATGGCTGAGCTGCCGCGCACCGCGCACCGGCTGCAGGCCGGCGAGCCGGCGATCCCGACTGTCTTCTACAGCGCCTGAGACGAGGTACCGGTCTGCTGCGCTGCCCCTGGCCGCGCAGCAGCGGCCCGACTCAGCGCCGGCCCGACTCAGCGGCGGCCCGTTTCAGCGGCGGCCGACGAACCAGGCCTGCAGCTTGGTGATGCGGGCCTGGATCTCCTTCCGGCTCGCCTCAGCGACCGGCGGCCCCCCGCAGGCCTTGCGGAGGTCGACGTGGATGGCGGCATGGGGTTTGCCCGTGCGCCTGGCCCACGCGCCGACCATCGTCTGCAGCTTGCTGCGTTCCTCCTTCAGCAGCCGGTGATCGTGCTCGGCCAGCTCCGCGGCCGGCACCGCGGTCTGGTCCGTCGTCCCTGAGCGGGCGCGCCGCTTCGTCTGCTCGGCTTGCCGGGTGCGCAGCAGTTCGGTGACCTGTTCGGGTTCGAGCAAACCGGGGATGCCGATGAAGTCGAGTTCGTCCTCAGAGCCGATCATGCCGCCGGAGCCGAACTCACCACCGTCGAAGAGCACCCGGTCGAACGAGGCCTGCGAGTCAAGGGCTTCATAGGAGCCGAGCAGATCATCGGAGGCAGATTCGCTGGCATTGGCCTCAGCGAGCGCCTCATCGTCGAACACCACCTCGTCCTCGGCACCGGGATCCGGCCGGCGGTCGAGTGCGTGGTCGCGCTGGAGCTCGAGCTGATTGGCCAAAGCCAGCAGGATCGGCACCGAGGGCAGGAAGATCGAGGCGGTCTCACCGCGGCGGCGGGCCCGCACGAAGCGGCCGATCGCCTGGGCGAAGAACAGCGGCGTCGACGACGAGGTCGCATACACGCCTACGGCCAGGCGCGGGACATCGACGCCTTCAGAGACCATGCGCACGGCGACCATCCACCGGCGTTCGGAGTTCTGGAACTCCTCGATCCGCTTCGAAGCGCCCTCTTCATCGGAGAGGACGACGGTGACCGGTTCGCCGCAGATCTCGCGCAGCTGCTTGGCATAGGCGCGGGCGACCTCCTGGTCGGTGGCGATGACGAGCCCGCCGGCGTCGGGGACGCTCCGGCGGACCTCGGACAGCCGCAGATCGGCGGCCTTGAGCACGGCAGGAACCCACTCGCCCTTCGGGTTGAGCGCGGTGCGCCAGGCCTGGGCGTGGATGTCCTTCGTCGCCTCAGCGCCAAGCACGGCAGACATCTCATCGCCGGCCTTGGTGCGCCAGCGCATCTCACCGGAGTAGGTCATGAACAGGACCGGACGCACGACGCCGTCCTTGAGCGCCTGCGCGTACCCGTAGGTGTAGTCGGCCTTCGAGGTGCGGATGCCCTCCTCGTCTGGGACGTATTCGACGAACGGGATCGCAGCGGTATCGGACCTGAACGGCGTGCCGGTCAGGGCGAGCCTGCGCCGGGCCGGGCCGAACGCCTCGCGCACGGCATCGCCCCAGGACAGGGCGTCACCGGCGTGGTGGATCTCATCGAGGATGACGAGCGTCCGGGCAGCCGCCGTGCGGTTGTGGTGCAGCACCGGTTTCGCCGCGACCTGCGCGTAGGTGACGGCCACGCCGTGGAATTCCTTGCCGTGGCGGCCCTGCGAGTTCTTGAAATTCGGGTCGATGCGGATGCCGACACGCGAGGCGGCGTCGGCCCACTGGGTCTTGAGGTGCTCGGTGGGGGCGACGACGGTGATCCGGTCGACTTTGCGCTGGGCGAGCAGCTCGGCGGCCAGTCGGAGGGCGAAGGTCGTCTTTCCGGCTCCCGGGGTCGCGACGGTGAGGAAGTCGCGCGGCTCTGTATCGAAGTAGCGTTCCAGGGCTTCGGCCTGCCAGGCACGCAGTTTGCCCGCCGTTCCCCACGCGGCACGTTCGGGAAAGGCTGGTGAGAGGTGTTCTGCTGCTGAAGTTCCTGGGATCCGTGTCGGACCCGACATTTACTCCTGCGGTCCTTCAGGCATCGATTCGTAGATCTCCTTGCACTTCGGGCAGACCGGGAAGCGCTCAGGATCGCGGGTGGGGATCCACACTTTTCCGCACAGCGCGATCAGCGGAGTGCCGGTGACCATGGATTCCATGATCTTGGCCTTCGGCGCGTAGTGCGAGAACCGCTCGTGATCGCCGGGCTCAGCAAGCTGGTCCTGTGTCTGGCGCTCGATCGTGGCGGCGCCACCTGTTGCGGGCATCGTGTCGGACATAGCCACCATTCTAGCGCTGGTCGCTGACTAGACTAATCGGCATGGCCGACAGTGACGCACCCCTCTCGTTCTTCCCCGCGCCCGAGGCGCCGGCTGACGAGGACCTCATCCGCACCTACCGGCAGGTCGCCGGGCAGATGGTCCGACCGGTGGCGGTGGTGGCGTGTCTGCGGGGTCGGCAGCCGCATGCGGTCACCGTCGATTCGTTCCTCGATGTCTCCTATGATCCGCCGACGATGGCGGTGAGCATCTACTCGGGTTCCCGGATGATGGAGTCCCTGGAGATCGCTGAGGCGATGACGATCAGCGTGCTGGCAGCTGAGCAGAAGAATGTCGCCCAGTGGCTCGGTGAGCCCGGTCAGCCGCTGTATGGGGTGCTCGATACGGTGCCGACGCATGCGGCTCCTTCCGGTGTGCCCTACATCGCCGGTGCTGCTGCGGTGTTCGACTGCCGGATCACCAACCGTCTGGAGATTGCCACGCACACGCTCGTCGTCGGCGAGGCGCGCAGCTGTGCTGAGACGGTCGGCGTGCGGCCGCTGGCGCGCTGGCAGGACGACTACGGGACCGTCACCGGGCGCTGAGATGTACAAAGCGCCGGTGCCTCTCAGGGCACCGGCGCTTCGCGCTGCGCAGCATCAGACGACGCCGAGGCTGTGCATCGCGTCGGCGACGCGGACGAAGCCTGCGATGTTGGCTCCGGTGACGAGGTCGCCGGGCTGGCCGTATTCGTCTGCGGCTGAGGCGCAGCGTTCGTGGATGCCGGTCATGATCTCATCGAGCTTGTGCTCGGTGTAGTCGAAGTCCCAGCTGTCCCGTGAAGCGTTCTGCTGCATCTCCAGGGCGCTGGTGGCCACGCCGCCGGCGTTGGCGGCTTTGCCGGGGCCGAAGAGCACCTTGTTGTCGCGGAAGATCCGCACAGCCTCGGGCGTGCAGGGCATGTTCGCGCCTTCGGCGACGACGCGCACGCCGTTGTCGACGAGCATCTGCGCGGATTCGCCGTTGAGCTCGTTCTGGGTGGCGCACGGCAGGGCCACGTCGGTTTTGATCGACCAGACGTTGCCGCCTTCTTCGAAGCGTGCGCTCTCACGTCGCTTGGCGTATTCGCCGACGCGTTCGCCTTCGACGAGCTTGACTTGCTTCAGCAGCGCGATGTCCATGCCCTTGGGGTCGTGGACGAAGCCGGAGGAGTCGGAGACGCCGATTACGGTGGCGCCGAGCTCCTGGGCCTTCTGCGCGGCGTGGATGGCGACGTTGCCGGAGCCGGATACGACAACGGACTTGCCTTCGATCGTCCGGTTGGTCTCCTTGAGCATTTCACGCACGAAGAACACGGTGCCGAAGCCCGTGGCTTCGGTGCGGACCATCGAGCCGCCGTAACCGAGGCCCTTGCCGGTGAGCACGCCTGCTTCGTAGCGGTTGGTGATGCGCTTGAACTGTCCGAAGAGGAAGCCGATCTCCTGTTCACCGACGCCGATGTCGCCGGCCGGCACGTCGGTGTATTCGCCGATGTGACGGTAGAGCTCGGTCATCATGGACTGGCAGAACCGCATGATCTCCAGCCGCGACTTTCCCTTGGGGTCGAAGTCGGAGCCGCCCTTGCCGCCGCCGATCGGCATGCCGGTCAGCGCGTTCTTGAAGGTCTGCTCGAAGCCGAGGAACTTGATGATGCCCGAGCTCACCGTCGGGTGGAACCGCAAGCCGCCCTTGTACGGGCCGAGGGCGGAGTTGAACTCAACGCGGTAGGCGCGATTGATCTGGACTTCACCATTGTCATCGACCCATGGAACGCGGAAGATGATCTGCCGTTCGGGCTCGCAGAGGCGCTCGACGGCTGCAAGGGCGAGGAACTCGGGATGCTTGTCGACGACAGCACCGAGCGAATGCAGGACTTCGTGGACAGCCTGGTGGAACTCGGACTCGCCGGGATTGCGGCGCAGCACAGTGTCGAACAGAGGCTGTAGGTTCGGGTGCAATGACATGAATCGATTGTAAGTGTTGCACGCGATGTTCCGTACAGTGGGCCGGGTTGCGGATACGCGATGACCATCAGCACGTTCCGCCGACCGCACACAAATGAGATAAACCTACCGGTCACAGCTCTATCGGGCGCGCAGCTAAGCCGGCCAGCGGAGCACATGAAGTGCGGAAAAGACGATCCGAACTCCGGACACCGTCTGCATAGACCCTCATGCACATGGGAAATCATGCACCCCATGAGCGTCCTCCACGGTGTGCAGAAAGCCGGCAGAAGAGAGTGTGCGCAGCACCGAAAGCTGCGTCAGCAGGAGCTCATGAAGCAGACTCATCCAAGGGCGGCTCACCCGCGGAAGAGACAAAAGGGAGCATGGGCCTGTCTGACAGACGGGCAATGGCACTGGCTGTTCATGCGCGGCGTCGGTTCGGTCTCGACTGCCGGCGGATCTGCCGTGAATAGGAGCGAGCCCGGGGAGCAGTGCTCAACCCGGGCTCGACTTTCTCTATGAGTG
>NZ_JALXKS010000030.1 GCF_025144725.1 Brevibacterium sp. p3-SID960 | reverse complement strand
GGGCCGTGCCGGTGACGGTGCCGCGCCCGAGGCGGTGGCTGGGTTTCCAGCTGTGCCTCGGGAACGGTGTCAGAGGAGTTCGAGGATGGTGGCGTTGGCCTGGCCGCCGCCTTCGCACATCGTCTGCAGGCCGTACCTGATGCCCTTGTCGGCCATGTGGTGGACCATCGTCGTCATGAGGCGGGCGCCCGAGCCGCCGAGCGGGTGACCCAACGCGATCGCTCCGCCGTTGGGGTTCATGAGCTTTGTGTCTGCCTCGAGGTCCTTGGCCCAGGCCAGTGGCACCGAGGCGAAGGCCTCGTTGACTTCGAAGACGCCGATGTCTGACATCGACAGCCCCGAGCGTCTGAGGGCCTTCTGGGTCGCTGGAATCGGGCCGGTGAGCATGATGACCGGATCAGTTCCGGCCAGCACCGCAGTGTGCACACGGGCGATCGGCGTGAGTCCGAGCTCGCGGGCCTTCTCCGAGGTCATCATGAGCAGGGCTGCTGAGCCGTCGGAGATCTGGGAGGCGTTGCCGGCGGTGATGACGCCGTCTTCGCGGAAGACGGTCTTGAGCTTCGCCAGGCCCTCGACGGTGCCGCCGCGACGGATGCCCTCATCGGCGGTGATGGTGCCGTGCTCGGTCTCGACCGGCACGATCTGCGATTCGAAGGCACCGGCATCGGTGGCCGCGGCTGCCCGTTCGTGGGATTCGATCGCGAACTCATCGAGCTGCGTGCGGTCGAAACCCCACTGCTCGGCGATCATCTCCGCGCCGATTCCCTGGTTGGGGAACACGCCGTCGTAGCGGGCGAGGAAGCGCTCGCCGTAGGGGCTCTTGCCCATGAGCGAGGAGCCCATCGGGTTGCGCGACATCGATTCGACACCGCCGGCGATGACGGCATCGTAATGACCGGCGATGAGTCCGGCGGCGGCGAAGTGCACAGACTGCTGGGACGAGCCGCACTGGCGGTCGACTGTGACACCGGGCACCGACTCCGGCAAGCCTGCAGACAGGGCTGCGGTGCGGGCGATGTCACCGGTCTGCTCGCCGGCCTGGGTGACATTGCCCCAGATGACATCGTCGAGGACGACCGGGTCGATGCCGGTGGTCGTCACGAGGTCCTCGATGACGAGGGCCGAAAGGTCAGCAGGATGGATGCCGGAGAGCACGCCTTCGCGCTTACCGGTCGGGGTGCGCCGGGCGGCGACGATGACTGCGTCGTTCATGTGGACTCCTTTGGAGCGGTGCAGTGGGTGTGACCGAGCTCAACTGTAGCCAGCTGCCTGCCGGCCCCTGCGACCGGGGTCACACTGTTGTGGTCAGGCGAATGATTCCGGGGCGAAACCCGCCGCGGCGAAGGCCTTCTCGTACACCTCGGCCGGCAGATCGATCCACAGCCCGGTCGAGCGCGCGCACACCTTCCCATCGTGCCGGATCTCGCCGACCATGTGCTTCTTGCGACCCTCAACCCGGTCGACCCAGGCGACGACGGTGACCTCTGCCCCGAGCGGGGTGCCGTCGAAGTAGTCGATCGACAGCATCCGGGTCAGCGCCGGCGGCGGGGCATCGGTGTTGGCAGCAGCTCCCATGACGTGATCGAGCAGCATCGCCACGACCCCGCCGTGCGCTCGCTGCGGTGGGCCTTCATAGGGTGCGCTCAGCGTTACGGTGCCCTCAGCGCGGCCGTCTGAGTAGCTGAGCTCCATCGGCGGGGCGATCGGGTTGCGCAGCGAGGTCACCGGGCTACGGTCGTTGGGCAGGTAGGACTTTCGGGCGCCGTGCGCCGGTGCCGCCTGCGACGGATCGGCGGCCAGTGCCTGAAGCTGCCCGGCCAGCTCCCCGACCCGTGCGGCCACAGACGCCTCGTCACCGGTGGCCACGAGCACGTCGATGAGCTCGCGGGTCAGCTCAGCTGTGTGGGCGATATAAGGGGTGACCTGGGACTGGTTGTGACGGTTCATCTCACTCCTCGCAGGCTTTGCGTCCCACCTCTTCTTGTGTGAGACAGATCAAGCCAGTAGTCTGCTGAACAATCGTTCGATACCGGATTCAATCTAGCTGCCGGCATCGACCGTGGCAAGGGCGCACTCGCCCTGCTGGCACAGTCTCACGGCGAAAAGGGAGAGTATGAAGGCCATCCACGTCACCCGCCTCGACGGCCCGGGCGCAGTCGAGCTGCAGGACGCACCCGCACCGTCCCCGGCCGAAGGCGAAGTCCTCATCGAGGTCGCCTGCGCCGGGGTCACCTTCCCCGAGCTGCTCCAGACTTACGGGCAGTACCAGACCAAGCACGAACCGCCCTTCATCCTCGGTTCCGAACTCGCCGGCACCGTCGTCGAATCCCGTTCCTCCCGTTTCGCCCCCGGTGACCGGGTCGCTGCGATCATCCCGAGCGGGGCGTTCGCCCAGTTCGCCACCGCACCCGAGGCTATGGTTCTGCCCCTGCCTGAGGAGCTCTCCTTGGAGGCTGCGGCCGGGATGCCGATGAACGTCCTGACCGCCGACTTCGCCCTGCGCACCCGCGGGAACCTGCAGCCGGGTCAGCGCGTCCTCATCCACGGTGCGGCCGGCGGCCTCGGCTCGGCCTGCGTGCAGATCGCCCTGGCAATGGGGGCTGAGGTCATCGCGGTGGTCTCCAGTGATGAGAAGGCCGCGATGGTCACCGAACTCGGCGCCCAGCACGTCGTGCGCGCCGACGGCTTCAAAGACGCCGTCAAGGACATCGCCCCGCGCGGCGTCGACGTCGTCGTCGACCCCGTCGGCGGGGACCGCTTCACCGACTCCCTGCGGTGTCTGGCCCGTTTCGGCACACTGCTCGTGCTCGGCTTCACCGCAGGCTCGATCCCGGAGGTCAAAGTCAACCGGCTGTTGCTCAACAACATCTCCGTCGCTGGCGTCGGCTGGGGCGCCGCCCTGCCGTCCGACCCGCTCATGGCCCAGAAGCAGTGGGCCCACCTGCGCGAATACCTCGCAAACGGCCAGCTCAACCCCCACATCCACGCCCGCTTCAGCCTCGACCAGGCCGCAGCGGCGATCACCGAGCTGGAGAACCGCTCGGTGATCGGCAAAGTCATTCTCGACATCCAGGAGGACCCCCATGGCTGAGGAGCTCGACGTCACCCTCGACGCCGGCGTCATGACGATCCGGTTCAACCGCCCACAGGCGCTCAACGCACTCACCCGCGACACCGTCATCGCCCTCAACACAGCACTCGAGCGCGCCGCTGAAGAGGCCCGCGCCGTCATCCTCACCGGCGACGCACGCTCCTTCTGCTCCGGAGCTGACGTCTCAGCGATGACCGGCGGCGAGCTCAAGGGCGTCGGCCTCGATCTCATTAACGAGGCGATCGGCAAGATCCGCGACCTGCGCGTGCCCACCGTCGCCGCCGTCTCCGGCCCGGCCGCCGGTGTCGGTTGTTCGTTCGCGCTCATCTGCGACTACGTCATCATGAGCGAGAAGTCCTACCTCATGCTCGCCTTCACCCGCATCGGCCTCATGCCCGACGGCGGCTCGACGGCACTCGTCGCCGCCTCCGCCGGCCGCCACCGCGCCCTGCGCATGGCCCTGACCGGCGAGAAGGTCCACGCCGCCCAGGCCTACGACTGGGGCCTGGCCACCGAGGTCACCGCACCCGAGGCGTACCTCACCCGGGCACAGGAGATCGCCTCCCAGCTCGCCGCCGGCCCCACCCTGGCACTCGGCGAGACCGAATGGGCGATCAACCAGGCAACCCTGCACGAACTCGACGCAGCCCTGAACCGCGAGGCCACTGGCCAGGACATGCTCAAGGACTCCGCCGATGCCGCCGAAGGCGTCACGGCGTTCCTCGCCAAGCGCACCCCGGAGTTCCGCGGCGCCTGAACCTCTCAGCCGCTGCACCCGCACCGATCGCATGACATGAAAGGCACACCCTCATGCTCACCGGCAACCGCTCGACCATGGGCGATGACTACCAGCTCAACCTCACCACCTTCCTCCGGCATGCCAACCGGACGTTCTCCGATGCACCGGTGACCTACCGCGATCTGGCCGGGCAGTGGCACCAGTCGGATTACAGCGAAGAGTACGCCCGCATCAGCCAGCTCGCCCACGCCCTCGATGAGCTCGGGATCGGTGCCGGCAGCACCGTCGGCGTCATGGACTGGAACTCCCGCCGCCACTTCGAACTGTACTTCGGCGTGCCGTGTGTAGCGGCGACGATGCTGCAGATGAATCTGCGCCTGGCGGTCCCCGACCTCGCCTATGTCGTCAACCATTCGCAGACCGACTGGGTCTTCGTCGACGAATCGCTGCTGCCGCTGGCCGAGGCCTTCGCCCCCTCGACCTACGTCAAGGGCTGGGTGGTGCTCACCGACAAGCCGCTGAGCGAGATCGAAACGAGCCTGGAGAACGTGTACTCCTATGAGGAGCTCATCTCCGGCAGACCGACCGACTACGACTGGCAGGTCATCGACGAGAACACCGCCGCCTATGCCGGCTACACCACCGGCACGACCGGCAAGCCCAAGGGCGTGTTCTACTCCCACCGCGGCATGTACCTGCACACGATGGCCTCGCTGGCCGGCCTCCAGGTCGACTACACCGACGTCGTCATGCCGATCACGCCGATGTTCCACGTCATCTCGTGGGGCTTCCCCCAGACGGCGCTGGCCGCCGGCGCCGGTGTCGTGCTGCCGGGCCGCTTCGCTGCTGCGGATATCACCCCGGTGGCCGAGGGGTTCACCCGTTTCGGCGTCACCGTCGCCAACGCAGCACCGGCCCTGCTGACTCCGCTGTTCGAGCACTTCAAGGCTCTCGACACTCCGCCGGACCTCTCCGGCACCCGGGTGGTCTCAGGTGCCAGCGAACCGCCCCTGGCGCTGCTCAAGGGTCTGACCGACCTCACCGGCGTCAGGGTCATCCACGCCTACGGTGCGACGGAGACGACGCCGCTGGTGACCGTCAACTGGCACCTCAAGCCCGGCATGGAGCTCAGCGAGGAGGAGGTGTGGGATCTGCAGCGCTACCAAGGTCTGCCGGTCACCGGCATCGACGTCAAGATCGTCGACCCGGCCGGAGCTGAGGTGCCGGCCGGTGAACAGGGCGAGGTGCTCTTCCGCGGACCGTGGATCACGAGCAGCTACCACAACCTCGACGACAGCGCTGAGAGGTTCATGGACGGCTGGTGGCGCTCCGGCGACGCCGGGCTGCTGACCGAGCAGGGGTACCTCAAGCTCACCGACCGCCTCAAAGACGTCATCAAATCCGGTGGTGAGTGGATCTCCTCGATTGACATGGAGAATGCGCTGCTCGATCACCCGCAGGTCGCCGAGGCCGCGGTCATCGCGGTGCCCGACCCTAAGTGGGATGAGCGCCCGGTCGCCTATGTCGTCGCCCGCGAGGACGGTGTGACGAAGGACAGCATCCTCGACGTCCTCGCCGACCGGTTCGCCAAGTGGCAGCTGCCCGATGACGTCGTCTTCTGCGAGGAGCTGCCGCGCACCTCAGTGGGCAAGCTGGACAAGAAGCTGCTGCGCAGTCAGCACCAGCAGCAGGACTGACAGCACACACAGAGGAGCCATCCTTCCGATACCCAATCAGGAATCGGGAGGATGGCTCCTCTCACTCTTCTCGGCCCAAAGACTGGTCGAATATTACCCCTGATCCGTACCCGGGACCGTCACTTTGTGACCGGACTTCTGCCCGGAAGCACAGGCGCGCAGATCGCAGGCTCGCAGACTGGCTGCGCCAGCTCACCCGTCACGGATGCGTCAGCAGGTACACCCCGTCGCGGCGGCAGGTGGCGATCTCCCACCCGTCTTCCATCAGGCCGGTGAAGGTGTCGCGCAGCGCCATCCGCCAGCGGGTGGCCAGCTCAGGGTCGACCCCGCGCAGCGATTCGATGTCGCTGGGGATCCGCACTCCGACGACCTCGCATTCGCGCGGCACGTCGCTCAGCCGCGGCTCACCGTCGACGGTGTCGAGTGCGAAGACCGGATCAGCACCCTCCAGCGCCTCCGGCAGCGGCGGGCGCTTGGGCAGGTCGAGCCGCCAGGACACGAGCATCCGGTCCGAGGCCTGGCCCTCGTTGACGCCGTCGCGCATCTGGCCGTAGAAGTCCTCGTAGTAGTCCAGCGCGCTGACGCCGAGGCGGCTGAAGTTGAAGTAGGCGTTGCGGGCGATGAGCGGATCGAACGTCCACGTCATCTGTTTGATCCCGTGGTTGAGGCACCACAGCCGCTGGTGCAGCTTCATCGCCGCACCGGTGCCGCGGCCCACCTGATCGTGTCGCACACCGGCGATATGCGAGTGCATCATCTTGCCCAGCGGCTGACCGAAGAACCCGATCGTCACGCCGATGAGAGAGTCGTCCTCAGCATCGAAGGCACCGGCGACATAGTTGCCGGCATGGGCAAGTGCGACGATGAGTCCCGGCTCGAGCTGGGTGGTGCCGGCCCTGCCGACGTTCCACACCTCATCGAGCAGCAGCGAGGCCTCGGCTGCCTCAGCGGCGGTGTGCAGGCAGCGCATGACGACACCAGCTGACTCCTGTGCCTGGGCGAGCTGTTCCTCGGCTCCGGCGATGATGTTCTCGTTGCTCATGGCCTCATTATTCCACGCCAGCGCACTACCGCCAGGGTGCTGGCCGCCCCGCGTGCCGGGCGGAGTCGAAATGTGGCAGGCGGCGGTGTACGTTTGCCCATATGCTCACCAAAACCCCGCTGACTGTTGCCATCATCGGAGCCGGCACGATCGGCCTGTCCTGGGCTAGGCTGTTCGCCTCCCACGGACACCGCGTGCGCCTGTTCGATCCCCGCCCGGATCTCGACACGGTCGCTGAGAGGCTGGCCGCCGAGACCGAGACGCCGATCGAGGTCTGCCAATGCCTGACCGAGGCGGTGGACGGCGCTGACCTGGTGCAGGAGTCCGGGCCGGAGAACCTCGAGGCGAAGATCCAGATGTTCGCCGACCTCGTCGATGCCGCCCCGCGGCACTGTGTGCTCGCCTCCTCGTCCTCCGCGCTGCTGCCGACGAAGATCGCCGCGCGCCTGTCCGATGAGGCCGCCGCCCGCATCCTCATCAGCCACCCGTACAACCCGCCGCACGTCATGCCCCTGGTCGAGGTCGTCCCCGGTGAGCGCACCGCGCCCGAGGTGGTGGCTGCGGTTCGCGAGTTCCTCGTCACCTTGGGCCGCGTACCGGTGGTGCTGAAGAAGGAAGCCCCCGGGTTCGTCGGCAACCGTCTGCAGAACGCCCTGCTGCGCGAGGCCACCCACATCGTCGAAGCCGGCATCGCCAGTGCCGAAGATGTCGACACGGTGCTGAAGAACTCACTGGGCATGCGCTGGGCTGCCGTCGGACTGTTCGGCGGCCTGCACCTGGGTGGGGGAGAAGCCGGGCTCCGCGGGCTCATGGAGCACATCGGCCCGTCGTTCGCGCAGATCGACGTGACCGAACCGGACATGTCGGCCGAAGGCATGGAACCGGTCTTCGAACAGGTCGAGCAGGCCTACCCGTCAGCCGAGGCGCTCACGGCCGAACGCGACCGCGTGCAGGAGGGCATCCTGCGTCTGCGCGCCGAGGTCGAATCCGGTGACACTCCCGACGACTGGGACGACGGGCCTGAGGAGTAAGGCCGATCCCGAGAAGTGAGAACGGTGCGGCAGGCTCAGATCCGCACGGGCTGCGCGGCCTGACTCAGACTGCCGCGCGGTAGAAGTACGTCGTCCGGTTGGTGATGAGACCGGCGTCGTCGAAGGTGAGGAAGTCGGCGAAGCGCTCGCTGGCCTCCGAACCGTCTTTCAGCGTGCCGGCGAACGATCCCTGCACGGCAGCCTGCTGACCGGAGACCAGCACCTCGGTGATGGTGTGCTGGCCTGAGACGATGATCCGCTCACCGTGGTAGAAGTCGGTGATCGCCTGCCCGACCATCGTCGGGTAGCCCGGCCGGTCGTAGCTGGCGTCGGCGGCGAACAGCGCCGAGGTCGCATCGGCATCACCCGAGTCGACGGTGGCGTAGTAACGGGCGGTGAGCTCTTCGATGCTGTGCTTCTCAGCGGTCACAATCGATCCTCTCAGCAGGTGATGCGGTCAGGTCTCAGCGCCAGTCTACGCCGGTTGAACAGGAGGCCCACTGGCGACTAGCGTGGGCATCAACCGCCGGCGCACAGGCCGGCCTGCACCGTCGCAGCCCAAGGTAAGCGGTCTGCGACGGTCGACTGAAAGGAATCAGAGATGTCGCAGTATGCAGTCGTCAATCCGGCCACCGGTGAGGTCGTCGAGGAGTTCCCAACCGCTACTGACGAGCAGATCACCGATGCGCTCGCCCGCTCGCACAACGCCTATGCCACCTGGTCCACCACCCCGGTTCAGGAGCGCACCGCCATCCTGTCGAAGGTCGCCCAGATCTATTCGGATCGTGCCGAGGAACTCGCTGAGATCATCCAGCTGGAGATGGGCAAGGCCGTCCCGGAGGGCAAGGGCGAAGCCGCACTGGCGAGCATGATCTACCAGTATTTCGCCGACAACGCCGCTGAGTTCATCTCCGAGGAGAAGCTCAAGGGACCCAAGGACGGTGAGGCCTACCTGCTGCGCAAGCCGGTCGGCTCGCTGCTGGGCATCATGCCGTGGAACTTCCCGTACTACCAGGTCGCCCGCTTCGCTGCACCGAACCTGGCGCTGGGCAACACGATCATCCTCAAGCACGCCCCGCAGTGCCCGCGCTCGGCGCAGGTGATGGAGAAGATCTTCGCCGAGGCCGGTCTGCCGGCTGACGCGTACATCAACGTCTACGCCACCAATGAGCAGGTCGCTGACATCATCCTGCCGGATCCGCGCAATCAGGGCGTGTCCCTGACCGGTTCCGAGCGCGCCGGCTCGGCCGTGGCCGCTGAGGCGGGCAAGAACCTCAAGAAGGTCGTCCTCGAACTCGGCGGCTCGGATCCGTACGTCGTGCTCGACTCCGAGGATGTCGCCGCGACCGCCAAGACGCTGTTCCAGGCTCGCATGGGCAACACCGGCCAGGCCTGCAACTCGCCCAAGCGCATGATCGTCATGGACGACATCTACGACGAATTCGTTGAGAAGATCACGGAATCGGCAAAGAAGTTCACCCCGGCTGACCCGCTGGCAGAGGACTCACAGCTGGCCCCGCTGTCGTCGAAGGCAGCGCAGGAGCGGTTCATGGAGCAGGTCGAGGCGACGGTCTCCGACGGCGCGACTCTGCTGGCCGGCGGCAAGGCCTATGACGGTGAGGGTGCCTTTGTCGAGCCGGTCGTGCTCACGGATGTGCAGAAGGGCAAGCGCGGCTACTATGAGGAGCTCTTCGGCCCGGCATTCATGATCTTCCGCGTCTCCTCCGACGAGGAGGCCGTCGAGCTGGCCAACGACACCCCGTTCGGTCTCGGCTCGGCCGTGTTCAGCTCGGATATGAGCCGGGCGGAGAAGGTCGCCGAGCAGCTGCAGGCCGGCATGGTCTTCGTCAACGGACCTGAACAGACCCGGGAGTACCTGCCCTTCGGCGGCGTCAAGCGCTCCGGCGTCGGCCGCGAGCTCGGCCCGCTCGCAATGGACGAGTTCTGCAACAAGCAGCTGTACTACAAGAACAGCTGATCTCAGCGCATGATGTTGGCCCGCCGGGTTCGCCCGGCGGGCCATCTCTTTTGACACGTGCGATCAGCGTGCCGGCTCAGCTCTTATTGTCTCTCCGCGCGCCGGGTGAAGGTGACGACTGCGCGGTCGCACCTGTGCGCAGACATGACTGTGGCCCGCCGGGAGAATCCCCAGCGAGCCACAGAATGTCAGCTTCTCAGCCGTCGGTCATCACTGCTTGGTGCTCTTGCGACGGCCGACCACCATGGCTGCAGCTCCGACGGCCAGCAGGCTGGCTGCACCGTAGAGTGCTGTCAGGTCTGAGCCGGTGCGCGGCAGCTCGTTGCGGTCGCGGTAACGGCCCTTGTCAGAGTCACCGCCGCCCGTGCCGTTGTCATCGGCGTGGACGGAAAACGTTCCGTCGCTCTCGCCATCGCCGCAGATGACGGTGACGGTGTAGGTGCCTGTGTAAGCGGAGTCGGGTGCGTTGCCCGTGCCGTGGATATGCTCGATGACGGCGGTGCCGTCGTCGTTGGTGTCGGCGTCGACTTCGTAGCTCAGCTCGCCGTTCTCATGTTCGATGATGAACGCTGCTGCCTCACCGGGGTAGCAGTTCGTGACGGTGAGCTGGACACCCTTGTTCTCATTGCGGAAGTCGGTGGCGCTGATCTTCTGCGGTGAGATCTTCAGCTCCGGCTCCATGGTCTCTTCGTCACCGCCGTCTTCACCGATGATTGTGACGGTGAAGTCGAAGGTCTTCGACTCTTCGCCCTCGCGGGAGACGGTGACGGTGAAGCCCACCTTCTGGCCCACCTCGAAGTCGCTCGGGTCGCCCTCGTAGTAGACGCTGGTCGTCAGCTCTTCACCGTCAGCGGTCTTCGGCTTGTTGGTGAGGCTGTCGGTGACAACGTCTTCGGGCTGGAGGTTCGAGGCTGTGATGCTGATGCCCTTGTCCGGGTCGGCGAGGTCTGCAGCGGTGATCTCATCCGGGGCCGAGCTCACTTGCGGGTCGAACGCCGGGGCCTCATCGTCGCCGTCGTCTTCACCGATGATCGTGACGGTGAAGTCGAAGTCCTTCGGATCTTCACCCTCGCGGGAGACGGTAACGGTGAAGTCCACTGTGTCGCTGACCTCCAAGTCGCTCGGATCGCCCGTGTAGTAGACGCCGGTCGTCAGCTCTTCACCGTCAGCGGTCTTCGGCTTGTTGGTGAGGTTGTCGGTGACAACGTCTCCGGGCTGGAGGTTCGAGGCTGTGATGCTGATGCCCTTGTCCGGGTCGGCGAGGTCTGCAGCGGTGATCTCATCCGGAGCCGAGCTCACCTGCGGGTCGAACGCCGGGGCCTCATCGTCGCCGTCGTCTTCAGCCGGGTCAGAATCTGGCGTCGGATTGGGATTGGAATCCGTGGGCTCCTGGGTTCCGGTGCCTGCTGACTCCTCGGTATTCGAGGCGGCAGGCTCCTCAACCTTCGTCTCGACTTTCTTCTCGTTCGAGTCTTCCGACGTCTTCTCGTCGGCCTGCTTTGAGTCCTCAGACGTCTTACCGGTCTCAGCCGACTGACCTGCCGGCTCGGTGACGGTGTCAGTCTCTTCCGGCGTCGGCTGCGCGAATGCGGCCGAGGAACCGAAGAGTGCACCCGCGCTGACGAGCGCGGCGGCGGAGGCTCCGGCAGCCAGGCGGCGGAGAGATGTGCGCTTCATGGGGCTGTCCCTTCGAAGGTCAGAGAAATATCAATTCTCTCTGAGAGTAACCTGGGTAACATCGGGTGACAACCAGGTTTCCTGAATGTTCGGTGAATTGGCCGGGATCTGCGGCACTTCGTCCGATAGTCGGCCGACCTGGGATGCCGGTCCAGGTCTCCGCTCTGAAGCCAGCACCCTGAACCCCGCCTCAGAGCCGGGGCGTCATCACCCGTAGCATGGTGCGAGCACATCCGACCGATCCGACCGCGATCAGCGGTCAGCACAACCGAAACTCAACGACGAGAAAGGCCCACACCCCATGGCTAGTCACACTCCGCCCCCGACCACCCCGGAAAGCCAGGAAGCGCAGTCGAACGCGCAGGCTTCACGCGGGCTCATGCGACCGCTGAATCACTTCCTCGAGCGCTGGGTGCCGTCATCGCTGGTCTTCGCCATCCTGCTCACCCTCGTCGTTGCGATACTTGCGTTCATCCTCACCGATGCCCGCCCCGTCGACGTGCTCACCGGTTGGGGAGAGGGCCTGGCCGGGCTGCTGGAGTTCATGACCCAGATGGCGCTCATCCTGCTGCTCGGCCACATCCTGGCTAACACCGGGCCGGTCCGCAAGGGCCTCTCCGCGCTGGCCGCCGTGCCGCAGAGCCCGCTCATGGCATACGTCTTCGTCTTCATCGTCGCCAGCTTCGCCTCTCTCATCACCTGGGGACTCGGTCTGGTCGTCGGCGCACTGCTCGCCCGTGAGATCGCCATCCAGGCTCGCGGCAGGCAGATGAAGGTCCACTTCCCGCTGCTCGTGGCTGCCGGCTACTCCGGCATGGTCGTGTGGCACATGGGCTACTCCGCTTCTGGTCCGCTGACCGCAGCCACCCCGGACTCCTTCCTCGCCGAATCCTTAGGCGGCCAGCTCATCCCGGTCTCCCAGACGATCTTCGCCGGCTGGAACATCGCCGCAGCCGCCGCCGTCATCATCGTCTGCGCCGCCCTGTTCGCTCTGGCCGCCCCGCGGAAGAACGACCCGGTCGTCGAACTGCCCGCCCACGTCGAATCCGAGGCCTACGACCCCGCCGGCGAGGACGTCGTGACACCTGCTGACCGGATCGACGCCTCGCGCATCCTCACCCTCATCACCGGGCTCGCCCTCGTGGCCTACCTCGCCGTCCACTTCGCACAGGGCGGCTCGCTCACCCTCGACATCGTCAACTGGTCGTTCCTGGCGCTCATCTTCCTGCTCGTGCGCAGCCCCTTCGAACTCATCCACCTGACGAAGGAGGCCGCCGCCAACGTCGGCGAGATCCTGCTGCAGTTCCCGCTCTATGCCGGCATCCTCGGGATGATGAAGGCCACCGGCCTCATCGTCGTCTTCTCCACCGCGCTCGTCTCGATCGCCAACCCGACGACCTTCGGCCTGCTCGCCTTCCTCGCCGCCGGCCTGGTCAACTTCTTCGTCCCCTCCGGCGGCGGCCAGTTCGCCGTGCAGGGCCCGATCATGCTCGATGCCGCCGACCAGCTCGGCGTCGACCCGACGGTCGCGATCATGGCGGTGTCCTACGGAGACCAGTGGACGAACATGATCCAGCCGTTCTGGGCCCTGCCGGTGCTTGCGATCGCCGGGCTGAAGATGCGCGACATCATCGGCTACACCACCTTGACCCTGCTCGGCGCCGGCGTCGTGCTGGGGGCGACCCTGCTCATCATCAGTCTGTGACCGCTCCCGAGGCGGTGGCCGGCTTGCGTTGTTAGAGTGCCCTCATGCCTGAGATCCGCGTCTCCGCCCTCGTCATCCGCCACCCTGAGCACCGTGAGCTGCTCATGGTCCGCAAGTCGGGCACCCGGGCGTTCATGCTGCCTGGCGGCAAGCCCGAACCTGGTGAGTCCGCTCGGCACGCGATCATCCGCGAAGCCGCCGAGGAGCTGCATCTTGAGCTTGCCGATGACCGGCTCGCTGAGCTCGGCACGTGGACAGCGGCGGCTGCCAATGAGGCCGGGCAAGCGGTCACGGGCACAGTCTTCGCCTACCGCGGTCTGCCCGCTGGTCTGAATGTCACCGCACCTGCGGTGTACGAGGAGATCGCCGAGGCTGCCTGGTTCTCCTTCGATGACCTACCGGCCGACACCGCCGAGCGCCGGTTCGCCTCCCTGACCCGCGAGTGCGTCATCCCCAACCTGCCCGACTGGCTGACCGCGGGCACGAGCACACCGGCACAGCCGCGCTGACGCGACAGTGATGACCTGACAGTGCCGCGCAGCCGACCCAACCCGATCAGGCTGGCGGCACCGCCTGCGGCTCACTTCTTATTCGACTTCTTCGCTGTCGTCTTCTGAGCTGTCGATTTATTCGTCGCCGACTTCCTGGCTGTCGACTTCTTGCCGGTGGCCTTCTTGGCAGTGGCCTTCTTCGGCGCAGCCTTCGAGGTGGTGCTCTTCTGCGCAGTTGACTTCTTCGCCGTGGCAGACGTGGTCTCGCCAGGTTTGCCCTTGGCCGGTGCCGTCGTGGCAGACTCTGTGCCGTCAACCGTCGCAGTGTCTTCGGCGGCCAGTTCGCCGAGTTCGGCGTATGTATAGAGGGCACGGTAGACCTCGTGCAGGCTGACATTCGCTTCGCTGGCGATCATTCGCACGACGCCCAGGTAGTCCTCATACGGCACGCGGGCGGTGTTCTTCGACTCCAGCAGGCCCGCTTCGAAGAGCACACCGACCGAGCGGGCGTCCATGAGTGCGAAATCCGCGGGGTAGACCGCTGAGAGGATCGCACTGGCGAAGGGCTTGCCGACCCCGTCGATGATCGACAGGATCGGAATCCGCCAGTGATCAGGGGTGTCCTCCTCCAGCGCCAGGAAGGTCAGGTATTCGATGTCCTTCTGCGTGGTCTTGTCAGAGTAGCCGGTGAGTATCGGCAGAACGGCAACCGCCTTCCATTCCGCAAAGCGCAGCAGCGACTTGTACTTCAGCCGCTCCTTCTTGCGTGCCTTCTTCGCGTCTTTGGTCAGCAGGCGGTCTTCGAGCTCGGTGATCACATAGTGCGGGGCATAGCGGGCGATGAATTCCGAGGTGATGCGCAGAGCCGTCATGACGGCATTGTATCCGTCACAGTCGTGATCAGATCGCATCTGTCACAGTCGTTGCCACCCGGTCAGACGCCATAGAACAGCACAGCCGCAGCGAGTCCCGCGAGCAGGGCCGCTGCGATGACGACGCTCATGACGATGAGCATCGGGCGTATGCCCCGTGAGCGGCGCACCGTGGCCGCAGGTGAAAAGCTCGGCCGGTCAGGAGCCGGGCTCGGGGTGCGGGTATCCGGGGGAGTGGCTGGCAGACCGTAGAGGTCGCGGGGGATTTCCTGGTGAGGTGGGCGTGAGTACACAGCGGACTCCTGCAATCAGCTCGGCGGTGAAGGACTCACCACCGAGTCAACCCCGGGCTGCTGCGTCATGCGTGCTCGGTATGTGGCAGGTCCGCCACAAGTCCTAGCGACCGGGCATGTCGCATGTCCCAGCGGCCGAGCGCGGAACTGGGCGGCGCACTACAGTGCACCGCCCAGTATGCGTTTCTGTCAGCTCGTCTCAGCCGACGCCGGCTATCGGCCTCAGCAGGGACGGGTCTCTGGAGAGACGGTGAGCTTCGGGTCGTTCTTGACAACGCCTGCAAGGGCGTCGTCGATCTTCGTGAGCACATCGGCATCGAGCTTGACCCCGGCGGCCTCAGCGTTCGAGGTGATCTGCTCCGGGCGTGAGGCGCCGACGAGTGCGGCAGCGACGTTGTCGTTGGCGAGCACCCAGGCGATCGCCAGCTGCGCCATCGTCAGGTTCAGGTCCTGGGCGATCGGCTCGAGCTTGGCGACGGCTTCGAGGGTCTCGTCCTCGAGCAGGCCGGCGACGGCCTTCGCTCCACCGGACTCATCGGTGGCACGCGAACCTTCGGGCAGCGGCTGGCCGGGCTTGTACTTGCCGGTGAGCACACCCTGGGCGATCGGCGACCACACGATCTGGGAGATGCCCAGCTCCTGGCAGGTCGGCACCACCTCGGGTTCGATGACCCGCCAGAGCATGTTGTACTGCGGCTGCGAGGAGATGAGCTGGATGCCCAGATCCTTGGCCATGCCGTGGGCAGCGCGGATCTGCTCGGCGGTCCACTCGCTGACACCGATGTAGAGGGCCTTGCCGGCGCGCACGACATCGGCGAAGGCCTGCATCGTCTCCTCCAGCGGCGTCTCGTAGTCGTAGCGGTGTGCCTGGTAGAGGTCGACGTAATCGGTCTGCAGGCGGGAGAGCGAACCGTTGATCGACTCCATGATGTGCTTGCGCGACAGGCCGCAGTCGTTGTGCCCACGCGGGCCAGTGGGCCAGTAGACCTTGGTGAAGATCTCCAGCGACTCACGGCGCTGACCCTTGAGGGCCTCGCTGAGAACCGATTCGGCCTTGGTGTTGGCGTAGACGTCTGCGGTGTCGAAGCTCGTGATGCCGGCGTCGAGTGCGGCGTGCACGCACTTCGTGGCGATCTCGTTCTCCACCTGGGAGCCGTGGGTGAGCCAGTTGCCGTAGGTGATCTCGGAGATCTTGAGTCCGGAGTTGCCGAGGTAACGGAATTCCATCAGGTAGTCCTCTCTTGCAGATCGATGGCCGGCGCCTGCCTGGCGCGGCCTCATTCCTCACATTACCGGCAGCACAGGCGGGTGAGGGCTGACAAGGCGCACTGTGTTCCCTGAACCGCTCATGGTTGAATGGTGTCCATGACTGCCGAGTGGTATGAGGTGCGGGGTGCGGCGTCGAACGCGCAATGGGATGAGGCCATCGCACACCTGACCGGCATGCGCCGGATCCCGCAGGACATCGCCTACGTGCTCGCCCGCGAGTCCCACGACCACCCGGAGTTCCGCCAGATCCTGTTGACCCTTGACTCCGTGCAGGACTGCGTCATCAACGCCGTCGACCCCGAGCGCACCGGACGGTGGAACTCGATGTCGATCATCCGCCACTTCGACTCGCCGTTCGCCGACTGGATCGACAAACCCGCCTACACGCTGCGCTCCTCAATCGCCACCCGCCGGCAGAAGCGCGCCTGCGGAGTGCGCGAGTCAGTCGTTCTGGACAAGGAGAAAGCCGGCGAGCCGACCCCCACTGACACCGTCGGCGAGGTGTGGGAGAGGATCCTGCGCGAGGAGGGCTTCCTCAATGTGCCGCGCAGCCAGTTCCACGAGTGGCACTACGAAGACGTCATCCGCCGCTTCCCGGAGAAGTCGAGCCACGGCGCTGAGGAGCCGGCGAAGCCGGGATTGGCGAAGGAGGCGGCGCGGATCATCTGCGGCTGGGGGCCCGAGGAGCTGCGCGTGCAACTGGCCGCCAACCCAGACCTTCCGCTGGATGTTCTCCTGACCCTCATCGACGACCCGGCCGAGGCGGTCGCCCGGGCATGTGCGAACAACCCGCAGTGCACCGGTGACCTGGCCAACCGCCTCGAAGCCCGATTCCCTGATATGGGTGCGGTTCTCGACAAGCACCCGAATGCTGACATCGATCGTCAGCTGCGCATTCCTGCCTGCGATGTAAACGAGGAGATCCTGCCCTCCTTCCTCAGGGCAACCATGGCCACCTCTGAGGAAGCTGACCAGCTGCGCTCGCGGCTCACCGTCGGCAGCACCGCTGATGCAGCACTCGGTTCGGTCTGGCTCGAGGTCGCCTGGCGGGAAGCGGAGGACCGCATAGCGCTGAGCTGATGACGCTGGTGCATATCTGCCTATCCCCGGTTGCAGTGCAGGGCCGCAGGCTAGGGTGATGGGCATGAGCTTCCCGACACGATCCGACCAGTTGCGTCGAGTCGGCGTCCAGGCTGTCAATCGTGGCCGGTCGATCGCACGCGCCAGTGCGGCATTGGTGCGCGGTCGTCTCGTCGAACGCGGACTTGACCCGACTTATGCACCGCAACCGGACGACGCTTTCGTCGTTGCGGCCTATTTCGCTGGGGACGCAGCCAGCCTCTACCAGCTGCGTGAATGGCTGCTGCCGTTTGAGAGGCTGTCTGAGCGCCTTGTCGAAGAAGGCCACGGTGAGGCCCCGTTGGCGATCTTCTGTCGCAATGCTGATCACGCCCGCCGCATCACACCGGCTACGCAGCTTCCGATTCGTTTCGGCCGACTTGCCAAGGACCTTGAAGCCTTTATGGGCCAGCCGAGTCTGCGTGTCGTCTTCTACGTCAACCAAGCCACGATGAACTTCCAGTCGCTGCGCTTCACCCGGCCAGCGCATGTGCACCTGAGCCACGGGGAGAGCGAGAAGGTCTCGATGATCTCCAATCAGCTCAAGGCTTATGACTACATCTTCACTGCTGGCCAGGCCGCTCGCCAGCGCCTCTTAGACACGCTTGTCGGATTCCGGGAGCAGGGAGGCGAAGCGCGCATGATCGACATCGGTCGCCCGCAGCTCGACGCGCCGCGCCAGGCGCCGCAGGCCTGGCGGGAGATGACGGATAGCGCACGGCTGACCGTGTTCTACGCACCCACCTGGGAGGGCGACTCGCCGTCGATGGCGTACGGCACCCTCAAGCTCAACGGCCCGGCAATCGTGCGCGGGCTGCTTGAAACCGGCTGTCGGGTGATCTTCCGCCCCCACCCGCGCACCGGGGTCATGGACGTCGAGACAGCACAGGCGCTTGCTGCGGTCAAACAGTTGGTGATCGAGCATCCGCGCGGATACCTCGATGATGATATGCGGCTGGGGTGGCAATTTGACGCAGCTGATGCGTGCCTTGCCGAAATGTCGGCATTGGCCTTCGACTGGCTCTCGACAGGCAAGCCGCTCGTACTCATCCGGCCGGATGATCCCGGTGCAGAAGTGCTGCCCGGTGGGCTCTTAGACCGTGCGCCTGCGGGTGAGGCGCGTCAACCGAGTGAAATCGTCGATCTAGTGACCGCAACTGCGGGTTCGTCCGACAGCGGTGCGGCGCGCGATGCCCGGGCCTACTACCTCGGTGATACTGCGCCGGGTGAGCAGCAACGCCGGTTCGAACGAGCAGCACTTAACATCATCGGCGAACGTGGCGTGAACTGAAAGTGACCCCCAGGTGAAGTAACATTCGGTAGAGTCCGGTGACACAGCCGGAATCCGCCGCAATGCAGTTAAGGGGACTTTCGTCGTGCGCAATGCCATCCGGTCTGTTCGCTCGTGGGGCGCTCGGCGCCTGACCATGGAACAGAAGCTCTGGCTGTCGAAGTTCGGGCACAGGGAACACGAATGGCAGCAGCGGATCCTCAAACCTCGTCAAGTACCGGGAGCCAGAGCCCAGCAGGGGTTCGATGCGCTGCGCAACGTTCAGCAGAACCTCCAGACTGTGCGCTCGGCGTTTGCCGAGCAGGGTATTGAGTTCGTACAGCTGCCGCAGATCAGCCGTTTTCGACCCCTTCTGGTGGTCTCAGAGCGCCAGGTCACAGCTGTCATCGAGACAGCGGCGAAACTGCCGCGCAGCGAAGGCTGGCAGATGACGATCGTCGGACGCAACAGTAGGACGATAGCGGTTGCCGTTGCAAAGGCGATGCCGAAAGAGATCCGACGTATCTATCTTGAACGCCGCATCACCGACGCCAATGGGATCACCATATCCACGTCAAAGGAGCGGGTGGTGGTCGAACCTTGGAAGGTGCTCGGCAAGGGAACGGAGCGAGTAGACGGAGAGACGCATATCCCCGGCACCCTTCACCGGAAGATCCTGAAACGCACCACAGCAATCGAGTACATCACGCCCGACAATTGGCGCCGTGCTGTCGACGAGAACGACTCCGCCATCGAATGGTCACATCCACACGTCCTTGACGTCGAGGGTCCGGTCGACATCGTCTATACCTGGGTTGACGGCAGCGATCCGGAGTGGAGTCGCAGAAAGCAGCTTGCCGCCGGAACAGTGGTGGAAGACGAGTTCAATGAAACCGCTGCGAACTTCTCTCGCTACGCCTCACGGGATGAGCTGCTGTACTCGCTGCGGTCAGTCGAGTACTACGCCAACTGGGTGAACCACATCTACATCGTCACCGATAAGCAGATACCTGAATGGCTCAACACCGAACATCCGAAGATCACTGTTGTCGACCACACCGAAATCTTCTCGGACCCGAGCGTTCTGCCGGTGTTCAACTCCCACGCAATCGAATCGCAACTCCACCACATTCCCGGCTTGAGCGAGAAGTACCTGTATCTCAACGATGACTTCTTCTTCATGCGCCCGGTTGAACCCACTCTGTTCTATACCGGCAACGGCCTCTCGCGTTTCTTCCCGTCGACAGCACCGCTCGATGTCGACCCGGCATCAGCACGCGATCTGCCAGTGCTGTCGGCTGCGAAGCGGAACCGCACGTACATGATCGAAAACCACGGCAGAGTCGTGACGAATAAGTTCAAGCACACGCCCCAGCCGCAGCTGAAGTCGGTGCTCGATGCGATGGAATCCGAGCATCCGGAGCTCTTCAGGCAGGTCGCAGCATCTCAGTTCCGCCACCCCGACGACTACTCGATCCCTTCGGCGCTTTACCACTTCGACGCCTATGCCCGCGGCAAAGCCATCGACAGCCAAATCAAATACGCATACATGGATATCGCGCGTCCAGACGCTGAGTTGTACTTGCAGCGTCTTTCACGAAGGACCGACCTCGACGTGCTGTGCCTGAACGACACAAACACGAGCGAAAGCGACCAAGACCGGCTCGACCAGCTGCTGCGAGGGTTCCTCGACGAACGGTTCCCCGTTCCCAGCGGCTTCGAAAGGAACGCATGACGGTACGAATTGAAAAAACTGCAGATGTCTCTGCGGAAGCCGCTTTAGGAGACGGCACATCCGTGTGGCACTTGGCTCAAGTCCGAGAAAACGCAGTCTTGGGAACGAACTGTGTTGTTGGACGGGGTGCCTACATCGTCTCTGATGTCAGAATGGGCGACGGATGCAAAGTCCAGAATTACGCTCTCGTTTATGAGCCGGCAGAACTACCTTCTACGATAACGCATCTGTCGACACCGAGTGGGAGTCGATGGCCGCGTTCCACGGACCGAGCGAAGAAGACATTACGCGTTACGCTTTTCGAAAAGCCGAGCCGCTCGTGACGGAGCATTGAAACGTCCTCGCAACGATACAAGGCAAAGAACAGTCAATTGTCACGATGCGAGAAGCTGTTGAAACGCTTCGAGTGATCGACAAGCTCTTTCGATCTGCAGTCGTTTGGGTTATCTTTACGACTGCGTAGTCTCAACCTCCAGGCACTGAATCCCCATATATCTCCGAAAGGTCTGAATTATTCGATGTCCGCACTCCTGAACGGGTCCCCGTCTCAACGCTCCTCCTCAGACGAAGTGGAACAGCTGCCTGAGGTTCCACTCCTGCATCGGTTGCCCAATCGTCGGCCGTTCCGACGATGGAATAAACGAGTGAGGGCGCAAGCACGCGAGGTAGTAGCGGGCGAAATGGCTCGGACGAAGGTCTTTGGCGATCGCGGTACGGTGATGGAGATCGGTGACCGCCACTGGATTGCATGTAAGGCAGACTTCGCCAATCGTCGTCAGGCACATGAAGCCAATGTCCGAATGCTCTCGGATCTGTTGGACCGCCATGGCGTTCCCTATTTTGTTACGCCCAACATCCATAACACTCATCTCAGCTTTGGCATCAACGACGATGACTGGCCGCGCTTCGTCAAAGCGCTGTCTACTGAATCGCGAGATTTCAAACCGTATGTCGGCGTCGCTGCAAGGAACGCCCGGGGCAAGGAGATTCGGTGGGCGTCATCCCTTGACGACCCGATTGCTCGACGAGCTGTGGAACGCCAGAGACTTGTCGAGGTCTTCCAGGTCTACGCGCTTGAGGATGGAGCCCGATACTATAACCGCCCCCAAGGTTGCGTCGTGGAACGTTGGGTTCGGGACGAGCACGGGAATATGAGCTATGAGGGGCGCAACTCTCGAACCAGTTTCATAGGGCGGGCAGCGCAGAAGCATGCCGAACTGCAGTTTGCGGGAAAGTCTCTTCCAAGCTTTGAACCGTTGATAAAGGCGCACGTGTTCACCTTCGACCAGCCAGTAGATGTAGTTTATATGTGGGTTGACGGATCCGACCCAAGGTGGCGCGCTGCTCTCGATGAAACGCTTGCAGAGATTACCGGCGAAGTTCTGCCCGATAGCATCGATGACTCTCGATTCCGTGACAACGGTGAATTCAAGTACTCGCTGCGTTCTATCGTGCCTCACCTGAATTGGATCCGAAAGATACACATTGTCACAGACGATCAAATTCCAGTCTGGCTCGACGTGTCGCATCCGAAGATTTCGATGGTCAGTCATCGCGAGCTGTTTGGCGAGGAGGGGAGACTCCCGACATTCAATTCCCACGCGATTGGGAGCCGGCTCCATCATATCCCGGGTCTTGCAGAGCATTATTTGTATTTCAACGACGACATCTTTCTCGGGCGGGAAGTTGGGCCGAATCACTTTTTCATGACAAAGGGGATCTCGCGTTTTTTCACCTCGAAAGCAACGTTGCCATACCCCGACTCCGACGCAAACGCGCACGAAGCGGCCAGGCGCAATGTGGTTGATCTGCTCGAACGCGATTTCGGACGGACTGCGACAAATGCCTTCTTCCACACTCCGGTGCCGCAGTTGAAGTCGATGATGTACGAGCTCGAAGAACGGTACCCTGACATATTCTCCGCGAACTGGGGCAGCCAGCTGCGTGCCGACTCGGACTTCGAGGTGAACGGCTGGCTCCATCACTACTACGGCTTCCTCACCGGACGGAGTCTGAGAGGCTCAATCGCATACGATTACTTCGACCTCAGTGATCCAACCGTGCGTGACCGTCTCGAAAAACTCCACAGGAATGACCGTACCGCGGCGTTCTGCATCAACGACAGCCCAGAAGCTTCGAAAGAAAATGTCGACTTCGTAGTCCGTTGGCTCGCAAAGCAGTACCCGGTGAAAGCTGAGTGGGAAATTTAGAGACTTGCCAACTCGGAGCCCCCCGGCACTGCGTCATCTCAGTGATCTCGGGCGATCCGGGAAAGATCGGTTCGAGGTCCATGAGTGTTCGTACGAGTCTGGATTTCACCTAAGCGTTACTGGTCCGTTATAATTACGCGGATCTTGGCACAAGACACTGCTCGTACCAATTATCCGGTCGCCCCTTCGAGACACTGGAGTAGCCACAAATGCGTCGCATCATCACGTACGGTACCTTCGACCTCCTGCACTACGGGCACATCCGTCTGTTGCAACGGTGTAAGGAACAAGGCGACTACCTAGTCGTTGCGCTTTCGACCGACGAGTTCAACGCTGGTAAGGGTAAGAAGTCATACTTCAGCTACGCGGATCGCAAGCGCATGCTTGAAGCGATCCGATACGTCGACCTCGTGATTCCGGAAGAGAACTGGGAACAGAAGGTCGACGATGTGCGGCAGTATCACATCGACGTCTTCGTCATGGGAGACGATTGGGAAGGCAAGTTCGACGACCTCGAGGAGCACTGCGAAGTGGTGTACCTTGCGCGAACGCCCGAGATCTCGACGACCCAGATCAAGACTGACCTATCGTCTTGACCGCAACGTCACTTCCCTTTTATATGTGCGATCATGCTGTGCAAGCCGCAGGTCGCGGCGTGACTCTCACGGAGGTTACCTGATGGCTGTACTCGTCACCGGCGGTGCCGGATACATCGGCTCCCACGTCGTCCGGATGCTCCAGCAGCGAGGCGACGAGGTCGTTGTCGTCGACGACCTCTCCACCGGCTTCGCCTCCCGCGTCGGTGACTCACCGCTGGAGCGGATCGACATCGCCGCACCGGACGCCGAAGAGCGTCTCGGCCGGATCATGGCAGACTACGATGTCGACTCCGTCATCCACTTCGCCGCCAAGAAGCAGGTGGGCGAGTCCGTGGAGAAGCCCGTCTGGTACTACCGGCAGAACGTCGGGGGACTGGCGAACCTGCTCGCGGCGATGGAGGCGAACCGCGTGGGCACGATGGTGTTCTCCTCCTCAGCCGCAACCTACGGCATGCCCGATGTGCCGACCGTTCGTGAGGACATCGACTGCAAGCCCATCAACCCGTATGGTCAGACGAAGCTCATCGGCGAATGGATGATCGACAACGCGATGACCGCCACCGGCCTGAAGGCCGCAAAGCTGCGCTACTTCAATGTCGCCGGCACTGCCTGGGACGATCTGGCCGACACTGCGGTCATGAACCTTGTGCCGATCGTGCTCGACCGGCTCGACAAGGGCCAGGCGCCGGTCATCTTCGGTGACGACTACGACACTCCCGACGGCACCTGCATCCGTGACTACGTGCATGTCGCTGATCTGGCCGAAGCGCACATCTACGCTCTCGACTATCTCGCTGCAGCCGACGGTCCGGCAGCCGAGTCCGTGTTCAACGTCGGCACCGGTTCCGGGGCGTCCGTCTCCGAGGTCATCGACACGATCGCCCGGGTGCTCCAGCGCCCGATCACCCCGGAGATGGGGTCGCGCCGCGCCGGGGATCCGCCACAGCTCATCGCCGACGTCGAACGGATCGGACGCGAATTCGCGTGGAAGGCGCAGTACGACCTCACCGACATCATCACCTCCGCTGTCGAGGCGAAGGGCAGCCGGGCACAGGGCTAAACGGCCCCTGCATGTCCTTGAAGTGAATTGACGGTAAACTGGACGCTCAGACCGATCTGGACAGCCGCAATCAGCTTGGAGGGAATGTGCTCAGTCCTGCCCGGCCACAGCGGCCGACGCTCGAAGAGCTGCGCGCAGTGGCACAGCCGCCGGAAGTGCGCAGCCGTAAGAACGCTGAGCACTGGACGGCGCAGCTGTACCTGCGGCACATCTCCATCTACACCACGGTGCTGCTCGTTCGCACGCCGATCACCGCCAATGGCGTCACCGGACTCATGATCCTCTCCGGCTGGCTCATCGCCGCATCCCTGCTCATCCCGGGACTGCTCGGAGCGCTGCTGGCCCTGTTCTTCTCCCAGCTGCAGATGTACCTCGACTGCTGCGACGGTGAGGTCGCCCGGTGGCGCGGCACCAAGGGAACGAAGGGCGTCTTCCTCGACAAGGTCGGCCACTATACGACCGAAGGGCTCGTTGCGATCGCCCTCGGCGTCCGGGCTGTCGGTGAGTACTCCAACCTCAGCCACGACCCGGCCGGTATGTACCCGTACCTGCTCGCCGGGGCGATTCTCGGCTTCCTCGTGGTGCTGAACAAGGCGCTCAACGACATGGTGCATGTGGCGCGCGCCTTCAACGGCCTCGACAAACTGCCCGACACCGCACAAGCCACCGCGATCCCCTCCGGCCTGCTCGCCACACTCAAGCGGATCGCCCGGTTTGTGCCCTTCCACCGCCTGTACCACTCCGTTGAGATGTCGATCCTCGCCGTTGCCGCAGCGATCGTCACCCTCATCGCCGCGGCGCTCGGTGGCCCAGAGCTCATCGGCGAACGCTGGCTCATCACCATCCTGGTGCCGCTGTGCGCCCTATCTGTGATCGGCCACTTCCTGTCGATCATGGCCTCAAGGAGGTTGTCGGCATGACACCGGAGAACATCCACACTCACCGCGATGCGACGCAGCCGATCCCAGCTGACGCCTTCGACGAACCGCAGTACACGGCGCTGCGCGAAACCGCTCGCGAACGACGCAAACTCGAACGTGCGGTGCGTGCCAAACACGGCAACCTGCCCGGCACCTCGGCAGCGGCGGCACCGGTGCAGCCGTCGGCCCGAGGATCCCAGAAGTACTCCTTCGGCGTCGTCGTGCTCACCCAGGGCAAGCGGATGGACGACCTGCGCCGCGGCATCGACTCGCTGCTGAGCCAGCGCGGCGTCGACCTCGACGTCATCTGCGTGGGCAACGGCTGGGAGCCCACCGGCCTGCCTGAGCAGGTCAAGACGCTGGCGCTGCCGACGAACATCGGCATTCCCGCCGGGCGCAACGAGGGGGTTCCGCACGTCAGCGGCGAGTTCCTCTTCTTCCTCGACGACGATGCCTGGCTGCCCGACGACTCGACGCTCATGCGGATGGCCCAGCTCATGCGCACGAAGCCGAGCATCGGTCTCATCCAACCGCGCGTCAAGGATCCCTCCGGCACGCCCGCACCCAAGCGCTGGATCCCCCGGCTGAAGAAGGGCGACGCCAAGCACTCATCGAACGTCTTCTCCGTGTGGGAGGGCGCAGTGTGCCTGCAGCGCAAGGCCTTCGACGCCTGCGGCGGCTGGCCGGCACCGTTCTGGTACGCCCACGAGGGCATCGAGCTCGCCTGGCGGATCTGGGATGCCGGTTACCAGGTCTGGTACATGGGAGACGTCTCCGTCGCACACCCGGTCATCGACCAGCGCCGCCACGAAGAGTACTTCTACATGAACGCCCGCAATAGGGTGTGGCTTGCCCGTCGAAACCTGCCGCTTCCGTTCAGTCTGGCCTACGTCGGTTCGTGGACGCTCATGCAGACGACAAAATGGGTTAGGAAGCCCGAGCAGCTGCGCCCGTGGTTCCAGGGGTGGGTTGACGGCTGGCGCGATGACCCGTGGGGACCTGGGGAGGAGCATGAGAAGCTTTCAGGTCGAGGGGTTCTGCGGATGGCGCGCTACGGCCGTCCGCCCGTCGTATGATACGGAGCTAAGCGCGATAGCCGCGTTCACTAGCTTTAAGATCACGATTAGGCGCACCTCTGACATACTGAACCCATGGCCACCGACCTCGAAATCGCCTCCCAAGCACAGCTCAAGCCGATCGGAGACATCGCCAACTCTGTCGGGCTGAGTGCAGACGACATCATCCCCTTCGGTCACGACAAGGCCAAGATCCCCCTGTCCGTGTTGGAGAGAGCAGATGCCGAGCCCGGCCGCCTCATCCTCGTCACCGCCATGAGCCCGACCCCTGCCGGTGAAGGCAAGACCACGACGAGCATCGGCCTGGCAGATGCGATCAACGAAGTCGCCCGACTCGACTCCTGGCCGCAGGTCGAGGGCAAGCACCCGGCCGTTCTCGCCCTGCGTGAGCCCAGCCTCGGCCCCGTGTTCGGTATGAAGGGCGGCGCTGCCGGCGGCGGGCACGCGCAAGTGCTGCCGATGGAAGACATCAACCTTCACTTCACGGGTGACTTCGCAGCCATCGCCCTGGCCAACAACCTCGCCGCAGCAATGCTCGACAACCACATGCATCACGGCAACGAACTCGACATCGACCCGCGCCGGATCACCATCCGCCGCGTCGTCGACCTCAATGACCGTGCGCTGCGTGCCGCAGCCATCGGGCTCGGCGGTTACAACGGCGGTGTCCCGCGCGAAGACGCCTTCGACATCGTCGTCGCCAGCGAGGTGATGGCCGTGTTCTGCCTGGCAACCAGTCTCGACGATCTCAAAGACCGCCTCGGGCGCATCGTGCTTGCCCGCACCCGCTCGAGGAAGCCGGTCACCGTCGATGATGTCGGTGCCGCCGGTGCGATGACCGCGCTGCTGCGCAATGCGCTGGCCCCGAACCTCGTCCAGACCATCGAACACACCCCGGCATTCGTCCACGGTGGCCCGTTCGCCAACATCGCCCACGGCTGCAACTCGGTGCTCGCGACCGATGCCGCGCTGACCTTCGGCCAGTGGGCGGTGACGGAGGCCGGCTTCGGCGCCGATCTGGGGGCTGAGAAGTTCCTCGACATCAAGGCCCGCGCAGCCGGCATCTGGCCCTCGGCCACCGTCGTCGTCGCCACCGTCCGCGCCCTGAAGTACCACGGGGGAGTGGACAAGGAGAACCTGCAGGACGAGAACATCGAGGCGATGCGCACCGGACTGCCGAACCTGCGCCGCCACCTGGAGAACCTGCGCAGCGTCTTCGGCATTCCCGCAGTCGTGAGCATCAACCGATTCCCATCTGATACCGATGCAGAGATCGCCGCGATCATCGACGACCTCGCCGCCGAAGGCGTCACCGCAGTCGAAGCCCGGCACTGGGGCGAGGGCGGGGCCGGCGCGGTGGAGCTGGCGCGTGCGGTGATTGCAGCTGCAGAGCACGCCGAGAGGTCCCTCCCGCAGTACGGCTACGAGCTCGACGCCGGCCTGGCGGAGAAGATCGAGACCGTCGCCACCCGGATCTACCGGGCCGGTGAGGTGCGGTTCCCACCGGCGGTCAAGCGCAAGCTCGACCAGTTCACCGACGAAGGCTACGCGCAGCTTCCCGTCTGCATCGCCAAGACGCAGTACTCCTTCAGCACCGACGGAGCGCTGCGTGGCGCACCGGAGGGCCACGTCCTCGAAGTCCGCGATGTGCGGCTGTCCGCTGGTGCGGGATTCGTGGTTGCGATCTGCGGAGACATCATGACGATGCCCGGCCTGCCGAAGAAGCCGGCGGCACTGACCATCGACGTCGACGATGACGGCCGCATCACCGGGTTGTTCTGACCTGCCCTCAATGCTGAAGCAGGGCCGTGGGATGAACTCCCACGGCCCTGCCTGTGCTCCAGCATTGCGCTGGGTTACTCTGCTGGGATGACCTCACCTTCGGGCCAGGTGTCCTCGATGAAGTCCTTGACCTCCTGCGACTGCGAGAGCTCGTAGAGCTTCTGGATCGCCGGATCATCCTGCGTGCCTTCACGGACGACGAGGATGTTCGCATACGGATTGTCGGCAGGGCTCTCGACGAGAATGCCGTCCTTCTTCGATGACAGACCGGCGCCCAGGGCGTTGTTGCCGTTGATGACCGAGGCGTCGGTGTCGTCGAGGGTGCGGGCCAGTGAAGCTGCTTCTGCTTCGATGAACTGCAGATTCTTCGGATTCTCCGCGACGTCGTGGACAGTGGCGGTGATCGGGTCGGCGTCGCCGAGGCTGATGAGGTCGTTGTCGGCCAGCAGCTTGAGCGCTCGGCCCTGGTTGGCTGGGTCGTTGTTGATGCCGATCTTTGCGCCGTCGGGCAGGTCGGCGATGTCGTCGATCTTCTTCGAGTACAGCGCGAACGGCTCGACGTGCACACCCGGGGTGAAGTGGTGCAGCTCGTAGCCCTGCCCCTCGATCTCCGACTCCAGGTATGGAAGGTGCTGGAAGTAGTTGGCATCGAGTTCGCCGTCGCTCAGCGCCCGGTTGGGCAGCGAGTAGTCGGTGAACTCCTTGACCTCGATGTCGAGCCCGGCGTCGGCTGCGAGGTTCTCGTCGATGAACCGCCAGATATCACCGTGCGGGGTCACCGAGGTGCCGATCGTCAGCGTGGTGACGTCGCCGTTCTTCTCGCCGACGTCGGTCTCGCTCTTGGACAGACCGCAGCCGGTGAGGGTGAGTGCGAGTGCAGCTGAGGCCGCGAGGGCGAAGGTGGGCAGATGTTTCATGGTTCTCCTTCAGAAGGGTGCACGCAGATGCGGACAGCAGAATGGGATGTTTCAGCGGTGATCGACAAGCCGGGCGAGGCGGTCACCAGCGAACTGGATGAGGCCGACGACGAAGACGAGCAGGACGATGCAGGCGATCATGACGTCGCCCTGGTAGCGGTTGTAGCCGTAGGCGATCGCAAGGTCTCCGAGCCCGCCGCCGCCGACAGCGCCGGCCATCGCGGTGTAGTTCACCAGCGCGACGGCGGTGACGGTGGCTGCGCCGATGAGCCCGGGCAGCGCTTCGCGCACAAGAACCTGACCGATGATCTGCCGGCGGCTGGCGCCCATCATCTGCGCGGCCTCGATCTTTCCGGCCGAGACCTCGTGGAGGGCGTTTTCGACCAGCCGGGCATAGAACGGGATCGCGCTGAGCGTCAGCGCAACGACCGCGGCCTTCCAGCCGAGCGCGGTGCCGACGAGCAGCCGGGTGAACGGGATGATTGCGACGATGAGCACAATGAATGGAATCGACCGGCCGATGTCGACGATCGTCGACACGATCTGGTGCACCGTCCGGTTCGGCGCCAGAGAGTGCGGCGTGGTGACGAACAGCCAGATGCCCAGCGGCAGGCCGAGCGTCACGGAGATGACCGTCGCCCACGCCGTCATCGCCAGGGTCTCACCGAGAGCCGGCAGCAGCTCACTGGTGATGGCGGGGTTGTTGAACCAGGTGACGTCATTCATGCTGCGACCTCCGCGTGGATGTCATGCGCGGCCAGCGCGCTGATGAGGGTGTCGGCGGCGGCCTGCCCGCCGACGGTGAACTGCAGCCGTCCGACGAGCGTGCCGGCGATCGTCTCGACGGTTCCTGCATCAAGGTGCGCCTCCGTTCCAGAGGTGCGCACCGCCTCGAGCGCGGCATCGAGGCTGATGCCGGTGGTGAGGGCTTCGACGACAGTGCCGTGCGTTCTGCCGCTGGACGGCAGCGGCAGGAGTGCGCGGCTGAGCGGGGAGTCGGCCTGGCCGATGACGTCGATGATCGAGCCGGTGTGCTCGATCTGTCCGTCGGTGAGCAGTGTCACCGAATCGCAGACCTCCCGGACGACCGACATCTCGTGGGTGATAATGAGCACCGTGATCCCGAGCCTGTCACGCAGGGAGCGGATGAGCTCCAGGATCTGGCGGGTGGTGTGCGAGTCAAGGGCTGAGGTCGGCTCATCGCACAGCAGGATCTGCGGTTCGGCGGCGAGCGCTCGTGCGATGCCGACGCGCTGCTGCTGCCCGCCGGAGAGCTGCGCAGGATGGTTGTCCAGCCGGTCGCCCAAGCCCACGAGCTCCAGCAGCTCAGCAGCGCGGCGGCGGCGCTCAGTCCGGCCGACGCCGGCGATCTCCAGGGGATGTTCGACATTCCGCAGCGCGGTGCGCGAATCGAGCAGGTTCGCGTGCTGGAACACCATTCCGATCGTGCGACGGGCGGTGCGCAGTGCAGCTCCGCGGGCGCTGGTGATGTCGACGTCACCGATGCGCACCGTGCCCGAGGTGGGACGCTCGAGTCCGGTCAGGCAGCGGATGAGCGTCGACTTGCCGGCTCCGGAGCGGCCGACGATGCCGTGGATCTGGCCAGCCGGCACTGACAGGCTGATGCCGTCGAGCGCCGTGACACCGGCGAACTCCTTTCGCAGGTCACGCAGTTCGATCACAGGGGTTCCTTCGATTGCAGGGATTCGGCTACGTCAGGCTAGCCCCACTGGTTTCCCTCATCTGTGCTGCAGTGTCATCTGCTGACATAACGTGAAGCTCGTCACGCAGTGCCTGGGCATCGTTCACCTATATGTCACTTCAACGGCGGCTGTGCGGGCGACAGGCGGATATTCGGGCCGTATGATGGTGCGCATGCCGCTCCCCGCCACCTCTGTGCCCGTCTCTCGCTGGCGGACGCTTGCTGTCGAGGTGTTGCGGTTCCTGTCGGTCGGTGGATTCGCCTACGTCGTCGACGTCGGTGTCTCGAATCTGCTCGTCTACGGCTTCTTGGGTGTGCCTGCGCTCATGCCCGGCAGCCCGCTCAAGGCCAAGATCATCTCGACGGTGCTCTCCGTCATCGTCGCGTGGCTGGGCAACAAGCTGTGGACGTACGGCGACCGCGATTCGGGCTCGAATGTGCGCGGCTTCATCATGTTCGCCGTCGTCAATGCCATCGGCATGGTCATCGCGGTCATCCCGCTGGGGTTCACGTGGTACATCCTGGGGCTGCGAGACCCCATCAGCTACAACCTCTCGACCAATGTCATCGGTATCGCGCTGGCGATGATCTTCCGCTTCTACGCCTACCGCACGTGGGTGTTCCGGGACATCACAGAAGCCGAAGTCGTCGTTTCGCTGGCCGAGGACGAGCTCCCGTCCTCCCGCCGTTGAGCGAAGTTCAGCGCAGCCGACGGCTGAGCCTTCTGACCTGCTTCACCGCGAAGCGGTAGCCGTCGACGACCGGCTGCGGCGCTGCAGTGCGCAGTTCGGCGCGCACGGCTCTCCAGCTGTTGATGTGCTTGATCCACGGCTGAGACCGCAGCTGGTACTGCTGAGACCGTGCGGCAAGAATCCGAAACGCCCGGTTGACCTCCACCGATGGAGGGTGGAAGTAGTTCTCCTGCAGCCACGTCTCGTTTGGAAAGCCGATGCGTCCGGCAGACAGGTCCTGCAGCGAGCCGAGAATCCCGGAACCGTCGAAGACTGCATTGAGGAGAGCCTCGGAAACACCGAAATCGGAGATGATGAGCGTCTGCAGGCCGCGGTCGATCGATTCGAGCGCGGCCGTCGACGACACCGTCACAAGAGCCGAGCCAGCGGTGAGGAACTCATCCATCGGGCCCACGGCGATCGACAGTTCTCCTGCCGCGAGCTCACCCGATGAGGTGAGCTCCTGAATGAGCGAGAGGTAGCTGTGCTCTTCATGATGGGTCTCCTGCTCACCGGGAAGCGACCGGACCTTGACGATCGCCTCGGAGTCAGGGTGCCGGCGGGCGAAGGCGGCAAGCGCCCGCAGGATCGTGATCCGCTCCTGACGCTCAGTGGGCACTTTGGCCTGGGGGGCGAAGACGATCCGGGTGGGCACCGGGGCGGTGCCGTCAGCCTGCATGTCGAAGGCAGGTTCGGGCACATCGGTGCTGGTCAGCAACGGCAGCCGGGCGACGGTGATCTCCAGTGGCACCCCGGCGCGGGTGGCTGCAGCGCGGTATGCCTCACGCTCGTGGTGGGAGTGGGCGAGAAACAGGTCGCAGTCGCGGCGGTACCGCACGCCCTTCTGCCGGGCCGGCAGGCCGATGCCCGGCAGCCCGGTGGCCAGGCCGGGCCGCCGCGGCAGCCGGTGAGCGGTGGCCGCGATCTGCTGGACGACCGGGCCAGTAGCCGCGGCGAGCACCACATCGGCACCGGCGGCGGTGAGCCGGTCGTGCAGCTCAGCGCGTTCGACGACCGGCACCTGGGTGCCTGCCCATGAGGAGCCGGCGAGGGCGTGGGAGATCTGGCCGGCGGTCGGGCGGATCGGGGTGTCGATGATCCACAGCTGCGCGTCGATGTCCGGGCCGAGGGAATCGAGCACCCGGGCGGCCCATTTGAGGTAGGACTCGCTGTCGGCGATCGCCACGATCCGGTACTCACTGCCGTCCGTGTCCGGTGCTGCGGCGGCCGCATTGAGCTGCTGGCGCAGCCGGTCGGGTGCTGTGCCGGTCCACCAGGACGACGGGATCGCGGTGACGGTGATGTTCGGTTCCTGCATCGTGGCCGGCAGATTGGCCACCGCCGAGGTGGGGAGGCTGCGGACCTGTGCGCCGGCCGGGGCGGCGGTCAGGCGGATCTCGACCGGCAGATGGGCATGCCGGACGGTGACGTGCGGCAGCTGGGCGACCCGGGCGAGCAGCTCTGGGGTCTCCCGGCGGTGCGCGAAGTAGGCGACCGGGGCCTCGGCGCTGGGCTGCAGGCGCTCGACGGTCGTCGCCAGCCAGTCGAAGTAGGCCTCGGCGGTGATGAGGTCATCGGCGGCCAACGCCGAACCGATGATGATGCGTTCGGGCACACGGCTGCCGGCATCCGGCAGGCTGCGGACGTACTCGAAGGTATGCCGGCGCACGGTGCCGCCAGCTGCGGTGAAGGAGATGATGAGCTCGTCGGGCACCGGCAGGGCAGTGGTCCACGACAGTCGGCGCTCGTGCAGCACGGCCCGCAGCAGCACGGCCACGGCGAAGGCGGCCGCTCGGCGCGAGCGGCTCGTCTTCTGACGCGGGCGCACAAGCGGGCGGGGCCGGCGGCTGACGAGTTCGCGCACCGCATGCAGGGTGGCGAAGCCGTCATCAATGACCACCACCTGCCGACGCAGCTGCAGTCCTGAGGCAAGCATGGCCCGCTGCAGGCGCCCGGAGCACAGGTCCCCGATGAGCAGCCGGCCGCTGCGGGTGGTGAAGATCTGTGGATCGATCTCGGCCATCGCGACGATCGTGACGCCGGCAGGCAGCCACTCGCTGTGGAAGCGCGCCAGAAAGCTGTCCATGCCCTCTGCATCGATGCGCGCATGGATCACCAGCTGCTCGTCCGGCAGCCGCGCCTCAACCGCCGAGACGAGCTGCAGCGGCGATTCCACCCAGGCGTGCGAGATGTTCGCAGAGCTTCTCTCCACTGGCGAGCTGTTGGCTGCCGGGCCGGGATCGGCCGATGTCACTTCCGTTCGCCTGCCCGCTGCCGGATGCGCTTGGCCTGACTGCTGAGCAGATCAGCGGTCCTCTGGGCGAGCTGACCGCTGCTGCGCAGCGCTCCGAGTCCGCTGCGAGCCGTTCGGCGTCCGAGGCTGCGCACCTGCTGGGCGCGGTTGGGAGGCGGAAGACTGCCAGGCAGTCGCAGCTTCGTCAGCCGGCGGCGCTTGAAGCAGTGCCGGTACTGCGGCAGGCTGCGGTGCAGGAAGTCAGCCGTCGCACCGCGCAGGTGCGGCAGGATCTGTGCTCGCATGCAGTAGCTGACCGCGTTGACGACCTCCTGCAGCGGCTCCTTTTCCGATGTCCTATCGGTGAAGAGGTAGTCGCAGATGGTGACCGGGATGCGGTTGGAGTTCTCAAACGGGCGGAACTCCTCCATGGCGTCCCGGGTGCCGAAGGCGCGCGCCGGTATGCCGAACAGTCGCCAGGCCGTCACCATGCCGGTGGAGAAGCAGCTGTAGATCGAGTTCGGTGTGAGCACGAGGGCAGCGAGCTCGACGGGAAGGTATGCCGGCACGACATCGAAGGACACACCGCGGAGGCGAGCGCGATGCTGCAGCGCGCTCTGGATCGACTGTGAGGCCGAAGGGTGCGGCTTGAGGTAGATGTGGCGGTGGCCGGAGGCGATCGCCTGGTCGATCATCTGCTCGTACAGCTCGGTCTCCTGTTCCAGGGTGAAGAGGGAGACATCGGCCAGGTACTGGCCCACGATCATGCAGGCGTCCTCGTGGACACGCAGCTCGGAGGTGTCCACGGCAGCGGCGACGCGTTCGACCTCGGCGCGCAGCTCGGTCGGCCCGAGAGCGATCCGGTCGAGGTCGGCGAACTCCGAGAGAAGCAGCGGGTCGACGCCGGGGACGAGGTCCATGTAGATCAGACCGCTCAGGCGCTGCCATAGCTGGGGCGGCAGGTTGCTGCGGGTGGGACCGTAGGTCATGAGGCCATCGGAGTGGACGAAGATCTCAGCGTCGGTGAAGATGCAGCTGAGAGCCCGGGCTGGGTTGCCCTGCACGGACTCGATGAAGAGCTCCACATGGCAGTCGGCCAGGTTCCATGCGCGTAAGAGGGCCTTCGACCACATCGGGTGCTCATTGACCCGCGGTGACCACTGGGACGGGTGCTGCGGCCAGATCCAGGAGTTGTAGTCGATGACGCGGTCGAAGACGTCGAGCAGGGGAGCGGAAATCGGCTGTTCGGCGAACGATGCGCCGACTTCGTTGACGGCGCGGGTGTCGCTGACGATGAGCACGCGCTCCTCAGCCGAGGCGATGCGCCCATTGCGGACGGCCGTGCTGATGCTCAGCAGCTGCAGCCACGAGGAGACGACGAAGACTTGTTTCATGCTTCTCCCTTCGCTTCCATCCGGCGCGTGATCGGGCGCAGCCGGCGCACGCGCTCAGGCCGGAAGGAGCGGAACACCTCATCGACTTCATCAGGAGTGGCAGTCGCTGAGGCCTCAGCCACGCCGTCGACGAGCCGGTGATACAGATTGCGGGGCATCTCAGCGCGTCGCTGGAGGTGGATGTCGGCCAATGCGAACAGGTTGTGCAGAGCCTTGAGGGTGAAGGCCGGATTGTCATAGCGGCGGGTCTGGGCGATCGTCTTCGCGCAGCTGGGGATGAAGTGCAGCTGCGTTTCGTTGTAGACGGCGGTCAGGGAGTCGCTGACACCGCGGCGGTAGTATGCACCGGGCGCATCGATGACGGCGAAGGAATCGGCTTCGAGCATGAGCCGCCAGTTCCATTCGCGATCCTCGGCGCTGTAAAGCGACTCATCGAAGAACAGAGTGCCGTCGTCGGCGAGACGGTGTGCGAAGACGCCGGTGTTCGTGTTGGGGAAGTCGACCATCGTCTGCGTCCAGCCATGGACGATGTAGTCGTGGGTGTGCAGGGCCTCATTGCGGCGGAAGACAGGGGCACGGCGCAGCTGGCGGGTCTTGCCGGTCGCCTGGATCTGGTCGCAGCGCACGAAGTCGACCCCGAGGCGGATGATGGCGTCGAGCAGAACCCGCAGGTGCCCGTTGGCGAACCAGTCGTCAGCATCGAGGAAGGTGACGTAGTCGCCGGCGGCGGCGCGCAGGCCGGTGTTCCGGGCTGCTGAGACACCGCTGGGCTGCTCATTGGTGATGAGCTGGAAGTGCTTGACGCTGCGGCAGGCGTCGCCCGCGATCTCCGCAGTCGCGTCGGCCGAGCCGTCGTTGACGACGACGATCTCCAGTTCGTCGGGTCTCAGGTCTTGGCAGCGCAGCGACAGGAGAGTCTCGGCGATGAACGGCTCGGCATTGTGAGCTGGGATGATGACGCTCAGGGTGGGATCGGGCATGCTCTGCTTTCGTGTGGCGGACGGAGGATGCGCGCAGATGCTGCGGCCGGGGCAGCCTCGTGTGACGCTGCCCCGACCGCAGTCTGACATCACTTGCGCAGCGAGGAGATCTTCGACTCTTCGCCGGGCATGATCCGCTTGACGCCGTCGCCCATGGCCTCTTCCAGGACGCGGATGTCGCGTACGAGAGTGGTGAAGCCGTGCGGTTCGAGCGAGGCGGCCTGGTCCGAACCCCACATTGCGCGGTCTATGGTGATGTGGCGCTCGACGGTGACCGCACCGAGAGCCACGGCCGCCAGCGAGATCTGCAGGCCGGTCTCGTGACCGGAGTAGCCGACCGGCACGCCGTAGCGCTCAGCCATCGCCGGGATCGCCAGCAGGTTGGTCTCCTCCGGTGGCAGCGGGTAGGTGGAGGTGGCGTGCATGAGGACGAGTTTGTCGCGGTCGAAGCACTCAACGGCCTCATCGAGGATCTTCCAGTCGGACATGCCCGAGGAGCACAGCACCGGCTTGCCGGTGGCAGCGATGGCCTTGAGCAGTTCGAAGTCGGTCAGCGAGGCCGAGGCGACTTTGTAGGTCACCGAGTCGAACTCGTTTTCGAGGAAGTCGACCGAGTCGGTGTCCCACGGCGAGGCGAACCACTGCAGGCCCTTCTCCTTGGCGTAGCGGTCGATCTCGGTGTACTCGTCCTTCTCGAACTCGACCTTGTACTTGTAGTCGATGTACGTCATGGTGCCCCACGGGGTCTCGCGCATCTTCGACTTCTGCGCCTCGGGCACGGCGACGTCCGGGTTGCGCTTCTGGAACTTCACGGCCTGCGCACCGGCTTCGGCGGCGACGTCCATGAGCTGCTTGGCGATCTCGACATCGCCGTTGTGGTTGATGCCGATCTCCCCGATGACGTACACCGGCTGGCCGGGGCCGACCAGGTGCTCGCCGATCGCCACCGGCGCGGCGGTCTGGCGGAAGGGGGAGGGCTGTGCTGCGTTATCAGCGTTCTGAGTCATGCTGGGAGCTCCAATCGTATCGGTGCGGGGTGTTGCACGGGGTGGCGTGAGTGGATGTCACGCAGCTGATCTGGTCTTTTCGGGATCGATGAGGTCGCAGACCTCGCGCACGGCGCCCAGCCCGCCGCGGCGGGTGAGAATCGTGCGGGCGGCGGCGAGCACCTGCGGGTGGGCATCGGCGACGGCGATCGGCCAGCCGACGACGCTGAAGGCCTCCAAGTCGTTGATGTCGTTGCCGACATAGGCGACGCGGGCCGGGTCGAGGCCGTTGGCGGTGATCCATTCGCTGAGCACCTCGGCTTTGTTGTCGATGCCCTGGGCGATGTCGACGCGCAGCTTCTCAGCCCGGCGTGAGACGACCGGATTCTGCTCCTTCGACAGGATGAGGAAGGGGAAGCCCGCCTTGACAAGCCGACCGATGCCCAGCCCGTCGCCGCGATGGACCCGGACGGTCTCCTCGCCGTTCTCATTGACGTAGCAGGCGTCGTCGGTGTGGACACCGTCGAAGTCGGTGACCAGGGCGTCGACGTCGAGGACGTTGATCGCCTCATGCTGGGAGGCGACAGCGCGGGCCAGCGACAGATCGGACATCGTATCGATCTCGCGGGCGTGCTCGGCGGGCACTTCCTCGATCTCGATACGGCCGAAGAAGCGGTGCTTGTACTTCTGCAGCCCGGAGGTGCGCATGATGTAGAAGGCGCCGGTCTCGTTGTAGTGCGCGGCACGGTCCTGGCGGCGTGGGCGGAAAGCCGCATCGTGGCCGACAGCCACGGCGTTGTCTTTGTCATCCAGCGTCCACAGGAAGCTGAAGTCCTCAACAGCGGAGAAGACGACGTCGGCCTGGTCGCGAGCGACGCGCTCGACAGCGTGGTCGAGGTTCTCCGGGTGAATGAACGGCGAGGTGCACTGCAGAAAGGCTGTGATGTCGTAGCTCCCATCGAGCTGCTCGAGCGTGTAGAGCAGCGCCGACTCGCTCGTCGCGAGGTCGCCGGAGATGTCTGCGGGACGGCGGACCACCTCGGCTCCGGCGCGCCGGGCCTCATCAGCAATGCCGTCATGGTCGGTGGAGACGACGACGGTGTCGATGCGGCCAGCGGCCTTGGCACTCTCGACCGCGCGTGCGAGAAGGGTCTTGCCGGCCACCTTCTGCAGGTTCTTCAGCGGGATGCCCTTCGACCCGCCGCGAGCGGGGATGATGGCGACAGTGCGCTTGGTCTGGTTGTTCATGGTCACAGGCAACCACCATGACCATCGCGGATGACCGAGCGGCGACCCGCATGTGACGTGCAGGTGAACGAGGCGTCAACTTAAGGCAAGCGTGCTCCGGTTGGGGAGGGCGTGCCAGCGGATTCAGCGCGCCAGCCGATTCAGGCCGCGGGGATCAGATCCAGCTCGGGTTCCACATCCGCAGGCGCCACGAGTCGTAGGGGATGACCTCACCGGTGTAGACCGGCCAGAAGAACGCGAACACGAGGATCGCCGCCGCCCCGATCGCGGCGACAGCCAGACGGCGGGCGAGCAGGGACTGCCCGCGCTCGGCGGCGTCCGTGGCGTTGCCCCAGAGCAGGCCGAGGCAGTAGGCGATCGCCAGGCACACAAACGGAACCATGACGATGGTGTAGAAGGTGAAGATCGTGCGGTCCTGGTAGCGGAACCACGGCAGCCAGGTGGCGGCGAAGCCGGCGAGGATGAAGCCGGCCCGCGAGTCGCGGCGGACGATCCAGGCGAGGATGAGGACGATGAGCGCCACTGGCGCCAGACCCCAGATGACCGGGTTGCCGACCGAGGTGATCGCAGACGAGCACTTCTCGACCATGCAGCCGTGCTCGCCGGCGGCGTAGGACTCGTAGTAGAACGAGGTCGGGCGCCACTGCACGATCCAGCCCCACGGGTTGGACATATAGGTGTGCTCGCTGGAGAGCCCGACATGGAACCTGTACGCCGAGGCGTGGTAGTGGGCGAGCCCTGGGATCCAGTCGGGCAGGACGTCCCACCAACCGGGATTCTCCGCCGCCCACTGCCGGTCCCAGCCGCCTGCGGTGAAGATCCAGCCCGACCAGGTGGTGACGTAGGTGACGAAGGCGACCGGGACCATGAGCAGGAACGCGGGAACCGAGTCGCGGATGAGCATGCCGGTGACCGGGCGGCGCACACCGGCCCGATAGCGGGAGGTGATGTCCCAGGCGACGACGGCGATGCCGAAGACAGCCAGGGCGTACAGGCCCGACCACTTCACACCCATAGCGCAGCCGAGGGCGACGCCGGCGGCCAGCCGCCAGCCGCGGAAGCCCAGTGCCGGGCCGTAGGTCCACGGGTCAGAGGCCGTGCGCTGCCCGTGCCTGGCGGGCTGCGCGAGTGCTAGGCGCTCGCACAGCCGACGGTTGGTCTGCTCCCGGTCGAGAACGAGGAACCCGAAGGCCAGCAGCACGAAGAACATGAGGAACAGGTCGAGCAGGCCGGTGCGCGAATGCACGAAGTGCTCACCGTCGACGGTCATGAGCAGCCCAGCCAGCCCGCCGATCCACACCGAGCGGAAGAGCCGGATGGCGAAGTAGGTGAGCACGACGACCGAGAGCGCGCCGACAAGCGCTGCGGAGAACCGCCACCCGAAGGAGGAGCCAGCCCCGAAGATGTCCATGCCGAGGCTGAGGATCCACTTGCCCAGCGGCGGATGAACGACATAGGACGGTTCGTCGAGCACGATGCTCGTATTGCCGGCCTCGAACTGAGGGTTCGGCTCATCGGGCCAGGCCTTCTCATAGCCGGCCTGGCTGAGGGTATAGGCGTCCTTGACGTAGTAGGTCTCATCGAAGATCAGCCGGCTGGGGAAGCCGAGGCGGTAGAAGCGCATGAGTGCTGCGATGACGCCGAGCAGCAGCGGCACACCCCACGTCCAGACACGCGGGTCGAGAGCGGCCAGCCGGCCTGGCAGCCGCCTGGCAGCACCTGACTGGCCGGCGGCGGGGTCGGCAGCGGCGCTGCCCGCGGCGGCAGCGGAGGCGGTCATCTCGTGGCTCACAGCGCCCAGTGTAGGCGAGGCAGCATGGCAGGCTCGTGTGGCAGGCCAGGCTGTGCCCAGGCGGGCACCGCATGTTCCCAGGCGGTGACACGTGAAAGGATGTTCCCAGGCGGTGTCACGTGAAAGGGGAGCACCGCCTCGGGTGCGGTCTACCGTCGAGGCAGACGGCAGGGCACCCGGCCACGCCAGAGACAGGAGGTGGAACCCCGATGATCTTCGAGGTCCTCGACATTTCGACGACCTCCCGGCCCTCGGCAGCTCACCGCGGCACCGCGGCGAACGCCGCAACCTCATAGCCAGATGGACGCTCGGCCTGGCGCTGGCCGGCATCATCACCGGGTGGGCTGCCTTCATCATCGCCGTCATCCTCAGGGCGCTCGGTTCCTGAGCGCTGTGTGCCGATTCGGTGACAACTGCCGATCTGCGTTGTCGGCCCGTCAGTACGCGGGGTACCGTGGCTGGTACAGGCAGTCACACCCGCCCGGTGCGCCGGCTGTCTGGCACCATCCACCCCCGATGACAGAAGGCCAGGCGAGAGCGCGATGTCGCATCAGTACCAGCCCGACGGCTCCGGCAGCAGCGATCCCTACGGTTACGGGTCCCCAGAAGCCGGCGGCTCCAGTGGTGCCCCCACCCCGTACAGCAGCCCGGCTGCCGGTGACCCCTACGCCCACCAGCCGGTAGGCGCGGGCTACGACAGCACCGGCTACGGCAGCACCGGTTACGGCAGTGACAGCTATGCAGGTACCGGTTACGGCAGTGACAGCTACGCAGGCACCGGTTACGACAGCACCGGTTACGGCGCTCCGCAGTCATATGCCCAGTCCGGCTACGTGCAGGCCCCGCCGCAGAACACCCTGGCGCTGCTCTCGCTCATCATGTCGCTCGTCGGCCTGGCCACCAGCGGCCTGACCGCCATCGTCGGCATCATCCTCGGCCACATCGCCAAGAGCCAGATCAAACGCACCGGTGAGACCGGCGACAACCTGGCCACCTGGGGTCTGATCATCGGTTACGTCATCATCGGGCTCGCCGTGCTGTTCTGGGTGGCCTACTTCGTCTTCATCGTCCTCATCATCGGCGCCGGCGTGATGGGCAGCTCCTGACCTGTGACTGAACCCAGCCGCTGCGCCGCGGACATCGGCAGC
>NZ_JALXKS010000003.1 GCF_025144725.1 Brevibacterium sp. p3-SID960 | reverse complement strand
CTGCCGGTCAGGAGTTCGAGCAGATCTTCCCTGCAGCCGGTCGTGTCGAACACGACGCCGTCGTCATCTGGCGGACCAGTCGGGAGGTCATCGGCCAGGCGCTCGGCACAGCCTCGGTGACGGGTCCCGACATCGCGGCTGTGGGCATCACAAACCAGCGTGAGACCACCGTCGTGTGGGAGACGGCGACCGGCCGTCCGGTACACAACGCGATCGTGTGGCAGGACACCCGCGGCGGCGAGTACGTCGCCGAGCTGCGTGAGCACGCTGAGGAGATCGCAGAGATCACCGGGCTGCCGGTCAACACGTACTTCTCCGGCATCAAGCTGCGCTGGCTGTTCGACCACGTCGACGGGCTGCGCGAGCGGGCAGCGGCTGGTGAGGTGCTCGTCGGCACGATCGACACCTGGCTGCTGTGGAACCTCACCGGCGGAGTGGACTCCGGCGTGCACGCCACAGACGTCACCAACGCCTCACGCACCCTGCTCATGGATCTGCGCACCGGCCAGTGGTCGCAGCGGATGTGCGAGCTGCTCGACATCCCGATCGCCTGCCTGCCTGAGATCCGGCCATCCGTCGGGACGTTCGGCACGGTGGCAGCCGGGCAGCTGCTGGCCGGCGTGCCGATCGCCGGGGTGCTCGGCGACCAGCAGGCAGCCGCCTTCGGCCAGTGCGGCTTCTCTCCCGGCGATACGAAGAACACCTACGGCACCGGCTGCTTCCTGCTGACGAACACCGGTGAGGAGATCCGCCGCTCGGCCAACGGTCTGGTCTCCACCGTCGCCTACCAGATCGAGGACCAGCCGCTCAAGTACGCGCTCGAGGGTTCGATCGCCGTGGCTGGTGCGCTCGTGCAGTGGCTGCGCGATAACCTCGGACTCATCGGCACCGCAGATGAGGTCAACGTTTTGGCCTCGGAGGTCGCGGACAGCGGTGATGTCTACTTCGTCCCGGCGTTCTCCGGGCTGTACGCCCCGCACTGGCGTGCAGACGCGCGCGGGGTGCTCATCGGCATGACCCGCTTCACCGGCCGCGGGCACATCGCCCGCGCGGCGCTGGAGGCCACGGCCTTCCAGACTGCCGAGGTGCTCGACGTCATGCGTCGCGACTCCGGGTACACGATCAACCGGATCGCCGCTGACGGCGGCATGTGCGCCTCGGACATCCTCATGCAGTTCCAGGCCGATATCGCCGGCTGCGAGGTCGTCCGTCCGCAGATCATCGAGGCCACCGCTGCAGGTGCCGCCTATGCGGCCGGGCTGGGCGCCGGGGTGTACGGATCACTCGACGAATTGGCCGGATACTGGCAGGCGGATGCCTCCTGGCAGCCGGCGATCACAGCTCAGGACCGGCAGCGGCTGCTGAGCCGGTGGAGCCAAGCGGTCGAGCGGTCCCTCGGCTGGGTCGAGGACTGATCGGCGCCCCTGTCCCACACCGGCCGGGTCAGCCTGCGGCGTAGCCCTTGGCCTTGTCGACGATGTTGAACAGCTGCTCGCCGGCCCGGTAGCGGTCCCAGTTCGCCATGAACTGCTCAGCCAGCCGGTCCGACCATCCGGCGGAGTCGCCGCTCATGTGCGGGGTGATGACGACATTGCCCATCTGCCACAGCGGGCTGCCCTCCGGCAGCGGCTCCGGGTCGACGACGTCGAGGCCGGCACCGGCGATCTGCCCGGATTGCAGTGCAGCGACGAGATCGCCGGTGACGACGCTGGCGCCCCGGCCGACATTGATGAGATGGGCGCTCGCTGGCAGCGCCTGCAGCACCGCAGCGTCGATGAGACCGGTCGTCTGTGCGGTCAGCGGTGCGATGTTGATGAGCCAGTCGACGTCTGAGACGTGTGCGGCGAGATCGGCGCTGGCGATGATCTCTCCGAAGTCGGGGTCTCCGCCTCGGGCGCGGGAGCCGGCCCCGGAGACGTGCACGCCGAGTGCGCGCAGCGCGACTGCGATCGCCCGGCCGATCGACCCGGTGCCGACGATCATCGCGTGGGAGCCGGCCAGGTCGCGGGATTCGCGGTGCTGCCAGATCCGCTGCCGCTGGTGGGCCAGCGAGGCCGGGAAGTCCTTGGCGAAGTGGAGCATGAAGGCGAGGACGAACTCGGCGATCGGGCGGTCGAAGGTGCCGCGGGCGTTGGTGACGGTGACCGCGGAGTCACGCAGCTGATCGAACATGAGCGAGTCGACCCCGGCTGAGGCGGCGTGGATCCAGCGCAGCCGGTCGGCAGCACCGAATGCGTCCTCAAGCGCTGGCGAGAAGAAGTCCCACATGAGCAGCACCTCGGTGCCGGGCAGAGCGGCGGCCAGCTCATCGGCTTCGACCCAGCGCACCTCGCTGGCCTCGTCGGCTAAGCGGTCGAAGTGCGCTGGGCGCTTTTTGTCAGGGGCGGTGAGGATCGTCAGGACGGTCATGGGCGGTCCTCCAAAGGGTCGGCTGGTTCAGGTGGCCGGCTTCTGGGCAGCAGAGTCGGCCTCGGTGTCAATCGTAGACCGGGTCGGCTGGCTGGGGCGGGCCTGGGCGCGTTCGATGCGGGTGGCGAGCGGCTTCTCGCGGATGAAGAAGAGCACGAGGAGTCCGAGCACCGGCAGCGGGGCTGCCCACAGGAACAGCGGCACGAGTGCATCGTTGTAGGCCCCGATGATGAGGTCGTGGATTGCGGCCGGCAGCTGGGACAACACCGCAGGAGTCAGTTCGTTGGCGTGCAGTCCGCTGGCGTCGGCTCCGGGGACGGAGCTGAGCTTCTCGGTCAGGTTCGACATCAGGCGGCTGGTGAACAGCGAGCCGATGATCGCCATGCCGAAGCTGGCCCCGATCTGGCGGAAGAAGTTGTTCGAGGCGGTGGCGGTGCCGACCATCTCGACGGGGAAGGAGTTCTGCACGACGAGGACGAGCAGCTGCATGCTCAGGCCCAGCCCGGACCCCATGATGGCAAGGTAGATCATCGTCGTCCAGGCTGGGCTGTCGGCCTGCAGCTGTGACATGAGCACCAGCGAGGCGATGATGAGGATCATGCCGATGATCGGGTAGAACTTGTAGCGGCCGGTGCGTGCGACGACGAAGCCGATGCCGGTGGAGACGATGAGCATGCAGCCCATCATCGGCACCATCATGAGACCGGCGCTGGCGGCGTCGACGCCGTGGACCATCTGCAGGTAGGTCGGCATGTAGCTGAGCACACCGAACATCGCGACACCAATCGTCAGTCCGGCGATGGTGGACAGCACGAAGTTGCGGTCGCCGAACAGCGACATCGGCATGATCGGTTCGGCTGCCCTGCGTTCGACGAAGACGAAGATCGTGCCGGCGACGAGCGCGGCGGCACCGAGTCCGAGGATGACCGGTGAGGTCCACTCGTACTGGTGGCCGCCCCATGCGGCGATGAGCACGACTGCGGAGGCGAACACGGCGATGAGCGCCGTGCCGGCGACGTCGATGCGCGGACGCATCTCCGGGCGGGTGGCGGGCACGCGCAACAGGATCATCGCGGCGATGATCGCGAAGATGCCGAGCGGGAAGTTCATGGCGAAGTTCCAGCGCCAGCCCGGCCCCTCGGTCAGCCAGCCGCCGATGAGCGGGCCGGCAACAGACGAGACGGCGAAGACCGAACCCATCGCACCCATATATTTGCCGCGCTCACGGGCGGGTACGATCGCGGCGATGATCGCCTGGGAGAGGATCATCATGCCACCGCCGCCGATGCCCTGGAATACACGGCCGATGATGAGGAGCGACATGTTTGGGGCGATAAGGCCGAACACCGAGCCGAGCATGAACATCGAGATCGCGAAGATGAACAGCGGCTTGCGCCCGAACAGGTCGCCGATCTTGCCGTAGATCGGCATCATGATCGTCGAGGCGAGCATGAAGGCCGTCGAGACCCACAGCATCTGATCGACACCGCGAAGTTCGCCGACGATCGTCGGCAGGGCGGTGGCCAGCACCGTCTGGTTGAGCGAGAACATGAACATCGCGACCATGAGGGCGGCGAACACCCACAGGATCGCACTGGTCGTCATGCCCGAGCCGTTGTCGTCCGGGTCGTCGGCAGCAGACGTCACCGCACGGCGTTCAGCCGGTGCAGGCGCGCGATGGCCTGCGAACTCAGCGTCTGCCGTATGGGGCGGGGTCACGTCCTTTGCCATGCGCCTCACGTACCATTTCCCTTCTGAGGTGTCTGCGTTCCGGCCAGCACCGAGCGGAACAGCCGGATGGATCGTTCGAATGTCTTCTTGGAGAAGTCCGGGTCGGCGATCTGCTCCGGCTCGGACTGCATTACGGTGCGCACCGCGAAGCGCAGCGGCACCGCACACAGCTGCACGAGCATGAGCGCCAGCTCCTCTGGCGTGCCGTCAGCACCGCCGAAGTCGATCTCCCCGCGGCGCAGCCGGGCGGCAACCACCTCGGCGGCGGCGTGCTCGAAGGCTTCGTTCTTCTCGAACTGGCGGCGCATGAGGGCCGGGTACCGGGCGAGGATCCGGCGGCGCTTGAGGACGACGTCATCGGAGTTGAAGGTCAGCTGATATGTGCCGTAGATGAGCCGGGCGACGTCTTCAGCAAGATCTGCGCCGACCGGGTCGGCTTCGAGGAACTCCTCGATCTGGTCGGTGTCGATGACGACGTCGGTCATGCCGACGATCGCGTCCTCCTTCGAGGCGAAGTAGTTGAAGAAGGTGCGCGCGGAGATGCCGGCGTCGTCGGCGATCTGCGCGACGGTGGCCTGCTCCAGGCCGTCCTCCAGGACGCGGTTGACGGCAGCGACGTGGATGGCCCGGCGGGTCAGCCGGGCCTTGCGGTCGCGGAGGCTTTCGGTCTCGGGGGTGCTCACATAGAGAGTTTGCACCCAGTGCAACTTTACGTCAAGCGCAAATTTGCACAGTGTGCATTATTTCGCTTCTGTTCACCATCGGGTGATGTGATGAGAGCATGATCACCGCAATCTGGATCGGCGAGCAGGACCCCGAGGTGCTGTCACTGCTGCGCGCCGCATTCACCCCTGTCCCCGAAGCCGAGCTCATCATCCCCGACGGCCCAGTGCCCTCGGATGAGGAACTGGGCCGCACCCAATACATCCTCAACGGCACCGGTGTCCTCGATGACGCCGTCTTCTCCCGTGCCCCGAAGCTCAGGATGGTACAGCGCGTCGGCGCCGGCACCGACGGCATCGACTTCGACGCCGCACGCCGGGCCGGTGTGGCCGTCGCCAATCTGCCGGGCGCGAACTCGGTGGCCGTCGCCGAACTCGCCGTCGCCTCGCTGCTGGCCTGTGCCCGCCATCTGCCTGAGCTCAACTCCGCCGCGCATGCCGGCCAATGGACCCCGAACTGGTGGCTGCACTCCTCGATCGAGCTCTCAGGCAAGACCGCTGCGATCATCGGGCTCGGCCACATCGGCCGGCTGCTGGCTGTCCGTCTGGCGGCATTCGATATGCGCCTGGTGTACTTCGATGTCTTCCGCCAGCGGCCGGAAGTCGAAGCGCAGCTGGGAATCGAGTTCATGGCGCTTGAGGATCTGCTGCCGCAGGCTGACGTGCTCTCGATCCACGTGCCCCTGACGGAGGAGACCGACGGTCTCATCGGTGCCGAACAGCTCGCGGCGATGCCGGCCGGTTCGATCGTGCTGAATCTCTCGCGGGCCGGCATCGTCGATGAGGAGGCGCTGGCGGCCTCGCTGCACTCGGGCCACACGGCCGGCGCCGGTCTCGATGTGTTCACCGGGGAGCCGAACATCGCCGGTCATCCGCTGCTCGACGCTCCGAATGTCGTCGCCACCCCGCATGCCGGGGCGCAGACCTGCGATACAGTCAGCCGTGTCTTCTCCCGGGCGGTCGAGAACCTCCTCGAGCACGCCGCCGGCCGCACACCGGCGCACGTCATCGGCTGATCAACTCCCCCGGCTCGGCTGGCCTCCGTTCCCGAGATGCCGGCGGGTTCACATGAGTGCCCGCAGGCGCGCCCGCTGACGCTCAAGCACCTGGAGCTGTTCGAGCAGCTTCGTCGCTGCCGGGTCGTTGGGGTCGGTGCGGGAGAGCCGGGAGTGCAGTTCGGCGGCGATGCGGGTCATGTCCTCGTCGAACAGGCTGGCGATGATGCCGCGGGAGTAGCGTTCGACGCCCTGCCCGTCTGTGGCCGGCAGCGGGGTGACGGCGAGTTCGCCGATGAACCCGCGCAGCTGGTCGGGACCTGCTTCGAGGACCTTCTCAGGCCAGCCGGCCGGGTCGGTGATTGCGGCGCGGATGCCGCCGGCGTCCTTCATCGCCTGGTGCACTGCCCGGTGGGCCGGGTGGGAGAAGACCTTGCCGTTGAGCCCGTCGAAAAGGGTGGCGTTGACGTACTGCGGCTGCTGCATCGCCACCTGGAGAGCACCGCGTTCGATCCGCAGCTTCGGTGTGTTCGCCGGCGCACCGGAGAACTCCTGCTCGTAGGCGGCGATCTCAGCACCCGTCTGATCGGCGGGGCTGCCCGGCGGCGGCCCGGCAGGATCCCCGTACGGACCGCCCCGTCCCGGTGGGGGCTGCCGAGACTGCTGCCGCTGCTGCGGGTACTGGCTGCGCTGGCCACGGGCCTGCTGCCCACCCCCGGGAGCGCCTGCTGCCGCCCTGCGTCCGGCCGCGCGCACAGCCGCGTGCACATCGGCGGTGTCGACGCCGACGGCACCGGCGACGAAGCGCTCGTATTCCGGCCTGAGCATGCTGTCGCGGATGCCGGCGACCATCGGGGCTGCCGCCCGCACGGCACCGACCCGGCCTTCTGCGGTGTCGAGGTCGAAGCGCTCGATCGTCGAGGTGATGGCGAACTCGAACAGCGGCCGGCGCGATTCGATGAGCGCTCTGACTGCCGCGTCGCCCTTCCGGATGCGCAGATCGCAGGGGTCCATGCCGTCTTCGGCGATGGCGACGAAGGTTTGGGCGACGAACTTCTGGTCGTCTTCGAAGGCCTTGAGCGCGGCCTTCCGGCCTGCCTCATCGCCGTCGAAGGTGAAGATCACCTCACCGGAGTGCGCTGAGTCGTCGCCGAGCAGCCGCCGGATGAGCTTGATGTGATCGGTTCCGAAGGCGGTGCCGCAGGTGGCGACGGCCTGTTCGACACCGGCGAGGTGGGCGGCCATGACGTCGGTGTAGCCTTCGACGATGACGACCCGCTTGCTGCGGGCGATCGGCCGTTTGGCGATGTCGAGGCCGTAGAGCACCTGGTTCTTCCGATACAGCGCGGTCTCGGGCGTGTTGAGGTACTTCGGCCCCTGGTCGTCGTCGAAGACCTTGCGGGCGCCGAATCCGACGGTGCGGCCGGTGACGTCGTTGATCGGCCACATGAGCCGGCCGCGGAACCGGTCGTAGATGCCGCGGTTGCCCTGGCTGACCAGGCCCGAGGCGATGATGTCCTCGGTGTTGTAGCCGCGCCCGCGCAGATGCTTGAGCAGCGCGTCCCAGGATCTGGGGGCGAAGCCGATGCCATAGGTCTCACAGACCTGCTTGTCGAAGCCGCGGTCGGTGAGGTACTGCCGGCCGATCTGCGCCTCAGGGCTGCCGAGGTATTCGGTGAAGAACGCCTGGGCGACCTGGTGCATGTCGACGAGACGCTGGCGTTGGCCGATGGCCTCCTTGTCCGGCCCGGTCCCGCCCTCTTCGTAGCGCAGCTGCACGCCGACGCGTTCGGACAGCCGCTGGACGGCCTCGGTGAAGGTCAGTCCGTCGATCTTCTGCAGGAAGGTGAAGACGTCGCCGCTCTCACCGCAGCCGAAGCAGTGGTACATGCCGACCTGCGGGCGGACGTGGAAGGAGGGAGTGCGCTCGTCGTGGAAGGGACACAGTCCCTTCATGCTGCCGACTCCTGCGCTGCGCAGCGTGACATACTCGCCGATGATGTCGTCGAGGCGTGCCCGGGAGCGGACCTCGTCGATGTCCTCGCGGACGATCAGCCCGGCCATTACAGCAGGCTCGCTTCGCTGGCCTGCATCCGGTGGTAGGCCGCCCAGGCGGAGTGGTCGGTGAGGCTGGCGACGTGATCGGCGACAACCCGCAGCCGCTGCCCGTCGTCCTCGGCTTCCTGATAGTCGAGGTAGAACATCCGCTCCATGTCCTCAGGCCGTTCGCTGAAGTACTCGCACAGCTGCGTGAGCACACGCGCCTGGATGCGCTGCAGGCGCAGACGGTCTTCGGCGACCATGACGGTGACCGTGGCCAGGCCCTTGAGCACAGCGATCTCGTAGCGGGTGGATTCGGGGACGACGAGGTTGCCGTCGTAGCGGCCCAGCGGCTCCCAGCCGAACTCCTCGCGGGTGGCGGCTTCGGCGGCTCCGGCGAAGCGGCCGATGAGCTGGCTGGTCATGTGCTTGAGGCCGGCCTGGGCGCGCCGTGATCCGTCATAGGGTTCGGCCGGCCAGTAGCTGGCCGCCTGCAGGCGGGAGAGCGCCTTCACGATGTCCTCGTCGCGGGCATCGGGCACGTACCAGGCGCGGGTGATGTCGATGAGCCCTGCCAGTGCGTGGTCATTGTGGTAGGCAAACAGGTCGAGGTGGCCGGAGAACACGGCGTCCTCGACGTCGTGGACGGAATAGGAGATGTCGTCGGCCAGATCCATGAGCTGGGCTTCGATGCAGCGCTGACCCAGCGGGTGGCCGGCGCGGAAGAAATCGAAGACAGCCCAGTCGTCGTCGTAGACGCCGAACTTCGTCACCGGTGAGCCGGTCTTCTTCGCCACCGGCGATTCCGCACGCGGCCACGGGTACTTCGTGCACGCATCCAGGGTGGCGCGGGTCAGGTTGAGCCCTGCCGGGGTGCCGTCTGCGGCATGGACCTTGGGTTCGAGCCGGGTGAGCACCCGCAGGGTCTGGGCGTTGCCTTCGAAGCCGCCGATGTCGGCGCAGACCTCGTCGAGCACCGCTTCGCCGTTGTGCCCGAACGGCGGGTGCCCGAGGTCGTGGGCGAGGCAGGCGGTGTCGACGATCTCGGGGTCGCAGCCGAGGTAGCGGGCGAGTTCGCGGCCGACCTGCGCGACTTCCAGGGAGTGGGTCAGGCGGGTGCGCACGAAATCGTCGGTGCCCGGTGAGACGACCTGGGTCTTGGCGCCCATCCGGCGCAGGCCCGAGGAGTGCAGCACACGTGCTCGGTCGCGCTGGAAGTCGGTGCGGCGGGGGTTCTTCGCCGGCTCGGCGACCCAGCGCTGGCGGTCGTGTTCGGAGTACTCGGCCACCTGGAGTTGCGTCTGGACCACCTTCATCCTCCTGAGACGTCGAGTTCGGCCTCGGCGAGCTCCGCGGAACGCTCCGGGTTCAGCTCCCGCGAGTCGAGCCAGCCCTCAGGCAGGTGGGGCCGCTTCGGGCGGGTGGTGCGTCCGCGCGAGCCTTCGGCATCGGCACCGGGGTAGGGTGCGTCACGGTCGAGTTCGTCGAGCAGTCCGCGCAGCTCAGCCAGGGAGGAGACCATCGCGAGCTTGCGGCGGGCCTGCCCGCCGACCGGGTAGCCCTTGAAGTACCAGGCGATGTGCTTGCGCAGGTCGCGCACGCCGTAGAACTCGTCGTCGTAGTACTCGGTGAGGTAGACGCCGTGGATGTAGACGACATCGGCGACCTGGCCGAGGTTCGGGCGGATGCGCTCATCGCTGCCGTTGAGTGCTGCGGCGAGGTCACCGAAGAGCCACGGCCGGCCCTGGCAGCCGCGGCCGATGACGACGCCGTCGCAGCCGGTCTGGGCCATCATGTCGACCGCGTCCTCGGCGGCGAAGATATCGCCGTTGCCCAGCACCGGGACGGCGTCGCCGATGAGGTCCTTGAGGCGGGCGATGGCCTCCCAGTCGGCGGTGCCGGAGTACAGGTCGGCAGATGTTCGGCCGTGCAGGGTCATCGCTGCCACGCCTGCCTCGGCAGCGATCCGGCCGGCGTCGAGGTAGGTGAGGTGGTCGGCGTCGATGCCCTTGCGCATCTTGATCGTCAGCGGGATGTCCCCACGGCTGGCTTCGCGCACAGCAGTGGTGACGATATCGGTGAACAGGTCGAGCTTCCAGGGCAGCGCTGAACCGCCGCCTTTGCGGGTGACCTTGGGGACGGGGCAGCCGAAGTTGAGGTCGATGTGGTCGGCGCGGTCCTCGTCGACGAGCATCCGCACAGCCTGACCGATGGTGACGGGATCGACACCGTAGAGCTGCACCGAGCGCGGAACCTCATAGGGTTCGTGCTGGATGATCCGCATGCTCTTGGGAGAGCGTTCGACGAGCGCACGGCTCGTCACCATCTCGGTGACATAGAGCCCGGCGCCGTATTCGCGGCACAGGCGACGGAAGGCGGTGTTCGTGATGCCTGCCATCGGGGCGAGCACTACGGGCGAGTCGAGCTGGATGTCGCCGATGCGCAGCGCCGGCGCGCCAGTGGTCTGCAGAGAGGTCGTGGTCATGGTCGTCACCACCCTATTATCCCCAGACAGTCAAACCGGAATCACCGCGGGTGTGGACGCCTGGCATCGGCTGCATCGGCTGCGGTGGATGGGTGCCCGGGCACCCGGCCGTCTCGTCAGCCGGCGATCGCCTCCCGATCCCGGGCCACGCCTCGGCGGCGGCCGAGCGAGGCGAGGAAGATCGCTGCCGCACTCAGCAGGCAGCAGGCCACCAGGTAGCCGGCGGCGGCGGTGATCGCACCGTTCGCCCAGGCGACGAGCCCGGCGAGGATGACCGGTGAGAAGCCGGCGATGAGCGCGCCGTTGGCCTCGCGCGCCAGGGCCATCGCGGAGAACCGGTGGCGAGTGGGGAACAGGTTGGCCAGGAACGCCCCCTGTGAGCCCGAGGTGCCGGAGATCACGAGCCCGTAGCCGATCGCGATAGCGATGAGCGCGGTTGTGAAGGTGCCCTGCGAGAGCAGCCACAGGAACGGGAAGGCGTACAGTGCGCCGATGACCGAGGCCCAGCCCATGACGGTGCCGGCGCCGAACCGGTCGGCGAGGCTGCCACCGAGCGGGGTGAGGATGATCGCCGCGAGAGTGCCGAGGGTGACCGCGCCGAGCGCGTGGGTCTGCGGCATCCCGGTGCCCACCAGGTAGCCGATGGAGAACACGGCCATGCCGTAGTTGAGTGCGTTGTGGCCGGTGAGGCTGAGGAACCCGGCGAGCACGCCGCGCCAGTCGGCCGCGAGCAGCGCCAGCAGCGGCACTTTGGGAGCGCGGGTGGCCTGCCGCTCCATCGCCGAGGTGTATTCGGGGGTCTCTTCGAGCTTGGCGCGGATGTAGATCGCGACGAAGAACAGCAGGACCGAGGCGAGGAACGGCAGTCGCCACCCGATCGACATGAATGTCTCCTCGGCCATGCCGGAGGAGGCGAGGTAGAAGGCCGCGGTGGCAAGCACGATGCCAGCCGGTGGGGCGCACAGCACCAGCGAGGTAAAGAAACCGCGCCGGTGGACGGGCACGTATTCGGCGACCATCGTCGTCGCCCCTGACAGCTCGGCACCAGCGCCGAAGCCCTGCAGGAACCGGAAGATCACGAGCAGGATCGGGGCGAACACGCCGACGGCGGCTGCGGTGGGCAGCAGGCCGATGGCCACGGTGGCGACCGCCATGAGCACGATCGTGAGGATCATCGCCGGCCGGCGGCCGTGCCGGTCGCCGATGTGACCGATGACGATCCCGCCGACGGGCCGGGCGAGGAAGCCGACGGCGAAGGTCGCCAGAGCGGAGAGTTGGCCTGCCCCGGAGACCGAGTCGGGGAAGAACAGCGGGCCGATGATCAGGCCGGCGGCGGCACCGTAGAGGGCGTAGTCATACCATTCGATGAGGGTGCCGATGACAGAGGCGACGATGGCGCGGCGGGCGGCCGGGCGCAGCGGAGCATCGGCAGCCGGCTGGCCTGCGGCTGCGGAATCTGGGCGGTCATCGGCACGCTGACCGGCGGAGGTCCGGGCGGAAGTCATCCGTTATATGTACCAAGTGGGCCCCGACTGTGCGAAATCGGGTCCGCATTTCAGTCCGCATCCGGCCAGGGCACCGATGGTACCGGGCAGTCAGACAGGCAGTCAGATCGGATAGACGCCGAAGCCCTCGGGCCCGTCGCGCCGCGGGTGTCTGTGTACCAGCACGTTCGAAGACGAGGCTGGAACCGTGCCTGGTGCACGAACAGCCCATCGCAGCCAGCTGTGCGGCGGGCTCTGCTTCTGCGGCACTCATCGGACCTCCTGGTAGCGTTCCCTGACGTATGACGACACTGCTGAGCATCGTACCGATCGCCGTTGCCGTGGCTGTGCTCATCGCCGGTCGCGGCACGCTCGTCGCTGCCCTCGGCGGAGCCGGTGCGGCGCTGCTGTGCGCAGTCGTCGCCGCCGCGGTTCCCGGCATCTCTCTGCATTTCGGGCAGCTGACAGCCGCCGAGTCCCTCGACCTTGCCGTGCTGGCCGTCGAGGTGCTGGCGATCCTGCTGTTCGGGATGGTGCTCGCTCAGCTGCTGGAGGCGATCGGTGCGCTGCAGACGGTCTCTGCGCGCATCCGCAGCCTGCTGCCCGACCCGGTCGTCGGGGCCGGGCTCATCGTCTTCGGTGTGGTGCCCTTCGTCGAATCGGTCACCGGCTACGGCATCGGACTGACCGCCGGGATCCCGCTGCTGCGCAGGCTGGGATTCTCGATCCGCACCTCTGCATTCCTCGGTCTGCTCGGCCTCGTCGCCGTGCCCTGGGGCGCGCTCGGACCGGGCACCGCGGTCGCCGCACAGCTGACCGGGCTCGGTCTCCAGGAGCTCGGTGTCGGCTCAGCATGGGCGAATGCAGTGCCGGTCGCCATCGTCTGCGCGCTCACGGCCGCCTTCACCCGCGCGTGGCGGAGCCCGCCGGGTCTCCTCGGCCTCGTCACGGCCGCCGTCTGCCTGTGGGGTGGCATCCTGACAGCGAACATGCTCATCGGCACTCCCCTGGCCGGTGTGCTCGGCTCGCTGCTCGTCGTCGCCGTCCTGCTCGCCGGCTGTCTCATCAGCCGCCGCAGCCGGCCTGAACCGTCGCCGGGCCGGCTGGCCCCGGCCCTGCTCCCCTACACGGTGCTCACCGTCGGGCTGCTGTTCGCCAGCGGTGCGGCGGCCCTCTGGCCGTCTCCGGTGACGGCGCTGCTGTCCACACCGCCGGTGTGGCTGGCGATCGCGTGTGCGGTCGCTGGCCGCATGCTCGCCGCCAGGGCACCCGTCACCGAGGTGGTGGGCGCCGCGGCGCGTGCGTGGATTCCGGTCGGGGTGGCCACGGCCGGTTTCATGCTGCTGGGCTGGCTCATGACCGACACCGGGATGACCGAGGTGATCGGCGCCGGGCTGGCGCGGATCGGCATCGGCTTCGCACCGGCGCTCACTGCGCTCGGTTCGGTGCTGACCGGGTCGAATACCGGGGCGAACGCGATGTTCGCCTCGACGGTCGGGGCGATGGCCGCCACGACCGGCACCGGGCTGCTGCCGGCGGTGGCGATGAGCAATGTCGCCGGATCCTTTGCCGCTCTGGCCACACCGCCGCGTGTGGCTCTGGCGCTCAGTCTGGCGGCCACCACCGCCGCTGACGGCAGTCCAGCTCCTCCAGCTGGTGTGCAGCTGGCCCAGTTGGAGCGCAGCGTGCTCATCTGGTCGCTGCTGACTGCCTCCGGCACCGCAGCGCTCATCGGTGTGGTGCTGCAGCTGCTGTGAGCTCAGCTGCGGGAGAGCTGCACCTCGATCGCGCGGCCGAGTCGGGCAATGCCCTCGTGGATCCGCTCGACGGTCGAGGATGCGAAGCACAGGCGCATGGCGTTCGAGAACTCACCGGCCGGTGAGAACGCCTCGCCGGGGATGAAGGCCACACCCTCGTCCAGGGCGGTCTCGAACAGTTCGCGGGCGTCGATGCCGGCGGCGTCGCCGACGAGAGTCGCCCACAGGAAGAATCCGCCGTCGGGGTTGGTCAGTTCGACCCGGCCGGCGAGGTGCTCGGCGGCAGCTTCGAGCATCGCGTCCTTGCGCCGGTGGTAGGCGGTGCGCAGCATGTCGAGGTGCTCGGTGAAGCCGCCGCGGGTGAGGTAGTGGGCCACGAGCTGCTGGCTGGGCACCGAGGCCGAGGCGTCCATCGCCTGTCGGACGTTGATGAGCAGCTGCCGGAGTGCCGGGTCGACCTCGACCCAGCCGACGCGCAGGCCCGGTGCAATGATCTTGGAGAACGAGCGGGCGGAGAACACCAGCGGGTCGTCTGGGCTGAGTTCGGCGAAGCTGGGGATGTACTCACCGGAGAACCGCAGCGAACCGTACGGGTCGTCGTCGATGATGACGCTGTTCCACTCGTGGGCCAGTTCGAGCAGCCGCTGGCGGCGTGCCAGGCTCATCGTGACACCCGAGGGGTTCTGGAAGTTCGGGATGACGTAGATGGCCGTCGGTGTGCGGCCGAGGGTCGCGACGTCGCGGGCGAGGCGCTCGACGTCCATGCCGTCGTCGTCGACGGGGATCTGCAGCACCTCGGCGGCGTAACTCAGTGCGGTGGAGGTCCCGTTGGTGTAGGTCGGGGATTCGACGGCGACGAGGTCGCCGTCGTTGACGAACATCTTGTAGGCCAGGTCGAGGCCCTGCATGCCGCCACTGGTGACGATGATGCGGTTGGGATCGACTGTGCGTGGGCCGGTGAGGTCCTCTGATGCGCAGATCGCGTTGATGAGCTCGGTCTCGCCTTCGGTCGGGCCGTAGGTGTAGGAGCTCGGGTCGGTCATCGTCCCGAGGATCTCGGCGAAGTCAGCAGCCGGGACGACCTGTTCGGCCGGCGCGCCCATGCCGAAGCGGACGATGTCGTTGGTGCGCGAGGCCAGCAGGGAGACGGAGGCATCGATGACCGATCCGGTCCAGCCGCGGGTGCGGCGGGCCAGCGGCAGCGACACGTCACCGAGCTGCCTGACCGCAGCCGTCGGGTCGACGGCCGCATCGGAGGTGGTGGTGACAACCGGTTCGGCCGGCGCCTGGGTCATCATGTGCGATGCGGGAGTCATCAGTGCTCACTTCCGTCTCGGGTCCGGTGCGGCGCCGACAGCGCTGTCTGGCGCCGGGTTCGAGCAGTGCATCCAGGTCCGAGCCGGGGATACGCCTCAGGAGGCGGATGCGCCTGTCGGATGACAGCCTATCTCAGATTCAGGGCTCTGCAGCGGAGTACGCGCTGGTGCCTGAGCGCACCACCAGCACGGCGATGAGAGTGGTCGCTGGGATCGCGATGACGAGGCCGATCGAGGTCACCAGGGTGGAGACGACGGAGATCGCCTGTTCGCCGAGCGTGAGCGATTCGAGGAACGGCCGGGAGGAGGCGGCGACGAGCAGCAGCACGGTCAGCGCGCCTCCGGCGTGGGCGAAGGCGATGGTGTAGACGGTTGAGGCGATGTGGTCGCGGCCGATCCGCATCGCCGAGGTGAAGATCTCCCGGCGGGATGCCTCGGGACGGGAGGCGGCCAGCTCCCACACGGCGGCCGCCTGGGTGATGGTGACGTCGTTGAGCACGCCGAGGCCGGCGATGAGGATCGCGCACACGACGAGGTCGGCCATTGACAGCCCGTCGGTCCAGGCGAGGATGTAGGTCTCCTCGGTGTAGATGCCGGCAAGCTTCGACCAGTCCGTCCACAGCGCGCCGAGCACCCCGGTGATGAGGATGCCGAACAGAGTCCCGAGCAGGGCTGTCGTGGTGCGGGCTGAGAACCCGTGCGCCAAGTACAGGACGATGAACATGATGACCGCAGCCGCGGTGATGCCGACGAGCACGGCCGGTTTGCCGTCCATCACCGCCGGCAGCATGAACCACACCATGACGGCGTAGGCCAGTGCCAGGCCGATGAGCGCGCGCAGCCCTTTGAGCCCAGCGACGAGTATGACGAGGGCGGCGTAGACGAAGGCGAGGGTCCCGAGGGAGATGGTGCGGTCGAAGTCGACGAAGACGAAGTCGGCAGCGGTCGGCTCGTTCGTCGGGTCGCTGCCGGGGGCCTGCTCACCGGATCCCTGACCGCCGCCGGTGATCGCGTCGGCCACCGGGTCGGTCTGTGCAGTGTCCATGACGATGACCTTGATCCGGTCGCCTGCTGCGATGCCGGTCTTGATCGCCTCGGGCGGGGCGTACATCGTGCCGCTGCGCTCCCCGGTGTCGAGGGTAATGGCCCCACAGCCGGTGGATTCGTAGTCCGGGCAGGCGCGCAGGTCGATCGATTCGACCGTGCCGGAGGTGAATTCGGCACCCTCGGCCAGAGCCGCCGGATCCCACCGATCGGTGGCCGCAGACGACGGCCAGAGCCACACGAGCCCCACGACAGACAGGACAGCCAGCGGGATGAGCATCCCGAGCATGACCGACCACGCCTGTCGTGAGGCGCGCGGCAGTGTTTCTGCGATGTAGTGCATAGCGGTGCGGAATCAGCGTCCTGACGCCGCGGGCCTGGGAATGACGCTCAGACGCCCAGTTCGCCGGCGACGTAGGAGACGACCTCGTCGATGGCGATGCGCTCCTGGCTCATGTCGTCACGGCGGCGGACGGTCACCGCGTTGTCATCGAGGGTGTCGAAGTCGACGGTGATGCACAGCGGGGTGCCGATCTCGTCCTGGCGGCGGTAGCGGCGCCCGATCGCCCCGGCGTCGTCGAAGTCGACGTTCCACCGCTTGCGCAGGTTCGCTGCCAGCTCGCGGGCCTTCGGCGAGAGCTTCTCATTGCGGCTCAGCGGCAGCACCGCGACCTTGACCGGGGCCAGGCGCGGGTCGAGCTTGAGCACGATGCGCTTGTCGACGCCGCCCTTGGTGTTGGGGGCTTCGTCCTCGGTGTAGGCGTCGACGAGGAAGGCCATCATCGACCGGGTCAGCCCGAAGGACGGCTCGATGACGTACGGGGTGTAGCGGGTGCCGGCGGCCTGGTCGAAGTACTGCATCTTGTGACCGGAGTGTGTGGTGTGGTTCGACAGGTCGAAGTCGGTGCGGTTGGCGATGCCCATGAGCTCGCCCCAGGCCGCACCCTGGAAGCCGAACTTGTACTCGATGTCGATGGTGGCAGCCGAGTAGTGGGCGCGTTCGCCGTCGGGCACGTCGAAGCGGCGCATGTTCTCTGCCCTGACGCCGAGGTCGACGAACCAGTTCCAGCAGGCTTCGACCCATTCGTCGAAGAACCGCGGTGCGTCGTCGGGGTGGACGAAGTACTCGATCTCCATCTGCTCGAACTCGCGGGTGCGGAAGATGAAGTTGCCCGGGGTGATCTCGTTGCGGAACGCCTTGCCGATCTGTCCGATGCCGAACGGCGGCTTCTTGCGGTTGGCGGTGACGACGTTGTTGAAGTTGACGAAGATGCCCTGTGCGGTCTCCGGGCGCAGGTAGTGCAGTCCCTCTTCGTCGTCGACGGCACCGAGGTAGGTCTTCATGAGGCCGGAGAACTGCTTGGGCTCGGTCCAGTTGCCCTCCTGGCCGGTCTCCGGGTCGCGGATATCGGCCAGCCCGTTCTCCGGCTCGCGGCCGTGCTTGGCGATGTATGCCTCGATGAGGTGATCGGCGCGGTAGCGCTTGTGGGTGTGCAGCGACTCGACGAGCGGGTCGACGAAGGTCTCGACGTGACCGGAGGCCTCCCAGACGCGCTTGGGCAGGATGATCGAGGAGTCGAGGCCGACCATGTCATCACGCCCGCGGACGAACTCCTGCCACCACAGGGCCTTGATGTTCTCCTTGAGCTCAACGCCGAGCGGACCGTAGTCCCAGGCGGAACGGGATCCGCCGTAGATGTCTCCTGCCTGGAAGACGAACCCGCGCCGCTTGGCCAGGGTGATGACGGAATCCAATGTCGAAGCCACGTGAAATATCTCCTTGAGTCGACTGCGAACGGCTGGCTGCTGTTCGTACCGCTCCCAGGGTAGCGAATCCGCCGACCTGCCGCGTCTGCGGATCACACCGGCCACCTGGGAGTGATATGGCTAACAGCATGCCGTCCCCTCCTGTCCATGTTCGCATCGCCGAGCAGCTGCGCGGCGGCTGAAGCAGCAGTGGGCCGGCCAGCACCGCATCATCGCCCGCGATGGTGAGACGCACGGCTATGTCGCGTCGATGCCGAGATCGCCGACTATGCTGCCGCGATGCTGGCTGGGCAGCAGGCTGCCGCTGTGCTGTTCGTGTACTGCTGCGGTGTCGATGAGACCGGGCACCTCAGCGTGCTCATGGGCAGCGGGTACCGGCAGGCGATCGACCGGGTCGATGCGCACGTCGGGGGCCGCCGGACTGACCGGAGCAGATCGCCCCGCATGAGCTGTGCGAGCTCATCCTCACCGCCCACGCTCAGGATGACGTGTCCGGTGACACATGAGCTTGATGCGGGGAATGGCAGCTGCGGCAGGTAGGATTGACTGTGGTTCCGGCCGCTTCGTGTCTGACTGATGACGCTCCTTCGGCCGCTAGAGTTCGATCACACTCCCACTTCGAGGCATGTTCCGATGCCGAAGTCTGTCCATTCCGTGATCCGTGTGCCCTGTTTGGAGATTCATGACATCCGTCCACCCGTCTGCCGACCCGCAGGCGTCCGCCACCCCCACCACTGATGAGGCCGCTGAGATCCAACCGCCGGCCGTGCAGTTCTGCGATTTCGACATCGACCCGCGGATCCTCTCCGCACTCACCGACCTGGGCTACGAGACCCCGTCTGCCGTGCAGGAGCAGGCGATCCCGCCGCTGCTCGACGGCGAGGACGTCATGGGCCTGGCCCAGACCGGCACCGGTAAGACCGCTGCCTTCGCCGTACCCGTCCTCGACAGCCTCGCCGATGCCGGCCGAGCCGATGACGGCCCGCTGGCCCTCGTGCTCGCTCCGACCCGCGAGCTCGCCCTGCAGGTCTCCGAGGCCTTCACCTCCTATGCCGCCCACCTAGCCGGGTTCTCGATCCTGCCGATCTACGGAGGCCAGTCCTACGGCCCGCAGCTGGCTGGCCTCAGGCGCGGTGCCCAGGTCGTCGTCGGCACGCCCGGCCGCGTCATCGACCACCTCAAGCGCGGATCGCTCAAGCTGCACAACCTGCGCCACCTTATCCTCGATGAGGCCGATGAGATGCTGAAGATGGGCTTCCAAGAGGACATCGAAGCGATCTTCGAAGCCGCCGGCGATGAGCGCCAGGTCGCGCTCTTCTCGGCCACCATGCCGAAGTCGATCCACCGGATCGCCGAACGCTACCTCAGCAATCCGCGTGAGATCCGCGTGACTCCGTCGTCGACGACTGGGACGAACATCCGCCAGCGGTTCCTCACCGTCATGCACTCCCATAAGCTCGATGCGCTCACCCGCATCCTCGAAGTCGAGCAGTACGACGGCATCATCATGTTCGTGCGCACCAAGCAGGCCACCGAGGAACTGGCTGACAAGCTGCGCGCCCGCGGCTTCAAGGCCGCTGCCATCAACGGCGACATCCCGCAGCAGGCCCGCGAGCGCACCGTCGAACAGCTCAAGGCCGGCCGTATCGACATCCTCGTCGCCACCGACGTCGCCGCCCGCGGCCTCGACGTCGAACGCATCGAACTCGTCGTCAACTACGACATCCCGCACGACCCGGAGGCCTACGTCCACCGGATCGGTCGTACCGGACGCGCTGGACGCTCCGGTGAGGCGATCCTGTTCGTCACCCCGCGTGAGCATCATCTGCTCAAGGCTATCGAGAAGGCCACCCGCCGTGCGGTCGAGAAGCTCGTGCTGCCCACACCTGAAGAGCTCACGAACACTCGCACCGATAAGTTCAAAGCCCGCATCACCGAAGCACTCGAAACCCTCGACCTGACGGAGATGCGCCCGGTCATCGAGCAGTACGAGCAGGCCCGCAACGTCCCGGCCACCGAGGTCGCCGCGGCACTGGCGACGCTGCTGCTCGAGGGTGAGACCCTCGCTGCCGACCCGCTGCCCGAACCGACCGCCCGCAAGCCGCGCTCGGAGCGCGAGGCCGGCAAGGGCGGCAAGCACCGCAAGGACGGAATGCGCACCTACCGAATCGCCGTCGGCCGCAACGAGCGCGTCCAGCCCGGCGGCATCGTCGGTGCGATCGCCAATGAAGGCGGGCTCACCTCGGCCCAGATCGGACACATCGACATCCGCTCGAACCACTCGCTCGTCGACCTGCCGGCCGACCTGCCCGACGACGTCTTCGAACGGCTCTCACGGACCCGCATCCAGGGCAAGCACATCGACCTGCGCCCGGACACAGGACGCCCGGGCCGGCCGTTCAAGAAGCGCTTTGACCGCGGGGCCGGCGCCGATCACGGTTCGAAGCCCGGCTTCGGCAAGAGACACGGCCGCGATCCTTCCGTCCCGCGCTCAGGTTCCGGCGGTGGTCGCCGCAAGGGCGGCTACCAGAAGGCCGGCGCACCCCGGAAGTGAGTCTCACCGCGGACTGACACAGTCTGCGCGGCAGTGAAGAGGGCGGAGTAGCATGGTCTCCATGCGCGTCTCCGCCCTCTTCCGCTTCCCACTCAAGGGCTTTCCCGCCGAGCCGATCGAGACCGGTTTTGCGCGCGCCGACTCAGGATTCGACGGCGACCGCGCCTTCGCCTTCACCACCGGTGCCGCACCCGCTGTGCCCGGGCAGTGGGCGGGTCCGCGCACGTTCACGGTGCTGAAGAACGACACCTCCCTGCAGCAGTGGCAGGTGCGCTCGAACCTGCCCGGCGCGCAGGGGCGCACATCCGACCCCGAGGCGACCCTCGCCATCGGCCTGCAAACCCCCGATGGCGAGCAGGTCACCTTCTCACCAGACGCTCCTGAGAGCCTGCACGCTGCAGAGGAGTTCCTCGCTGCCCGGCTCACACCCCGCGGGCCGCACCGACGCGAGCTCGTATCCACCGACCAGGGGATGTTCGACTCACAAACCTCAGGGCTGTCGATCATCAACCCGACGACCGTGCGCGCACTTCAGACGCTGGCCGGCCAGCCGATCGATCCGCTGCGCTTCCGCGGCAACATCCTCGTCGACGGCCTGCCCGCTTTCGCAGAGTTCGCGCTGGTCGGCAAGCGGCTGCGCATCGGCGGGGCGGAAGCGGTTGTGCGCTGCCCGATCGAACGCTGCCCGGCCACCGAAGTCGATCCCGCCACCGGTGCGGCCGATCTGCCGATCCCCCGTCTGCTGGCCGCCGGCTGCGGGCACCTGCACTGCGGTGTCTACCTCGCCGTCACAGCATCCGGTCAGGTCCGATCAGGTGATCCGATCGAGGTTCTCGGTGCGGCACCGGTCGAGGCGCTCAAACGCCAGACCGCGCCACGGCTGATGACCGTCACAGGCGCGGACAGCGCGGAGGGGGTTGCTGAGATCCGGCTGCATGATGATCTCGGGTTCATCGGTGACTTCTACTCCCCCGGCATGCATGTGCGGGTGCACCTGCCCGACTCCCCTGCCGGCGCCCCGACCTGGCGCTGCTACACGGTCACTCGTGTCACCGGGGACACACTGCACCTGCGGGTGCGCATCCGCTCCGGCGTCTCCCGCCGGCTGGCGGGCATGAGAGCCGGTGACAGGCTGCTGGTCTCCGGACCGTTCGGACAGGTAACCGCCGATAGGCTCGGTGACGAGGTCGTGTTCCTCACCGCCGGCATCGGCATCACTCCAGCGCTCTCTCTGCTGCCCGGTCTGGCTGGGCGACAGGTGCGCATCATCCACTCCGAACGCAGCCCGGCACCCAGCCGCCTGTGGGACGAGCTCACAGAGCTCGCCGCAGGCATGGACCCGGCCCCCGGTCTCATCCGCCGCTGCACCGACCCGGGCCACGGCGGGGCCCGGCTGAGCACAGCCGAACTGGCCTCCCATCTCGGGCCCGGCTCGAGCCTCGTCATCTGCGGGCCACCGGCCTTCACGCAGGCTGCGACCGAGGCGTCCGCGAATGCTGGGATCGCAGCTGAGCAGATCCACACCGAGATCTTCACTTCACCTGCCGACCCGACGCGCATCGACCTGGACCGGTACGCACCGGAGGCCGGCGCGCCAGCCACGGTGACCACCGCCTCGGGCACGGTGTTCGACTGGAATCCCGAGCAGGGGATGCTGCTCGACGCACTCGAACGCCGTGGCGTCGACGTCGGCAGTCTGTGCCGGGCTGGGGCGTGCGGGACGTGTGCGCTGACCCTACGCGCAGGCCAGATCGCCTACCCGGTCGAGCCGGCGGCGGCCAGAAGGGCAGATGAGGTGCTCGTGTGCTCGGCAGTGCCGCTCGGGCCGGTGGACCTCGACGTGTGAGTCACTTCGGGGCGTCGACGGCACCGCCGAAGCGACGATCCCGCCGGGCGTACTCCTCGATCGCAGCCCACAGGGTGCGCCGGTCGACATCGGGCCACAGCACGTCCTGGAAGACCATCTCCGCATACGCCGACTGCCACAGCAGGAAGTTCGACGTCCGCTGCTCGCCAGACGAGCGCAGAAACAGGTCCACATCAGGAACCTCGGGGTGATACAAGCGGTTGGTCAGGACCTTCTCCGTGATCCTTCCCGGCTTCATCTTCCCGGCTGCGACCTCGCGAGTGATGGCGTTGACGGCGTCGACGAGTTCGGAGCGGCCACCGTAATTCACGCAGAACTGCAGCGTCAGCCCGGTGTTGTGCTTCGTCAGCTCCTCGGCGTGTTCGAGCTCCTCGATCACCGACTTCCACAGCCGCCCGCGCCGGCCCGACCACACGATCCGCACACCGAGTGCGTTGAGCTCATCACGGCGGCGGCGGATGACATCGCGGTTGAAGCCCATGAGGAAGCGCACCTCCTCCGGTGAGCGTTTCCAGTTCTCGGTTGAGAAGGCGTAGGCCGACAGGTATTTCACGCCGATCTCGATCGCCCCGTGAATGACGTCGAGCAGGGAGGCCTCGCCTGCGGTGTGGCCGGCTGTGCGCGGCAGCCCGCGCTCATTGGCCCACCGCCCGTTGCCGTCCATGACGATGGCGACGTGGTCGGGGACGAACTTCGCTGAGATGGCAGGCGGAACCGCGCCCGAGGGGTGGACCGGCGGAGCAGGATAGGTCATGTGATCTCCACGGAGGCTGACGGTGCGGACGGGTGCGGTGCAGGTTCGAGGGGGGCCGGCTGGACAGATGTCGGCTGGACAGGGGCTGGCTGGACGGGGGCCGGCTGGCTGGCGAGCACGGCCAGGGACTTGACCTTGCGCTCAAGGTGCCATTGGACGTACGTGACGATGAGGCGGGAAGCCTCTGTCTGCTGGTATGCGCTGCTGGCCTCGACACGCTGCCAGTCGCGTGACATGAGGGCGGTGAGGTGGTCCATCGTCTCCGAGCTCGGCAGCGCGGTGCCGTGTGGGCGGCAGGAGTGGCAGACAGCCCCGCCGAGGGCTGGTGAGAACGCGCGGTGTGGGCCGGGTGCTCCGCATTGGGCGCAGTCATCGAGGCTCGGCGCCCAGCCGGCCAGCGACATCGCCCGCAGCAGGTAGGCATCCCGGCTCAGGCCCGGGGAATGCTCGCCATTGCACAGCGAGCGGATGGCAGCGAGCAGCAGCAGAAACTGGGCGCGGGCCTGCGGTTCGTCCTCGGTCAGCCGGATCGCCGTCTCCGCCATACCGGTGGCTGCCGCATACGTGTCGTAGTCGGACATGATCCCACGGGCGAAGGGCTCAAGCAGCTCGACCTGGGTGATGATGTCGAGGCTGCGGCCGATGTGACACTGCACGTCGACGAACATGAACGGCTCCAGCCGGGAGCCGAACCGGGACTTGGTGCGCCGAATGCCCTTGGCGACAGCGCGGATCAGGCCGTGGTTGCGGGTGAGGATGATGACGATGCGATCAGCCTCGCCGAGCTTGTGCCCGCCGAGGACGATGCCGACATCACGATAGAACCTCATCAGCCGATTATCTCACTCTCAGTAAGGTGCCCGTGCGAGGTGCCGGCTGGGCGCGCCGCCAGCACATGTCTCTCCAGTGTCTCGCACCTGCGTTTCAGGATCGCCGCAGAAGCCAGTTCTGCGATGAAGGCCCGATCAGCTGTGCGAACACCTGGAGCACTCCGATGATGATCTCTGTTCACGCCGCTCAGACTCATCAGCCTATTGCCGCGAATCCTGCCCGCGGAGTCTGATCCACCCTGTCGGCTCTCAGCGTGTCACTGCTGTCCGTCGAAGCTCGTCTCGTCTCGCATGTAGCGGTTGATCGCCGAGATGACGGCCTTGAGTGAGGCCTTCGTGATGTTCGGGTGGATGCCGGCACCCCACAGCACGCGGTCGCCGATGGCGATCTCGACGTAGGCCGCAGCGGTGGTGTCCGCTCCCGCGCCGATCGCGTGCTCGGTGTAGTCCTGGACTCGCACATCGACGCCGAAGTTCTCGTTCATGACGTTGACGAGCGCGTTCAGCGGGCCGGTGCCGTGGCCTTCGTAGGAGCGCTCCTGGCCATCGGTCTCCAGGGTGACTTCGAGGCGCTCGGCGTTCTTGCCAGCGGCATCGTCATCGACATGGGCCGATTCGGTGCGCAGTGCGGTGACCCGGAAGCGACCCCAGCTCTTGCTGGCCTCTTCTGCCGGCAGGTACTCGTCGGAGAAGATCTGCCAGATCTCCGACGCCGAGATCTCACCGGCGGATTCGCTGTGCTGCTGGACCACCTTGGAGAACTCCACCTGCATGCGCCGGGGCATATCGAGGCCGTACTCGCTCTTGAGCAGGTAGGTGACCCCGCCCTTGCCGGACTGGGAGTTCACGCGGATGATCGCCTCATACGTGCGGCCGAGGTCCTTCGGATCGACCGGCAGGTAGGGCATATCCCATTCCATCTCGTCGGTCGGCACACCGGCCTCTTTGGCCTTCTTCTCCCGGTCGGCGAAGGCCTTGTTGATTGCGTCCTGGTGCGAACCGGAGAACGAGGTGAAGACAAGGTCGCCGCCGTAGGGGTGGCGTTCGTGCACGCCGATCTGGTTGCAGTACTCGACGGTGCGGATGACCTCGTCGATGTCGGAGAAGTCGAGTTCGGGATCGACTCCCTGGGAGTACAGGTTGAGTGCGGTGGTGACGAGGTCGAGGTTGCCGGTGCGCTCGCCGTTGCCGAACAGGCAGCCTTCGATCCGGTCGGCGCCGGCCATGATGCCGAGTTCGGCCGCGGCGACTCCGGTGCCGCGGTCGTTGTGCGGGTGCAGGGAGACGGCGATGTCCTCCCGGTAGGGCACGTGGCGGCAGAACCACTCGATCTGGTCGGCATAGGTGTTCGGGGTGCCGCGTTCGACGGTGGCCGGCAGGTTGACGACGGTTTCGCGACCGTCGGCCGGCTGCCACATGTCCAGGACGCTGCCGACGATGTCGAGAGCGAACTCCGGTTCGGTGTCGACGAAGATCTCAGGTGAGTACTGGTATCCGAAGTCGGCGTCGCCGAGCATCGACTCGGCGTGCTTCATCACAGCCTGGGTGCCGCGCACCGCGATGTCGCGTGTCTGGTCGTAGCCTTCGCCGTCGAAGCCGAAGACGACCTTGCGGAAGACTGGGGCGGTGGCGTTGTACAGATGCACGGTCGGTTTCTTGGCCCCGACGAGGCTTTCGACGGTGCGCTCGATGAGATCCTCGCGCGCCTGGGTGAGCACCGAGATGCGCACATCATCGGGGATGGCGTCCTCTTCGATGATCTGGCGCACGAAGTCGAAGTCCGGCTGACTGGCAGCCGGGAACCCGACCTCGATCTCCTTGAACCCGAGGCGCACAAGCAGGTCGAACATCGCGCGCTTGCGGTCGGGTGTCATCGGGTCGATGAGTGCCTGGTTGCCGTCGCGCAGATCGGTCGAGAGCCAGCGCGGGGCCTCCGTGATCCGCTGATCAGGCCAGGTGCGATCGCGCATGTCGAGGGAGATGCGGTCGAAGAAGGACTTGTACTTCGCAAATGGCATGGGGGTCGGCTGTTGCAGTTTCGCCATGGTGTTTCATCCTCTGTGGTGTGCTCAGAGCCCGGGAGTATCGCAGGTGGGCGAATGACCCGGCGGGGTGTCAGCGACCGGCAGCACGGACTCCGCGGCGAGGATGCGGCCTGAGTCAGGCCTCGCCGCGGCACGGAAGGAGAAGGATGTGCCTTGCCATGCGTCCACTCTAGAGCGCCGCTGCCGGCATCCGTACCCGCGTCCGAGGTGTGAGATGCCAGTGCGTGTGCTGGCTCAGCTCGTGAAGTTCGCTGCGGCGCGGGCGATCTTGAAGCCCTTGCCCGACTCCATGTGCGTGCATTCGACGCCATCCTCGTTCGAGGTGCAGCGCATCCCGTGGGCTTCGAGGCTCTGGCCGTAGGCGAGCTCCTGAGCCTCACCGCTGCTCGGCGGTGCTTCGGCACAGGAGAACCCGGCACCATCAGCATTGGCGACGACGACTGAACCCCAGGGGTCGACCTTGCAGTTCTCCGGCTTGTCCGCCGGCGGATCGTAGTCGAAGTTGGCGATCGAGCAGCGGGCGCGTTCGTTGCTGATCGTGCACGAGATGTTGCCCGAGGGTGTGGTGAAGGCTTCCGCGACCTGTTCGCCAGAGGTCTCGGTCGGCTCCTGGCTTGCCTCGCTCGTCGGTTCGGTGGTGTCAGCCGGTGGCGGCGGGGGCGTCTCACCCTGGACGTCGTCGCTGCGTGTGCTGACGTCCCAGACGATGTAGCCGATGCTGCCGACGACGACGAGTGCGGCGAGGATGATCGCAATGATGGCCGGGACCGGCAGACCGCCCTTCTTGCGCGGTGGCGGTGCCGGTGGCTGCGGAAACGATCCGGGCGGCTGGCCGAATCCGGCATGCTGCCCGGGACTCGGCGCGCCGTGTCCGGGTGCATATCCTGGTGCCGCTCCGTAGCTCTGGCTGTGGCCCTGGGCAGCGTAACCGGGCGGGGAAGCCGCGTAGCCGGGTGCGATGTCACCGTACGCCTGCGAGGCGGCCGGGCTGACGACCGGCGGCTGTGCCGGCGGTGGTGGCGCATCGGACGGCTGGCGTGCCGGCCACACCGAGGGCGCTGCCTGCTGTTCGGCGAATGCCTCATCGGCTTTGGTGGCCTTCGGCAGGTGATCACGCGGGATGTCCTGTTCCCGGGTGCCGTCGAGCCTGTCGTCATGGGTCTCTGCAGCGAGTTCGCGCAGCTCTTCGAGGCTGAGCATCTTCGTCGACTCCGCACCGTCTCCGGCCCCATCAGCTGGTTCCGTCGCCGGCTGGCCGGCAGGTGCTTCCTGCGGCTGGGAAGGGGCGGCAGGTGTTCCGGTCACCGGCGGCATCGCGGCGGTGGCGTCGGCCTGAGCCTGGCTGCCGGACGGCCCGCGGCTTCCGGAACCGGCAGGGTCTGCAGAGCTGTCGGCACCCGGCTTGGGCTGGCCGACGAAGAGCTGGGTCGTCAGCGACTCCTCGGGTTCGGAGTCGGCGCGGCGGCGCGGCTGCGGCCGGTGCGACGGCGGTGGTGGCAGGGTCATAGTGCTCCCAGTTTAGTCTGTTGCCGGTATTTGCGTATTCAGGAGGCGGCCAGGGGTAACGGTATTCAGGAGGCGGCCAGGGGTAACGGTATTCAGGAGGCGGCCAGGGGTGCCGGAATCTGCACGGTCTGCTCAAAGCATGGAATAATGGCCGCATGCCCATCGCGCCGAAGACAGTCCTGCCGGCTGCTGTGCTGACAGCGGCCGCGCTGCTCGTCTCCGGATGCGGCGCAGTCGGCAGCGCGAACCCGCAGGCAGCCGCTGAAGGCGCCCCGGTCGCTGCAGAGAGTGTCGGCTCCAGCCTCAGCGCCCCGCAGCTGCAGATACCAGGTGACTTCCCGGCTCCTGCCGTTCAGGAGCCCATCGAGCCGAACGCAGCCGACTCGACGCCAGACGGCGAGGCTGCCAGCAGCACCGACGGTGACGCTGTCGTACCTGCCGATGACATCGCTGCCGGCCAGACGTTCCCCACCCTGCCCGGAGTCGGGCCGGAGACCCGCGGCGAGGTGCCCGATTCGGCCCGCCAGGTGCTGGTGGCCATCGGCGAGGACGCGAAGGACACCCAGAACCAGCTGGTGCTCTACCAGCGTGCTGATGTCGAGGCTGACTGGGAGACTGTCAAGGTCTTCTCCGCCCACAACGGCCGCAGCGGGTGGGCCGAAGAGCGCCGCGAGGGCGACGGCACAACCCCAGTCGGCGTCTTCGCCCTCACCGACGCCGGCGGAGCCAAAGCAGACCCGAACTCGAAGCTGCCCTACACCCAGGACAGCGGCCTGCGCGATGGTGCCGCCCAGGTCTACGGTGAGGACTGGCGCGACGTGTTCGACTATGTCATCGCCATCAACTACAACCGCAAGGCCGGCACCGCCCCGACGGACGACACCCGCCCGATGGGCTGGGATGCCGGCGGCAAGATCTGGCTCCACGTCGACCACGACTCCCCCACCCGCGGCTGCGTGACCGTGCCGACTGATGAGATGCGGTATCTGCTGAAGACCATCGACCCCGAGCTCGATCCGCACATCGTCATGGGTCCTGCCGACCTCCTCGGCCGGTGAGCCAGGCAGCGCATGACGGCATACCCCGGCTTCCCCACTCGCACGACACTGCGCGAGCTCATACCGACAGGGCGGCTGCTGCCCTACGAGCTCGGCGAACCGACGCTGACAGCCCTCTACGATTCCGGCCCGCTGACCGACCCGCACGGCATACGCGTGCAAGCGAACATGGTCACCACCATCGACGGGGCCGTCACCGGCGCTCACGGCAGCTCCCGGGAGATCTCCTCCCCTGCCGATATGCGGGTGTTCTCGGTGCTGCGCTCCCTTGCCGATGCCGTCGTCGTCGGAGCCGGCACCGCCCGGGCCGAAGGCTACACCCGGCTGACCGCCAAACGCGCTCACCTCGCCCAGCGCCGACGCCGCGGCCAAGCTGACGTGCCCGCGCTCGTCCTCATCACCGCCTCCGGGCGCATCGACACCGACCGGCTCGATGCCGCCGGCACCTCCGATGTCATCGTCCACACCTCGTGTGCCGATGAGGTGGCGCTGGACCGGCTGCGCGGCTACTGCGGGGACGGCAATGTCGTCGCGCATGCAGACGATGTGTCCCCGGCAGCGGTGCTCGCTGACCTCCGCGCCCGAGGTATGCGCCGGGTGCTGTGCGAAGGCGGGCCCGCCGTGCTCGGGGCCTGGATCCAGGCCGGTGCCATCGACGAACTGTGCCTGACCGTCAGCCCCCTCATCACCGGCACCGGCCCGGGCCTGCTCTCCGGGCCGACCTTCGACCCACCGCTGCGCGCCCGCCCCCTGTCCCAGCTGACCGATGGTTCGACCGCCATCCACCGGCTGCAGCTGGGGTCCCCCTGATCCACCCCACCGATAGGAGCACATCATGACCCGCACCATCGCCGTCACCGGAGCCGCCGGGCAGATCGGCTACAGCCTGCTCTTTCGCCTGGCAGCAGGATTCGTCTACGGCGATGAGCCGATCCGTCTGCGCCTGCTGGAGATCCCGCATGCGCTGCAGGCCCTCGAAGGCGTCGTGATGGAACTCGACGACTGCGCCTTCACCCGGCTCGAAGCCGTCGAGATCACCGATGACCCTGCCACCGCCTTCGACGGTGTCGATGCGGCACTGCTGATCGGCTCGATGCCGCGGAAGAAGGGCATGGAACGCGCTGATCTGCTGCAGAAGAACGGCGAGATCTTCTCCACCCAGGGCCGGGCGCTGGTCAATGCCGCCGATCACGTCAAGGTCGTCGTCACCGGCAACCCGGCCAATACGAATGCGCTCATCGCCTCCCACCACGCCCCGGACATTCCGAAGACGCAGTTCACCGCCCTCACCCGCCTCGATCACAACCGGGCGCTGTCGCAGCTGGCGGCGAAGGCCACCGAGGTCACCGGTGAGCCTGTGTACGTTCAGGACATCGAGCAGGTCGCCATCTGGGGCAACCACTCCGCCACCCAGTACCCCGACGTCTCCCACGCCCGACTGGCCGGCCGGTCGCTGGCCGAGGTCATCGGCGATGAGGCGTGGGTGGCAGATGAGTTCGTGCCGACGGTCGCCAAGCGCGGAGCTGCGATCATCGCCGCTCGCGGCGCCTCCTCGGCCGCCTCGGCTGCCCACGCGACGCTGGAGCACCTGCGCGACTGGGAGCACGGCAGCAGCGGAGGCTGGGTGTCTATGGCCGTGCACTCACAGGGTGAGTACGACGTGCCGGCCGGGCTCGTCTCCTCGTTCCCGGTCGTGTGCACCGGCGGCAGCTATGAGATCGTCACCGGCTTGGAGATCGACGCGTTCTCCCGACAGCGCATCGACGCCTCGGTCGCTGAACTGCAGGCCGAGCGGGACACCGCCCAGGACCTCGGCGTGCTGTGAGCCGGAACGTGCTGTGAATCGCAGCCTGCCGGCTGTTCGATCAGCGGTCGACGGGCCGTTCCAGGCAGCCGTCGCCTCGCCCGAGCTGCCGGTTGCTCATATCGAGCAGCCGTGCCCTGTCCTGGACAGCAGTGTCACCCGATGCGCCTGCATCCGCAGACCGCGTGGGTGACGTGCTTGCCAGCCGGGCCGGTTCTGTCGGCTGCTGACGACTGGGCAGCGGGCTGCGCAGCACCTTCGATTCGAGGAAATTCGCCACATCATCCGACCAGCGCTCCGGATCGGTGTTCCACTCCTTGGTGTGTCGGCCCTTGGTGTAGCTGGGCATCGTCACGAGGTCACGGCGCACATTCGCCAGCGCATGCGAGGGACCGGTGGGCACGAATTCGTCGGTTTCGGAATGGATGAGCAGCAGCGGCGTGTCCAGCTCGGCAGCCCGGGTCAGCCAGTCCATCCGGTCGAGGTCGAGCGGGGTCTCCAGCCCGGTGATCCGCCTCGCCCACGGGCGGGTGATCATGTCGAGGGTCAGCCGTGCGATCGGGGTGGGCAGGAAGTTGAGTCTGGCCTGGTGGTCGAGCACGTTGTACCAGTCGACGACCGGCCCGTCGAGCACGAGGGCGCGGACATGGTCGCGGTTGCGCCCGCGCGAGGCGGCTTGGAAAGCGATCGCCCCACCCATCGACCAGCCGAAGAGCACCACGTTCCTCGCCCCGCGAGCCAGCGCATAGTCGATGGCGACATCGACGTCGAGCCATTCGGTGTCTCCCAGCCCGTAGCGGGCTGACCGGCCGACCCGCACCTCGGCGTCGTTGCGGTAGGCCATTGCCAGTGCCGGCATGCTCAGCGAGTCGAGCACGGGACCTGCGCGCAAGCACTCCGCGCGGGTGGCTCCGCGGCCGTGGATGAGGATCGCCCACGTATCGCTGGGCTTCTCGGCCGTCGTCGGCAGGTACCAGGCCGGCAGCTCGCCGACGTCGGAAACGAGCGCGATGTCCTCATACGGCAGGTTGAGCTGTTCGGGATGCGAATAGAACTGGCCGGTCCAGCGGCCCCACCGGGCAGTGCGCAGATTGCCTGCGGTCACTCCCAGCACTGAGCGGGAGACGGTCTGGGAGACTGGGTCGTATTCGACGATGTCGCCGAGCTGGGCATGACCGGCCGCGGAGTCGAAGTACAGGCCGTAGCGGCCGTTGACAAGGGTGTCGTCGGTGGCCGGCAGGTGGACGCGCATATCGTCGTCGAAGCCGTCGACGTGCAGGATCTCCAGGTCCTCGGGAGCGTGTTCGGGGACGACGATGCGGCGGGCGAAGTAGGCGGCCAGCCCCGATGAGGCGGCCGAGACGAGCGCCCCGGCGGCCAGACCCGCTCCGAGCCCGGCGACGGTGGCCCGCAGCGCCCGGTTCTTGAAGTCCGCGTGAGTCATCAGTGTTCCTCCTGGCTCACATCCTACTCACTGCACCTGGGCTGCGATTTCAGGACGCACTGCGGATTTCGGCTGCTGCCCACCTTGCTCACGCCCTGTGCGTGCCTGGTAGCGTGAGCACATCCGCATCTGGGAGGAGTTGAGCTCATGACCGAACCGACCCACACCAGCCAGGCTGCCGAGCGCAGCGAACGACAGTGGCAGGAGGTCCTCTCCCCTGCCGAATACGCGGTGCTGCGCAAGGGCGGCACCGAACGGCCGTTCACCGGTGAGTACACCGATCACACTGCCACCGGCGTCTACTCGTGCCGGGCGTGCGGGGCAGAGCTGTTCCGCTCGGAGACGAAGTTCGACGCCCACTGCGGCTGGCCGGCTTTCTACGCGCCCTTGGCCAAGGATCGTGTGCGCTACATCGAGGACCGCACGCTGGGTATGGTGCGCACCGAGGTCCGCTGCGCGGCCTGCGACTCCCACCTCGGGCACGTTTTCTACGGGGAGGGCTTCTCCACCCCGACCGATGCCCGCTTCTGCATCAACTCGATCTGCCTGGACTTCGACGAGGCATGAGCGGGGATCTGATCTGCAAACCATTTGCCGAGCTGACGACGACGGAGCTCTACGGGATCCTGCAGCTGCGCTCGGCGGTCTTCGTCGTCGAGCAGAGCTGCGTGTTCCTCGACCTCGACGGCATCGACACGCTTCCTGAGACGATTCATACGTTCTTCCCGCAACCGGCCCGCGCGGCTCAGGACTCCCACGGCAACCCGGCTGGCGTGTCGGTCATGCCGGCCGCCTATGCGCGGGTGCTGCCGTTGGGATTCCCGGATGGCCCGGCAGGTGCCGATGACGCCTATTCGATCGGCCGGGTGGTGACCGATCCCGAGCTGCGGGGCACCGGTGCAGGCGGACGCCTGCTGGCATCCCTGGTCGCACAGCTCGGCGATGAACCACTGGTGATGAATGCGCAGAGTCATCTGGAGGGCTTCTACGGCCGCTACGGATTCACGCCTTCAGGTCCGCGGTTCATGGAGGACGGCATCGAGCACACCCCGCTGCGCCGCGAAGCTGGGCTGTGAACCGACGACGGTGCCGGCCCGCGCGCATGCGCGAGCCGGCACGGTGTCGATGTCGATGCGTCGATCTCGATGTGTCCATGTCGCCTCAGGCAGCGCTGGCCGAGACTCCCAGCGTCGCTGGGATGGTCAACGTCGCTCGGGAGGTCAGCACCGCCCGGTCCGTCACCGCCACAGGGCGATGATGTCGCCGAGGTCCTTGCGCGGGCCGGTGAAGAACGGGATCTCCTCACGCACGTGCAGGCGGGCCTCGGTGTCGCGCAGGTCGCGCATGAGGCTGATGATGCGGTCGAGGTCGTCTGCTTCGAAACCGAGCAGCCACTCGTAGTCATTCAGCGCGAAGGCTGCGATCGTGTTGGCTTTGACGTCCTTGTAGCCGGCGGCTGCCTTGCCGTGATCGCGCAGCATGGTGGCCCGCTCCTGTGGGTCGAGCAGGTACCAGTCGTATGAGCGCACGAACGGGTAGACGCACAGGTAGTCGCCCGGGTTCGGGTCGGTGAGGAATGCCGGCAGGTGGGACTTGTTGAACTCAGCCGGGCGGTGCTGGCCGATGCACGACCAGACCGGTTCGAGCAGTCCGCCCAGCAGCGAGCGGCGCACCACGGAGTATGCCTCCTGCAGCACCTCGACCGAAGGGGCGTGCCACCAGAACATGAGGTCGGCATCGGCGCGCATGGCGGAGATGTCGTAGGTGCCGCGGACGATGAGGTCCTTATCGGCAAGTGCGGCCAGGCCCTCATTGAGCTCGGCTGCCAGCTCAGCCCGGTCGGCTTCGCCGAGCTCACCGGCGACGGCGAAGACGCTGTAGCCGGCGTAGCGGATCTCGCTGTTGAACTTCTCGATCTGTTCAGGGGTGGGCTGAACGTAGTCAGACATTCCTTCGTTCCTCTCTGCGGCCTTCGCGGCCATGTCTGTTCGGGGTAGGTGGTCTCAGGGTCAGTGGGCGGTCGGTTCAGGTGCGGGCGGCTGCGGTGAGGCCGGCGGCGATCCGGTGGGCCTCTGCTGCTGCGCGCTTGAGGCAGACCGGGATGCCGACACCGTCATAGGCCGCGCCGGTGAGCCCGAGGCCCGAATGGCGGGTCAGTGCGGTGTCGATAGCGGTGCTGCGATCCAGGTGGCCAGGCCGGTACTGGGGCAGCGACTGGGTCCAGCGCTGGACTTCCAGGTGGCGGCACTCAGCCTGGCTGCCGGTGATGTCGCGCCAGTCGGCGAGCGCGCGGGCCGCCAGTTCCTCGTCGTCGAGGGCAGCCCAGGCGTGCGGGCCATCCCCGTAGCGCCCGACGCTCATCCGCACCACAGCCGTGCCTGCAGGAAGCGCGTCTTTCAGCCACGGCCACTTGTTCGAGGCGAAGGTCGAGGCTTTGATGAACCGGCCTTCGGTGGGCGGGATGAGGAAGCCGGAGCCGGACAGCGGTGCAGCCCCGGTTTCCAGCACGGCGGTGACGACAGCCGAGTCGGCGTAGTCGATGTCGCCGAGGGTGCCTGCGATCTCGGCATCGACATCGGTGAGGACCGAGGCTGCTGCGTAGGCGGGAACCGCGAGGATGACGGCCTCGGCCGGAAGGTGCTCCTCCCCTGCGCGCACCGTCCAGGAAGGCTCGCCGCTGCCCGGCTGGCCCGGCTGCAGGGCGGTGACGGGGGTGCTGCGTTCGATGCGCACGCCGCGGGCGCTCAGGTCATCGGCCAAGGCGGTGATGAGCGTGCCGATGCCACCCGACAGGGTCATGAACACCGGGGGTGCGTCCTGCGCCTTGGTGCCGGGGATGTTGGCCCCGGAGGCGGCACTGCGCTGGGCGCGCACCTTGCTCACCGCCTCGAGCACGGAGGTGCCGGTGTGCGCGGCCGGCAGCAGCGCCGGGATGGTCGCAGCCATCGACAGCTCGCGGCAGCGCCCGGCATAGACTCCGCCGAGCAGCGGATCGACGATGACATCGGCGACGGCATCACCGAGCCGGGAGGCGATGAACTCACCGACCGGAACGTCACCGTCGGCAGGCTCGGTGAGCGTCTCTGCACCGGCGCGCTCCACCTCGGACGCGGTGAGGATCCCGGCCAGGCTGGCCGGTTCGCTCGGCACGCCCATGAGCGTGTCCGTGGGCATCGGGTGCATCACATCGCGAACGAACAGCTGCGAGGAGTGCTCCCGGGAGGGGAACTCCAGGTCGAGGCCGAGCTCGGCGCACAGTTCCGCGGTCTCGGGGCGGACGAACAGGCTGGCCTCAGCTCCGACGTCGGCGCCGCCGGGCGCCTGCCCACCGAGGGTCGAGGTCTTGAGGCACCCGCCGAGCCGGTCGGAGGCCTCGCACACCGTGATCTCGGCATCCGGCAGCGCACGGGTCAGCCGGTAGGCGGTGGCGAGCCCGGAGATCCCGGCCCCGGCGATGACGATGCGCGGTGTGCTCACTTCGGGTCGTCTCCGCTCAGCAGCGCGGCGGAGATGCGATGGACCTCGTCGACGATCCGGCCGGGCACCTCGGGATCGGTGGACGGCAGCACGCCATGGCCGAGGTTGAAGATGTGCCCGCCGCTGTGAGACAGGCCGTCGCGCACGATCTGCTCGATGCGCGGCTGGAGGGCCTCCCACGGTGCGAAGAGCAGGGCCGGGTCGAGATTGCCCTGCAGCGCCTGGTTGGGTCGAACGCGCGTCGAGGCGTCGGTGAGCTCGACGCGGAAGTCCGCACCGACGACAGTGGAGCCGGCCTCGGACATCGCCGGCAGCAGCTCGCCGGTCTGCACACCGAAGTGAATGCTGGGCACGTCGTGGCCGGCAAGATCTGAGAAGACGCGCTGGGAGTGCGGCAGCACATGTGTGCGGTAGTCGCGCGGGCTGAGGTAGCCGGCCCAGGAGTCGAAGAGCTGAAAGGCCTGCGCACCGGCCGACAGCTGCACGTCGACGAACGTCGTGGACATGGCGGCAAGCTTGGCCAGCAGCTGGGAGAACATCTCCGGGGCACCTGCCATCATCGCCTTGGTCTTTTCGTGGTTGCGGCTCGGACCGCCTTCGATGAGGTAGCTGGCCAGTGTGAACGGGGCGCCGGCGAAGCCGATGAGGGCGGTGTCCTCGCGGGTGGCGAGTTCGGCTGCGATGCGTGAGATCGACTCGGTGATGTCGGGCATCATCTCCGCCGTGAGCTCAGGCAGGCTGTCGATGTCGGCCTGGGTGCGCACCGGGTGGGCGATGACCGGGCCGACGCCGGGTTCGATGACGACGTCGATGCCGGCGGCCTGGAGCGGGACGACGATGTCGGAGAAGAAGATCGCGGCGTCGACGTTGTGGCGGCGCACCGGCTGCAGGGTGATCTCGGTGACGAGGTCGGGGGTGCGGCAGGCTTCGAGCATCTGGTTGCCCTGGCGCAGTTCGCGGTACTCGGGCAGGGAGCGGCCGGCCTGACGCATGAACCAGACAGGGGTACGGTCTACCGGCCGGGAGCGCGCTGCACGCACAAGAGTGGTTGTCATGCCTCCTATCGTCTCATCTGTGGCTGGTGGGGAGAAAACCGTTCGCCCTCCAGAACAGGCCGTCTCATGTGCGCCGACACAGGCGTCTAGGCTGGCGGTATGACACGTGGACTGACACCGATCGCCTCCCATGCAGACCAGCCGGCGACACCCTGGGCCAACGGCGCAGGTTCGACCGTCGAACTCGTCTCCCTCGACGAGTCCGCGGCGCTGACGCCTGGGCTGCCTGCCTGGCGGCTGTCGATTGCGTCCTTGGAGCGGCCCGCTGCGTTCTCAGTGCTGCCGGGGATGCGGCGGATCCTCCGGCCGATCGGAAGTGATGTCGTCCTCGACACCGATGGCAGGCGCTTCGCGATAGCGGACGGTCAGGCATGCGTCTTCGACGGAGCGGCGGTGACAGAGCTCATCACGCTGCCGAGGCCGTGTCATGCCGTCAACCTCATGATCACCGCAGCCGAGGCGGTGGACGCCTCCCTCGGAAGCCCACCTGCGCCCGTGCTTGACGGGACCTTCCTCCTGACCCTCGGTCAGACCCGCCTCGGGCCCGGTTTCACGCTGCTGCGCGCAGCCGCACCAGCGCTCGGCAGCACATCGGACTGTGACGGGGTGCCGGTGCTGCGGTTCTGAGGCTCCAGTCGCTGGGGTTGTCAGCTCAGTGTGGTGCTCAGGCGGTGCTCAGATCCGGTCGGCGGCATCAAGAGCGTAGAACTCCCGGTCGACGTAGACGAGTGCCCGGCCGGGCTCTTCGGTGATGATGTCGGTGATCTCTCCGACGCACACGGTCGAGTCGCCGGCTGGGATCTGAGAGGCGAAGCGGCAGCGCAGCACGGCGTGGGCACCGGGCAGGTACGGGTCGCCGTCGGGCAGAGTCGCAAAGCCCTGCTCGGGGGTGAATCGCGGACCCTCGTGACGGGCGAAGGCACGGGCGATATCTGCGTGCTCGGCCCCGAGGGTGTTGACGACGAAGGTCTCGGCGCCAAGCAGCCGGGAGGCCGAGTAGCGAGCGGTGGAGACCGAGAAGTGCAGCATCGGCGGCTGCAGGGTGACGCTGGCGAGGCTGGAGACCGTCAGGCCGATGGGCCCGTCTGGTGACTGTGCGGTGATGACGGCGACTCCGGCGGGGTGGTGCCGGAAGGCGTGCTTGAAATCCTCAGGGTCTGCGCTCATCGGCAGTGATCTCCTTTCGTCCTGCCTGCCGTAACATTCCTCTGCGCCACTTTAGTCCCGGGGCCGGTCGGCGGTGCCATTCAGCCGCGATCTGCCCGGCGTGGATGCTCGCTGTTGTCAGTGTCTCGACCTACAGTGTGAGGTGTGATAGCCCCGTCACCGCTCAACCGGATCCCGCAGGCCTTCGCCCGCGCAGCAGATGTGCTGCGTTCGCCGCGCGAGGATGCGCGCATCGATATCAGCGAGATTCCCGCCCCTTCGAAGCTGGCTCCCTACGCGATCGCCCTCGGCGCAGAGGTCGGCGCCGATGAGGCCTTTCAAGCCGCCTCCGGTGAGGACATCGAGGAGCTGGCCACCGGTCGGATCGTACTGCTCTACGATCCCGCACGCCCTGAGGAGTGGGATGGGCAGTTCCGGCTGGTCAGCTATATCCGCGCTGAGCTGGAGGCCGAGATGGGCAACGAGGCGATGCTCGGAGCGGTCGCCTGGTCATGGCTGACCGAGGCGCTGGAGACCAACGACTGCGAGATCGCCAGGGCCGGTGGCACCACGACGCGGGTGATGTCGGAGAGCTTCGGCACTCTCGCCGGCCGGCCCTGGACTGTCGATCTGGAGCTGCGCGCCTCCTGGACCCCTGTTGTGGAGGATCCCGAGGAGATCGGCAACCACGTGGACGCCTGGATCGACCTCATCGGCATGGTCGCCGGTCTTCCCCCTGTCGCCGAAGGTGTCACGCCGTTGCCGGGGCGACGCCGGTGAGCTCACGCCACGTCGACGAGAATCTGCCCCTGCTCGCCCGCCCTGCCGGCGGTGTGCCCGACGTCATCGACACCACAGCCTCCCTTGCCGAGGTCGCCGATCTGCTGGCATCCGGCACTGGCCCGGTCGCTGTCGATGCCGAACGCGCCTCCGGCATCCGCTACGGGGACCGGGCCTTCCTCATCCAGCTCAAGCGCAGAGACAGCGGCATCGTGCTCATCGATCCCGAGGCGCTGCCGGACCTCAGGCAGGTCGATGCAGCGCTGAGCGGCGTCGAGTGGATCCTGCATGCTGCAACTCAGGATCTGCCGTGTCTGGCTGATCGCGGGATGACGCCCTCTGCCCTGTTCGACACTGAATTGGCAGCCCGGCTGCTCGGTATCGAACGCTTCGGCCTTGCTGCGCTTGTCGGCAATGAGCTCGGTGTGCGCTTGGCCAAGGAGCACTCCTATGTCGACTGGTCGAGGCGTCCGCTGCCCCTCGACTGGCTCAACTATGCCGCGCTCGATGTGGAGGTGCTCATCGAGCTGCGCGAATCCCTGGCCCATCGACTGCGCGAGACCGGCAAGGACGAGTTCGCCAGGCAGGAGTTCGAGCATCTGCTCGGCTTCCAGCGGCGTGTCCATGCCGAGCCGTGGCGGCGGATCAGCGGTCTGGGCACGGTGAAGTCACGCCGGGCTCTCGCCCGTGCCCGGCAGCTGTGGCTCGACCGGGATGCGGCGGCTTCCAGCCGTGACATCGCACCGACCCGGCTGCTGCGCGACCGGCTGCTTGTGGCGCTGTCGGATCCGAAGGTCCGCACGATCGATGACATCTACCGGCTGCCCGGCGGCAAAGAGCTCTCCGGGCGTGCGGCCGCCGACGTCCTGCATTCTCTGCAGCGGGCCGACGCGCTGCCGGACTCACAGCTGCCGCCGCGTCGTCAGCCACAGCCCAAGACCGGTCCGCGTGCTGACCGGGAGGTCGCCAAGGCGCGGACGGAGAAGATGCGCGCAGCGGTGGGGACCGTCGCCGACGACCTGGAGATGCCGCATGACGTGCTGCTGACACCGCGGATCGTGAAGTCGCTGGCCGCCGAACGGCATGTCGGCGACGTCACCGACGTCGCAGCCTATCTGGCCGCCAGCTCAGCCCGGCCCTGGCAGATCGAGCGCACCGCCGAAGTGCTCGCCGAGGCTGCCAGTGCAGCCGATCACGCCACCGCCTGACAGCTGACGCCGCGGCGACCGTGTCCTGTTGCTGCGCGTCGGCTGATGGTGCCCGGCTGCTGATGCGCTGGGCGAGGTGGACTCACATGGCGCGGCGGCTGGCCCGATGGGCGCGCTCGGCCAGGTGCGAAGGCAGCATGTGCAGGGTCTTGTCGAGCATGTCCGGCACTGACAGGCCTGCGTATTCGAGGATCTCCTCACGGGTGCCGTGCGGCAGGAACTCATCGGGCACCCCGAGTTCGACTACGCCGGTGCGCGAATCCTCATCGCGCAGATCCTGGCGGATCTGCGAGCCGATGCCGCCGATCTTCACACCGTCCTCGACGACGGCGACAAGCGCGTGGTCTTTGCCCATCGTCAGCACGGAGTCCGGTACCGGCAGCACCCAGCGCGGGTCGACGACAGTTGCGCCGATCGAACGCTGACGCAGCTCCTCGGCAAGTGCGAGGGCGCGGTCGGCCAGCGCGCCGACGGAGACGATGAGCACATCGGGGTCGAGACCGTCGGCGGGTTCGGCAAGGATGTCGACGCCGTCTGCCGTCCGGGACAGCGCCTCGATGTCGTTGCCGACCGAGCCGCGGGAGAACCGCACAACAGTCGGAGCGTCGTCGACAGCGACCGCCTCGTTGAACTCCTCGACCAAGCGTGTGGCATCGCGCGGGGCCGCCAGCTGCAGTCCGGGCACGACCTGGAGCATGGCGATGTCCCAGATGCCGTGGTGGCTGGCGCCGTCAGGGCCGGTGATGCCGGCGCGGTCGAGGACGAAGGTCACTCCCTGCCTGTGCAGTGCCACGTCCATGAGCAGCTGGTCGAAGGCTCGGTTGAGGAAAGTGGCGTAGAGGCACACGACCGGGTGGAGTCCGCCGTAGGACAGTCCGGCGGCCGAGGCGACGGCATGCTGTTCGGCGATGCCGACGTCGAAGACGCGCTCCGGGAACTCCTCGGCGAAGCTCTTGAGGCCGACGGGAATGAGCATGGCGGCGGTGATTGCGACGATGTCCCGGCGTTCGCGGGCGATGCGGGTGATCTCGTCGCCGAACACCGAGGTCCAGGAGGTCGACTTCGACGGCTGCGACCGGCCGGTCTCGGCGTCGATGACGCCCACGGCATGGAACTGATCGTCCATATCCGCCATCGCCGGGGCGTAGCCGTAGCCCTTCTGTGTCAGTGCGTGGACGATGACCGGCCCCTGGTCATAGTCCTTGGCCTTGGCCAGGGCGCGTTCGAGGCTGTCGAGGTCGTGTCCGTCGACGGGGCCGACGTACTTGATGCCGAGTTCGTCGAACATGCCGGTCGCAGCCGGGGCCATCATGTCTTTGAGGCCCTTCTTCATGCCGTGCATCGCCGAATAGGCCGCCCGGCCGGGAGGCCCGGACTGCTGCAGACGCTCCTTGCCCCACGAGAGGAGCTTTTCGTACTGCGACGAGGTGCGCAGTGAGTCCAGATGCTCAGCGAAGCCGCCGACGGTCGGGGCGTAGGAGCGACCGTTGTCGTTGACGACGATGATGAGCTTGCGCGGCGGCTGGGACTTATCGGCTGCGATCGTGTTCAGCGCTTCCCAGGCCATTCCGCCGGTGAGAGCTCCATCGCCGATGACGGCGACAACGTGTCGGTCCCTCTCGCCTGTCAGCTGGCGGGCTTTGGCGATGCCGTCGGCCCAGGACAGTGAGCTGGAGGCATGGGAGTTCTCAATGACGTCATGTTCGGATTCCGCCCGGGAGGGGTAGCCGGAGATGCCGCCCCGCTGGCGCAGCGTGGAGAACTCCGGGTAGCGGCCGGTGAGCAGCTTGTGAACGTAGCTCTGGTGGCCGACGTCGAAGAGGATCGTATCGCGGGGGGACTCGAAGACCCGGTGGATCGCGGTGGTCAGCTCGACGACGCCGAGATTGGGGCCGAGATGGCCTCCGGTCTGTGCCACGGTGGTGATGAGGCAGTCACGGATCTCCTTCGTCAGCACCTGGCACTCGGCGGTGCTGAGCTGTCTGACGTCCGCTGGCGAAGTGATGTTCTCCAGGAAGGTCATACGGTTGTCGGCTCCTTCTCGCTGCTCCTCATCGGCAGCTGACACACATGCGTCATATCCGATTTCATACGGTCAGAACGACAAGTCTACTCTTTTGGGTCCTCGTATCCAGGCGGACACGGGGCCTGTGCAGACACAACGGTCGGAGCACCTGGTGGTGCTCCGACCGTTGCTGTGCCGGGTCAAGCCCTGCAGGTCAAACCTGTTGCACTGTCATCCTGCCGATGTCGTCACTTGCGCACGAGCGAGCGCAACACGTACTGCAGGATGCCGCCGTTGCGGTAGTAGTCGGCTTCACCCGGGGTGTCGATGCGCACGACGGCGTCGAACTCGACGGTCTCGCCGCTGTCCTTCTTCGCGGTGACCTTGACGGTCTTCGGCACGTCGCCATCGTTGATGGCCGACACACCGGAGATGTCGTAGGTTTCGGTCCCGTCGAGTCCGAGGGACTCGGCGGTTTCACCGGCCGGGAACTGCAGCGGCAGCACGCCCATGCCGATGAGGTTCGAGCGGTGGATGCGCTCGAAGCTCTGGGCGATGACAGCCGAGACGCCGAGCAGCTTGGTGCCCTTGGCAGCCCAGTCGCGCGAGGAGCCGGTGCCGTACTCGGCGCCGCCGATGACGACGAGCGGGATGCCCTGCTCCTGGTAGTTGACCGAGGCGTCGTAGATCGTCGTCTGCGGTCCGCCCTCCTGGGTGAAGTCGCGAGTGAAGCCGCCCTGCACGCCGTCGAGCAGCAGGTTCTGCAGACGGATGTTGGCGAATGTGCCGCGGATCATGACCTCATGGTTGCCGCGGCGCGAGCCGTAGGAGTTGAAGTCCTTGCGCTCGACGCCGTGCTCCTGCAGGTATTTGCCGGCCGGGGTGTCGGCCTTGAAGGAGCCTGCCGGGGAGATGTGGTCGGTCGTGACCGAGTCTCCCAGGAGTGCGAGCACGCGGGCACCGGAGATGTCCTCGATGGGCTCCGGGTCCATCGTCATGCCGTCGAAGTAGGTCGGCTTGCGCACGTAGGTGGACTCGTCGTCCCACTCGAACAGGTCGCCCGAGGGGGTTTCGAGCTGCTGCCAGCGCTCGTCACCGTCGAAGATGGCGCCGTATTCCTTGGTGAACATGCCTGTGTCGATCGACTCGTCGATCGTGCGCTCGATCTCCTCGGGGGTCGGCCAGATGTCCCTGAGGAACACATCCACGCCGTCTCCGTCCTTGCCCAGCGGCTGGTTCTCGAAGTCGAAGTCCATCGTTCCGGCCAGCGCGTAGGCGATGACGAGCGGCGGCGAAGCCAGGTAGTTCATCTTGACGTCGGGGCTGATGCGGCCTTCGAAGTTGCGGTTGCCCGAAAGCACCGCAGTGACTGAGAGGTCGTTGTCCTGGATCGCCTCGGAGATCTCCGACTCCAGCGGACCGGAGTTGCCGATGCAGGTGGTGCAGCCGTAGCCGACGGTGTAGAAGTTCAGCGCCTCGAGGTCTTCGATCACACCGGACTTCTCGTAGTACTCGGTGACGACCTTCGAGCCCGGGGCGACCGAGGTCTTGACCCACGGCTTGGTGTTGAGACCCCGCTTGCGGGCATTGCGAGCCAGCAGACCGGCGGCCATCATGACCGAGGGGTTCGAGGTGTTGGTGCACGACGTGATCGAGGCGATGGCCACGGCGCCGTTGGCCAGCTCGAAGCTGCGTCCGTCGCCCATAGCGACGCTGGCAGCCTTGTCCTCTTCACCGGGCTTGGCGTAGTTGTGGATGTCCTTGCGGAACTGCTCCTTCGAATCCGAAAGCTCGATGCGGTCCTGCGGACGCTTCGGGCCGGAGATCGAGGGCACCACCGTCGAGAGGTCGAGTTCGAGGTACTCGGAGTACTCCACCTCGTTCGACGGGTCGTGCCACAGGCCCTGCTCCTTGGCGTAGGTCTCGACGAGGTTGATCTGGTCCTCATCGCGGCCGGTGAGGCGCAGGTAGTCGACGGTGACCTCGTCGATCGGGAAAATCGCAGCCGTCGAGCCGAACTCGGGGCTCATGTTGCCGATGGTCGCACGGTTGGCCAGCGGCACAGCGCCGACGCCCTCACCGTAGAACTCGACGAACTTGCCGACCACACCGTGTTGGCGGAGCATGTCGGTGATCGTGAGCACGACGTCGGTGGCGGTCACACCGGAGGGGATCTCACCGGTGAGCTTGAAGCCGAGGACGCGCGGAATGAGCATCGAGACCGGCTGGCCGAGCATGGCGGCCTCTGCCTCGATACCGCCCACACCCCAGCCGAGCACGCCGAGGCCGTTGACCATCGTCGTGTGCGAGTCGGTGCCGACGAGGGTGTCGGGGTAGGCGCGAGTGACGCCGTCGACGTCGCGGGCCATGACGACGCGGGCCAGGTACTCGATGTTGACCTGGTGGACGATGCCCATACCGGGCGGGACGACCTTGAAGTCGTCGAAAGCGGTCTGGCCCCAGCGCAGGAACTGGTAGCGCTCGCCGTTGCGCTCGTACTCGATGTCCATGTTGCGCTCGATGGCGTCTTCGAAGCCGAAGGCGTCGATCTGCACGGAGTGGTCGATGACAAGCTCGGCCGGGGCGAGCGGGTTGATCTTCGACGGGTCGCCGCCGAGATCCTTGACGGCCTCGCGCATGGTGGCGAGGTCGACGATGCAGGGCACACCGGTGAAGTCCTGCATGACGACGCGTGCCGGGGTGAACTGGATTTCTGTGCTCGGCTCAGCCGAGGCATCCCAGTTGGCCAACGCGTTGATGTGGTCCTTGGTTATGTTGGCGCCGTCTTCGGTGCGGAGCAGGTTCTCCAGCAGCACCTTGAGGCTGAACGGCAGCTTCTCCGAGCCCTCAACCGAGTTCAGGCGGTAGATCTCATAGGACTTGCCGCCGACCTCCAGGGTGCCCTTCGAGCCGAAACTGTCAACGTTGCTCATCGTGACTCTCCTCTTCCGTGGCACACTACTTGCTGATCTGCGGCGAGCCGCACGGACTGGCCCGCCACATGATTACGTCACAGAACTGTGCCGTAATTTATCTTGATATCAAGATAAATCTTACCGCATCCGCACACGCGTTTCCACCAGCTCGGACGTTTTCCGGACACCTGCTCACCGGGTGAAGACGGACACGAATTCGGCGTGCGCCGTCAGCGGGAAAAGGTCGAGACCGCGGCAGCTGGCCAGTGTGAACCCGCCATCGGCCAGTGCCCGAGCGTCGCGGGCGAAAGTGCCGGCGTCACAGGAGACGTAGATGATCCGCTCCGCGTCCGAGGCGGTCAGCGCGTCGGTCACGGCAGGCCCGGCCCCGGCCCGAGGCGGGTCGAGGATAATGACGTCGGCTGCGGGCAGTTCGCTCAGCCGGTCGATGCGGGCGATTGCGAATTCGGCATCGAGGTCGGCACCGTTGGCGCGGGCGGCGGCGATCGCCTCCCCGGCGCCTTCGAGCCCGGTGACCGGCACCTCGTGCGCGGCACCGACTGCGCAGGCGAGCAGCCCGGCCCCGCAGTACAGGTCGAGCACCCGTTTCGCTCCTGTTGCAGCTTCGACGACCGCACCTGCGAGCACGGCTGCGGCATCGACGTGGACCTGCCAGAACCCGTCCGCGCGCAGCCGGAAGTCTCGATCCAGCGGCCCGCCGGGCGTGTCGAGGTGCAGCCGCTCGGTGACCTCACCGGTGCCGACGAGCACCTCCAAACGGCTGCTGCCGCCGCGATTCCTCACCGCCGATCCGCCCCGATTCCTCACCTCCGGCCCGGTGCCCCGGCCGCCGCGGCGGACCGGCTGGCTGCTGCGGTGCAGCAGCGACCACTGCCCGTCCTGCTCTCCGAGCCGGACGGCGACGGATTCGACCGCGTGCGGATCGAGTTCGGCTCCGGGCCGGGTGTGCAGGACGACCGCACCTGAGGCGTGGGAGGCGGTGAGTTCGATGCGCTCGAGTCCCGGCAGGCCCAGGGTGTGCAGTCCGAGGTCGTCGAGGACCGGCACGGCAAGCGGCACAGTGTCCACAGGGATGACGACGTGGGAGCCGGCCGCCCGCATGCCCGGTGCGCCATCGGCATCGACGGCCAGCTGCACGCGGGTCCGCCAGGCGGTGCCGGCCGTCGTCGCTGCCGCACCTGGATCGGCTGCTTCGGCAGCGTGTTCGCTCGGGGCTGCCGCGATGCGCAGCCCGGTGCCCTCGATGCCGCCGAGGCGGGAGAGCTGCTCGGCAGCGGCTTCGGCTTTGAGCTCACGCGAGTGGGGCAGCTCGACATGGGCGAACTCGATGCCGCCGATCCCGGCGGCACCCCAGCTCAGGCGCCGGTCGGCGACGCGGTGCGGGCTGGGCTGGAGCACGTCTGTGGTGCGGGCGTAGGCCAGGCGCTTCTTGACCTGGGTGAGTTCGGCGCGGACCCGTTCGCCGGGGATGGCACCGGAGACGAAGACGACGCGGCCCTCATGGCGGGCCAACCCGTAGCCCTCGCCCACCTGCTTGTCGACGGTGAGCTCGACGGCATCGCCGGCCACCGCCTCGGCGGCGGGGCTCATCGCTGCTCCTTGCCGATGACGTCGTGGTCGATGTCACCGACACGGCGGATGAGCACGTCCTGATTCCGGGTGAAGGAGCGCAGCCGCCACGGCACGATCGAAACGACGACGTTGGGCACGATGAGCAGCCGGGACTTGAGCCGGAGCACCGTCTGGTTGTGCAGGATGTTCTCCCAGCGGCGGCCGACGATGTACTGCGGGATGTAGACATCGATGAGGTCGTCGGGGCGGTGCCGGCGGATGTCGGCGATATGGTTCATCACCGGGCGGACGAGTTCGCGGTAGGGCGAGTCGAGGATCGTCAGCGGCACCGGCAGGCCCATCTCGTCCCATTCGCGCTGCAGCGCCTCGGCGGCGTCCTCATCGACAGCGACGGTGATCGCCTGCACCGAGGTTGGGCGGCTGGCGCGCGCGTAGCTGAGCGCGCGCAGGGCCGGCTTGTGGATCTGGGTGACGATGACGACCGCCCGGGTGTTCGGCGGCAGGGTCGTGTCCGAGGCGTCCTCTTCGGGGGCGAGTTCGGAGGCGACCCGGCGGTAGTGGCGGTGAATGAGACCCATGAGCGCGTAGAGCACGGCGATCGCCGCGACGGCGATCCACGCGCCGCCGGCGAACTTCGTGATGATGACGACGACGAGGACGACGGTGACGAGCACGAATCCGACGGTGTTGATGACGCGGTTGGCCTGCATCCGCCGGCGCGTCGGGGAGGTGACCATCGTGCGGATCCGGTTGGTCCAGTGCCGGATCATGCCGAGCTGACCGAGGCTGAAGGCGAAGAACACGCCGACGAGGTAGAGCTCGATGAGGTCGGGAACCCGGGCGCGGAAGGCGACGACGAGGACGATGGCGGCCCCGGAGAGCAGCAGGATGCCGTTGGAGAAGGTCAGCCGGTCACCGCGGGTGGCCAGCTGCCGGGGCAGGAAGCTGTCGCGCGCCAGCCGTGAGGCCAGCCCGGGAAATCCCTCGACCGCGGTGTTGGCTGCGGCCATGAGCACGAGGGCTGCGACGGCGGCCACGAGTGAGGGCAGCACGGGCGCGCTGTCGAACACGGCGTGGGCGAGCTGGCCGAGGACAGGGTCCTGGACGTAGTCGGCGCTGATCGGGGTGCCGGCGCGGTTGAGCAGGTAGATGTGGGGTTCGGCGACGTATTTGATGCCGATGACCGAGCTGAGCCAGGTGATGCCGATGAGCATCGTGGCCGACAGCGCACCGGTCAGCAGCAGGGTGCGTCCCGCGTTGTGCCCGCGCGGGGAGGTGAAGCGGGGCACGGAGGTGGCGACGGTCTGCACTCCGGCCAGGGCGACCGAGCCGGAGGTGAAGGCGCGCAGCACGATGAACACGGCGGCCAGTCCGAACAGCGGCGTGTCGAAGTCCGCCCGCGGCAGCACCCAGTAGTCGCTGGTGACGGCGGTCGGCGTGTCGCCGGTCAGGACCCGGTAGGCGCCGACGATGAGGGTGAGGAAGACCGCAGCGAGGAACAGGTAGGTCGGGATGGCCAGCAGCTTCGGGGCGGTGCGGGTGCCGCGCAGAGCAAGCATGGTGACGACGACGATGCCGACGACCGAGACGATGACGCGGTGGGGTTTGAGCTCCGGGACGATCGAGCCGACGTAGGAGGCGAACATCGTCATCGACACCGCCAGGGTCAGCACATAGTCGATGAGCAGGGAGGCCGCGACCGCCCTTCCGGCGCGCACGCCGAGGTTCTTGCCGGCGACCTCGTAATCTCCTCCTCCGCCAGGGTAGGCGCGCAGATTGAGCCGGTAGCACCAGACGATGACGAGGATGACGACGCCGACGGCCAGGCCGACCCACGGTGAGACGGTCAGGGCGACGAGCCCGGAGAGCGAAAGTGCCAGCAGGATTTCGTCGGGCGCGTATGCCACCGATGACAGCATGTCGGAGGCGAAGACCGGCATCGCCAGGCGTTTGGGCAGTGGCACCGGCCTGCGCCGGTCACTGCGGAAGGGCCGTCCAACGAGTAGTCTTTTGACGGCGGACGAAAAATTACGTGCCACGTGCTCAATCGTAGAGCACGGTCGGGCTGGGAGAGCCCGGCCGCAGGCGCAGGAAGAGGTCAGGGATGCACTTCGTCGTCATGGGATGCGGGCGCGTCGGCGCCTCACTCGCGCGCGCCCTTGACGCCAGCGGCCACACGGTCGCCGTCGTCGACCGGGACCCCGATTCCTTCCGCGCGCTCGGCCGCGACTTCTCCGGCTCGACCATCACCGGCCTCGGCTTCGACCGCGACACACTCGAGCGAGCTCGCACAGGCGAGGCCTACGCCTTCGCGGCGGTCTCCAGCGGCGACAACTCCAATATCCTCGCCGCGCGGGTGGCCCGTGAGACGTTCGGGGTGCGCAATGTCGCCGCCCGCATCTACGATCCGCTGCGCGCCCAGGTGTTCGAGCGCCTCGGGATCCCGACGGTGGCCACGGTGCGCTGGACGGCCGACCGGATGATGCGCAAGCTCATTCCGCAGGGCGCGGCCGCGGAGTTCCGCGACCCCTCGGGCCGGATGGTGCTCGCCGAGGTGCACCTGCACCCGGACTGGATCGCCCGCCCCGTCGCCGAGGTGGAGGAGGCGATTCCCGGTCGAGTCGCCTACATCACGCGGTTGAGTGAGGGGATGCTGGCGCGTCCGGAGACCCTCATCCAGGATGGGGATCTCGTGCACATCATGTGCGAGCACTCAGTCCTCGACCGTGTCACGCAGATTCTCGACGAGCCGATCACCGAGGAGGAAGAAGAGTGAAGGTCCTCATCGCCGGAGCCGGCTCCGTCGGCCGTTCGGTTGCCCGGGAACTGCTCGACAACGGCCATGAGGTGCTGCTCGTCGACAAGAACAAGGATGCCGTGCGCCACGACAGAGTCCCCGGTGCGTCCTGGCTGCTCACCGATGCCTGTGAGCTCAGCGGCCTGGCCGAGGCCGGGCTGGAGGAGACCGATGTCGTCGTCGCCGCCACCGGTGATGACAAGACGAATCTCGTGCTCAGTCTCATCGCGAAGATGGAGTTCGGGGTGCCGCGCACGATCGGGCGGGTGAACAATCCGCGCAACGAGTGGCTGTTCGACTCGAACTGGGGCGTCGATGTCGCGGTGTCGACCCCGCGGCTCATGACCGCGCTGGTCGAGGAGGCCGTCGAGGTCGGCGGGCTCGTCCACCTCATGAGCTTCGAGCGCGGCCAGGCCACCCTCATGGAGTTCACCGTGCACAAGAAATCTGCAGCCGTCGGCAGGCGGATCGGCGCGATCTCCTGGCCGCCGGACACCGCACTGGTGGCGATCGTACGCAATGCGAAGGCCTTCGCCCCGTCCTTCGACGATGTCGTCGATGACGGCGATGAGCTGTTCTTCATCACCTCACCGGATCAGCACGACCGCCTGCAGAACCTGCTGCGCACCGCTGATGACCAGACGACCGAACGTCAGTCGGACTGAGCGTCGATGAGCTCGTAGCGCGGGTTGAGCGCTGTGAGCACCGTCGAATCGCTGTGGGTGAAGCAGCCGGTCAGCAGCAGGGTGCGCCCGGCGGTGATGCCGGGGATGTCGCGCATCCCGAGGAACCGGGCGTGCACGATCCCGATTCCGTCGGAGACGCTGATGTCCAGGCGCGGGCTGGACTGCGGCACAGAGCGGGTGAGGGCGACGACGACGCCGCCGACGGTCACCTCACGGCGCGCAGTGATCTCAGCGATCGGGGCCGTGCCCTCCAGGTGGGACAGCCAGCGGTGGACGTCCTCGGCTTCGGTCGAGTCCGTCGAACCGAATCGTTCGAGGAAGCGTGTGAGCAGCATGGGTTGGAGACTCAGCGGACTTCCGTGATCTCGGGTCCGCGCTCGAAGGGATTGATGTCGTCCTTCGGCTCGGACTCCCCGGCGGAGTCGTCGGCTTTCTGCATCTGCGGTGCGGTCAGCGGCAGCAGCTCGCGCGGGGGCATCGGCTCGGTACCGCGGTGGACGACGATGTTGCGGAACTGCTCGACGAACAGTGCGCGCACCTCTTCGTCGTCGATCGCCTTGCCGGAGAACACGCCGCGGATGAACCAGCGCGGTCCGTCAACACCGGCGAACCGGGCGATGCGCAGTCCTTTCCGGCCGTCGGGTGCGGTGGCCGGGATGCGGGTGAGCAGCTCACGTCCGAGCTCGGTGTAGAGCTCATCGGTCTGCCCGCCGCGTTGGCTGATGTTCTGCTCGATCTGGCCGCGCACGGAGTTCCACACGCCTTCGGAGGTGGGTGCGGCGAAGACCTGCAGCTGCAGTGCACCGCCGCTGTGCTGGATGGTCACAGCAACGATCTTGTTGGTCTTCTCTTCGGCGTCCAGGCGTACCTGCATGCCGTCGCGCACCGGCACCTGGAGGGCACCGAGGTCGATGCGGTGGACGTCTGGGAACTCGTCCTCCGAGTCGAAGGGGCCCTTCTCGTCGCGGTCGAGCGGGGCGGCCTTGGCGAATTCCTCGTCGTTGTCGTCATCATCGTCGGCTGCCTCGGCTGCGGTGAAGGGGCCTTCCGGCTCGTCGCTGTCGCCGGAGCGGTCGGCAGCGGTGGCTTCGTCGTCAGCGACGCCGTCGTCGGCGACGGCTGCAGCGGTTGTGTCGAGTTCCTCGTCGGTGTCGTCGCTGCGCTTCTTCTTGGAGAAAATATCGAACAGTCCCATGGTTCCTTCCTCAGCGGATGGTCGTCAGTGTAGTCCCCTGGCGGAGGGTCAGTGGCGCGGATCGTGTTCGCTGGCGGTGGACCTTCCGGTCGATCCGAAGCCGCGGTCGCTGCGCTCGGAGTCCTCCAGGCTGTCGACGAGGCAGAAGTCGGCGTGGATGACCCGCTGGATGATGAGCTGGGCGATGCGGTCGCCGCGGCGGATCGTGTAGGCGGCGTGCGGGTCGACGTTGATGAGCGGCACTTTGATTTCGCCGCGGTACCCGGCGTCAATGGTGCCGGGGCTGTTGACGACGGTGATCCCGTGCTTCGACGACAGCCCGGAGCGCGGGTGCACGAACCCGGCGTAGCCCTCCGGCAGGGCGATCGCGATGCCGGTGCCGACTGTTCGGCGCTGGCCCGGCTCGAGCACCACGTCTTCAGTTGCACACAGATCGGCACCGGCGTCACCGCGGTGTCCATAGGAGGGCAGGGCGATGTCCGGGTCGAGCTGTCTGATCTCTATCCGCAGTTCTTCATATGCCACATTGACGCACTCTAGCCCGGTGCCCGAGCCAGTGCCACCGTCTCAGGGTGCCCGGCCCCCCGACCTGACCTGACTGCTGCCGGTCACCGGCCTGTGGGATACTTGAGGCATGCCCGCCACGACTGATTCCTCGAACACTGTGCGCTACCGCGAACGGCTCTGGCCGACCTTCGGCTGGTGGTTCGTCGCTGCGTTTCTGTCCGCGATGACGGCAGCGATCGTCTTCCCCGTCTGGAGCTGGGGCGCGATCGTGGTTCCCATTGTCGTCTTCGCACTGGTGGCCGCGTGGCTGCGGTCGGCTTCGGCGGTCATCATCGTCAGCGACACCGAGTTCATCGCAGGGCCGGCACATATCGAGCGCAGCTTCATCGCAGAGGCTCAGCCCTGTGACAAGGCGCAGTCGTTCGCCGAGCGCGGGCCGCTGCTCGACGCGCTGGCCTTCCTCATGCTCCGGCCGTGGGAGCCGCGGCTGGTCAAGGTCATCATCGACGACCCGGACGACCCGACACCGTACTGGCTGGTGTCATCGAAGGATCCGCAGGCCCTGGCTGCTGCGCTGAACTCCCACTGCTGATGCAGCACCGCTCCTGCGGCTGGATGCGAAAGAGCACCGGCAATCCCTCAGGATTCCGGTGCTCCTATCGTCTTCTCTCAGCTCGCTCGCGGCTCAGCCGGCGCAGTCGGTGCAGATCGGCACGCCGCCGTCGTCGGTGGCCAGCTGCGAGTGGTGCCGCACGAGGAAGCACTCCATGCAGGTGAACTCGTCGTTCTGCTTCGGCAGCACACGCACCGACAGCTCCTCGTTGGACAGATCGGCACCTGGAAGTTCGAACCCTTCTGCTGCAACCGCTTCGTCTTCATCGACTTGGCTGGCCTGCTGCTGATTCCGCTGAGCCTTCAGCTCTTCGAGGGAGTCACTGCTGAGTTCGTCTTCCTGCTTACGAGGTGCGTCGTAGTCTGTCGCCATCTGGCCTGATCACTCTCCGCTGATATGTGAATTGGAGTGGACGGTCGCCATAGGGTACCACTCATGCCTATGTCGTGACACCGTTTTGTATCTCATGGAATTGTGCACGCCATCGGGTCATTTCGCAACAGGAAGATGACAAAGACACTTATGATTCACCACATCGATGCTCAGACGATGCCGGCGCGCGGCACAAATGCGATGACGATGGGTAAGCTGAGACCTTGTCCACCGTTGTCGAAACGAGAAGGAAACTGCATGAGCGAATTCGAGAATGAGCTTGATAAGCGCGTCAGCGAACTGCAGGAGCAGCTCGCGCAGGCACGCCGCGAAGACAATGAGCATCTCGTCGAGTCTCTCGTCGGGCAGCTCGAAGGAATCGTCGACCTGGCCGATGCCAATGATGTCGACACCGGTGCAATGAAGCGCGTCCTGGCCACCGAGACCGGGCAGATCCCGATCGTCGAGGATCCGAACGACAGCCCGATCGTCGAGGATCCGAACGACAGCTGAGTCCCCCTCCCCTGAGCCGCCGTTCATCCCCGACCAGCATCGGAGTTCGGCTCCAGCGCTGAGACCCGTTCTCTGCCGAGTCAGGCGCCGGGCTTGCACCGCTGAACGCTCATGCCCTCACCTGTCAGCAGGTGAGGGCATGAGTGTGCAGCAGGGAAGAGATGTCAGTCTGCGGCGGATTCCCATTGCGGGAGAACGGGCTTGTCCCGCATACCCCGGCAGCATTCGATCGAGCACGCGCCGCTGCCGGGAACCAGCGGACCCTCCGGAGTGACCGTCGGCGCTTCGACGTCCTCCCCGCGGCGCTGGGCGGCCCGCTCTTCGGCGAGATCGACGAGCCCGGAGACGAAGGCCTCATGCGTGCCGACGGTGGCAGCCCGGGTGAAGGCCATCCCGAGTTCGGCAGCAGTCTCCCTGGCCTCGGTGTCGAGGTCGAACTTGACTTCCATATGATCGGAGACGAATCCGATCGGCACCAGGGTGACGCCTTCGACACCGTCGTCCTTCAGCTCTGCCATTCGGTCGTTGACATCCGGTTCGAGCCACGGCACATGCGGCGGGCCGGAGCGGGAGCAGTAGACGAGTTCAGCACCGCCGACCAGCTCGCCGCCGAGCTGGTCGGCGATCCAGTCGATGAGCTGCTGGTGCTGGCCCTGGTAGCCAGCGGTCCGGGCCTCGGATGCCGACTGCATGACATTCGGGATCGAGTGTGTGACGTAGAGCAGCCGGTGTTTGGCGGGATCGATCTCCCCGACCTGTGCGCGGAAGTCAGTCAGGGCAGCGCGCACCGCATCGAGTTCGGCTTGGGCGAATCCCGGATGGTTGTAGTACTGGCGGATCTTGTCGATCTCGACATCGATACCTTCGTCAGCAAGCTGAGCCGTCACACCGGCGAAGTCTTCGCGGTACTGGCGGCACGAGGAGTAGGAGGAGTACGCCGAGGTGTCGATGGCGAGGAACGTGCGCGCTCCCTCTGCTGCGCGCTCGCGCAGCACATCGGCCAGGAATGGATCCCAATTGCGGTTGCCCCACAGCACTGGGACGTCGATTTTGCGTGCGGCGAAGGCTTCTTCGAGCGCAGACTTGAGCGCTCGGTTCTGTTCGTTGATCGGTGAGCGTCCGCCGAAGGAATAGTAGTGCTCGCCGACTTCGGTGAGGCGTTCGTCTGGGATGCCGCGCCCGCGTGTGACGTTCTGGAGGAACGGCAGCACGTCTTCGGGGCGTTCCGGCCCGCCGAAGGACATGAGCACGACTGCGTCAAAGGGTTTGAGATTCGAAGTGGTCACGGGCTCCATTCTAGGACCTCGGCTGGCCCTCGCCACGGCGGTCAAGCTGGTGGGAGCGTCTGTCTCACGACTCGCCCGCATATCTGCGCGGTTTGCCGTCGCCGGTGTGACACGATCGGATCCAACCGGATTATGTGGAAGGTGAGGCAATGACGGAGCTGACGTTTCGCGGTGTGCACAGCGACGGTGAGCACCTGCAGCTGAGCGACGCCGCCGGCACTGACTATCTCCTCCCGATCGACGAGAGCCTCTACGCCGCCATCCGCGCCCACCGGCTCGAGTCGGCTGCGCAGAGGCAGCAGCGTCAGGGCCAGCAGGTCCGCCCGCGGGACATCCAGGCGATGATCCGCTCGGGCATGACCGCTGAGGAAGTCGCCGATACCACCGGGGAATCCCTGGAGCACATCCGCCGCTACGAGCATCCAGTGCTCGCTGAGCGCGGGCACATCTCCCGGCGGGCGCGGGAGACCCTCGTCTACCCGGACAGTTCTCCCGATGATTCACCCTCCCCGCTCGTCCGTCTGTGCGAAGAGCGCCTGAAGCTGCGTGATGTCGATATCGAGACGATGTCCTGGGATGCCTGGAAGCAGAATTCCGGAAGCTGGTACGTCGAGCTGTCCTTCATCGCAGCCGACCGCCGGCGTCGCGCAGGCTGGGAGTACTCACGGGGCTCGATGATTCCTCTCGACGATGAGGCTCGCTGGCTGGCCGATTCCGGCCCGACGGATTCGGGTCCGATCCCGAACTACGGCTCCGGCAGCGAACGCGCCTACAACGCTGAGCATCAGGATTCTTCAGGATCGGATGCCACACCGCTGCGCGATCACCAGGCGGAGACCGGCCGCATCCTCGAAAGCCTCCGCCGCCGGCGCAGCCGCAGCGCTGAGACCGGTGCACCCGGCTCGCAGGGCCCGCGCAGCAATGAGCCCGCTCCTGGTCTCGATCCGGCCGAAGCCGCTGCAGATGCACCGGTGCAGCCGGTTCCGCACCAGCAGAGCCGCGGACGCCTGCACGCTGTCGCTGATGCGCCGCCTGCCCGGCCAGACGGTGCGCATACGGCGCTCAGCGCCCCGGAGGAGGCCGACGACGCTGGACGCCTTCCGCTGCCGGCCGAGCAGCCCCGCAGCGGCCAGTCAGCAGCACCCGCTGGTGCCGCGCAGTCGACCTTCGACATCTTCGATGATCAGCCGTCGCTGCTCGATGAGCCCGGGGTCAGCGATGGCCGCAACTCGACGCAGCCGATCATGACCTCACAGCCGGATCCTCCGCAGGCAGGCGGCTCGGCTGCAGCCGAGCCGCAAAGCGGCGATCCCGCCTCGGGTGGTGTGACGAATTCCGGTGAGAGCACGGAGCCGGCCGGTGAGGAGCCGAAGAAGAAGAACGGCCGGTCCTCGGTTCCCAGCTGGGACGAGATCATGTTCGGCACCAAACGCGACTGACCTTCTGAGCGGAGCCGGTTGAGCAGGAGATCTCCTGGTCAACCGTCTCTTCTTGTCATGCCGGGCTCACAGATGCGCCGGGATTCGGCCCGTCAGCTGGACGGGGATGTCGGAGTCGGCAATGAGGGTCGGATCGTGAGTGACGAGGATGACGAGTTCCTCATTCAGTCCCCTGCGCAAGTCGGCCATAAGCGCGGCTGCCATCTCCTCATCGAGGTGAGCCGTCGGCTCGTCGAGGACCACCACCTCGGCGTCGGCCAGCAGGGTGCGCGCAACGGCCAGGCGCTGCCGCTGGCCACCCGACAGATGCCCGCCGCCGGCACCGATCCGCTCGTCGAGCCCGATGTCGGCGGCAAGAGCACCGAGTCCGACGCGTTCGAGCGCAGACTGCAGCTCTGCGTCGCTGGGTCTGTCCTCGCGCGGACGGGCGATGAGCAGATTCGCCCGCAGCGTCGAGTCGAAGACGTGCGCTTCCTGCGGGCACCACGCGATCCGCCCGGCCAGGTCCATCGGCAGACAGGTCAGTGCGTCGGTGTCGTTGAGCTGGTAGCGGCCGGTGCGCGGGTCGAGGAAGCGCAGCAGCACGCTCACAAGCGTCGTCTTGCCCGAACCTGACGGACCGGTGACAGCAGCCACCCCACCGCGGGGCAGCACTGCGCTGAGGCCGGTGAAGACGTCGGTCCGGGTACCCGGCCAGCGCGCCGAGATGTCGGACAGCGTCAGCTCGGTGATCCGTTCAGGGCTCACCCCGGTGGCAAGGGCGCCTGCGTTGTCTGCCGGGTCGAGATCGTCGACGCGGGCGAGGGTCCGTGCCAGTCCCGGCCACTGCTGGACAGCGGACAGCGAGTCGGCAAAGGCGTCGATGAGCGCCAGCGGCAGCAGCACGGCGACGGCGAGCAGTTCGCCGCTGAGCTCACCGGCTGTAACCTGGCCGGCGAGCACCGGGATCATGATGATGCCGGTGAGCACACCCACAGCGGTGATGATGCCCTCTCCGACACCGGTGGCGCGGATCGCTGCTGATTCGTAGGCCCCTGCCGAGGCGTCGGCGCGTGTGAACTGTGCCGCGGCCGGTGCGGTGCGACCTGCGGCGATAAGATCCTCCCGGGCATAGAGCAGACGCGCGAGCACTCCGAGTGCCTGCTGCCGAACCGTCAGCGCTGCACTGCTGGCCGCGCGGTCTGCCCGCACCGTCACCCACGGTGCGGCACCCAGGCACAGCAGACCGCCGACGAGCATGATGAGTGCGGCCTCCCAGGCGATGACGGCCAGCGTGCCCACTGCGGCGATCGTCACGCCGAGGGCGACGACTGGGGGCAGCACGACACGGGGAGCGATGTCGCGGATGTCGTCGACATCGGCGATGAAGCGCGTGAGTGCGATGTCGCCGCGCAGCAGGGTGCGGTTGGCGGTGCCGGTGCGGGCGAAGCCGATCCACATCCGCTCCCGCAGGTCGATGAGGGCACGCAGCACCGCGTCGTGCAGAGCCAGTCGCTGCAGGTAGGTGAACACCGCACGTGACAGTCCGAAGAAGCGCACGCCGACGATCGCGACGAGCAGGTACATGATCGGCGGCTGGGCAGACGCGCGGACGATGAGCCAGGCGGAGACACCGGTGAGCGCAGCACCGGCGGCGACGGCGGCGACGCCGTAGAAGACGGCCAGCCAGAACTTCGCCGAGCGCATGTCGACTGCCGTTGCCAGCCGGCGCAGCAGCGTGCCCGTCGGCGCGGCCGGCACAGCCGTCTGCTCATCGAAGGCAGCTGTGTCCCGGTTCCCAGGCGGGGATTCTCGATAGCCTGACGTCGCGTCGGCTGCGGATGCAGCGGGGACGGACCGATCGGTGACCGCCGGTCGCGCGGCGGATGTCAGACGGATGTGTGTGTCGGCTTCGGAGACGAGGGTCTCGTCGTGGGTCGCGGCGATGACCGGGCGGGTGCGCGCGAGCCGGTGCAGGGTCTGCCGCACTGCGGCTGCGGCACCAGCGTCGAGGTGGGCGGTCGGTTCGTCGACGAGGATGAGCTCGGCGTCGCGCTGGGCGCACACACGGGCGATGGCCAGCCGGCGCTGCTCCCCCGGGCTCAGCGCGGCGCATGGCATCTCAGGGTCGACGTCGAGAGCTGCAGCGGCGGAGATCTCGATGGTCTCCTCGGCAGTGAGCCCACGGCCGGCGTACAGCGAGAGCTCTTCGATGACCGTCGGTGCGAACATCCGCGGGCCCTGCCCGGCATAGGCGACGCGGGCGGGGACGCCGCTGAGACTGCCGGTGATGCGGCATTCCCCTGTCTCGGTGCTGCGGACCAAACCTGCGAGCACGCCGAGCAGCGTGCTCTTCCCCGATCCGGAGGTGCCGGTGACCGCGGTGAGGCCGGTGCCCGGCACCTCGGCGGTCAGCGGCGGCAGTGCTGGCTGCTGGCGGGAGGCGTAGGAGACGCTGAGCTCGGTGAAGGTGATCGGGGTGCCGGCCGGGCCCGTCTCCGGGCTGTCAGATGCCGGTGTGAGTCCGAGGCGCTCGGCGGCAGGGTGCTCGGTCATGGCCGAGACACGGTCGTAGGCGGCGACGCCGTTCTCAGTTGAGTGGAATGCCGCCCCCAGGCGGCGCAGCGGCAGGAAGCACTCCGGGGCGAGGATGAGGGCGAAGAGCCCCGCCTCCAGGCCCATGTGACCGTAGACGAGCCGCACGCCGATGAAGACTGCTACGACCGCGACTGAGATGGTGGCGATGAGCTCCAATGCCAGAGCGCTGATGAAGGCCACGCGCAGGGTCTGCATGGTGGTGGTGCGATAGCTGGTGCTCATGCGCCGCAGTGCGGCGGTCTGCGCGGCGACTCGGCCGAGGCCGACGAGGACGGGCAGGCCGCGGGCGAGTTCGACGATGTTGGTCGAGAGCTGGTCGAGCGCGCGCGTGGCGTCGGCGACGCGGTTCTCGGTGTAGCGGCCGATGAGGATCATGAACATCGGCACGAGCGGCAGGGTCAGGATGAGGATCAGCGAGCTGACCCAGTCGGTGAAGAGGACCCGGGCGATGATGAGGCCGGGGATGAGCGCACTGGCCAGCAGCGCGGGCAGTACCCCGGTGAAGTAGTCATCGAGATCGTCGAGGGTGCGGGTTGCGGTGAGCGCGAGCGCCCCGTCTGAGGCCGGCAGGTCGCGACCTGAGCCGGCAAGGCTGCGGTCGACGAGGCGGGAGCGCAGCGTCGTCTTGAATCCCACGGCGGCACGCGCCCCGGCTGTCTTCGACGCCCAGGTTGTCAGACCGCGGATGAGGGCGCCGGTGATGCCGAGCGCGGCAGCCGTGGTGATCGCCCGGCCCTCCATCGCTGCGACGATGCCCCGGGCGATGCCGTCAGCGACGAGGATGAGGCCGAGGGCCTGGGCTGCGGCGATGAGGCCGAGCAGCCATAGCTCCCGCCGGCCCTGTGGGGCGGCATGCGCTATGGCGACAGGCGATCGGTGCTGTGTCCGGCTCACTGATGGTGGCTGCGGATTGCGACCGGCACCTGGTGGGCTGGCGGGATGTGCTCGGTCTTGAGGCGCGTGGCGAAGACCGAGTAGCTCCAGATCTGGTAGACCAGCACGATCGGCACGAAGACGATGGCGACGATGAGCATGACCGTGAGTGTGTATCCCGAGGACGAGGCGTTCGAGACCGTCAGCGAGAATGCGTCGTCGACCGTCGAGGGCAGCACCTTCGGGTAGATGGCCTGGAACACCGCCGTCACGCCGACGGCGAGGAACAATGCCTGGGCGAAGAACGCCGACTTCTCAGCGTCTTTGCGGATCTGCAGCCACATCACCGCGGCGAGCACTGCGGCGACGACGATGAGTCCCCAGCCGATGAGTCCGCCGTGCATGAACTGGACGATGACGACCCAGGCGACGAGCGGCAGCAGGAACACCGGCGCCAGCTTGGCGGCCAGCGCGCGGGCCCGGAACCGGACCTCGCCATCGGTCTTGAGTGAGATGAACAGCAGGCCGTGCAGCAGGCAGAACCCGACGACGCCGAGTCCGCCGATGATGGCGTAGATGTTGACCCAGGCGAAGGCACCGCCGATGTTGTCACCGTTCTCGTTGAGCGGCAGACCGGTGGTGGTCAGCGCCAGCATCGCACCGACGCAGAACGCTGCGAGGGCGGAGCCGCCGGCCAGGCACCAGGTCCAGCCGTTGCGCCAGGCCTCTGTGTGGACCTTGCCGCGGTACTCGATGGCGACAGCGCGCAGAATGAGTGCGAGCAGCGCGAGCGTCAGCGGCAGGTACAGCGCTGAGAACAGCGAGGCGTACCACATCGGGAAGGCTGCGAAGGTCGCACCGCCAGCGGTGAGCAGCCACACCTCGTTGCCGTCCCAGACGGGGCCGATGGTGTTGAGCAGCACGCGGCGCTCCTTCTCGTCGCGGGAGAAGCCCTTGAGCAGCATCCCGACGCCGAGGTCGAATCCTTCGAGGAACAGGTAGCCGAGCCAGAGGACGGCGATGAGAATGAACCAGATTGTCGGCAGAAGATCCATGTTCTCCCCTTAGTACGCGAACGACAGCACGTCGTCGTCACTCTTGTCGACTGTGGGTTTGTAGTTGGCCTTGTCGATCTCCGGCATGGCTGAGACGACGCCGCCGCGGGAGTAGACCATGATGAGCTTGAGCTCGAAGACCATGAGCACTCCGTAGATGAGCGTGAGCGCGACGAGGGAGAAGAGCATCTCCGCTGCGCTGACCGATGGTGAGATCGCAGCCGCCGTGTAGAGGAACACCCCGTCGATTCCCGATGGGTCGGGGTTCGGTGCGACGACGAACGGCTGACGGCCCATCTCGGTGAACACCCAGCCGGCGGAGTTCGCGATGAACGGTGCCGCGATTCCCCACAGTGCCAGGCGTGAGAGGAACTTCGAGCGTGGCACGGTGCCCTTGCGGGTGACGATGAGCGCGTAGACTGCCGCAGCTGCGCCGAGAACGCCGAAGCCGATCATGAGGCGGAAGCCCCAGTAGGTGACGATCATGAGCGGCTGGTGGTCGACTTCCTGCCCGGAGTAGGCGCCGTACATCTCACCTTCCGGCAGCGTCGTGCCGTATTTCTCCTGGTACTCAGGGATGAGGGTGTTGACGCCGGGCACCTCGGTGTCGAAGTCGCCGTTGGCCAGGAAGGACAGCAGTCCGGGGATCTCGATGACCGGGGTGACGTCGTCACACTGGTTCGAGGCCAGGTTGCCGATCGTGAGCACGGAGAACTCGTTCCCGTCGTGGCAGGCGCCCTCTGCCGAGGCCATCTTCATCGGCTGCTGCTCGTACATCAGTTTGGCCTGGATGTCACCGGTGATGGCGACGAAGACGAAGGCGATGACCGCCGCCCAGGCGCCGATGCGCAGCGACTTGTACCACACAGTATGGTCCTTCTCGTCACGGCCGGGCACCTCGGGAGCGGAGCCGACGATCACCTTGCCGGTCTTCTCGTCGATCGTGTCGATGCCGTCGACCCGGCGGCGCCACAGGTGGTACCAGGCGATGCCGAGGAGGAAGGCGCCGCCGACGGCGACCGAACCGGCCAGTGTGTGGGTATAGGCCGCCCACGCGGTGTTGTTCATCAGCACCGCCCCGACGTCGACCATCTGCGGGCGACCGTCGATGATCTCCACACCGACAGGGTGCTGCATCCACGAATTGGCGACGATGATGAAGTAGGCGGAGATCCATGAGCCGATGACGGCAGCCCACAGAACACCGAGGTGGACCTTGCGATTCAGGCGTCCCCAGCCGAAGATCCACAGGCCGAGGAAGGTGGATTCGAGGAAGAAGGCGATGAGCGCCTCCATCGCCAGCGGAGCTCCGAAGACGTCGCCGACGAAGCGCGAGTACTCTGACCACGCCATGCCGAACTGGAACTCCTGGACGATGCCTGTGGCCACGCCCATGATGAAGTTGATGAGGTACAGCTTGCCCCAGAACTTGGTGGCACGCAGCCACATCTCGTTGCCGGTGCGATGGTACATCGTCTGCAGAACGGCGACGAGCAGACCCAGTCCCAGGGTCAGCGGCACCATCCAGAAGTGGTACACCGTGGTGATGCCGAACTGCCATCGGCCGATCAGTACCGGATCCACCTTCTCCTCCTGTCTCCGCGCGGGCTGGGGGAATTCCTGCCTGCGGGCTGGGAAATCTACCTGCAAGTAGAGTATCGGCTTGACTGCGCTTGCGTTCGAAAGCCCACATCGCACGCCCTGCTGTCTCATTGGCTGAACTTGCGAGGAGACAGGCCCGAAGAGCCCGCTGGCCATATCTTCCTTGACCGTGCTGTGCCCCTGGGCTTTACTGGGAGATGGCCTGAAACGGACACGCCGTTGCGGACCACGCCAAGTGCTCGTCATTATCCGCACTAAACTTTTGCTAAAAGCAGGCGAAACCACGACAGGGAGAGTACGTAGGTGGCAACTCTGGGTGAACTCGAGCGCAGTGTCATGAATGCGCTGTGGAACTCAGTCGACGGCATGACCGCTGCCGATCTCCGGATCGCGCTGGCTGACCGCGACCTCGCGCTGACCACAGTCCATACGGTGCTCACGCGCTTGGAGAAGAAGGGCTTCGCCCGCCGGGATCGCTCCCGGCGCCCGCACCGCTATCTTGCGCTTTTCACGCGTGAGGAGCATGTCGCCGAACTCATGAATGAAGTCCTCGATCAGGCGTCGGACCGCCAGGCCGTACTTGCGCGCTTCCTCGGCACTGTCTCCGATTCCGACACGGCATTCCTCAGCAGGCTCCTCCAGCGCCGCGGCGCCGACAGCTGAACGTCCCCTCATCTGATGCTCTTCAGCGCAGTGCTGCTCACAGCGCTCGCGATCGTCCTTGCCTGGCCGATCCCCCGTCTCTTCGCCCGTTATCCCGGAAGCCGTGATCCGGCGGCGCGTCTGCTGCTGTGGCAGGCCATCGGTTTAGCCGGAGGGCTCTCACTGACCTCGGCTGTCCTCATCCTCGCGTTCATGCCCTTCACCGGCGCGCCAGGGCCGGCAGACGGGCGCAGCCTCAGCGCTCTGAGCTGGTGGAACTGGCTGCTCGTCGGGCTGGGGGCCGCACTGCTGCTGCGGCTGCTCAGCAGCCTGGTGATCCACTGGATCAGGGTGCAGCGTCAGCGACGCCGGCACGCCGCACTTGTCGCGGTGCTCACCGAGCCCTCGCAGGAACTTCCGCATACGAGGATCCTCAAGGTCGATGAGCTCGTCGCCTACTGTCTGCCGCAGGGCGAGCACGGTACCACGGTGCTCTCAACGGGGCTGATCGCTGCCCTCAGTCCTGCCGAACGCGATGCCGTCGTCGCCCACGAGCGCGCCCACCTGCGCAGCCGGCACGAACTCGTCGTGCTGCCCTTCGCCGCATGGCAGCATGCACTGCCCTTCCTGCCGGCAGCACGCCAGGCTCTCGATCAGGTGACCCGGCTCATCGAGGTGATGGCCGATGATGTGGCCCGCCGCGCGGTGCCCGCTGACGACCTCGCGGCCGCTGTCCGGGAGATGAGCCGCCTGCAGGCCGGGCATTACAGCCGCACCCTGAGTGCTGAGCGGCTCGCCCGGCTGGAGCATCCGCTGCCCCAGCCGTCTGGGGCGCTGCGCTCGGCAGTCGTCATCGTCTCGGCAGCGCTCGTCGTCAGTCCGCCGGTGGTCGCAGTGGTCGAGTTGCTCAGCGTCTGAGCAGCCGGGATCAGGCGTCGATCTTCTCGGCGTCGAGGACTGCGGCACCGGAGACGATGAACTGCTTGCGCGGTGCGACCTCGGAGCCCATCAGCAGGCCGAACGTCGTCTCAGCGGCTTCGGCGTCGGTCATCGTCACCCGCCTGAGGGAGCGCAGCTGCGGATCCATCGTCGTCTCCGCCAGCTGGTCGGCGTCCATCTCGCCGAGGCCCTTGTATCGCTGCGGTGTCTTGTACGCCTTCTTCGCCCGGTCGAGCTTGCGCAGCTCGCCGGCCAGCTCCTTCTCCGAGTACGTGTAGATGTAGTCGTTCGCCTTGCCGCGGTTGATCACCTCGATGCGATGCAGCGGCGGCACGGCGGCATAGACGCGGCCCGCCTCGACGAGCGGGCGCATGTACCGGAAGAACAGCGTCAGCAGCAGCGTGCGGATGTGGGCGCCGTCGACATCGGCGTCGGTCATGATGATGATCTTGCCGTAACGGGCGGCATCGACATCGAAGGTACGGCCGGTGCCGGCACCGATGACCTGGATGAGGGCCGAGCATTCGACGTTGGCGAGCATGTCGCCGACCGAAGCCTTCTGCACGTTGAGGATCTTGCCGCGGATGGGGAACAGCGCCTGGAACTCGGAGTCCCGGGCCTGCTTGGCAGTGCCCATCGCCGAGTCGCCTTCGACGATGAACAGCTCGGAGCGGTCGAGGTCGTTCTTGCGGCAGTCGTAGAGTTTGGCCGGCAGGGACGAGGATTCGAGGGCGGTCTTGCGCCGCTGGTTCTCCTTGTGCGTCCGTGCGGAGATCCGGGACTTCATCTCGGAGACGATCTTCTCCAGCAGCAGGGTGGCCTGCTGTTTGTGCGGCCGCTTCGCCGACGAGAGGATCTCCCCGAGCTGCCGGTCGACTGCACGCGCCACGATCTGCCGCACCGCCGAGGTGCCGAGCACCTCCTTCGTCTGGCCCTCGAACTGCGGTTCGGCCATGCGCACAGTGACCACGGCTGTCAGGCCGGCGAGCACATCGTCCTTCTCCAGTCTGTCCTTGCCGACTTTGAGCTTGCGGGCGTTGGCCTCTACGGCTTTGCGCACGGTGCGCAGCAGCGCTGTTTCGAAACCGGCGACGTGGGTGCCGCCCTTAGGTGTGGCGATGATGTTGACGAAGCTCTTGACCCGGGTTTCGTAATCCCGGCCCCAGCGCAGCGCGATGTCGACACCGACCTCTCGCTCGACTTCGGTCGAGACCATATGGCCCTGCTCGTCGAGGACGGGCACGGTCTCCTTGAAGGTCTCGGAACCGGTCAGCCGCCACGTGTCGGTCAGAGCTTCGTCATGGGCGAGGTGATCGACGAACTCGGAGATGCCGCCGTCGAAGCGGAACTCCTCGGCCCGCGATTCGATGATCTCGCCGGTCTCGTCGCGGGCGATTCCCCGGTTGTCGGTCACCCGGATCGTCAGGCCCGGAACGAGGAAGGCCGTCTGGCGGGCGCGGTCGATGAGTGCGCCATAGGCGAAGTCGGCGTCCTTGAGGAAGATCTGCGGATCCGCCCAGTAGCGCACGCGGGTGCCGGTCGCTCCACGTTTGGCCTTGCCGACGGTGTCGAGCTCGGAGGCTTTCTTGAAGGGGGTGAACGGGTTGTCCGGGGACGGCTCGCCGCTGCTGTCGTCGAAGCGGCCGGGCTTGCCGCGCTGGAAGGACATCCGAAAGACCTTCGAGGCGCGGGTCACCTCGACGTCGAGGCGGGCCGAGAGCGCGTTGACGACAGAGGCGCCGACGCCGTGCAGTCCGCCGACAGCAGCGTAGGATCCGCCGCCGAACTTGCCGCCGGCATGCAGCTTCGTCATGACGACCTCAACGCCGGTCAGCCCGGTCTTGGGCTCGATGTCGACGGGGATGCCGCGGCCGTTGTCGGCCACGGTGACGGAGCCGTCCGGGTGCAGGGTGATGTCGATGTCCTCACCGTGGCCGCCGAGGGCCTCGTCGACGGAGTTGTCGATGATCTCCCACAGACAGTGCATGAGCCCGCGCGAATCAGTCGAACCGATGTACATTCCCGGGCGTTTGCGCACGGCATCAAGCCCTTCGAGGACGGAGAGCTGACGCGCTCCGTATTCCTTGTCCGAGGCCTTCTTGACTGCCACGCTTCCACCCTTTCGTCGTCGCTGCTGCTCTGCGGTCACTGCTGGGCCGCCATCAGAGTCTATGCGCTCATGCGCTCGATCGCCCGCTGCCATGCCGTGCACCGCAGGATCGGCTCTCAGCTACGCTGGACGTGTGATGTTCTCCCCTCCCTTGGCTGGCACGACAGGCCCGGTGTCCGCCGTACTGCTCAGTGCTGGTCTGCTGCTCAGCGGCTGCAGCAGCCAGTCCGCGCAGACACCCACGGCGCCTGCCACCTCGGCGCCCGTGGCGACGCCGGTAGCGGGTGAGACGGTCGGCTCCGGTTCGCCGAGCCCGTCTGCGACCGCGGAGGCGCTCGACGGGCTCACGATAGCCTTGGATCCCGGCCACAACGGCAGGAACAGCAGGAATCCCTCGGAGATCAGTCGGAAGGTGCCCGACGGTCGGGGCGGTACGAAGGCCTGCAACACCACCGGCACCGCCACTGCAGGCGACTACCCGGAGCACGCCTTCACCTTCGATGTCGCCGTGCGCGCCGGGGATCTGCTCGAAGACGCCGGCGCCGAGGTGGTGATGTCGCGTGCCGATGACGATGGCGTCGGGCCGTGTGTCGATGAGCGCGGGCAGTTCGCCGGTGAGGCGGGCGCCGATGCGCTTGTCAGCATTCATGCCAACGGCACCGCTGAGACCTCGGCGAGCGGCTTCCATGTCATCGTCGTCGACGATGCCGTCCACGCGGATGTGGAGGAGCCCAGCCGGGCGGTCGCCGAGCAGATGGTCACCGCATTCGAGGACGCCGAGTTCGATCCGAATCCCGCCTACGGCAGGGACGGGGTTGTCGCCCGCACCGACATCGCCGGGCTCAATCACGCCGAGGTGCCGGCGGTGATGATCGAATGCGGTGAGATGCGCAACCGCGATGAGGCCGCGCTGATGGAGTCCGAAGAGGGCCGGCAGCGCTACGCCGAGGCGATCGTCGCAGGTCTCGAAGCGCACTTCGCCGAGCAGTGACCGCATTTGGCTGACCAGCGACACCGGGGGTCTGTCTTCGGGTTCGCTGATGACAGGAGCCGGGTCCCAGAATGGAACCCGGCTCAGTATGTCTTTCGGATGTGTCAGTCGAGGTAGTCGCGCAGGACCTGCGAGCGCGAGGGGTGGCGCAGCTTGGCCATCGTCTTCGATTCGATCTGGCGGATGCGCTCTCGGGTGACCCCGTAGACCTTGCCGATCTCGTCGAGGGTCTTCGGCTGGCCGTCGTTGAGGCCGAATCGCATCGACACAACGCCTGCTTCGCGCTCAGAGAGCGTGTCGAGCACTGAGTGCAGCTGTTCCTGCAGCAGGGTGAAGCTGACCGAGTCGGCCGGCACAACGGCTTCGGAGTCCTCGATGAGGTCACCGAACTCGGAGTCGCCGTCCTCGCCGAGCGGGGTGTGCAGCGAGATCGGCTCACGACCGTACTTCTGCACCTCGATGACTCGCTCCGGGGTCATGTCGAGTTCCTTGGCGAGCTCCTCCGGGGTCGGTTCGCGACCGAGGTCCTGCAGCATCTGGCGTTGGACGCGGGCGAGCTTGTTGATGACCTCGACCATGTGCACCGGGATGCGGATGGTGCGCGCCTGGTCGGCCATGGCACGGGTGATGGCCTGGCGGATCCACCACGTAGCGTAGGTCGAGAACTTGAAGCCCTTGGTGTAGTCGAACTTCTCGACTGCGCGGATGAGGCCGAGGTTGCCTTCCTGGATAAGGTCGAGGAAGAGCATGCCGCGGCCGGTGTAGCGTTTGGCCAGGGAGACGACGAGGCGGAGGTTGGCTTCGAGCAGGTGGTTCTTGGCTAGCCGCCCGTCGTGGATGATCCACTTGTAGTCGCGGACGTCCTTGGCTTCGGTGACCTCACCGGCGTTGAGCAGGTGCTCGGCATACATGCCAGCTTCGATCCGCTTGGCGAGGTCGACCTCTTCAGCGGCATTGAGCAGCGCGACCTTGCCGATGAGCTTGAGGTAGTCCTTGACCGGGTCAGCGGTCGCGCCTGCGGAGACGACCTGTTGGGCTGGCTGGTCGTCGTCGTCGGTGTCAGAGACGACGAAGCCTCCGGCTTCCTTGACAGCCTCGTCCTTCTTCTCTTCCTGCGCGTTCTTCGTCTCGGTTTCGCTGGCCAGGGCTTCTGCCTCGAGCTGCTCGACCGGCGCCTCTGGGGCTGCGCCGTCGGCGCCCTTGGCGGCAGCTGCGGCGTCCTTGGCCTCAGCGTCGAGCCCCGCGTTCTTGGCGGTCGTCTTCTTAGCGGTGGTCTTCTTCGCCGCCGTCGACGTGGAGGCGGTCTTCTTGGCAGCGGTCGCCGAAGCGGCCGACTTCCGAGCCGCAGGCTTCTTCTCGGCTGTCGCCCTCGAAGTTGTCTTCTTGTCCGTATCCTCGGACTTCTTGGCGGCCGCCGTCTTCTTGGCCGCGGTGGTCTTCTTCGCCGTCGACGTCGTCTTCTTCTCCGCGGTCGACGTGGCAGACGTGGTCTTCTTGGCCCCGGCCGAGGAGGCGGTGGTGCCCTTCTTAGCGGTGGTGCCCTTCTTAGCGGTCGTAGTCTTCTTGGCGGTGGTGGTCTTCTTGGCGGTGGTGGTCTTCTTGGCGGTGGTGGTCGTCTGGGCCGCTGGCTTCTTTGCAGCAGCCGTCTTCGAAGCCGTGGTCGACTTCGCGGTGCTCGTCTTCTTCGCAGCGGTGCTCTTTGCCGCCGGCTTCTTCGAAGCGGCCGATGCCTTCGCCGTGGTCGTTGCCGACTTCTTCGATGCGGTTGACTTCGACGAAGTGTCCGTCGATGCGGCAGTGGTGCTCGAACCCTTGGCGTCTGTCGGCACTGGATCACCTTTCGGAGGAGTCGTGTCTGGCCCAGCTGACACTCTTCGAGCATCAGTAAGACCCTTGTCAAGCAGGGCGAGCCTGTGGACAGCTCGTCCGCCTGACCGGGTCAACACGCCATTCTGGCACGATATTCCCCACTGCGCTAATCACACGCACGCAGCGCACCGATTGACAAGACCTCTTCCAGGTGATGTCTGCCACACCACCTGGCAGGCGCGGCTGATCCGACGGTTCAGCCCTCCAGCACGGGAGGATCATCTCTGTCGAGCGAAAGCTCCTGCGGCTCAGGCTCTTTGCGGGGCGGCAGCGACGCGACAGGGGCGGATCCGGATCTCAACGTCGCAGGCTCATCACCCAGGATCTGTTCGGGCACCGGTTCATGCGCCCACAGCGGCAGCGTGGGCGTCATGACCGCTCGGGAGACGAGCCTGGCGAGCGTGCACGTGCTGTCGATGGTCAGCGCATTGCGGGCGAAGCACAAGGCGAAAGATGCACGCCCGATCGACCATTCCATCCAGGCGATCATCGACAGCACCGCAGGCAGGTGCTCCATCCGCACGTAGGTGGCCATCGTCTTGAGCAGCAGGATCCCGTAGGCGGACGCGCGGGCGTTCGGTCGCCGTGAGCTCAAGCCCGGCAGCTCGGCGGTAGCTTCCGCCAGCGGGGCGACCGCCTCGGCGTAGGCGGCGAACTCGCCAGGTTCCAGGCGCCGCATGTCCTCGGGCAGAAACGCGCTGTGTTCGAAGCTCACGAGCATCAGCACCGCATCGCGACCCCACTTCTCCTGACACAGAGCCTCCAGTCCGAGCACCGCCTTCGGATCCGGAGCCGGAAGCGTGTTGAGGCTGTGCTGCTGACCGGATTCGATGAGCTCGGCATAGCGCAGCACCTCAGCCAGCCACGCCTCGAACAGCTCATCCCGCTCGTGGGCCACTCCCCGGGTGCCGGTGATGACGCTTTCGAGGGCCAGGTCGCATTCCGGCAGGGCGGTGGCGGCTGAGAAGCTTGCGAAGGGGTCACCGTTGGCGCGGCTGAGCTGGCGGAAGGACTGGGTGCGCTCAAGCTCGCAGACCGTCCCCGAGCGCATGCCCGCTGTGAAGGAGCCGTACCCGAGCTGTGAGACCCACCATGCGCTGTGGGCGGTGAAGCCGGTGCACTCCAGTGCTTCGCCGATGAGCTTCAGGGGCACCGCATAGTGATCGAAGACATTGTCGAGTAGATCATCTGCCCAGCGCGCTCGCGCCGCTCCGTCCATGTCAGCGGAGAAGAGCACCGGGATGACGTACTGCGATGCCGAGACCCGGGCTAAGGCACAGACCGGTTCGAGCAGGTCCGTCTCGGTGGCAGCGGCGACGGCCTCGAAACCGAAGTCGATGCGCAGGGCCGGACCGAAGCTGATGCGTCCGCAGTCATGGTCGTAGCTGACCAGCACCAGGGACTCGGTCGGCTGATAGGTCAGCAGGTGCGGGACCGCGCTGATGAGTTCAGGGGCGAGGTGTTCAGGAGCAGCATTCATGTCCTCACTGTGTGCCGTGCCGCCGCTGCGGGCAGCGGGCCGTGCCCCAGCTGTGGACAGCGGCAGGCTGTGCACACCGACGCCGACCAGTCGTGCCCGGCTGGCGTGCAGCAGTCGCCGGCAGTCTACAGTAAGGCGCATGGGACGCAGACGGGCCAAGGACGAGGCACAGCAGCGCGAGTACGCCATCTCCACCGGCACCGCACGCATCGAACCGGTGCCAGCCGAACCCGATTCGTGGGTCCTCTACGTCAACGGCGTGCCGAGCTCGTGCATCACGCTCAGCGACCCGACCCGCCTGGACTTCGAGTACCTCGACTGGATGGCCCGCACGATCGACGCGCTCTTCGACACAGGTCAGACCCTGCGTGCTGGGCACATCGGGGCGGCCGGCTGCTCGCTGGCCCGCTACATCGACGCGACCCGGCCCGGGTCCCGGCAGACCGCCATCGACATCGACCAGAAGCTCCTCGAATACGTCCGCGAGTGGTTCGACCTGCCCCGCTCCCCTGCGCTCAAGCTGCGCGCAGGCGACGGTGCGGTCGAGATCGCCACGTTTTGCGACGACGCCCTCAGCCTCGTCGTCCGTGACGCCTTCAGCGCCGATGAGACGCCGGGCCAGCTTGCCGACGACACGTTCTTCTCCCACGCCGCGCGCACGCTTCGACCCCAGGGCATCTACCTCGCCAACATCGCCGACCGTCCCCCGCACGCCAGCGCTCGCGAAGAGCTGACACGGATGCGGCAGCACTTTGCGCACATCGTGCTCATCGCCGATCCCAGCCAGCTGCGCGGCCGGCGATTCGGCAATCTCATCGCCCTCGCCTCGGGAACGGACATCGACGACATCGCACTGGCCAATACCACATGTTGTGTTTGACACCACTAATCGCTGATGTCGATGACCGCTCCGTTGCGCGGGAGGGTGCCCCTGAACGTGAGGGGCACGGCTGCGGCGCGCTCGATATCGGGGGTGGTGATCGCTTGGATGTGGACGTGCGGCTCGGTGCTGTTGCCGGAGTTCCCGCAGCGCGCGAGCCCGGTGCCTATCTGCACGCGCTGTCCCGTCCGGACTTTCAGGCTGCCTTGCTGGAGATGGCAGAGGGCGACCACGACACCATCGGACTCGATGAGTACGTGGTTACCGGCAAGTGCGATCCACCCTGCTCGGGCTCGGCGTTGCTGGGTGAGGGCATAGCCGATAGACGGTAGTCCGCGATATGCAGGGTGGTCGGGTTCGGTGTCGTGCGCGGAGACGACGATCCCTTCGACAGGCGTCAGGAGCATGCGGCCAAAGCCCGAGAACTTCTCTGCCGGTTCGGGTCGTATGAACGAACTGAACGTGATGGGTGCGGAGCGCCCGGCGCCATCGGCGGGAACGAAGTCGATGGCGTAGGACGTGGCCAGCAGCGCCGTGCCATGGCTGGGTACTCGGTTGGCGGGGCTGTTCTGGACGATCCAGCGGCCAGTGAACGGGTATTCCAGATCGATGGAAGCTGCCATGACATTCCTCCCGCTCGTGCACACTATTGTCCCACCACCAGTGTAGCGGCATAGGCGCAGGGGTCCGGTCTTGGTCGTCGTGTTCCTGTGGTTTCTAGTCTCTTTCAGGGCAGTGCAGGCCTATCCACGACGTGACGTCTCGCCTGCCGTCGGCGCTGTTTCCTGCGCTGACGAGGGCACCATCAGCGCACAGGCCGAGGGTATGGGCGGAGCCTGCTGCGACTGCGATGATGTTGTCCCAGCCCTCGACATCGCACTGCCCGTGGCTGTTATCCCCAACGGCCAGAACCCGGCCGGAAGCGGTCACGCCCACTGTGTGGCGACTCCCGGCGGCCACCGCGACGACCTCCTCCCACCGGCTGACGTTGCCCGCTCCTGTGGCCGGTGCCGCAGTAGTGAGTACTCGCCCGTCGTGTCTCAACCCGACCGTGTGGAGGTAACCTGCCGCAATCGCCGTGAGGTTCCGCCAGTGCCCAACAGCGCATTGCCCTCGTCGGTTGTTACCGACCGCTACGGCTGAACCGTCCTCACATAGGCCGACCGAATGCCAGTCGCCGCACGAGACTGCCACGATGTCTCGCCAGGATCGCACATCGCACGCGCCCTCGCTGATGCGTCCGGTAGCCAGCACCGTGCCATCCGAGGCGACACCGAGGGTGCGTCGCCAACCCGCCGCTACCGCTGCGATGTCTCGCCATCCTCCGACTTCGCACTGCTGGTCGTCGTTCCATCCAGTCGCCAGCACTGTGCCGTCTGAGCGAAGACCGATGGTGTGCGATTTGCCCGTGTTCGTGGCGGTATGGACGTTGCCCGCTGCTACCGCGATCACGTCTTCCCAGCGGTCGACATCGCATTCACCAGCTCTGCCATCACCAACGGCGACCACGGTGCCATCCTGTCGCAGCGCAACTGAGTGCCGTCGGCCTGCCGCCAGTACCGGTCCGCATCCCCGCACTGCTGTCTCCACATAATCAGGATAGGTGCACGAACACGGCTACAGCCCGCGTGCCGGCCCCTCGCGACGGGGGTCGTGGCGGTAAGGATCAAGCGCAAACGGGTCATGGACCTGCCGCGCCCGTTCCGCTGCTCGTTGTCGAGCGTGCTCCTGATCGGCACGCTTGGCTTCGATGCGTCGGGCGGCGTCGGTGATGGGGAGACCGCGCAGTTCGTCGGCTTCAGCACGGGTCGTGGCGGCTCGCGCTCGGGCGTCGCGGGCGTCGCGGTGGGGGGTCGCTATCCGCATGCCGAGATGGTCACGACGTGCTCGCTCCGCCCCGTACTCGCTGACCAGCAACGCCAGCCGCTCCTGCTCGTGCCGCCCGAGTGTCGCTTTCCGGTCGGCGGTGGCGGCCTCGAGGGTTTGGGCGGCGTCGGTCACGCGCGGATCGGTCTCGGCGCGCTTAGCGGCGACTCGGGCTGCCCATTCCGGGAGACGGTCAGAGCCGCTCGGCGTGGTGCCCCATTCGGTGGTGACCTGTCCGCGCAACGTCTGAGTGTGTTCGGTTGCGGTGCGGTGCTCGGCGCGGGCTTTGCGTCGGCCAAACCTGCCCACGGTGGCGAGTCGGGCGCGTGCGGTGTCTTCACCCTCGACAGCACTGAGATAGGTCGCACCGTCGTGTGCGGCTTGAGCGGTGAGCGGTCCAGCGACCTCGGCGCGCACTCGTGCGGCCTCGTCTTCGGCCTTGCGGAGCACGGCAGTGCTCTTATCGTCCCCCGCTCGATGAGCGGTGCGTTGGGCGTCGAGGCGTGCGGCGATCTGCTCCCACCGCTCCGCCTGTCTCCGGGCGCGCTCGGCTTCCTGGTCAAGGCGGACGAGTTCAGCGGTGACAAGCTTGGCCGGGCCGTCACTGACGAGACCGCGCACTGCTTCGACGGCTTGGGTTGTGGCGTGGTCGAGGCCCCGGTCTGCCCGGTCGCGTTCCATCGCCTCAATGAACCGAATCTTGGCGTCGTCCATGTTCTCGGCGACGATGTGGAGCCGGTTGGTGTCGCGGCCTCGGGTCATGCCGACGTACACGCCCGCCGCGCTCGTCGCGTTACTGAGCAGCGTGTGGGAGCCGTCAACGGTTGCGCCTTGGACGCCGTACGCGGTCGCGGCGTAGGACAGGTGCGCGTGCTCGGCCACGTACTCGGGTGGAAGCGCGACGGTGCGCAGGTGCTTGCGGTCGCTGCCGACCTCGTAGGCATACACCGTGCCCTCGTCGGTGACGTGCTGCACGATCCACTGTTGCCGGTTCGCCACACCCAGGGTGCTGTCGTTGCGGCGGGTCTGGATGAGGTCACCGGCACCGATGCTCAAGCCGTCGCTGCCGGTCGCCGTCGTGGTGTCGTCTACCTCGCCACGCTCGACCCTCCCGGCGCGGATGCGCTCGTTCACCGCAGCGGCTTCTTCGTTGGTGGCGACGGTGATTGCCTCCCCGTCACGGGCGTGGGCGGTGATATGCTCGCGGGCCGCGTCCTCGACGGCGTGCAGGATGACGAGGCCCAGGGTGGCGAGTCGGTCGAACACGTCACCGGGGTTCTCCCGGTCGCGCATGGCGAGGGTGAGGGCCGCGTAGTCGGGGTCGGTGAACCGATGGAGTTCGGTCATGTCGTAGGTGCGGCCCCTGATCTGTTCGGCCATGTCGAGCACACCGCCCCGGCCGACCGCGGGGAGCTGGGCGCGGTCACCGATGAGCGCGACGGTGGCGCCTTCTTCTTGGGTGATGGTGAGGAGGGCGTGGGCAGTGTCTTGGTCGAGCATCCCGGCCTCGTCCACAATCACCCGTGTGCCGCGATCCAGTCGCGCGTCTTCGGGTGGCCCGGTATAGGTGCCGCCGGTTGCGGGATCGGTGTCGCCGGGGTTCAGGCGTGTCCACACGCCGTCACGGTTCCACCGCCACCCGTGCGCGTGCACCAGCGCCGCAATCGATGTCGCGGGTACGCCGAGTTCGTCGTGCGCGACCTGCGCCGCCCGCAACGTCGGTGCAACCACCCGCGACGCCCTGCCGTGTCCGGCGGCGACGGTGATCGCGGTGCGCAGCATGGTCGTCTTCCCGCTGCCCGCCGCACCCTCCACGATCACCAGCGGATCGGTAGAAGCCACCGCCGCTGCCGCAACGGTCTGTCCGGCATCGAGTCCGGTGGCGTGCGCCACGCGGGTCACGTCCGGGTGTTCCGGCTCCCGATCCGGCACAGCGGTGGTGATCTGGTCGCGTAGCGCGGTCTCGGCGGCGACGACGCTGAGGCTGGTCAGATGCGCGACATGCTCCGGCGTGAGTGCGCCCGGCGGCAGAACAGAGAAGCAATCCGAGACAGCAAGCCCGGTCGCCAGACCGATGAACTCCCGCAACTCAGCGGGCGTCGCCCGCGCGCCCGCCTCGGTGATGACCCTCGTGACGTGCTCGGCCACGGTGTGCCGCGTCCACGTTGACGCTCCTGCGGCGCTCCGGTCCAGCGCGCGACTGGCGACCTCCTGCACCGACAGGTCATCCAGCGATACCGGCGCGGGCGTCTCCCGCCGATGCAAGCGGGCCGGGTCGTATCCGGCCTCGGTGAGTTCGTTCACCCACCACTGCTCATCTTTGAGGTCGGCAGGCCTCTTACCGGGACGCTGATATGCCCACGCGGCATCCTGCAACCGTGCTGTGAGTGCCGGGCCAGGAGTCTCGCCGGGATGCTCCGCCTGCCACTCGGCGACCATGCGGTCCAGGTTGCGTCTGATCTGCGCCGACCGCTTCGACATGACCGCGTTGAACGGTTCCAGCTCGGTCACCTCACCGGATACCGGGTCGAGGGTCAGACCGTGCTCCGCGAGCGTCTGCGCGAGTTCGGGGTGCGCGGCGATGACCGCGGTGCCGAGGGCGCGGATCGCTCCTTGCTGCTTGAACAGGGCCGCGGTGGTCAGTGCCCGCCACTTCCCGGCCGCCCACACCCGGGTGCCGATCTGGAAGTGGATATGCCGGTGCGGATCACCCGCCCGCGAGGTCTTGTGCGTGATCGCGACGGTCTGCATGTGCTCGACCGGGAGGACTTCCTGCGCGCCGCGCGGCCCCGCCAGGGTGACCGAGTGCTGGCCAAGGAACCGTTGAATCTCTGTCGCCGCGTCACGCTGCGCCATATCCAACGCCTCCGATACCGCCGGGTGGAGGGCGGCGGCGACCGACAGGGACTTGGGGGCATTGATCGTCATCTCCGCGAACAACGGCGACCCCTTCCGCACGTCGCCGGGCTTCCGCGGCGTGCCCATCGACTCCCCGGTGTCCGGGTTGATCCAGTCCACCCACCCCTCGTACTCGTCCGCCGACAGCGACCGGGCAAAGGTGAGCTCGCCGGTGGAGTCGATCACGGCGTACTCCGCTACGGCGTCTTCTGCGCCGAGGTAGTACTCGTCGGCGCGGGACCGGTCGGCCTCGACATAGCGGCGGGCGGCAGCACCGCTGCCGCGGAACAGGATCACGCCGCCCTTCATCTTGGCCCTCCCTCATGAGTGGTCTCATGAGGGAGGTGTGCACCACGGCCCCGCCGTAAAATGCGTGCATCCAGAGAAGTAGCGGGGCTGGATCCAGAGAAGTAGGGGGTCTGGCTCTAGCGATGGCAGGGCAGGTGATCCGTGTCGAGCGATGAGCGCTATGCGCGAGCTTGACGTGTGGGAGTGTCGTGCCTGGTGGTTTCGATCTTCTGGTTGAGCTGGTTGGCGTAGTGCTGTTGGGCAAGGAGCACGAGGGAGTCCAGGAGTGGGCGGCGAAGCACGCTGCCCAGGACGACACCGCGGATCATCGTTTCGAGGTTCTCGGCCTCAGCGACGGCCCGGACGTCGATGCGTCCAACCGCGTCCGCGGCGTCGGCGTACTCATCGAGACGATCCAGAAGAAGGGTGAGGTCTTCGGCCTGCAGCTCAGCTATCGCCTGAACCGCTGCGGCGTGCGCGGGCGACCCCTCCTGGCATCGCCAACCGCGCGCGGTGACGAGCTCCGAGAGTAGCTGTAACGCAGCCTCCTCGCCTGGGACGGCTCCAACGTCGCCAACGAGTGCGTCTTGGGTGACGCCCATCGCATCGAGGACGGAAGGCTCAATGCTGACCGCCTGCACGACCTCCCGAACCTTGTCGAGCGGAAGCCCGGCAACCTTCACGAGCGCGCGGATCAGTCGGAGGCGTTCGAGATGGGCATCGTCGTATCTGGCCTGATTCACGCTCGTCCGTCGCCCCGGCTGCAACAGCCCTTCGCGCAAGTAGTACTTGATCGTGGGCACGCTGAGCCCTGACCGCCGTGACAGCTCCGCCATCCGCATCTCCACGTTGCACCTCGTTCCCATCGCGCTGGCGCTTTCAGATGGATAATACTAGTATCCATAAATAGATAATCGCACTATCCATGAGGAGGCGGGGATGGCACGCATCGCTGTCATAGGAGCAACCGGGTACCTCGGTGGGTACGCCCTTACCCGCCTGCTGGCAGACGGCCACACAGTGCGCGCGATCGTGCGGTCGCCAGAGAAGGCATCGCTACCAAAGGGTGTCGAGACCGTGCGGGGTGACGTCACGGCCCCCGACACGTTGGTGGCCGCGTTCACCGACGTTGATGGCGTGCTGCTGACCCTCAACGGTGGGAGCGACCCTGAGCGGGCGCGACACATCGAGGAAGACGGCGTTGCGAACGTTGCCGCCGCCGCTGAAGCGGCTGGGGTGCGGCGCGTGGTGCTGATCTCCGGCATGTTCGCACAGCCCGCCTATGCCGACTATCCCTGGGAACACTCCAAGGCCCGTGGCGAGCAACTCTTGATGGCCAGCCCGGTGGCATCCACCGTGTTCCGTGTCGGGTTCATCAATGAAACGCTCGCGAAGTTCATCCGAGGCGGCCGCCCGGTACTCATCGGCAACCAACCGCACCCGATCCACCCCGTCACCGCTGACGACATCATGGCGGCTGCCTCCCGCGCGTTCGAGATGCCCGAAACCGCGAACAAGGTCTACGACGTGGCCGGGGAGCAGACGATGACATTGCGGGAGGCGACCGCCGCATACGCGGGCGCAATATCCGGCAAGCCCGTTGCATCGAACGCGGTGCGGGTCATGCCGCTCGGATTCATGCGCGCCATCAATCGCCTATTCCTGAAGGGCGAGATGACCAGACCCCTGGGCATCCTCGACAGCATTGACCGCCACGGCGACGTGACCGACACCACCGCGTGGTTCCAGGACTTCGGCACCCCTCCCACCCCGTTCGCCAGGTGGATCGCGCTACAGCGCGACAACGCCGCCGAAAGGTCAACATCATGAACTGGCTGGAGACTGCCACCATCCTCGTCACCGGATTCGTCGGGTCAGCCGAGTTCGCCTCTGTCGCACTCGTGCACCCCGTGATCCGAAAACTCGCTCCCGACGACCAGCTCACCTTCGAGAAAGGGCTGCTCAAGACCTACGGACGCATCATGCCCATCGGCATGACCGCCGCCACCGTCCTCGCGATCACCGTCGCAATCCCGACGCCCTCGGCCTGGCTGATCTCCGCCGCCGTCGCCCTCGGGATCGCGCTCATCGTCACCATCTTCGGCAACGTGCCCATCAACTTCCGCACCGGACGCATCAAACAGGACACCGCACCCGAAGGCTTCATCGCAATGCGCCGCCGTTGGGATGTCTTCCAGATCACCCGAGGATCGCTTCAGCTCCTCGGGTTCATCCTCGTCACCATCGGACTCGCCGCCGTCTAGCAACTTCCCTCACCAGAAGGCACACGAACGGCATGAACAGAACAACGCCCGAGCGCCGCGAACTGAGCCACGGCTGCGCCCCCGGAGCACAAGGTATCCACCCCAGGTAATTCCTCCGTCGCCATCTCAACGGTCAGCCGAGAGTTTCGAAATGGCACTGGGATAAGTCGAACAGTAATGCTGACGAGCGGCGGGCATAGGGGCGCGTTGGTGAGCGTCCTGGTCTGGCTCCTGGTGGGCCACCTCCTTCACGGGAGGTACCACCGTGGCCGAACACACCCCGCCCGCCGCCGACGACGCTGCGGAGCCGGGCAGCCGAGGATTCGAGACGCCCGAAGGGCTACGCGCCCTGCTCCTCCGCCTGCACGAGTCTGGGCCTGGGGCGTGGCAGGGTGATCGGGAGGCGGCGGATCTGATGCGCTACACCGCCGAGCGGTATCGACGGCTGGCCAGGAAACACAACCTCGACCCGTGGCATATCGCGTCGGCGGCGTTCGAGGTCATGCTCGCCCCCTCGACGCGGAACGCAGGGAACCCGTGGGCCGTGGTCACCCGCGCCGTGCAGATCACCTGCGGCGTCGAGGCTCGGGCTGCTGGGCTGTTGGTGGCGACGAGCAAGGCCCGCCGCACGCCCAGGATCGCCGGATTCCATGATGCCGTGCGGTTCGCGGACCGAGAGGGCCTGGCCGACTACCATCCTGCGTTCGCGGTCGCTCCCGACGATGATGATCCAGAGTCCGGTGAGGATGACGGGCCGGTCGCTGCCGTGCTGTCGGAGGTGGTGGGACTGTTCGTGTTGGAGGGCTGGGATGCCGCGCTCGTGGCCGACTGCGTGGAGCATGTGGCCTATCGGCTGGCTGACCTGTCTTCGCGGTCCCGTGCGGTGGAGGTGCTGCGCCGCGACCGCACCGTGCCGGTCGTGCTGGGTCTGCCGCCACGGTCCTGGACTGCGCTGCTGCGGATCGTACTGGGCCATCCCGCGGCGAAGCACACCGGCACCCCGACCGGCGACGGCATACTGCTGCGCCTGCTCAACGGTGAACCGCCGGACTCACTCCGCGACGACAACGCGCTGACAGACGCCATACGCGCCGCCCACCCCAACCCGACGCCTGAACGGTGAACCTCCTCGGTGGTGCGGCCCGGCCTCCGGGTGGCATCGACCGGGTGGCGCTACTCGCGACAACATCTACATATAGCGTTTGCATCGCTTCATTCGCACTAGATATTGTGGTTGATGCTGCGTACCTGTCTGGCATGGCAACCACAGCAGCACACAGCACCCCCAAGGCTTCCCCGGCACCCTCGGCTCGTGAGCGGCAGAGCCGGGTTCCGAGCGGTCTGCCGCCGGGGTTTGACCCGGTGGTGTGGACGCGCGAGGCGTGCGAGTGTTCCGGGGTGCCGGTCGGTGTGACCGATCCGGTCGCCCTGGCGAAGCTCCGCGTCCTCACTCGCCCCAAGCGATGACCTCGCGCGTGCCGTGTTGGTTCAGGCTTTGAAGGTGAGTTCGACGCGTTCGGGTCGGAACCTCGCCCCGGTCTTGCCGGGCTGTGCGGGTTTGACGATGAGGGTGTCGATCAGTGCGGCGATGATCGCTCGTTTCTGCGGGATCGACCACTCGGTTTCCCACGCCTCTCGTAGTGCCTGCTCGTCGCCGATGGGGATACCCTTCAACGCGGACGACTTCGCGTTACGTCCCAGGACGAGTTCTGCGTTGTTGATTGCCGCGGTGGCGGCGGTCTTCGCGGCGTGGAGCTCGGTGCGGGAGAGCAGCCCGGCTCCGTAGTCGCGGGCCATGTCCTCCATCCGCTGACGGGCGGCGGTGATCTGCTCCATCGCCGCGGTGATCCCGGCGTCCTCGCCCGGCGCGGCGGTCGGCAGCGTGGTCGCGGCTAGGCGCGCGATCATCGCTTCGCTTACCAGGGTTTCGATGCCGTGCGCGGACACGACGAGCCCGCCCCGCTCGGGCCTGCCGGGCAGGGGCAGGCAACGGTAGAAGCGGCGCTTCCCGATAGACGTCTCGCCTCGGTGCAACCCCGACGACACGAGCGTGTTCCCGCACTTCGCGCAGGAAATCAGCCCGGCGAGCAGGCTTTTGGAGGAGCGGCCCACGCGCCGGTCGGGATGGTTGAACACCGCCCGGATACGCATCGTCTCTTCCGGGGTGATGATCGCCTCCCAGTTCCCCGGCCCCAGGATCGCCCGATCGCGCCGTTCCCACGTCGCCGTCGTCTTGGATGCTGGTTCGTAGGCGCGCTGCCCCGAGATGCGCGCGGAGCACAGGATCGAGCCGACGGTGCTCTCGTGCCACACGTTCAACCGGCTCTTGCCTTTCGACGGCGGTGTTGGTCCGTCGTCGCGGTTGAGCCACCTGGTGATCTGCCGCACCGACTGCCCTGCGAGGAACCGGTCGGCCATCTCGCGGATGACGGCGGCTACTTCGGGGATGAGGACGCCGCCGATGCCGTACCCGTACTTTGCCCCGCCGTGCCAGTCGCCGCGCTCGGCTTTCTGCTGGTTCGCCCGGCGGATGCGGTCGGCTTTGTGGCCGGATTCGTAGGAGGCGATCGCGACGAGCCGACGGGCCATGAGCCTGCCTTCGTGGGTGTTCAGGTCGAACGCGCCGCCCTTGACCGTCTCGATCCGGATCGGATGCGTCTCCACGAGGTCGATGAGGTCTTCCAGTTCGCGGGGGCGACGGTAGAGGCGGTCCACATGCCATGCCACAATCCGCGACGGCCCCAGCTTCACGCGTTCGAGTAGGTCGAGGTAGCCGGGGCGTTTCTTGCCCGAGTAGGCCGAGATGTCGTTGTCCATGAAGATCGCCGGGTCGCTGATCCCGAGCCGCGCGCACAGCTCCAGGCAGTCCTGGCGTTGCCGCTCGACCCCGGCCTCCGCACCGGTACGATCCTCGGAGATGCGCAGGTACACCACCACCTGCTCCATGCCACTGCTTGCTGCTGTGCCGTCCATGACGACCTCCCTCGTTGCCTGGTAGGTACGCCGGTCAAACCCGACACGTCGACAAGACGCTGCGCGCCGGCCCTGCCGTCGCCTCGGTGCTGGCGGGCCGGAAGCTCGCTGACTTCTGCGGATGGCCGGCAACAGGCAGGTGAACTCCTCCTCAATTCTGTGCCGCCGACATGCCTGTGGTGACGGGGGCGTGAGAACACGGCATAATTGATTGCCGACCAGAAAGGCGGAAGGTGAGCGAAGAGACCGAGATCAGCCACGAACAGCAGCACCTCGACACCGTCTACGCGCGTCTCGACGCGTTGCGTGAGGAGACCGCTGCCAGCCTCAACCACGTGCGCCGGACGCATGTCGGGGGCAACCACCAGAACCGTTCCGAACGCGATGCCTTCGCCAGCATGTATGAGGATCAGCTCATCCGCCTGCGCAATGCCGAAGAGGGGCTGTGCTTCGGCCGCATCGACACCGTCACCGGCGCCACAACCTACATCGGGCGCATCGGGATCTCCGCTCAGGACCGCACCCAGCTGCTGATGGACTGGCGGGCCCCGGCCAGCGAGCCGTTCTACCGCGCGACTGCCGAGAACCCAGGTGACCTCACCCGCCGCCGGCACATCGCTACGCGACGCCGCCGAGTCATCAGCGTCGAGGACGATGTCCTCGACCTGTCGGCGCTCAGTGCCCAGCAGCGCGCCGGGCTGCACGGCGAAGGCGCTCTCATCGCCTCCCTCGACGCCCATCGCACCGGCCGGATGGGCGACATCGTCGCAACTATCCAGTCCGAACAGGACCGCATCATCCGCCGTCCCCTCGATCGGCTCGTGGTCGTACAGGGCGGACCGGGGACCGGCAAGACCGCAGTCGCGCTGCACCGCGCAGCCTACCTGCTGTACCAGCACCGGGAGCGCATCGCAAAGTCCGGTGTGCTGCTCATCGGGCCCTCGCCGGTATTCCTCAAGTACATCGAGCAGGTGCTGCCCAGCCTCGGTGAGACCGGTGCCGTGCTGCTGACCCCCGGTCAGCTCATGCCCGAGGTCAACGCCACCGCCCATGACACCGCGCCGACGGCTGCGGTCAAGGGTGACCTGCGGATGGTTGAGGTCATCAAGCGGGCGGTGCGCGCCTACCAGCGAGTGCCTGACGACCCGCAGCAGCTCAAGACGATCAGTCACACCATCACCATGACCCCGGCGATGGTCAAGGAGGCACAGGACCGGGCACGTCGCAGCGGCAAGCCGCACAACGGGGCGCGCCTGACCTTCGTCAAGCACCTGCTCAGCCTGCTCGCCGGTGCGCTGGCGGCCGCGAAGCACTACGAGCCCACGCCCGAGGTGCTGGCTGAGCTGACCGACGAGCTGCGCCGGGCCCGCGATGTGCGCGTGGCGATCAACCTGTGCTGGCTGCCACTGAGCCCGCGCGGAGTGCTCGATGCGCTGCTGAGCAAACCGCACCGGCTGGTGCCCGCCGCCGACGGAATCCTGAGCTTGGAGGAGATGGCCCTCATCCGCCGGGTTCGCGGCGGACAGGTCACCGTTGAGGATGTGCCGCTGCTCGATGAGATCGCTGAACTCATCGGGCCGAGCACCGAGGTGCTCGAGGCCCAGGAGCAGGCCGGCACCGTGAATGCCGAGCTGGAGTACGCCCAGGCGGTGCTCGATATGACCGGCACCGGTGACATGGTGTCAGCTGAGACGATCGCCCAGCGCTATCAGCAGGACACCGATGAGCGGACCCTGGCTGAGCGGGCCGCACAGGACCGCGAGTGGACGTACGGTCACCTCGTGGTCGACGAGGCGCAGGAGCTCAGTCCCATGCAGTGGCGGGTGCTGTTCCGGCGTGTGCCGAGCAAGTCGGCGACTGTCGTCGGCGACCTCGCCCAGGCTTCGACGATGGATGCGACGCGCACCTGGTCCTCGGTCTTGGCGCCGCACATCGGCGATCGCTTCGAGATGGAGGAGCTGACGGTCTCCTACCGCACTCCGGGACGCATCATGACCGTGGCCAACGAACTGCTGCGGGAGTACTTCCCGCAGCTGTCAGTCCCCTCGCCGGTGCGCGAGGGGACCTATGACCCGCTGGCTGAGTGCTTCGACGACATCGAGACGCTGTGCCGGAAGCTGCCGGAGATCGTGCGCAGCGAACGCGCCGAACTCGGCGGCGGCCAGCTGGCCGTCATCGCGATGCCCGAGCACGCCGATCGGGTGGCGGCGGCGTTGGCCTCCGACCCTGATGTCGACTTCGCTGCCGGTCCTGCCGGGATCGATCACGCAGTCGCCGTCCTCGATCCCAGTGAGGTCCGCGGCCTCGAGTTCGACAGCGTCATCATCGTCGATCCGGCGTCGATCGCCCCTGCCGGCAGTGCGGCGGGAGTCGGCCAGCTGTATGTCTCGCTGACCCGTTCGACCGCCCGGCTGAGGATCCTCAGCATCGGTGAATCGGTCCTCGCACCCTTCATCGCAGCAGAGAACCGCACATAAGGCCAGCGCGCGCCTCAGCATCCTCATCGGGTGCTCAGGCGCATCTTCTTCGGGGCAAAGTGAAAGCCGCCCGTGGCGTCGGCTTCCCCTCCGACGCCACAGGCGGCGTGCGCCTTGGGCGCACGTTTTATCTTACACATACTTCCGGCCGTTTCACGAACTGGATCCAGCTTCTTCTCGCAATTCGTTCAGCAGGGTGCTCATGCTTCTTCGTCGCGCTCGGCGCGCAGCGATTCGATCGCTGCCTCGAAGTCTTCCAGGGAGTCAAAGCTCTGGTACACGCTGGCGAACCGCAGGTAGGCGACCTGGTCGAGTTCGCGCAGCGGTTCGAGGATCGCCAGGCCGACTTCGTCGGCTTCGATCTCAGCGATTCCCTGTGAGCGGATCTTCTCCTCGACCTGCTGGGCGAGCTTGGCCAGATCGTCCTCCCCGACTGGTCGGCCTTGGCATGCCTTGCGCACGCCGGCAACGACTTTCTGCCGGGAGAACTCCTCGGACACGCCCGAGCGTTTGACGACCGACAGACTGGTGGCCTCCATGGTGGTGAACCGGCGGGAGCACTGCGGGCACTGGCGGCGCCGGCGGATCGACGAGCCGTCCTCGGCGGTGCGCGAGTCGACGACGCGCGAGTCAGGGTGGCGGCAGAATGGGCAGTGCATCAGGCCTCCATTCCCGGCTTGCTGCGGCGCAGCCGAACGGCTTCACCGTGGGCGGGCAGATCCTCGGCAGCTGCCAGCGTTTCGATGTGGTCGGCGACCGCGGCCAGTGCCGCAGCCGGGTAGTCGATGACCTGGCTTCCCTTGAGGAAGGACTGCACGCCGAGCGCCGAGGCGTAGGCGGCGGTTCCGCCGGTAGGCAGCACGTGGTTCGACCCGGCGCAGTAGTCTCCGAGGGCCACCGGTGAGAACGGGCCGATGAACACGGCACCGGCGTTGGTGATCTGCTCGGCTGCGGCGTGTGGGTCGCTGACGAACACTTCGACGTGCTCACCGGCATAGGCGTTGACCACGGCCAGGCCAGCCTGCCGGGAGGCGACCCTGAGGATCGCGGACTGCTCCCCGGACAGTGCGGTGCGGATGCGCTCGGAGTGTGTCGCACAGGCAGCCTGGCGCGTGATCTCCTGCTGCACGGCGTCGATGAGGTCCTGGCTTTCGGTGACGAGCACCGAGGCGGCCATCGGGTCGTGTTCGGCCTGGCTGATGAGATCGGCTGCCACGAGTGCCGGGTCCGCGGTGTCGTCGGCGAGGATGATGATCTCAGTCGGCCCGGCGATCGTGTCGATGCCGACGACCGAACGCACCCGTGCTTTGGCGGCTGCGACGAAGGCATTGCCGGGCCCGGTGATGAGATCGACCGGCTCGAGCTCTTCACCGTCATCGAACCCGTAGGCCAGCGCGGCGACAGACTGAGCTCCGCCCATGGCCCATACTTCGTCGATGCCGAGGAGTCCAGCAGCTGCGAGCACTGTCGGGTGGGGCAGGCCGTCGGCCTGCGGCGGCGAGACGATGGCGATCGAGTCGACGCCGGCGGCCTGGGCGGGAACGGCGTTCATGATGACGGTTGAGGGGTAGACGGCCAGCCCGCCGGGGACGTAGAGACCGACGCGTTCGATCGGCAGCCAGCGTGATGTCACGGAACCACCACCGGAGAATGCGGTCGTGGCTGAGGAGCGCCGATCGCCGTCAGCGACCCGCCGGCAGCGGCGGATGGTCTCCTCCAGCGCTGTGCGCAGCCCGGCGTCGAGGCTCGCACAGGCAGCGGTGAGCTCCTCGGCGGGCACCCGCAGCCGCTCGGGCAGCACCGCGTCGAACGTCTGCGTGTACTCCAGCACCGCAGCCCGACCGCGGGTCTCGACATCGTCGACGATCGGGATGACCGCCTCGGCAGCGGAGGCGGAATCGAGGCGGGCGCGCGGCACGGACCGGCGCAGCGTGCGACGGTCGAGCGGCGTGTCGGTGAGGTCGAGGACATTCATGAGCGCGTGGGTCACGCGCTCCATTCTACGTCCTCTGCCTTCCTGCCGTCCGGCGCCCCGCACAGCGAGAAGCGCAGTGCCTGTCGGTGGTCAGAAGATCGACGTGGTCGCTGGGGCCGTCAGGCAGCTGGGCCCGAGCAGGCCCTTGAGATCGCCGAACAGGCTCGGGTCCGCCGTCACCCGCAGGCCGCGGTCGAGGCGCATGATCGTCGTGCGCTCGCGGTTCGTCAGGCACAGCCGCACCTCGGTCTGGCCGGGGTTGGCCTGCAGGATCATCTTGAGGTTCTCGACGAGGTCCGGTGTGCAGCGTTCGACCGGCATCGACACGTACAGCGGCCGGTCGGCGCGATCGGTGACGTCCGGGATCGTCATCGACATCGCCATGAGCGAGGTCGGCCGGTCATCGGAGCGGCGGATCCGGCCGGTGACGGTGATGACGAGGTCATTGGTCAGCAGGGTCGCCACCGGCTCGTAGGTGTCGCCGAAGAACATCACCTCCATGCTCGCTTCGAGGTCTTCGATGGTGACGATCGCGTACGGGCGACCGGAGTTCTTCGAGACCTTCCGCGAGACCTGGGTGATCATGCCGCAGATCGTGGTCTGGGATCCGTCCGGGCGCTTGTTCTCCGGGTCGAGCAGCTGAGCGATCGAGCCCTCTGATTCCGACTGCAGGATGTCCTCGAGCCCGTTGAGCGGATGGTCGGAGACGTAGAGGCCGAGCATTTCGCGTTCGAAGGCCAGCAGCTCCTTCTTCTCCCACTCGGTGCGCTCGGGGATCTTGACCGCGAAGCTCGACTCGTCCTCCTCGCCGAGGCCGGCGAACAGGTCGAACTGGCCGGCGGCTTCCTGGCGCTTGACGCCGATGACGGCGTCGACCGCCTCTTCGTGGATCTCGACGAGGCTGCGCCGGTTGTGGTCAAGCGAGTCGAAGGCGCCGGCTTTGATGAGCGATTCGATGGTGCGCTTGTTGCACACCTGGCTGGGCACCTTGTCGAGGAAGTCATTGAAGGAGGTGAACTTGCCTTTGTCCTGCCGGGCTTCGACGATGCCCTGCACGACGTTGCCGCCGACGTTGCGCACCGCTCCCATGCCGAAGCGGATATCGTCGCCGACCGGCGTGAAGTTGTTGGCGGATTCGTTGACGTCCGGCGGCAGAACGGTGATGTGCATGCGCCGGCACTCGCTGAGGTAGAGGGCGAGCTTGTCCTTGTTGTCCCCGACTGAGGTCAGCAGGGCGGCCATGTACTCGGCCGGATAGTGGGCCTTGAGGTAGGCCGTCCAGTACGACACGAGCCCGTAGGCTGCTGAGTGGGCCTTGTTGAAGGCGTAGTCGGAGAAGGGCAGCAGGATGTCCCACAGCGCCTGGGCCGCCGCCTCGGAATAGCCGCGTTCCTTCATGCCGCCGAAGAAGCCGACCTGCTGCTTGTCCAGTTCGGCCTTCTTCTTCTTGCCCATTGCGCGGCGCAGAATGTCTGCTTGGCCGAGCGAGTAGCCTGCGACCTTCTGCGCGATCGCCATCACCTGCTCCTGGTAGATGATGAGGCCGTAGGTGGTGTCGAGGATCTCAGCGAGCGGTTCGGCCAGCTCGGGGTGGATCGGGGTGATCTCCTGCAGGCCGTTCTTGCGCAGCGCGAAGTTCGTATGCGAGTCCGCGCCCATCGGGCCGGGCCGGTAGAGCGCGATGGTGGCGGAGATGTCTTCGAAGTTGTCCGGGCGCATCATCCGCAGCAGTCCGCGCAGGCCGCCGCCGTCGAGCTGGAACACACCGAGGGTGTCTCCGCGGGAGAGCAGCTTGTAGGACTCCTCGTCGTCGAGGGCCAGGTGCTCCAGGTCGAGTTCGAAGTCCTTGTTCAGCCGGATGTTCTCGATCGCGTCGGAGATGATCGTGAGGTTGCGCAAGCCGAGGAAGTCCATCTTGATGAGGCCGAGGCCCTCACAGGTGGGGTAGTCGAACTGCGTGATGACCTGCCCGTCCTGGAACCGGCGCATGATCGGGATGACGTCGATGATCGGGTCAGACGACATGATGACGCCGGCGGCATGCACACCCCACCCGCGTTTGAGGCCCTCCAGGCCCTTCGCGGTCTCGAAGGTCTCCCGCGCCTCGGGATCGGTCTCCAGCAGTTCGCGGAACTCCCCTGCTTCGCCGTAGCGCGGTGCCTGGGGCTCTTCGATGTCGGCCAGCGGGATGTCCTTGGCCATGACCGCCGGCGGCAGCGCCTTCGTCAGCTTCTCGCCGAGGGAGAACGGCTTGCCCATGATGCGGGCGGAGTCTTTGAGCGCCTGCTTGGTCTTGATGGTGCCGTAGGTGACGATCATCGCCACGCGCTCGTCGCCGTACTTCTCGGTGACGTAGTCGATGACCTCACCGCGGCGACGATCATCGAAGTCGACGTCGAAGTCGGGCATCGACACACGGTCGGGGTTGAGGAACCGCTCGAAGATCAGTCCGTGCTCCAGCGGGTCGAGGTCTGTGATGCGCAGGGCGTAGGCGACCATCGAACCGGCACCCGAGCCGCGGCCGGGGCCTACTCGGATGCCGTTCTCCTTCGACCAGTTGATGAAGTCGGCGACGACGAGGAAGTAGCCGGGGAAGCCCATCGAGATGATGACGTCGAGTTCGTAGTCGGCCTGTTTGCGCACGTCGTCGGGGATGCCGTTCGGGTAGCGGTAGTGCAGGCCCTTCTCGACTTCCTTGACCAGCCACGAGGTCTCGTCCTCACCGGGCGGGCAGGGGAACTGGGGCATGTAGTTGGCGCTGGTGTCGAAGGAGATCTCGCAGCGCTCGGCGATCTCAAGGGTGTTGTTGCACGCCTCGGGCAGCTCCTTGAACAGTGCGCGCATCTCAGCCGGAGTCTTGAGGTAGTAGCCGGAGCCGGAGAACGCGAAGCGGCTGCCGCCCTGGTCGTAGGTCGGTTCGATGAGCTTCGAACCTGACTGCAGGGCCAGCAGCGCTTCGTGGGCCTTGGCGTCGGATTCGTGGGTGTAGTGCAGGTCGTTGGTGGCCACCAGCGGCAGGCCGAGGTCCTTCGCCAGGCGCAGCAGGTCCTTGACGACGCGTCGCTCGATCGTCAGACCGTGGTCCATGATCTCGCAGTAGTAGTTGTTCTTGCCGAAGATGTCGCGGAACTCCGCTGCGGCTCTGACGGCTTCGTCGTACTGACCGAGTCGCAGCCGCGTCTGCACTTCTCCCGAGGGGCAGCCGGTGGTGGCGATGAGGCCTTCGGAGTACGTGTTGAGCAGCTCGCGATCCAGGCGCGGGTACTTCGCGAATGCGGAGTCCAGACTGGCCAGCGAGGATGCCTTGAAGAGGTTGCGCATGCCGGTGTTGTTCTCCGCCAGCAGCGTCTTGTGCGTGTAGGCGCCGCCGCCGGAGACGTCGTCGCCGCGCTGGCTCTCATCGGTGCGCCACTTCACGCGGGTCTTGTCGGTGCGCGCGGTGCCCGGAGTCAGGTAGGCCTCAACGCCGATGATCGGTTTGATGCCGGCGTCGGTGGCCTGCTTCCAGAAGTCGAAGGCGCCGAAGAGGTACCCGTGGTCGGTCGTGGCGATCGCGTTCATTCCCGAGGCCTTCGTCGCCTGCATCAGGTCGCCCAGGCGGGCGGCCCCATCGAGCATCGAGTACTCGGTGTGCACGTGCAGGTGTACGAAGTCCTCAGCCACGGATCCTCTTTCTCACAGTCGGCATGTCCCGCTCCCGGCGACGCACACCAGTCTAGCGATCATCAGGGACATCGCGGCTATGAGGTGGACCCGTTTCGCGTGTTCAGCCTTGGGCGACGCGCAGCCGGTCGAGGGCGGTCTGCAGATCCTCGGGATAGTCGCTGGTGAACTCGACCCACTCCCCTGTCTCCGGGTGCGTGAATCCGAGTTCGACGGCGTGCAGCCACTGGCGTTCGAGGCCGAGCTTCTTCGCCAGCACCGGGTCAGCGCCGTAGGGCAGGTCACCGCAGCAGGGATGCTTGGTGGCGGCCATGTGGACGCGGATCTGGTGGGTGCGGCCGGTCTCCAGCTGGACTTCGAGCAGGGTTGCCGAGCGGTAGGCTTCGATGACCTCGTAGTGGGTCACGGCATGCTTGCCGTCGGTGCGCACGGCGTAGAGCCCGTCGCGGCGCAGGTTGCGGCCGATCGGCGCTTCGATCGTGCCGATGACAGGGTCGGGAAGTCCCTGGACGAGCGCGTGGTAGGTCTTCTTCACCGTGCGCTGCTTGAATGCGCGTTTGAGCACGGAGTACGCGTGTTCGCCCTTGGCGACGACCATGACGCCGGAGGTTCCGACGTCGAGGCGGTGGACGATCCCCTGGCGTTCGGCCGCACCCGAGGTGGCGATGTCGTATCCGGCGGCGACGAGACCGCCGATGACGGTCGGGCCGTGCCATCCTGCCGCTGAGTGGGCGGCCACTCCGATCGGCTTGTCGACGACGACGAAGGCGTCGTCGTCGTAGATGACGCGCATGCCCGGCACCGGCTCGGCGTCGATGCCCAGGGGTTCGGGTTCGGCTGGCATCTTCACGTCGATGCGGGATCCGGCGATGAGCCGCTCGGACTTGCCGACGACGGTGTCGTCGACGCGCACGCCGTCATCGGCGGCGATGGCTGCTGCCGCGGACCGGGACAGGCCCAGCAGCCGGCTGAGGGCCACATCGACCCGTTCGCCTTCGAGGCCTTCGGGAACGAGGAATGATCGCTCGGTCATGGCTGCGCTCGCGCCTCCTCTGTAGGGGTGTCGTGGTCGCCGCGTGGTGACTTGTCGTCTCCGGCCGCGGTGCCGTCGACACTGATGTTGCGCAGGGTCGTGAGCACGATGGTCACGGCCGCCGCCGAGATCGCGATGTCGGCGACGTTGCAGACGAAGAAGTACAGGTCGATGAAGTCGACGACGGCGCCGTGGAAGAAGCCCGGCGGCCTGAACAGCCGGTCGACGAGGTTGCCGGTCAGACCTCCGAGCAGCAGCCCCAGGCCGGCCGTCCATGCGCGGGACCCGAGCCTGCGGCTGAGGACGAGGATGGCGATGAAGACGCCGATGGCGATGAGAGCGAACAGCCAGGTGGTGTTCTCTCCCATGCCGAGAGCAGCACCGGGATTGCGGTAGAACGTGAAGCCGGCGAGTTCGCCGATGACCGGGATGCGCTCACGGCCTTCAAGCGTCTGGACTGCGATGAACTTCGTCAGCTGGTCGACAGCGAGCACGGCGAGAGCGATCGCGAACAGCACGATGCGCAGACGTCGGCTGCTCGTCTGCGGCACGGGCGTCCTCCTCGGTTCGGTGATTCAGCTGTCCATCATACCGATGACCGGCAGCTTCGCACACACGCGCAACGGCCGGCCGCCCGATGGCGGCCGGCCGTTCCGGCGGGATCTGCTGACTCAGCGCAGGTGAGTCAGATCAGGTGCCTCAGATCGAGTGACCCGGCTGCTGATTGCCGCCGAGAGTCTCCGGGGCCAGCGATCCGGAGTTCTCCAGGTCGCGCAGCTGATCGGTCAGGTAGCTCTTGAGGCGGGTGCGGTACTGGCGCTCGAAGTTCTGCAGACCGTCGATCTCACGCTCGAGGCTGGTCTTCTGGCTCTCCAGGGTGCTGAGGGTGTCGTCGCGCTTCTTCTCAGCGTCCTTGACGATCTGGTCGGCTTTGGTGCGGGCCTCGGAGATGAGCTTATCGCGGGTGCGCTCACCTTCGGCGACGTGCTCGTCGTGCAGGCGCTGTGCCAGCGAGATGAGGCCGTGGGCGTCCTGGTCACCTCCGCCTGCTCCACCGGCGACAGCGCCGACGGCGGCACCGGTGCCGGCTGCGGCTGCGTTGGAGCCGTAGCCGTTGGCGGCAGCGCCCTGCTGGGTCTGCTGCGGCTTCTCGTCAGCCTGCTCACGCGGTGCGTCGGCCGACTGCTGCGGGGCGACCAGCGGCGAGGCGGCCTGCTCCTTCTTCTCGTCGGCGGCCGGGGCCTCGTTGACGTCCTGCTCCGGCACGGCGGCGGGCATTGCCTGGGTTGCCTGGGGGTCCTCAGCCGGCTGCTGGGCGGCCGACTGCGATCCGATCGTCTGGGCGCCGGTCTGCTCGGTGCCTGCAGCACCCTGACCCTGGCTCAGCTCCTGGTTGCGCTGCTCGCACGCCGAGAGCTTCTGACGCAGCTCGTCGTTCTCCTGGTAGAGGCGACGGAGCTCAAGGACGACTTCATCGAGGAAGTCATCGACTTCCTCCTGGTCGTATCCCTCGCGGAACTTCACATGCTGAAACCGCTTATTGACAACATCTTGAGGCGTAAGCGCCATGAGGCCACCTTCGATCGGAAATCGTCTTTACTCTACTGTTATACAACAGATGTCGATGCCACTGTACAGCAACGCCAGCTTATTTCTCGTGCAGGCCATGCCATGATTCGCATCATAATACGTCTTGCCCTTCAGCCGGGTCTCGATCACCGGGCACGGCGCGGAATCCATCACGTGCTTGATATTGCAGTTCTGTCACATTCACGCGAGGCGAATAGCTGTGTGCAGAGTCCGGCTGCGGCTTTCACAACCGCGAAAAGGGAATGTCACATTCCCTGGGCTGCCAGGCTGAAGAACACGCCGGCGAGGATCTGGACTGCGATGAACACGAGGATGAAGCCCAGGTCCAGAGAGATCTGGCCCAGGCGCAGCGGCGGAATGATCCGGCGCACGAGCTTCACCGGCGGGTCGGTGAGCGTGTAGATGATCTCGGCGAGCACGAGGATGAAGCCGGTGGGCCGCCAGTCTCGCGCGAAGACCTGGATGAGGTCGATGACGACGCGCGCCAGGAGCACGAAGACGTACAGGCTCAGAGCCTGGCCGATGATCCAAAACAGCAATGACACGAAGGCTTCTCCTGAGGGAACGCAGACGGCGGACTACATTCAAGCGTAGTCCGCCGTTGCCGTGAATGCCGAACCGGGAGCCGCAGCTGCGGCCAGCCGCCTCAGCTCTGATTGAAGAAGCTGGCCTGGTGGTCGCCTGCGGCTTCTTCGGTCGATACCTCGATCGACTCGGGAGTGAGAAGGAACACATTGTTGGTGACCTTCTCGATGGATCCGCGCAGGCCGAAGATGAGGCCGGCGGAGAAGTCGACGAGGCGCTTGGAGTTCGCTTCGTCCATCGCCGAGAGGTTCATGATGACCGGCACGCCGTCTCGGAAGGCGGTGCCGATGGCTTTGGCGTCGTTGTAGCTGCGGGGGTGGATCGTCTGAATGCGCTGCATGGCGGTGGCCGGTGCACTTTCCACAGGACGAACGGACGGGCGGATCGGAGTGACAGCAGCTGCCGGCGGCTCGAACGGCTCCGGTTCGGCTTCGAGGCTGTCGTCAGCGTAGTCGTCGTACTCGTCCTCGTAGGTACGGCGCTGTTCGGTGGGCTGATGACGCAGGTCCTGCTCGTCGTAGTCCTCGACGAATCCCAGGTAGCTGCCGATCTTCTTGAGAGCGGACATGGGCGACTCCTCGTGATTGCGGGCGTCCTTCGCGGTTCGACATGCAAAGGTCTTAGTGAGAACGTACCCCACCGGCAGGTGATGGCCGGGAAAGCGCTGCGGGCGTGTCGAAAGTTCGGGTGAAGTTCTCACCGCGGCTGTGCGGCAGGCTCCATCCAGATGACTCCGGCGAAGCGGCCGGTGACGGCGTCGCGCCGGTAGGAGAACAGGTCGGGACTGTCGTAGGTGCAGGCGGCGACCCAGCGCTCGAGCCGCACGCCTTCCCGCCGCAGCTGCTCGGCGACTCCGGCGGCGACGTCGATGGCTGGGGTGCCTTCGGCTGAGACCGAGGCGGCAACCGGTTCGATCGCTGCGATCTCCTCGCGCAGCTCGACCGGCACCTCGTAGCGCCGCGGTGAGATCGATGGGCCGATGATCGCCGAGATGCTCTGCGCCCCGCGCTGCCGCATCGCCTCGATGGCGGCGGTGACGACACCGGCGGCCATGCCCTGACGCCCAGCGTGGACGCTGGCGATGACCCCGGCATCAGGGTCGGCCAGCAGCACCGGGGTGCAGTCGGCGACGAGGACGGCGAGCCCGAGGTGGGTCGATGAGGTCACCTGGGCGTCGGCTTCGACGGTGTCGAGCGGGACGGAGGCGTTGAGCTCGTCGAGGTCCACAGAGTGCACTGCGGTGCCGTGGACCTGTGAGGTGAAGCTCAGCCGGTCGGCCTGCAGTCCCAGGACCTGGGCGAGCATAGTGCGGTTGGCTGTCACTGCGGAGTCGTCGTCGCCGACTCCGCGCCCGAGGTTGAGGGAGTTGTAGGGGGGAACGGAATAGCCGCCCCATCGGTCCGAGAACGCCGCGTGGGCAACGCGGTGGGTTCCCGGAACGACGAAGCGGCTGTGCAGCATGGGCCGTTCCCGTCTTATTTGAGGAAGTCGGGGATGTCGAGGTCGTCATCGAAGCTGTCGACCTTCTCATCCGGCAGCTCCCGCGGAACCGGGGCTGCGGAATCTCCGCTGGCACCTGCCGCAGCCTGCGCATCGTCAGATCCGCTCGATGAGGACTCGTCCGAGCGCAGGCTGTACGGGCCGGCCTGGGCACCGGAGTCGCTGCCGGCAGCACCTGCTGCTGCGCCGGTGCCTGCGGCTGCCGCGCCGAGGGCTGCGGACTGGTGACCGGATTCGCTGCGGCCGGAGTCTGCAGAGCGGCGCTCATCCGAGGACTTGCCGGCTGCCAGTGACGGTGAGCCCTCCACAGCGCCGACCGGGGTGTCGAAGCCGGCGGCGATGACGGTGATGCGGCATTCGTCGCCGAGGTTGTCGTCGATGACGGTTCCGAAGATGATGTTGGCTTCCGGATGCGCGGCTTCCTGCACGAGGCGGGCGGCCTCGTTGATCTCGAACAGGCCGAGATCGGACCCGCCCTGGATGCTCAGCAGCACGCCGTGGGCGCCTTCGATGCTGGCTTCGAGCAGCGGCGAGGCGATCGCGGCCTCGGCCGCCTGCACAGCACGGTCGTCGCCGACGGCTGAGCCGATGCCCATGAGAGCCGTGCCGGCGTCCTGCATGACGGACTTGACGTCGGCGAAGTCGAGGTTGATCATGCCCGGCGTCGAGATGAGGTCGGTGATGCCCTGGACGCCCGAGCGCAGCACCTCGTCAGCGGACTGGAACGCCTCGATGACGGAGACGTTGCGGTCCGAGATCGACAGCAGCCGGTCGTTCGGGATGACGATGAGGGTGTCGACTTCCTCGCGGAGGTCGGCGATGCCCTTCTCGGCCTGGGCCGAGCGGCGCCGGCCCTCGAAGGTGAAGGGGCGGGTGACGACGCCGATGGTCAGCGCGCCGAGTCCGCGGGCGATGCGGGCGACGACCGGTGCCGCACCGGTGCCGGTGCCGCCGCCTTCGCCAGCGGTGACGAAGACCATGTCGGCGCCTTCGAGCGCTTCGGTGATGGCCTCTTCGGAGTCCTCTGCGGCCTTGCGGCCGATCTCCGGGTCGGCTCCGGCGCCGAGCCCGCGGGTGAGGTCGCGGCCGATCTCGAGCTTGAGGTCGGCTTCGGAGAGGAGCAGCGCCTGTGCGTCGGTGTTGATTGCGATGAACTCGACGCCCTTGAGGCCGACGTCGATCATCCGTTGGACAGCGTTGACACCGCCGCCGCCGGTACCGGCAACCTTGATGTCCGCTCCGGATTGTGGGAATTCAGCCAAGTCGGTTTCCTCTTTCGACGCATCGGGCCCATGCGGGCGTGTGGGCCTATTTTGCCTTCATGTCGACGCTATGGCCCGCTCCCCCTCAGCGCAACTCTCGCACGCGGTGTGTCGAAAGCTTCTGCCCCTGCGGCCCCCATCGGATCGCCGGCCGGGCGCTCACGAGGTGACCGGCACCTCGGGCACGGAGACGTCGATCGTCTGCGCCCCGGTGTCGACGAGCTTGGAGGCGATGTCGAATTTGCGCGCCGCCTCCTCGGCGCTGCCGAACCGGATCGTCACCGGGGAGGCGTCCTCGCCGGGGCTGTAGTCGATCTCGATCTTCGCCGGATTGCCGGCGCGCACGACGCTGATCTGCTCCGGCACACCGTCGGGCAGCTCATCGAGGAGCGCCAGCGCTGCACTGATCGTTGCCTTGCGATCGGCTCCGGAGGTGAGTTCGAGGCGGGCCAGCCCTTCGGGCTCGCCGGTGACGGTGTCGATCGTCGTGCCGGTGGCGTCGACTCGGTCCCAGCCGGAGCCGGCGCGCACGGCGATGAGCGGGACCCGGTCGGTGACCGTGACGGCCAGGGCGCGCGGGCCGGCCCAGCGGACCGCGGCCGAGGCGGCCTTCGGCAGGCGTGTGAGGGCGGCCTTCTCGACTTGGCCGGGCATGGCCTGCGGCAGCGGGGTGCCGGACCAGTCGGTCAGCACCGCGTCTTCGATCTGCTCGGCAGTGTAGAACTCACTGCCCTGCGCCTTGACGCTGGTGATCGCCAGCACCGGGGAGAACCAGGCGGCCGCCAGCAGCCCGATGATGAGGGCTGCGCTGACGGCGATGATGAGGAGGCGCGTGAGCCGGGCGCGGCGGCGGGCGGCGAGCCGGTCGGACAGGCTCGCGGTCGTCTCGGTGCGGCCGGTCTGCGTCTGCGTCATCGCCTGCCGGTCACCAGGCCGTTTCGAGTGCTGCGACGATCTCGGGGCCGAGGATCGTGACATCGCCGGCGCCGATGGTGATGACGATGTCACCGGGCTGGACGCGGGAGACGACGGTCGGCACGGCATCGGAGAAGGCCGGCAGGAAGGTCGCGCTGCCGTGCGGGACCTGTTCGGCGACGATCGCTCCGGTCACTCCCGGGATCGGGTCTTCACGGGCGGGGAAGACGTCGAGCACGATCGCCTCATCGGCGATGCCGAGCGCCTGGCCGAACTCCTGCTTGAAGTTCTGGGTGCGGCTGAACAGGTGCGGCTGGAAGATCGCGTGCACCCGCCCGCCGGGGGCCACGACCGAGCGGGCGGCGGTGAGCACGGCGCTGACCTCGGTGGGGTGGTGGGCGTAGTCGTCGTAGACGCGCACACCATGGGCGGTGCCGCGCAGCTCGAAGCGACGGCGGGTGCCGCCGAATCCGGCCAGGCCCGCAACAGCGGCATCGAGGTCGCCGCCGAGGTGGTGGACGACGCAGAGCGCGGCAGTGGCGTTGGCAGCGTTGTAGGCGCCGGGCTGCTGGAGTTCGACGTCGAGGTCACGGCCGTCGAGGGTGACGGTGAAGGCGGTGCCGACCTCGCCGGGGCGCAGGTCGGTGATCGGCACATCGGCGCTCTCGGAGAAGCCGTAGGTGACGACGGTGGTGCCCTCTGCCGCGGCCTGGGCGGCGATCTCGCGGGATCCGGCGTCATCGGCGCAGGCGATGAGCACACCGCCGCGGCTGCGCACATGGCCGGCGAAGTCGACGAAGGCCTGGCGCACCCCGGCCCAGTCGCCGTAGTGGTCGAGGTGGTCGGCCTCGGCGTTGGTGATGACGGCTACGGCCGGCTCGTAGAGCAGGAAGGAGCCGTCGGATTCGTCGGCTTCGGCGATGAACGCCTCGCCGGTGCCGTCGTGGGCGTTGGTGCCCGAGGCGGTGAGCACTCCCCCGATGACGAACGACGGATCCCCGCCGCCGGCCTGCAGTGCGACTGTCGTCATCGACGTCGTCGTCGTCTTGCCGTGGGTGCCGGCGATCGCGACGGTCGTGCGTGCGTGCATGAGCCCGGCGAGTGCGGCCGAGCGGTGGATGATGCGCAGGCCCTGGTCGCGGGCGGCGGCCAGTTCCGGGTTGTCCCGGCGGATGGCTGAGGAGACGACGACGGTGTCGACGTCGGCGATGTTCTCCGCCCGCTGCCCGATCGCGATCTGTGCGCCGAGGGCGCGCAGGGCCGCGACGACGGAGGAGTCCTTCGCATCGGAGCCGGTGACGGTCATGCCGCGCATGAGCATGATCCGGGCGATGCCGGACATGCCGGCGCCGCCGATGCCGATGAAGTGGACGCGGCCGAGTTCAGCGGCCGGGATGATCGGCGTGTCAGGGGCTGCTGCCATCTGTCAGTCGTCCTTTGTGCGTTCTTTGCGGTTGAGCAGTTCCGGCGGGTACGGCCGGTGCGGATGCTCCCGGCCGAGGGCCGCATACATCTTATGCACCATCGTGCGCGCGGCTGCCATCGGGAAGTCGGCGGCCAGGGCAGCGTCGCTCATCGCCTGCAGGCGCGCCGGGTCGGTCAGCAGCGGCAAGATCGTGCCGGTGACTGCGGTGGTGTCGAAGTCGGCGTTGTCGATCATGAGCGCAGCGCCTGCCTCGACGAGGCCGGCGGCGTTGAGGCGCTGTTCGCCGTTGCCGATCGCCAGCGGAACGAACACCGTCGGCACTCCGGTGATCGACACCTCGGCGACGGTGCCGGCACCGGAGCGGGCAATGAGCAGGTCGGCGGCGAGGTAGGCGCTGTGCATCCCGTCGACGTATTCGACGACGTGGTAGTCCGGCACCGAGGCGGCCGCGGCGGCGACCCCGGCGGCTTTGCCGGCGCCGGTGATGTGGAGGATCTGCACGCCGGCGGCGGCGATCTCGTCCATCGCGTGGGCGAAGGCTTCGTTGAGCCGCTGGGCGCCGGACGATCCGCCGGTCACCACGAGCGTCGGCAGGTCTTCGCGCAGTCCCAGGTGACGGCGGGCGGCGGACCGCTGGGCGGGATCGGTGTAGTCGACGATCTCGATCTGGGAGCGGATCGGCATGCCGACCTGGCTGCCCTTGAGCGGGGTGCCGGAGAAGGTGTAGCCGATGTTGGCCGCAGGGGTGAATCCGGCTCCGAGGCGGTTGGCCAGTCCCGGCCGGGCGTTGGCTTCGTGGATGATGACGGGGATCTTCGCGAGCCTGGCGGCCAGGTAGGCCGGTGGGCAGACGTAGCCGCCGACCCCGACGACGATGTCGACGTGGCGCTTGCGGATGAGCCGGCGGACTTCGCGCACGGTGCCGGCCAGCCGGCCGGGGAAGCGCAGCAGGTCGGCGTTGAGGCTGCGTGGGGCCGGGACCTTGTCGATGGTGACGAGTTCGAAGCCGGCCTCGGGCACGAGGCGGGTCTCCAGGCCTGCGGGGGTTCCCAGCATGATGATCTCGGCTGCCGGGTCCTGGAATTTCAGGTCCTCGGCGATGGCGAGCATCGGGGCGACGTGTCCGGTGGTGCCGCCGCCGGCGAACAGGGCTGTCAGGGGTCGGGTCATGTCCTCTTCTTCTTCCGTAGGCGCAGCGGGGAGGAGGCGAGCACGGCCAGGGATTCGCGCACCCGGGCGCTCTGGGCGCGCATCGCCTCCTGCGCCCCGGATTCGGCGCGCGCGAAGGCGAGTACGACCCCGGCGGCGATGCAGGTGGCCAGCAGTGCTGAGCCGCCGTAGGAGACGAAGGGCAGCGGCACGCCGATGACCGGCAGCACCCCGGAGACGACGCCGATGTTGACGAGTGCCTGGCCGATCAGCCACATGAAGATCCCGGCAGTGGCGGCCTGGATCATCCGGTCGTCGGTGCGCATGACGATGCGGATGAGTCCGCAGCCGAGCACGGAGAACAGCAGCAGCACCGCCACGGAGCCGAGCAGTCCGAGCTCCTCGCCGATGATCGCGAAGATGAAGTCGTTGTGCGCCTCGGGCAGCCACAGCCACTTCTCCCGCGAGGCGCCGAGCCCCACCCCGAACCAGCCGCCGGAGGCCAGGGCGAACAGCCCGTGGTTGGACTGCCAGTGCTGGCCGAGCGGGTCCATCGCCTCGTGTTCGTGGCCGACGAACATTGCGCGGATGCGGGCCATGCGGTTGGCGCTCGTGAGCACGAGGAGGGTGACGACGGCGGCGATGCCGAGGACGGCGGTGATGAGGTAGCGCCACGGCAGTCCGGCGACGAACACGGTGCCCAGTGCGGTGGCCATGACGATGAGGGCGGTGCCGAGGTCGCGTCCGGCGAGCACGAGCCCGAGGACTGCGACGAGCCCGATGATGGCGGGCATGAGCTCTTTGAGGGAGGTGAGCTTGGCGGCCTTGTGGGCGAAGAACGTCGCCAGCCAGATCGCCAGGGCGACTTTGGTGAATTCGGCGGGCTGGCCCTGGAAGCCGCCGATCTTGATCCAGCCGGCGTTGCCCTGCACCTCGTGACCGAGCCCCGGGACCAGCGGCAGGGTCTGCAGCGCGAGCGCGCCGATGAAGATGATCGGTGCGGCCTTCTTGAACCAGGCCACTGGGGCGTAGGACAGCGCGATCATCACCGTCACGCCGATGAGGGCGTAGATGCCCTGCCGATTGAACACGGAGAACGAGGAGCCCTCACCGGCCCGGTAGGCGGTGATCGAGGAGGCCGAGAGCACCATGATGAGGCCGAAGCCGATGAGTGAGAGCACGGAGATGAGCACAAGGTAGTAGCTGGTGACCGGCAGGTTGAGCAGCCGGCGCAGGCTGGCCATCACGCCGGTCTCGCGCGAGAAGTCAGCCGCGCGCGTCCGCCGGGTCTCGGCATCGTGTCGCAGCGAGGCCATCTCAGCTCACCTGGTCCTGCACGGCTGCGGCGAACAGCGTGCCGCGGGTGCCGTAGTTGAGGAACTGGTCCATGCTCGCTGCTGCCGGGGCGAGCAGCACGGTGTCGCCGTCTGCGGCCAGGTCGGCGGCAGCGGCGACGGCAGCGCGCATGATCGCCTCGCCCCGCCGGGTCTCATCGGCCGGGCCCGAGGTGCCGGTCGCCTCACCTTCGCCGGTGGCTGGGTCGACGCGCACGAGTGGCACCGCGGGCGCGTGCTCGCTCAGCACCTGCGTGTAGGGGCCGGGGTCGGTGCCGATGAGCACGACACCTCTCAGCCGGTGGGCGTGGGTGCTGATGAGCTCGGTGAGGTCGGCGCCCTTCGTCAGGCCGCCGGCGATCCACACGATCGATTCGGCAGCGGCCAGTGCGGCGTCGGCTGCATGCGGGTTGGTGGCCTTGGAGTCGTTGATCCAGCGCACTCCCCCGGTCTCGGCGACGACGGCCATCCGGTGATCAGCCGGCTGGTGGGTGCGCAGGCCCTCGCGCACGGCCGCCGGTGGGATGTCGATGCTGCGGGCCAGCGCTGCTGCGGCCAGTGCATTGGCGATCTGGTGGGGTGCGGCCGGGGCCCCGGGGTTGCCGGCGGCGATGGCGATGTCGTCGAGGGAGCCGAGTTCGGCGGCTGTGGACTGCCGGTTGTGCAGGTAGGCGCGGTCGACGAGCACCCCGTCGACGACGCCGAACTCGCCGGGTGCCGGCATGCCGGAGGTGAAGCCGATGGCCCGGGCGCCTGCGATGACCTCGGCGTCCTCGACGAGCCGGCGGGTGGCCGGGTCGTCGACGTTGTAGACGCAGGAGGCGGCGACATTGGTGTAGGCGCGGGCCTTGTCGGCGCAGTAGTCGGCGTAGCTGCCATGCCAATCGACGTGGTCTGCTGCCAGGTTGAGCACGGCGGCGGCGTGTGCACTCATCGAGTACTGCCAGTGCAGCTGGAAACTCGACAGTTCGATGGCCAGCACCTCGGCGGCGGGGTCGAGGACGGCCTCGATGAGCGGCTGGCCGATGTTTCCGCAGGCTTTGGCGTGCAGGCCGGCGGCGGTGAGCATCGAGGCGAGCATCGAGGTCGTCGTGGTCTTGCCGTTGGTGCCGGTGACGACGAGCCAGGGTGCGGTGTTGTGGCCGCGCACCCGCCAGGCGAGTTCGACTTCGCCGATAACGGGGATGCCGCGGGCGCGGGCGGCCGTGAAGATCGGGTGGTCCGGCCGCCAGCCCGGTGAGGTGACGACGAGGTCGGGGACCGCACCGGCTGCGCTGGCCGGCAGGTCGGTGACGTGTTCGGGTCCGCGCCGGATGTCGACGTCGAAGACGGAGAGGATCGTCTCCCATTCGCTGAGGTCGCGTTCGGCATCGCCGTCGACGACGATGACGTCGGCGTGGCGTTCGGCCAGGTGGACGGCCATCGGGAAGCCGGAGACCCCCAGGCCGGTGACGACGATGGTGAGTCCGTCCAGGCTCTGGGTCGGTCCGTGCAGAGCTGCCGGGATGTTCTCGGCGTGCGGGTAGTCGACCGGCTCCCAGCCCTCGGGGTGCAGGGGCAGGTCGGCGGCCGGTGGAGGTGAGAAGCTCATCCCGGCCAGCGGGTTGTCTGGGCTGCCGTGGCTGTCAGCGGGCAAGGTTGGACACCCATTCGGCGTAGAAGAGTGCGATCGCGCCGACGACGAAGAGCACGGCGATGATCCAGAAGCGCACGACGATCGTCACCTCACCCCAGCCCTTGAGCTCGAAGTGGTGCTGCAGCGGTGCCATGCGGAAGACGCGTTTGCCGGTGAGCTTGTAGGAGGCGACCTGGATGATGACGCTGAGGGTGATGATGACGAACAGGCCGCCCATGACGACGAGCAGCAGTTCGGTGCGCGACATGATCGCCAGGCCGCCGATCGCACCGCCGATCGCCAGCGAGCCGGTGTCGCCCATGAAGATCTTCGCCGGTGAGGTGTTCCACCACAGGAAGCCGATGCAGGCTGCGGCCAGGGCTGCCGCGACGATCGTGAGGTCGCGGGGGTCGCGGACCTCGTAGCAGCCGGCGCGGGCTTGGGACATGAGCGAGCAGTTCTGCGTCGACTGCCAGGTGTTGATCATGACGTAGCCGAGGAACACGACGGCTGAGGCGCCGGCTGCCAGGCCGTCGAGGCCGTCGGTGAGGTTCACGGCGTTGGACACGGCGGTGATGATGAGGTTGGCCCACACGATGAACAGCACTGTGCCGAAGATGACGCCGGCGAAGGCGAGGTCGACGCTGGTGTCGCGGATGAAGGAGATCGCCGAGGACGCCGGGGTCACACCGTAGCGGTTGGGGAAGCTGAGCGCGAGGATCGCGAAGGTGATGCCGACGAAGCCCTGGCCGATGATCTTGCCGCGCGGGCGCAGGCCCAGGGACCGCTGCTTGGAGACCTTGATGTAGTCGTCGAGGAAGCCGATCGCGCCGAGCCCGGCGGCCAGCCACAGCACAAGCAGTCCCGAGACCGTCGGCCAGGAGCCGGTGACGAGATGGGCGATGAGATAGGAGGCGATCGTCGCCGAGACGATGACGACGCCGCCCATCGTCGGGGTGCCGCGTTTGGTGGCGTGTGATTCGGGTCCGTCATCGCGGATGAACTGGCCGTAGCCGCGGCGGACGAGCTGGCGGATGTAGACCGGGGTGCCGACGAGTGTGAACAGCAGACTCAGGCACGCGGCGAGCACGACTGCGATCATTGGGCCCCCGAGATTCCGGCGATCTCATCGCCGAGGTAGCGCAGCCCGGCATCGCGTGAGGACTTGAACAGCACAATGTCACCGGGCTGCAGCTCGGCGTTGAGCAGGTCGCGGGCCTCGGCGACAGTGGCCACCCAGACAGCCTCGTTGCCCCAGGAGCCTTCGAGGTGGGCTGCCTGATAGATCGGGCGAGCCCCTTCTCCGACGGCGATCGTGCGGTTGATGTTGAGCCGCACAGCCTGCCGGCCGACGGTGTCGTGGGCGGTGACGGAGTCTTCGCCGAGTTCGAGCATCTCTCCGAGCACGGCGACGGTCCGCCTGGGCGGAGTCTCGTCGTCGCCGCGGCCCATCGCGGCCAGCGTCTTGAGCGCTGCGGCCATCGAGTCGGGGTTGGCGTTGTAGGCGTCGTTGAGCACGGTCACGCCGCTGGGCGAGTCGATGAGCTCCATCCGCCACCGGCTGGCAGCACCGGAGGTGCCCAGGGTGGTGGCGATGGTCCGCGATTCGACACCGCACAGGTGGGCGACGGCGGCTGCGGCCAGCGCGTTGTCGACATGGTGCTCGCCGAGCAGGGCGAGTTCGACCGGCAGGGGCTCCTCGTCGGGCAGCTGCAGCTGAAACGACGTCCGGCCCGAGGCGTGGGATTCGATGTCGCCGGCGCGCACGACCGGTGCGCCCTCGGAGCCGGGGTTCGAGGAGAACCACAGGGTGTTGACGCCGGGCGCGAGCACATCGTGCATCGCGCGCACCCGCGCGTCATCGGCGTTGAGGACGGCCCAGCCGCCGCTGGTGAGCGATTCGACGAGCTCGGACTTGGCCCGTGCGGTGTTCTCCACGGAGCCGAACACGCCGGAGTGGGCGCTGCCGACGTTGAGCTCGACGGCGATGTCGGGGCGGATGAGGGAGGTGAGGTAGGAGAGGTTGCCGATCGTGCGTGCGCCCATCTCGAGGACGAGGAACCGGGTGGTCTCGTCTGCCCGCAGTGCGGTCAGCGGCACGCCGACTTCGTTGTTGTAGGAATTCGGCGGCCACACGGTCTCCCCCACCGACAGCAGCAGATCAGATGTCAGGTCCTTGACGGTGGTCTTTCCTGCTGAGCCGGTGATGGCGATGACGGTGAGTTCGCCGGATTCGCGCAGCGCGGAGACATTGAGGGAGGCGAGCTGGCCGAGGGCTGCGGTGGCGTCGGAGACGTGCAGTGTCGGCAGGTGCTCGCCGTCGACGGCGGGCACCGCCTCGGCGATGACGAGCACGGCCCCGGCTTCGACGGCTGCCGGAGCGAACGTGATCCCGTCGGTCTGCTCACCGCGCCGGGCGACGTAGATGTCGCCGGGGCCGACGTCGCGGGAATCGGTGACGACCCCGCCGGTGAGCATCGTGTCTTCAGATACGCCGTACAGGCTGCCCTTGAGAGCAGCGGCGACTTCTCCTGCAGAAAAACTCTTCATATCAATCCTGAACTCTACCTGCTGGGACGCCTGAAGGCCGTGAAGCGCAGGCCCGCCGGGTGTGTTCTCGGTCATCGAAGGGATGGACCACTCCGGCGATCTCCTGGCCGGTCTCATGCCCCTTGCCGGCCACCAGCACTGTGCCGGTCTCCCCCGCTGCTGCGACGCCGGCGATGATCGCCTCGGAACGGGCGGGGATCTCCTCGATGCGGGCGGCGCGGGCCGTTCCCGAGGCGCGGGCCGCCTCGGCACCGGAGAGCACCGCAGCGCGGATCGCGGCAGGGTCCTCGGAGCGGGGGTTGTCGTCGGTGACGATCACGACGTCGGCCCCTCGGGCGGCGGCAGCGCCCATATCCGGGCGCTTGGACGGGTCCCGGTCACCGCCGGCACCGCAGACGATGACGAGCGGGCGGCCAGATGACGCCAGCCCGTCGAGCACCTGCGTGATGGCATCCGGGGTGTGGGAGTAGTCGACGACGGCCAGTGGTGCTGCGTCGTTGACCTGCTCCATACGGCCGGGCACGGTGACGTCGAAGGAGCCTGAGACGGCGGCCAAGGCGCTGAGTTCGGTGCCCGATTCGAGCAGCAGTGCCAGGGCGAGGGCGGTGTTGGCGACGTTGAAGCTGCCCGGCAGCGGGGCGCGGGCGGCAAGCGCTCCGGCTGGTGTGTGCAGGGTGAAGTGCGGGCCGGACTCCTCGGCGATGAGGTAGGTGGGGTTTTCGGCGCTCGCACGGGAGATCGTGGCGACCGGCACAGAGGCGGTGGCTGCCAGCCGGCGGCTGTAGTCGTCGGCGAGCATGATGACACCGCGTTCTGAGAACGCCGGAGTGAACAGCGACGCCTTGGCCTGGAAGTACTCCTCCATGCTGGCGTGGAAGTCGAGATGATCCTGGCTGAGGTTGGTGAATCCAGCCGCCGCGAAGCGGGCGCCGTCGACCCGGTGCTGGGCCAGGGCGTGGGAGGAGACCTCCATTGCACATGTGTCGACGCCGGCTGTGCGCATGCGTGCGAACAGGGCGTGCAGTTCAGGGGCCTCAGGAGTGGTGCGCACGGCCGGCTGGGTCTGCCCGGCGATCGTCGTGGCGACGGTGCCGATGAGCCCGGTGGTCCGGCCCAAGGCGGTGAGCAGACCGTCGAGGATGTAGCTCGTCGTCGTCTTGCCGTTGGTGCCCGTGATGCCCAGCAGCTGCGGTGCGGCCGGATCGGTGCCGTAGAGCTGGGCGGCGATGCTGCCCAGCCGAGCCCGCGGGTCGGCGGTGATGAGCAGACACAGCTCGTCGATCTGCGGGGCAGCGGGGTCGCCGGCCAGGGCCTCGGCGATCAGCTGCCGGCCTGCCGGGTCGGTGAGCACGGCGCGCACGCCTGCGGTGATGAGGGGGGCGGCGAACTGGGCGCCGTGGACGTTGGCGCCGGGCAGGGCCGCGTACAGCCAGCCGGGCTGCGTCTGCCGCGAGTCGTGGCTGACGCCGTGCACGGCGGTGTCAGCCGGGCCGGTGACGGCGACGTCGTCCGGCAGCTGCAGTTCGGTGATCCGCATTACTTCCATTCCCCTGGGTAGAGATCGGGTTCCTCGGTCGATGGTGGCACACCCATATGGCGCAGGGTGAATCCTGCGACGTCGGAGAACACCGGGGCCGCTGCGGTGCCGCCGTAGTAGCCCTTGCGGGGCCGCTGCAGGGTCACCGACACGGCGATCTTCGGGTCCTCGGCCGGTGCCGCACCGACAAAGGAAGCAGTGTAGCCGTCGTAGCCGGGTCCGTTCTCATTCGGCGCCTGGGCAGTGCCGGTCTTGCCGGCCACCCGGTAGCCGGGGACCTGCGCGGACTGGCCAGTGCCCTCGGCGACAACGCCTTCGAGCATCCGCATGAGCTCGCCTGCGGCCTTCTCGCTGATGACCTGTTCGGGATCGGCTGGTGCGATATCGGTCACGCGGCCGGAGTCGTCGACGGTGCCGGTCACCAGCTGCGGGGCGACCTTCTTCCCGCCGTTGGCGATGGTGGCCATCGCCGCTGTGGTCTGCAGTGAGGTGGCTGCCACGCCCTGGCCGAACATCACGGTGTATTTGGTGCGGCCGTCCCATTCGTCCGGCGGGTACAGCAGGCCGCGGGTGGTGCCGGGGAAGTCGATGCCGCTGGGCTGGCCGAACCCGAACCTCGTCAGGTACTCGTAGCGCTCCTCAAGGGTGAGCTTGTCACCGGAGAGGATCGTACCGGTGTTCGAGGACTCCTCCAGGATCCCGGCGACGGTGAGCTTCTGGTCGGGGTGGCTGCTGGAGTCGCGGAACTCCTCGCCGTTGGGGGCCTTCCACTTGTCCGGCACGACGAACTCGTCGGTCGGGGCGGCCTTGCCGGTGTCGAGCAGCGCGGCAGCGGTGACCATCTTGGCTGTCGAACCGGGTTCGAAGGAGCCGGAGAAGATCCGCGATCCGCGATCCTCGGCATCGGCTTCGCCGGGGTTGTTCGGGTCGACGCTCGGCGCCTCGGCGGCGGCGATGATGCGTCCGGTGCCGACTTCGAAGATCGTCACCGTGCCCCATTCGGCCTCGTGCTTCTTGACCTGGTCGGCGATCGCCTGCTGGGCGTAGTACTGCACATCGGAGTCAAGACTGAGCTGCAGGCCCTGGCCGTTGACCGCCGGGGTGATGTTCGAGTCGCCCAGCGGGATGATGTCGCCGGACAGGCCGCGCTCGTACTGCTGTTCGCCGTCGCGACCGCGCAGGGTGTCATCGTGCTGGAGTTCGAGGCCGGCCAGCGCCTGGCCATCGGAGCCGACGAAGCCGAGCAGGTTGCCGCCGACCGCACCGGCCGGATATGAGCGGATGGCGTACTCATCAGCGGTGATGCCCGGGATCTCACGCGCCTTGATCGCCTGCCACACCTCGGCGGTGATGCCGTCGGCGACGACCGACCACTGCCGGTCGCCGTGCAGCATCGGGTAGAGCAGGCCCGGGTCGGTGTCGAGGTCTTCTGCCAGCTGCTCGGCTGCACCCCAGGCGCCGATGATGACGCCGTCCTTGTTCTTGTACTGGCCGACGTTCTGCTGGTCGGCCACCAGCCGGTAGCGCATCGCGTTGTCGGCCAGCACGGTGCCGTCTGCGGCGAGGATGACCCCGCGGGAGGCCGGCAGGGCCAGGGTCACGAGCCGGGAGTCGAGAGCCCGCTCGGCGAGCCGGCGGGTGTCCATCCCCTGGATGTAGAACAGCTTGCCGGTGATCGCGATGATGAGGGCGACGGCGCAGATGGCGATGAGCTTCATCCGCTTCTGCGGATCGGCCACCCGGACGGGCTTGGGCTTGCGGGTCTTCGGCGTGGCCGCCGGTGTGCGCTTGGGCCCGGCTGCCCTGCCCGCCGGCCTCTGGGCTGTGGCTGCGGTGCTGCGCGGGGTGCGGGACGTGCTGCCTGCGGCGCGAGTGCCTCCAGCTGTGCGTACGCCGGTGCTGCCGGTGCGGGCGGATCGCTTCGCTGTCTGGCCGGCGGGTCGCCGCCGCTGGAAAGCGCCGGTGCGTGCGGCGGTTTTCCGCTGCTGCGGCTTGCCCATGACGTCTGCCCCCAGGTGTTCGGCTGTCTGCTGTTCGGCCTGTGTGCTCTGCAGCCCCCGAGCACCGGTTCCGGTGTCAGCGCGGGACGGTGAGCTGCGGTGGGCTGAGCTCCTCTGCGCCGGAGTCGCCGACTGCCGGGAGCTTCTCATCTGATCGTAGGTTCGGGCGGACGGCTTCACGGGTATCGGCACGCGGGCCCGGCACCTTTTCTGCTGAGCCTTCGCTGAGAGCCGGCACCTCGCCGGGGTCGATGACGGACCCGTCGGACAGGCGCAGATACTTCACGTGCGTCGGCTGGCGCATGCCCATCTCCTCGGCGGACTTGGTGATCGACTGCGGGCTCTCCCGGTAGGAGATGTCCTCGGTCAGCCGGTCGCGTTCGCTGTGCAGCTGACGCTGCTCAGCAGTGAGCTTCTCGACCTGGAAGGAGCTGTGGGAGATGAAGATGTTCAGCAGCAGCACGGCGACGAGCCCCATGAGCAGCAGCCCCACGAACATCAGGCCCGCCGGTGTGCGGCGTTTGGCCAGGCCCGGAACGATGAGCTTGAGGCGGGACGCCTCGCTGCGGGTCAGCGGCGCGGTGCGTGAGCGGGCCGTGCGGGACGGGACGGCGGAGGTCGTGACGGCGCGGGCGACGGGGCTCATGAGGAACGGTCACCTTTCATCTGCGATGCTGCTGTCTTCGTGCGGTCTATGCGGCGGGTCTTCTGCACGGCGCGCAGGCGCACGGAGGCGGCCCGCGGGTTGCTCTCGATCTCCTCGGCCGCAGCCTTCTCGGCCCCGCGGGTCAGTGCGGTCAGCCAGGGCTGCAGCTCGGGTGGGATGACCGGCAGGCCAGCCGGTGCCTGGCTCTCCAGACCGGTGCGGAAGGCGCGCTTGACGATCGTGTCCTCCAGCGACTGGTAGGACTCGACGACGACGACCCCGCCGACATGCACAGCGTCGAGCGCCTGGGTCAGGGCTGAGCGGAGGATGTCGAGTTCGGCGTTGACCTCGATGCGCAGCGCCTGGAACGTGCGCTTGGCCGGATGCGAGCGGTTGCGCTGCCCGACCGGCTGCGGGATGACTCGCTGGAGCATCGCGACAAGCTGGTCGGAAGTCTCCCAGGGCGTCTCTTCCCGGTCGGCCGCAATGACGCGGGCGATCTTGCGGGCATAGCGCTCCTCGCCGTAGTCGCGCAGGATGCGTGCCAGCTCCGCCTCCGGGTAGGTGTTGAGCACCTGCGCGGCGGTGAGCTCATCATCGGGATCCATCCGCATGTCCAGCGGAGCTGAGCGGGCGTAGCTGAAACCCCGGGCGTCCTCATCGAGGTGCATCGAGGAGACCCCGAGGTCGAACAGCACACCGCTGACGGCGCTGTGCCCGGCGCGGGCGATGACCGACGCCATCTCATCGTCGGTGGCGTGAAAGGCTTCGAAGCGCTCTCCGTAACCGGCCAGCCGCGTGCCTGCGACCTCAAGGGCGTGCGGGTCGCGGTCGATGCCGATGAGCATGACCTGCGGGAAGGCATCGAGGATGCCCTCGCTGTGCCCACCTGCCCCGAGCGTCGCGTCGACGATGACCGGAGTGATGCCCTCCGCCTCGGCGGCGGCGACCCCATGGCCGAGGAGCTGGACGCAGCGCTCAAGCAGGACGGGGGTGTGCGGTGCCTGTGCCATGTCTCCTCCTCTTCATCGTCGAGCGGTGATGGTGCTGGTCGCGGTGGTGCGCGATGCCGCTGGGGCCAGAACCTCGTCCGCCTGTGCCCTGCCACCGGGGAAGTGCGTCAGGACCGGAGGGCTTTGGAACCGGGGAAGTATCCCAAAACCATCAGGCGGGCGAGGATCTCAGCCCAGCGGCTAGATCACACCGGGAATCACCTCGTCGGACCGATCGGCGAAGCCCTGCTCGGTCTCTGCCAGGTAGGTCTCCCATGTCGGTGCATCCCAGATCTCTGCACGGTTGCCCATGCCGATGACTGCGACGTCGCGACCCAGGCCGGCGTAGCGGCGCAGGATCTGCGGAACGGTGATGCGCCCCTGCTTATCCGGTTGTTCTGCGGAGGCTCCGGAGAGGAAGACACGCAGGTAGTCCCGCGCTTCCTTGCTCGTCATCGGCGCCGATCGCATCTGCTCGTGGACGCTCTCGAACTCCCGCGTGGAGAACAGGGTGAGGCAGCGCTCCTGGCCGCGGGTGAGAACGAGACCGTTCTCAAGCTCGTTGCGAAACTTCGCAGGCAGGATGAGCCGACCTTTGTCATCAAGGCGCAGGAGATGCGTCCCCAAGAACATGTCGCTCACCCCTTTCGAAACCACCCGGTTCCGATAGCAACCACTGTACTCCACTTTCCCCCACCTTTTCTATACACCGGCCTATCTGTGGCGAACTTCTCGATGTTTTCGCTGGTCAGACCAGTGGTAGAAAGTGGGGTTTTTGGGCAAAGATCTGCACCCGAGACCGTGGCTGAGCTGGCAGCAGTGTGCTTCTGGCCGTCGCCGAGGCGGCCGCGGGCCTGAAACGGCAGGTTCTGGGGGCTGTGTGGAGGGATGTGGGGTGACCGGTGGTGGGAAGTGGTGCAGCCGGTGGTGGCGAGCGGGTTGAGGGGTGGAGAGGGGGCGACGAGGCGGGCGAGGTGGAGTCGAACCGCCTCGTCGGGGACAATGGAGCCTATGAGCATTCCGAGCGATCCGCAGCAGCCGCTTTCGCGCCGCCAGGCACGCGAGTCCGGCTATCCCGTCCCACAGTCGCAGCAGCCCGCCCACGGTTCATCGGCGGTCGGGTCGCAGCCGAGCGGAGCCCAGGCGCCGCTCATCAGCAGCCAGCCGGCGGCTCCGGCCGGACAGCAGGGTGTCGATCCGCGCATCCAGCATGTTCAGCGCATCGCCGAGAACGCCCGCCGGGCGATGAACGCGGTGCTCGACGGCAAGGACCGGGTCGTGCAGATCGCGCTCATCACGCTGCTGGCCGGCGGCCATCTGCTGCTCGAAGACGTCCCCGGGGTCGGCAAGACGCTGCTGGCCAAGTCGCTCGGCCGCGTCGTCGACGGTTCGGTCAAGCGCATCCAGTTCACCCCGGACCTGCTGCCCAGCGATGTCATCGGCGTCAACCTGTTCAACCAGCAGTCACGCCACTTCGAGTTCCGGCCCGGGCCTGTGTTCGCCAACATCGTCATCGCCGATGAGATCAACCGCGCCTCACCCAAGACGCAGTCGGCGATGCTGGAGTGCATGGCCGAATCGCAGGCCAGCATCGACGGCACCACCTATCCGCTGCCGGCGCCGTTCATGGTGGTCGCCACCCAGAACCCCATCGACATGGAGGGCACCTACTCGCTGCCCGAGGCGCAGCGCGACCGCTTCACCGCCCGAGTCTCGATCGGCTACCCGGATCAGGCCTCGGAGATCGAACTGCTCGACCACCACGTCGACCACGACCCACTGGCCAAGCTGTCGGCGGTGACCTCGCTGGAGGAGATCATGCAGGCCCGTGAGATCGTCCGCCACATCGGTGCGACCCACGAGCTGCGCGCCTACGTCGTCGCCCTGCTCGAGGCCACCCGCAGCGACCCGGCCGTCGCACTCGGCTCCTCCCCACGCGGCGGGGTGCAGCTGCTGCGCGCGGCGAAGGCGCACGCAGTGCTGCACGGCCGCGGTTACGCCACCCCCGCCGATGTGCAGGCGCTGGCCGTCGACGTGCTCGCCCACCGGATCATCACCCATGACGGTGAGGACCACGAACACGCAGCGGAGATCATCCGGGCGACGCTGAGCCGCACGCCCGTGCGCTCATGAGGCTCACCACCTCGGGTTTCGTCTTCCTCATCGCCGGCATCGCGCTCATCATCGCCGCATACCGGTTCTCACTGCCGGGCATGCTGCCGGCCGGGGTCCTGCTCATCGGCCTCGTCGCCCTCAGCCTGCTGCTGGCGGTCATCACGAGCCGCCGGATGGAGGTCGCGCTTACCGCGGCCGTGCGCAGCGTCGACGGCACCCCCGTCGCTGAGGTGGGCCGCCCCCTGCTGCTGCGCGCGGCCCTGCGCAACCGGACCCCGCTGCCGATCGGCCCCTTCGGCGTCGACCTGACCTTCCGGCCGGGCCTCGGTGAGGACCAGGGCGTCCGAGTACCGGGCATTAGCGCCTCGTCCTCGGTGACCGTCGAGGCCGAATGCACACCCACCCAGCGCGGGGTCAGCGGTGTCGACGGGGTGGCCGTGTCCTTCGAGGGTCCCTTCGGTCTCTCAGCGGTCTCGCACACGCTGCTGCGCGGCTTCGACATCGCGGTCGCCCCGCGCCTGGAGCAGATGCCGCGCCCGCCCAAGGCCGGGCTCGCCCAGCCGATGGCCGACACCTCGCGCGCGCTGCGCGGGGGCACGAGCAGGGACTTCGACACCCGCGAGTACGTCCCCGGCGACGACCTGCGCCATATCCACTGGTCCTCCACTGCCCGCCACGATGAGCTCATGGTCCGCCACGAGGCCGAGGAGGAGCATCCCTTCGCTGTCATCCTGCTCGACACCGCAGGTGCCGGTGACCATCCCGATCCGGCCGCCGAGGTGCTCATCTCGGCTGCCCAGTCGCTGGCTTCCGTGTACTTCTCGGCCGGCTACGAGGTGCTGTGCTGCATCGACGGCACACTGCATCCGGTGCGCGAGACCCGCGGGGCGGAGCGTTTGCGCCTGGCCCTGGCCAGCTACGAAACCGGCGGCACCGAGCTGCCGGGCACCCTTCGCGGGGTCTCGGGAGCTGCCGATGTGGCGGTGTGCGCGATGACCCCACAGCGGGCGAGCGCACTGGAGTCGGCCCTGCCGCGCGGCACCCGCAGCCGCCGGCTCATCGCCGCGGACCTCGACCTCGACGCCGGCGGCGTCGACGGTGTGTCCGCCACCGGGCATGCGATCCCGCAGGAATGGAAGCGATTGGGAAGGAGGCGCAGATGAACTCACGTCTGTGGATCGGCACACTGGCCGTCATCGCCTCGATGTCCCTGCTGGCAGCGGCGATGTCGAGTGTGTTCATCGACTTCAACTGGCTGCCGCCGGTGCTCATCATCGTGCTCGTCGTCGCACTCTCCGGTGCGCTGCTGCGCATGAGCTCCCGGATCCAGGCTTCAGGCCTGACCGTGCTGCTGCAGCTGGTCATCGGCCTCCTCGCCGTCCTCATCCTGTGTGTGCCGCACACCCTGGCGTTCGGGATCCTGCCGACGCCGGCATCGATGCTCGAGCTGTTCGCCCGGCTCGGCGCCGGAATCGATGACATGTACAAGGTCATCGCGCCTGCCGATTCGACTCCCGGGTTCACCACCATCCTCATCGTCGGCTTCGGCCTCATCACCATGCTCATCGACGGGCTCGTCTCCGACCTGCACGTGCCCAAGGTCGCCGGAGTGCTGCTGCTGCTCGTCTACTGCATCCCGGTGTTCCTGGCCCCGAACGAACTGCGCTGGTGGCACTTCGCTGCCGTCGGAGCCGCCTTCATCGTGCTCATGCTCGCCCCGTACTTCGAGCAGGCGGAATCGTTCGGCCCGCTGCCCCCGCTGCTGGCCGGCGGTCTGGCGCTGCTGCTCGGTGTCGGCATCCCAGTGCTGCTGCCGGACGTCTCGGTGCGTCCGCCCCGGCAGGCGCAGCAGGCCGACATCACCGTCGTCAACCCGTTCCTCGACCTGCGCAGCAACCTCGCCGACCAGAGTGACAAACCGGTCCTCGCCTATTCCAGCAGCGACCCGCTGCAGCCGCCGATCCGGCTGACCTCGGTCTCGGAGTTCGACGGGCAGACATGGAAGCCCGCAGAGTTCGACATCGATCCCTTCGCCATCGCCGTTGACGGACTGCCGAACCCGCAGGGCGTCAGCACCGACACGACGACGACGGAGCAGACGATGAATGTCAACGTCGGCGGGTTCGATCAGTCCTATCTGCCGGCCCCTTACGCGCCGGCGCAGGTCGATGGCGTGTCACGGCGCTGGATCTTCGACAAAGACACGCTCACGATCGTCGGCAACGGAGAGATCGCCGCCGATCAGGAGTACAGCGTCACCTACACCTCGGTCGAGCCGACTGCTGAGGAGCTGACATCCTCAGAGCCGGTGACGGCCGGCCAGTTCGCCGACACCCTCGCACTGCCTGATGACATGCCGAGCGTCGTCAGCGATACCGCTGACGAGGTCACCGCTGGTGCCGGCAACCCGTGGGAGCAGGCCGTCATGCTTCAGGAGTACTTCCGCTCGGATCAGTTCGAGTACTCCCTCGACGCACCGGAAGAGGCCTCCAGTGATGCGATCGCCGACTTCCTCTCCGAGAAGTCCGGCTACTGTGTGCAGTTCTCCGGAACGATGACCGCGATGGCGCGCTCGCTTGGAATCCCTGCGCGCATCGCAGTCGGGTTCGCTCCCGGTGAGGAGACCGGGGAGAATGCATACGAAGTGGCGATGTCGGATGCGCATGCGTGGCCGGAACTGTACTTCGACGGCATCGGCTGGGTGCGTTTCGAGCCGACCCCCGGCGGGCCAGCCGGCACTCCCCCACCGTGGTCGCAGACCGACGGCAGCGCAGGCGCTGAAGATGAGCCGACGGAAGAGCCGACCGAGGAGGCCACAGAAGAGGCCTCCGAGGAGCCGACAGCCGCGGAGACCACCCCGGCAGCCGAAGACGAGACCGCCGGAGCTGACGCTGAGGCCGACGGCATGCCTCTGTGGTGGATCCCCATGGCGGTTCTGGCGCTGCTCCTGCTGGCCGCGCTGCCGGCGCTGGTGCGTATTCTGCAGCGCCGCAGGCGCCTGGCTGAACCGCTTGATCCCGAGGCGGTGTGGGAGGAGATCCATGCGCTCGGCGTCGACTACAAGCTGGCGCCGGCCGCCTCGCTCCCGGTGCGCGACCACCTCAATGAGCTGCGCGATGCGGTCGCCGAGCAGTCAGCCGATGCCGACTACCTGCCGGCTGTGTTCGAGGATCTCGGGGAGGCTGTCGACCAGGCACGCTATCTGGACCGGTCGCGCAGCGACCTGAAGCATGCGGCACCGCACATCGACAAGCCCGGGATCGACGAGGCCGTCGAGTCGGTACGCACGCACTACGACCGTGTGACGCCGCGCGGCACGTCGCTGCTCGCCCGCCTGTGGCCGGCCAGCGTGTTCCACCGCCGTTAGCCAGCCGATGCCGGCGTCGCCTGCGTCGTGAGCACCACATCCGGCCGGGTCCC
>NZ_JALXKS010000029.1 GCF_025144725.1 Brevibacterium sp. p3-SID960 | reverse complement strand
CGACTATCTCCGATGCCAGCCTATTCACCAGGAGTGATGAACCGGCATGCCCTCCTGGTAGCCGGCGGCGGACTGGACGCCGACCTGGGCGCGCTCGGCGAACTCCGTGAGTGTTCGCGCACCCGCGTACGTACATGAGGAGCGGACTCCCGAGGTGATCTCATCGAGCAGGTCCTCGACACCCGGCCGGGCTGGGTCGACGAACATCTTGCCTGAGGAGATGCCCTCTTCGAACAGGCCCTTGCGGGCGCGGTCGAAGGCCGAGTCGCTCTGCGTGCGGGCAGCCACGGCGCGGGCCGAGGCCATCCCGAAGCTCTCCTTGTACTGGCGGCCATCGGGGTCGACGAGCAGATCGCCGGGGCTCTCAAGGGTGCCGGCGAACCACGAGCCGATCATCACCTGGGAGGCACCGGCGACCAGCGCCAGGGCGACATCGCGCGGATGCTTGACCCCGCCGTCTGCCCACACGTGGGCGCCGAGCTCGCGGGCGGCGGCTGCACATTCGGCCACCGCGGAGAACTGCGGCCGGCCGACGGCGGTCATCATGCGGGTGGTGCACATCGCGCCCGGGCCCACACCGACCTTGACGATGGTGGCACCGGCCTCGACGAGGTCGCGGGTGCCGTCAGCGGTGACGGTGTTGCCGGCGACGATCGGCACGCCGAGCTCCAGACCGCTGATGGTGGCCAGCACCTCGAGCATCTTCTCCTGGTGTCCGTGGGCGGTATCGACGACGAGGACGTCGGCGCCGGCCTCGACGAGCGCATGGGCGCGGGAGGCGACATCGCCGTTGACGCCGACGGCGGCGGCCACGCGCAGATGGCCCTGCTCGTCGAGGGCCGGGGTGTAGATCGAGCAGCGCAGAATCGACTGCGCGGTCACCGCGCCGACGAGGGTCTGACCGTCGACGACGGGCACGAAGTCCCGCCGCTGGGAGGTGAGCTCCTCGTAGACGCCGGCGAGCACCTCGCGGGTGGGGTCGTCGAGGCGGGAGGCCTGCACCGGTTCCTCGATCGGCTCCATCACTCGGTGCACGGAGGTGAACTGGTCGACGCCGGTGAGAGAGGAGTGGGAGACGGTGCCGAGCACGCGGCTGTCATCGTCGACCACGACGGCGTGGCCGTGGGCGCGCTTGGGCAGCAGGTGCAGGGCTGAGAGCACCGTGTCGTCGACCGACACGCGCACCGGGGTCTCGTAGACGGTGTGGCGCTCCTTGATCCACCGGATCGTGGCGGCGGCCACCGGCAGCGGGATGTCCTGCGGCAGCACGGCCATGCCGCCGCGCCGGGCAATGGTCTCAGCCATCCGGCGGCCGGACACGGCCGTCATATTGCTCGCGATCAGCGGGATCGTCGTGCCGGTGCCGTCCGAGGTGGAGAGATCCACTTCGAAACGCGATGCCACCGACGACCGGCGCGGGACGAGGAAGACATCGGAGTACGTCAGGTCATGTGGAGGATGTTCCGTGAGAAAACGCATAACACCAGTGTCCCTTTCAGACGCGAGATTGTCGCGCGGAAGCGCTAGTATTGTGGCAAACCGTCTAATATCCAGATGAGGAAGAGGGCGATTCCCGCCGTGTCGGAACAGACCAGCACCCGCAGCGTCGAAGACTTCGGGTCAAACGAATGGCTTGTCGAAGAGCTGTATGAGCAGTACCAGGCGGACAAGAGCTCAGTGGACAAGTCATGGTGGCCGTTCTTCGAGAAGTTCGAGAACGGCGACGGATCGGCCGACTCCGGCTCCGGCGGCGGTTCCAAGCCCTCTGCGCAGAAGCCATCTGAGAAGAAGAGCCAGAAGACGTCCGCCGACGACGTCAGCGCCCACCAGGACACCGGTGCCGCGAAGGACGCCCCAGCCAAGGAGAAGCAGACCAGCTCCACAGAGCAGAAGGGTGTCACGCCCTCGGTGACGGAGTCGGAGACCCAGAAGGCGGAGTCGAAGTCGGCAGCTGCGGCCCGCAAGCGCTCGACGACGTCGGCAGCGAAGCCGGCGAACAACGAGACCAGTGAAGACGAGATCGTCAAACTGCGCGGACCGGCCAAGCTCATCGCCCAGAACATGGACGAGTCGCTGTCGGTCCCGACTGCCACCTCAGTGCGGTCGCTGCCGGCCAAGGCGCTCATCGACAACCGCATCGTCATCAACTCCCACCTCAAGCGCACGCGCGGCGGCAAGGTGTCGTTCACGCACCTCATCGGCTACGCCGTCATCCGCGCCCTCAAGGCAAACCCGAACCAGAACGTCTACTACGACATCCAGGACGACAAGCCGGTGATGGTCAAGCCCGGCCACATCAACTTCGGCCTGGCCATCGACGTGCCCAAGAAGGACGGCACCCGCTCGCTGCTTGTGCCCAACGTCAAGAAGGCCGAATCCCTGTCGTTCAAGGAGTTCGTCGACGCCTACGACGACCTCGTCGACCGTGCCCGCCAGGGCAAGCTCACCGCCGATGACTTCGCCGGCACCACCGTGTCGCTGACGAACCCCGGCGGCATCGGCACTGTCCACTCGGTTCCGCGCCTGACGAAGGGACAGGGCTGCATCATCGGTGTCGGCGCACTCACGTACCCGGCCGAGTACCAGGGCGCCAGCCAGGAGACGATCAACCGACTGGCGATCTCGAAGGTCCTGACGCTGACCTCGACCTATGATCACCGCGTCATCCAGGGTGCCGGCTCCGGAGAGTTCCTGCGCACCGTGCATGAGTACCTGCTGGGCAAGGACGGCTTCTACGACGACGTCTTCGCCTCCCTGCGCCTGCCCTACGAGCCGGTGCGCTGGGTGCCCGATGTCGACACCGGTGACCAGGACGACGTCAATAAGACCGCCCGGGTCATCGAGCTCATCGATGCCTACCGCAACCGCGGGCATCTCATGGCCAACACCGATCCGCTCGTCTACCGGCAGCGCTCCCACCCGGATCTCGACATCAACCAGCACGGTCTGACGCTGTGGGATCTGGAGCGGATGTTCCCGACCGGCGGATTCGGCGGCAAGCCGATCATGCCGCTGCGCGACATCCTCGGTCTGCTGCGTGACTCGTACTGCCGCACCACCGGCATTGAGTACATGTACATCTCCGACCCGGCGCAGCGCCGCTGGTTCCAGGAGCGCCTGGAGGTTCCGCATGAGGAGCTGACCCGCGCTGAGCAGGGTCACATCCTCGGGCGTCTCAACGCCGCAGAGGCCTTCGAGACCTTCCTGCAGACGAAGTACATCGGCCAGAAGCGCTTCTCGCTCGAAGGCGGCGAATCGGCGATCGTACTGCTCGACGAGGTCCTCAACCAGGCCGCTGACGTCGGCATGGACGAGGTCACCATCGGCATGGCCCATCGCGGCCGCCTCAACGTGCTGGCCAATATTGCCGGCAAGAGCTACACGCAGATCTTCCGCGAGTTCGACGGCACGATGGCCCCGGACAGCTTCCAGGGCTCCGGCGACGTGAAGTACCACCTCGGTGCCGAAGGCTCCTTCACCTCCCCGTCGGGCAACTCGACGAAGGTGCAGGTCGCCGCCAACCCGAGCCACCTGGAGACTGTCAACCCCGTGCTCGAGGGCATCACGCGCGCCAAGCAGGACGTCATCGACCAGGGTGAGCGCGGCTTCACGGTGCTGCCGGTCCTCGTGCACGGCGATGCCGCCTTCGCCGGCCAGGGCGTCGTCGCTGAGACGCTACACCTGTCCGAGTTGCGCGGCTACCGCACCGGCGGCACGATCCACGTCGTCATCAACAACCAGGTCGGCTTCACCACCCCGCCGGCTTCGGCCCGCTCGTCGTACTACTGCACCGATGTCGCCAAGATCATCAGCGCCCCGGTGCTGCACGTCAACGGCGACGACCCGGAGGCTATCTACCGTGCCGCCCAGCTGGCGTTCGCATACCGGCAGGAGTTCAACCGCGACATCGTCATCGACCTCGTGTGCTACCGCCTCCGCGGTCACAACGAGGGTGACGATCCGTCGATGACCCAGCCGGTGATGTACTCCCTCATCGAGAAGAAGGGCTCGGTGCGCAAGCTCTACACCGAGTCGCTGGTCGGCCGGGGATGCATCACCGAGGACGAGGCGAAGGAGGCGCTCAAGGACTACCAGTCCAAGCTGGAATCCGCCTTCGCCGAGACGAAGGAAGCTGAGAAGGACAGCTCGGAGAAGGACACCACCTTCACCAAGGACTACCAGCGCCCCGACGACCTCGAGACCGACAACACCGTCAAGACGGCTGTGTCGAAGGAAGTCGTCGAACGGATCGGCTCGGCTCACACCGAGGTTCCCGAGGACTTCGAGGTGCACAAGAAGCTCAAGAGCCTGCTGGAGAAGCGCGAGGAGATGTCGCGCTCCGGCGGCATCGACTGGGGCTTTGCCGAACTGCTGGCCTTCGGCTCGCTGCTCATGGAGGGTGTGCCGGTCCGGCTCGCCGGTCAGGACTCGCGCCGCGGCACCTTCACGCAGCGCCACTCGGTCATCATCGACCACCAGAACAGCAACGAATGGACGCCGCTGTCGAACCTCAGCGACGACCAGGCGAAGTTCTGGGTCTACGACTCGCTGCTGAGCGAATACGCTGCGATGGGCTTCGAGTACGGGTACTCCGTCGAGCGCAAGGATGCCCTGGTGTGCTGGGAGGCGCAGTTCGGCGACTTCGCCCAGGGCGCCCAGTCGGTCATCGACGAGTACATCTCGTCCTCAGAGCAGAAGTGGGCGCAGACCGGCGGTATCGTGCTGCTGCTCCCCCACGGCTTCGAAGGCCAGGGACCGGATCACTCCTCAGCCCGTATCGAGCGCTACCTGCAGCTGTGCGCGGAGAACAACATGACGGTGGCGATGCCCTCGAACGGCGCATCGTACTTCCACCTCATCCGCCGCCACGCACTGACAGACAACAAGCGCCCGCTCATTGTCTTCACCCCGAAGTCGATGCTGCGCCTCAAGGCCGCCGCCACGCAGGTCGAGCAGTTCACCTCGGGCCGGTTCGAGCCGGTCATCGCCGATGATTCCGTCGACGCCGAGCAGGTCGACCGCGTCATCATGGTCTCCGGCAAGCTCTACTGGGACCTGGTCGCCAAGCGCAAGAAGGCCGGTGACGACAAGACCGCGATCGTGCGCGTCGAGCAGCTCTACCCGCTCGGGGCCGACGCCATCGCCGAGGTGCTCGATCAGTACGGCGACGCCGAGCTCATCTGGGCGCAGGAGGAGCCGGAGAACCAGGGAGCCTGGCCGTTCATGGCGCTCAACCTCGTGCCGGTGCTCGGCCGGGACGTCCGCGTCGTCGCCCGGGCCTCCTCCGCGTCGCCTGCGACGGGCCTCAAACTCGTCCACGATGCCGAGCAAGCGGAGCTCATCGAGCGCGTCTTCGAGCGCTGAAGCGTGAGCACCCCGAAGTCCACTTCGATCGTCGTGGCCGGCAGCGAACTCGTTGCCGGCCACGGTGATGGTCGCGGTCTCGGATGGGTCGGCCGTGTCGCCGTCCGCACGCATCCCGCGCTGCCGGGCGCGAACTTCTACACCCTGGCAGCGCCGGATGAGACCTCAGCTGACCTGCACGATCGGTGCATCGCAGAGGCGATGCGCCGGTTCTCCTCCGAGACCGACAACCGCCTCGTCATCGCCCCGGGCATCGCAGACATCGAAGCGGGGCTCTCAACCGCCCGGTCGCGGCTCAACCTCGCCAATATCCTCGACGCGGCACTGGCTGCCGAGGTCTCGACGTTCGTCGTCGGCCCGCCTCCGGCTATCGGGGAGCTGACGAACCGGTCGATCGCCGATCTCAACGCAGGCTTTTCCGATGTCGCTCATCGCCGAGGTGTGCCCTACGTCGACACCTTCACTCCCCTGCGCGGCCATGCCGTGTGGCAGCGGGAGATCGCGTCGTCGTCGACGGGACTGCCGAGCCAGGAGGGCTACGGTCTGCTCGCCTGGCTCGTCATCCACCGCGGATGGTTCGACTGGCTCGGCGTGCCCGACGTGCTCGCCGGGCGCTGAGCACCCGCACCGCCCGTCTGACGGCATGGACTGTTTTGCTCAGCTGGCACGGGTGTGGAAAAATGGACTGGATTCAAAAGAAGGAGTGAACCGAGATGGCAAGCAAGCGCGCTCGCAAGCGTAAGGATCGCAAGAAGCGTGGGGCCAACCACGGCAAGCGTCCCAACACCTGATCTATTCAGACATTGGCAAAGGCGGGGCGGAGATCACATCTCCGCCCCGCCTTTCGCATGCGGTCTCTCTCAGCCGAATGTGCGTCGCACGTAGGCGCGGCGCTCGACGACGATCCGTGCCCGGATCCGCTCGGCCAGCCCGGCTGGAGCCTGGTCCTGGCAGCAGGAGCGTCGCACGAGCTCCTTGAGCAGCGCCTCGACGGTGTAATCGTCCTGACACTGTGAGCAGTTGGCCAGGTGGTCTTTGATGACGCCGATCTCCTCGCGCGTCAGTTCTCCGTCGAGGTAGTTGTAGATCCGCATGAGGCTCTTCTGGCGGTTCTGCTCATCGCAGCAGCCGATGTGGCTGAGGGGCTCTTCGCTCATGAGGACACCTCCTCGGTCGTCTTCTTCGCAGTCGTGGCCTGTTGCGCAGTCGTGGCCTGCTTCGCGGCCTTCTTATCAGCTGCTGCCGTGCCGCCGTTCTTCTCGACGCCGAAGCCGCGCTCGCGTGCGTAGTCGGAGAGCATCTCACGCAACTGGCGCCGGCCGCGGTGCAGACGCGACATCACGGTGCCGATCGGCGTGTCCATGATCTCGGCGATCTCTTTGTACGGCAGCCCCTCGACGTCGGCGTAGTACACGACCATCCGGAAGTCGTCGGGCAGCTGCGAAAGCGCTTCCTTGATGTCGGAATCCGGCAGGTGATCAAGGGCTTCGAGCTCGGCTGAGCGGCCACCGGATGAGGTGTGGCTGGCCGCTCGCGCGATCTGCCAGTCCTCGATCCCCTCACCGCTGGACTCCTGCGGCTGGCGCTGCTTCTTGCGGTAGGAGTTGATGAAGGTGTTCGTCAGGATCCGGTACAGCCAGGCCTTGAGGTTCGTGCCCTTCTTGTACTGGTGGAATGCCGCGTAGGCCTTGACATAGGTTTCCTGCACGAGGTCCTCGGCATCAGCCGGGTTGCGCGTCATGCGCAGGGCAGCCGCATACAGCTGGTTGACGTACTCGAGCGCATCGCGCTCGAAACGCGCATGCTGCTCTTCGGGCGTCTCGGTGTTCTCGCTGCCGTGGGCGGCGTCGAGATTCTCGTCCGGCGGTGAGGACTCGGGTGCATCTGGAGCAAGAGGTTTCGTCATCACCGTCCATGGTACGCGCTTATGCGTCTGCGCTTCTATGACTGGCATCGCATCGCCCCTTCCTGCCTGGTCGTAACGGCTGTGTGCGGCTGGCTGTTCATGAGTCACAACGCATGAGGGCCTGCGATCATTCCGAGCCCCAGGCGGTGGCCGCGTTCCATTCCTCGCGTCGCCTCAGCACAGCAAGTCCCAGGACTGCGCCCGAGACTGCTCCCAGGACTGGTCTCGACCCTGGCCCCGGACCCTGGTCAGATGTGCATCGTTCATCCCGATTTCACGCCCACCTCAACGAGCGAATTCGCGTGAGCCGAAATTGCTGATACAGTTGAATGTGTCCAAGGCGGATGACTCCCGGAATTCGGGATATTCGCTGCGGCACATCCGATTTCGTCAAGGATTATGAATCGGTTTGCTGTTGTTCATCTCGGCACCTGCGATCAGCTCGCAGAGGTGCCACTGACGATTCGGTTGGTTTATCTCAGTCTCCCCCATTCTCCGCGCGGCACCTTCGCCGCATTCTCATGCCGCACACCTGCACGCGCTCGCATCCATGCTGACAGTTGAGAGTCTCTGACTCGCGGAAGCCGGACAGCATCACTCTCAGTTCATCTCATTTGCATCCACCCGGGCAGAACTCTGCCGTGTTGTGCAATCCACAGATTTCCATGTCACATCTATCGGCATGGAGCAAGAGGTCATGAATATGGCCATATCTACACAAAGAGGAAAAACAATGGCTACAGGCAACGTCAAGTGGTTCAACGCTGAAAAGGGCTTCGGTTTCATCGAGCCTTCCGACGGCTCGGCTGACGTGTTCGCGCACTTCAGCGCCATCGAAGGCTCGGGTTACCGCAGCCTCGAGGAGAACCAGACGGTGGAGTACACCTCCGAGAGCACCCCGAAGGGCCCGCAGGCCACCTCGGTGCGCGTCCTCTGAGACTCCTGACATCAGCGGGGCAGCGGTCTGACGACCCTGCCCCGCTGATGCATATTCACCTGCCATCACCGCATTGACCGCATGCTGCGGGCACCCCTCTCCCGCCGGCTGCCCTGTGCACTGATGGATCCCCGCATCCCTGACGGCAGGATTCATTCTGCTCGGCGCGTCATGGTTCCAGCTGCTCATCGCTGTCGGCCTGGCCGTCGTCTTCGTCCAGATGGCCGTTCTCTCCCATGAGGCCGCCCACCGCCGGATCCCCTCGTCCGGCCCAGCCAACGACCGGCTCGCCCGCCATCCCGCTGCACACCTTCGAGGGCATCGACCTGCACTTCCAGGGACTCAAACACGTGAGCAACCGCGGACCGGTCAAGCAGCGTTGGACCGAACTCTGCCTCATCACCGTCCGGTTCTGCCTCCTGCTCACCGCCGTCTACGCCCTCCTGCCGATCGGCATGGCCTTGGCCTTCTTCGGCGTGCAGCTGGCGGTCTTCGGCGTCTGCATGGACGCTTCCTTCGTTCGACTGCCCGCTCATGAGCCAGCTGGGCCGCAGCTGAGCCTTCTGCGCAGGAACAAGGCGCCTTGACTCTGACTGTCTGCCGGAGCGCTCGCGGCAGCAGCGGTCACCGGCCGGCCGCTCATGTTCATGCCCGCGCATGGCATGGCCCTGATCTTCGACTATGCTTGAGCCAGGCTCGACTCAACGACGTCAATCGGAAGGAAGCCACCGTGTCCCTGGTTCGCCTCATCGCCCGTCCTATGCTCGCTTCGGCCTACATCGCCAACGGCGTCTCGCGGATCAAGCATCCGCAGGCCGCAACCGATTCGATCACCCCGGTCGTCAACGCCGTGAAGAAGCAGGTCGACATCCCGATCGACGCCGAGCTCGCCGCCCGCGCGACCGGTGTCGCCCAGGTCGCCGCTGGCTCCCTGCTGGCGATCGGCAAGTTCCCGCGCTTCTCCGCCACGGTGCTCGTCGGCACCTACCTCATCGACGTCATCGGCGAGCAGCTGCTGACCCCCAAGGAGGAGCGTTCGCAGGTCTCGCTGCTGACGAAGACCTCGATGATCGGCGGCGCACTCATCGCCGCTGTCGACACCGCCGGAAAGCCGGGCCTGGCCTGGCGCGTCCAGCACGCGGCGCAGGACCTGCGCAAGAACGTCGAGAAGACCTCCGCCAAGGCGATGGACGCCGTCAACTTCGGCTGACCTCGATGACCCAGCGCGACGTCTCGCTGTGGCCCGCCCCGCGTGCAACCGCACCGGTGCGGGCCACAGTCGCAGTACCCGGTTCCAAGTCCCTGACCAACCGCTACATTGCCTTAGCCGCGGTCGCAGCCGAGCCCTCGACGATCATCAACCCGCTCATCAGCCGCGACACCGAGCTCATGTTCGCAGCGATCACCGCACTCGGCGCTGAGGTCGACCGCTCAACCGACGGCCAGGTGACGATCACCCCGCTGCCGACCACCGCCTCGGGCGCGGACGCCGCCACCGTCGACTGCGGGCTGGCCGGCACCGTCATGCGCTTCATCCCGCCGCTGGCCGCTGCCACCGGCCGCAGCGTGCGCATCGACGGCGACGCACAGGCCTACGTGCGGCCGATGGACACGATGATCGAGGCGCTGCGCGACCTCGGCGTCGAGATCACAGCTGGCGCCACCTCCCTGCCGTTCGATCTGCGTTCTCCCGGCGGGGTGCCCGGCGGGCGGGTCGCGATCGACGCCTCTGCCTCCAGCCAATTCGTCTCCGGGCTGCTGCTGGCCGGCTGCCTGTTCGACGACGGGCTCACCCTCGTGCACACCGGTCAGTCCGTGCCCTCGCGCCCGCACATCGAGATGACGCTGGAGACGATGCGCCTGGCCGGGATCGATGCCCGCGCCACCGGAGCGGACGAGTGGACGGTCGCTCCCGGCCGGCCGCGCGGCTTCACCGTCACCGTCGAACCGGACCTGTCGAACGCCGCGACCTTCCTCGCCGCGGCGATCGTCACCGGCGGGCAGGTGTGCGTACCGCACTGGCCTGCCGAGACGACGCAGGCCGGTGACGCCTTCCGCGGCCTGGCAGCGGAGTTCGGCGCCCAGGTCGCGTTCGCTGACGGCACCCTGTGCGTCACCGGGCCCGAGGCGGTGGCTGCGATCGATGTCGATCTCTCAGCGGTCGGCGAGCTCACCCCGGTCACTGCCGCTGTCGCGGCGTGTGCACCTGGTGAGAGCCGGCTGCGCGGCATCGGGCATCTGCGCGGTCACGAGACCGACCGGTTGGCCGCCCTGGCCGCTGAGCTCGGCAGACTCGGCGCTGAGGTGACCGAACATGCCGATGCGCTCACGATCCACGCCCCGGCAGGCACCGGCGGGCGGTTCGAGACCTATCACGACCACCGAATGGTGATGGCCGCAGCCGTGCTCGGCCTGCGCGTCGACGGAGTCGAGATCCTCGATGTGGGCACCGTGGCCAAGACGATGCCCGACTTCACGCAGCTGTGGTCAGGCATGCTGGCAGGCGAGCGCTGAGCATGGGCAGACGGTTCGACAACTTCACCGAAGACGACTACCGGCCCAGGCCCAACCGCAAGGGCTCGCGGCCGCGGACCAAGGAGCGCCCGGAGTACTCGGATGCCCCGACGGCGATGGTCACGGCCGTCGACCGCGGCCGCTACCGCGTCGTCGTCCACGGCGATGACGGGCAGGCACCGGTCGACGGGCCGACCGTCACCTGCGTGCGCTCCTCTCGGCTGCGCCGCCGCTCCATCGTCCCCGGTGACCGCGTCCGGGTCGTCGGCGACACCTCGGGAGCGGACGGCACGATGGCCCGGATCGTCGAGATCCTCGACCGCCGGACGCTTCTGCGCCGCAGCGCAGATGACACCGATCCGACCGAACGGGTGCTGGTGGCCAACGCCGACCAGCTCGTCATCGTCACAGCCGCCGCCGACCCCGAACCGTCGTGGGGGCTCATCGATCGGGCGCTCGTCGCCGCCTTCGATGCTGACATGGAGCCGCTCATCGCGGTCACCAAGCTCGACCTGGCACGGATCGACGCGATCCGCGACTACTATGCCGCAGCCGGTGTGCGGGTGGTGGCCAGCGGCTTCGACGCCACCGGCCGCCCGCAGATCGGGCAGCTGCTGCCGGAGCTGACCGGACGGCTGTCGGTGCTCGTCGGGCACTCCGGGGTGGGCAAGTCGACGCTCATGAACGCGATCATCCCGGCAGCCGACCGGGCGATCGGCGACGTCAACGCCGTCACCGGCCGCGGACGCCACACCTCGTCCTCAGCGCTGTGCCTGCCGCTGCCGGACTCCGGCTGGCTCATCGACACACCCGGAGTGCGCAGCTTCGGGCTCGCCCACGTCGACATCGACAGCGTGCTCACCGCCTTCGACGAACTCGTCGAGGCCACCGCCGCCTGCCCGCGCGGATGCACACACCTCGACGACGCCCCCGACTGCGCACTCGACGCATGGGTCGCCGAGGGGAAGGCCGGGGAAGCCGGGCCGCAGCGGCTGGCCTCCCTGCGCCGGCTGCTCAGCGGCCTGCAGCCGCTCATCAGCTGACGCGCGTCTGCTCACATCGGCGGCTTCCACATGCCGACCAAACCGCAGGCACACCCAGCGGCACCGCTACAGTGTCACCATGGACGATCTCGCACTCGCACTGCGCCTGGCCGATGAGGCCGACGCCATCAGCCTCCCGCGCTTCCGGACCCATGACTTCCACGTCTCGACGAAGCCGGACCTGACACCGGTCACCGATGCCGATCAGGCAGTCGAGGAGATGCTGCGCAAAGCGATCGGCGACGAACGTCCAGAGGACGCGTTCTACGGCGAGGAGTTCGGCAGCCGCGGGCAGGCATCGCGGCGCTGGATCGTCGACCCGATCGACGGGACGAAGAACTTCGTGCGCGGCGTGCCCGTCTACTCCACCCTCATCGCCCTCTACGACAGTGCGCAGCCGGTGGTCGGCGTTGTGAGCGCCCCCGCGCTCGGGATGCGCTGGTATGCCGCAGCAGGCAGCGGTGCATTCCGCACTCTGGCGCCGGAACTCGGCGGCGGTGAGCCCGAGCGGCTGCGGGTCTCGACCGTCGGCACGCTCGGTGATGCGTCGCTGTCGTACTCGTCGCTGACCGGCTGGGCGTCCCACCGGGATCGGGAGCGGTTCATCGCGCTGACCGATCAGGTCTGGCGCACACGGGCCTACGGCGACTTCTGGTCGTACATGATGGTCGCCGAAGGAACCGTCGACATCGCCTGCGAACCCGAGCTCGAGCTCTACGATATGGCCGCGCTCGTGCCGATCATCACCGAAGCCGGCGGCAGCTTCACCGATCTCGACGGCCAGCCCGGGCCCTTCGGCGCCAACGGCCTGGCCACCAACGGACGACTGCACACGGAGGTTCTCACCTATGTCTGATACCACCCGATCCGGCAGCCGCAGCGCTGTCCACCCCGACCTGCACGCGGCCCCGACATGGCACCAGATGGCCACCGCGGCCGGGCTGGTGAATGCCGATGGGTCGATCGGTGAGACGATCTTCGGGCAGATGACCGCCCTGGCCGGCCGTCACGACGCGATCAACCTCGGGCAGGGATCACCGGGCGATCCGACACCGGACTTCCTCATCGACGCCGCGACCGAGGCGATGCGCGCCGGGGTGAACCAGTACGCCCCCGGCCAGGGCCACCGCGTCCTCATCGACGCTGTCGCCGAGCAGCGACGCCGCTGCTACGGACAGGAGGTCTCGGCTGACGAGGTGCTCATCACCATCGGAGCCACCGAGGGGCTCAGCGCTGCCATCGTCGCCCTCGTCCCCCGCGGCGGCGAGGTCATCGTCTTCGAGCCGTTCTACGACTCCTATGCCGCAGCCACCGCCCTGGCCGGTGGGAAGCTGCGCACCGTCGGTCTCATCGAGGACGGCGCGGGCGGCTTCGCACCTGACTGGGAGGCTTTCGAAAGCACCCTCGGCCCGCAGACGGCAGCGATCATCGTCAACACGCCGCACAACCCCACCGGCCTCGTGTTCACCGCCGAGATGCTCACCCGCATCTACGAGGCAGCCGTCGACAGCGACGCTTGGATTCTCACCGACGAGGTCTACGAGTACCTCGTCTTCGGCGACCGGCAGCATGTGGCACTGGCCAGCATCGTCGACGATCCCTCTCGCGTCGTGTCGATCTCGTCTGCGGGCAAGAGCTTCAACATCACCGGCTGGAAGATCGGCTGGACGGTCGCCGCTCCCCCGGTGCGCGAGGCCATCCAGGCGGTCAAGCAGTACTTCTGCTTCACCGGCGGAGCGCCCTTCCAGCCGGCGGTCGCCGCGGCACTTTACGAGCATGAGGACTTCGCCCACACCTCAGCGCGCAGCCTCGCTGCCCGTTCGGAGATCCTCGTTCCGGCCTTCGAGCAGCTGCCCGGCGTGCGTGTCTCCCAGCCGCAGGGCGGCTACTTCACTCTCGTCGACTTCGCCGGTGCCACCGATGAGGACGCCTATGCGCTCAACGAGCGGCTGACCCGCGAGTTCGGATTCACCGGAATCCCCGGCCCGTCGCTGTGCGCAGCCGGCACCCCGGTCAGTGAGGCCTTCGCACAGACGATCCGCTACTCCTTCTGCAAGAGCGAGGACGAAACGGCTGAGGCTGCACGCCGCGTGCGAAAGGCTGCCGAGAAGCTCAGCTGATCGCACCGGGCTGGCAGGCCCGTGCAGCGACGAATGCCTTGACCACGACCGAACCGAGGACGAGCGCGAAGGCCGGCCAGATGGTTGTGGACTGGACGAGGAATCCGAAGATGAGCGGGCCGGTGGCGGCCAAGCAGTAGCCGAGGCCCTGGACGAATCCGGACAGGGCCGCAGCTGACTCAGTGCTCGAGGAGCGCAGGCTGATGAGGGTCAGGGCCAGCGGGAACGTCGAGATGCCCAACCCCAGCAGCACCGTCCACAGCACCGGCGCGGCTGCCGGTGCCAGCCACAGCCCGAGGTAGCCGGCAGCCAGACAGGCGGAGAAGGCCAGCACCACGGCCACCGGGCTGCGCACGCGTTCGGCGAACATCGGCAGCACGAGCCCGAGGACGAACGGGATCGCGGTGACCAGTGAGAGCATCGCCCCGCCGAAGCTCTCGGACTGGCCGGCGCGCACGAAGATCAGCGGCAGCCACGTGAAGAGGATGAAGTTGTTGAACGAGGTGATGCCGGTCATGAGCATTAGCGCCCACGCCCGGCTGCTGCGGAAGAGCTCCAGGTAGCGGCCAGAGGACACCACAGTTGTGCTCGGGGCGGCTTCCGGGCTCACGCGCCTGATCCACAGCAGCAGCCAGATTGCGGCGGGGACGGCAGCGGCGAGCGACCACACGGCCAGTGAGCCCCGCCATCCCAGTCCCTGCGCCAGCGGAACCGCCAGAACCGGTGGGATGAACGTCCCGAACTGCAGGGCTGCGACGTGGATGGTCGAGAACAGGCCGATCCGGGTGGGGAAGAATCCCTTCACCAGCGGTGGGATGACGACGTTGCCGATGCCCATGCCGATGAGCGCGAACGCTGAGAGCAGCAGGAAGACCACCGGTGAGCCGGTGGCGCTCCGGATGGCCAGACCGGCAGCGATGACGATCATCGCCAGGCTGATGACGCTCACAGCACCCCATCGGATCGTCAGGCGCGGAGTGAGGAATCCTGCGATGCCGAAGATGAGCGGTGGCAGCATCCCGATCACGGCGAGGAATGCGGCGGTCACGCCCAGCGGCTGCGCCATCATGTCAAGCAGCGGCGAGAGCCCGGTGACGCCGGGCCGCAGGTTGAAACCGGCGGCGACGATGCCGATGACGACGAGTACGTAGGCGGCGGAGGATTTCACCACGTCATTCTTGCATCCAGGGGCCAGCGGTGTGCAATCGGTTCGCCCTGAGAGCCGATGCGCACAGCACACCCCGTGATGTCCGTCCCTTGCCTGACGGTCGAGGTACGGCACCGCTGCTGTGCCGGAACCATCCACACTTTATGAGCGGACCGCGTTGCGACTATCAACCCGCAAGCAGTGACGGTTCAGCGTTCGGCCACCGATGGATGACTGACGGGTGAAAAGACCCAGACCACCGCAGTCGGTCTTCTTCTGAGGTGAGCAGAAAGCCCGCTGACCAGCATTTCTGCTGGCCAGCGGGCCTATTCTCGTGGCGGGGGGAGGATTTGAACCTCCGACCTCCGGGTTATGAGCCCGGCGAGCTACCGAACTGCTCCACCCCGCGGCGCACGTTCTACTATACGGCAGTCCTGACGTGCGTCCAAATCCCTGACGGTGACCTTGTTAACACTGCCTGAATCGCCGAGGCGGCGGTCACCGCAGTGGGGGCCCCCCCCCCGGGGGGGGGGGGCCACTGCCGGGGGCGGGTCCCCTCGGGCCCCCGGGCCGCTGTCGCTGTCACCGCTGGTCCGGCCAGCCGGGCGGCTGCTGACCTGGCTGCTGGCCACGATGCTGACCTGTCTGCCCGGGGGCGGGCTGGCTGGGTCCGGGCTGGCCGGCGTTCCCGTCCTGCCAGCCGGTGCCGAAGTGCTGTGGCGGCGCCGCCTCGGGAGCGGGCGGCTGTCCGGCATCGGCCAGCGCGTAGTGATCGTACGGCAGCGGGGCTGGCGCCTCGGCACCCCACTGCTGCACCGGAGCTCCGGTGGTCGCGGCGCCGCGGCGCGGAATCTCCTCGGCCACACCGTACATCTGGACGCTGCGCACTCGGGCGAGGATGATCGCTGCGGCGGAGACGACGAGGATCGCAGCGACCGGGATGAGCATGAACGGCCCGCCGGCACCGGCCGAGCGGTCGATCTCCTGGGCGATCTCACCGCTGAAGGTCGCGGTGACGAACAGGGCGACGTTGTTGATCGCGTGGATGACGATCGGTGCCTCCAGACCGCCGCTGTAGTGGGCGAGGAGGGAGAGGAAGACGCCGAAGAGCCAGTAGTACAGGATCAGCCACGGGTCGCCGGCCATGTGGGCTGCGGCGAAGAGCACGGAGCTGACGGCGGTGCCGAGGATGAGCGAGGGGATGGGCCCGCGCACCCAGGAGCCGGCGATGCGCTGGATGACGCCGCGGAAGACGTACTCCTCAGCTGCAGCCTGGAACGGGGTGGTGAGCAGGACGACGACGAGGTAGAAGATCGTCATGCCGGCCGGCAGCGGGGCGTAGGCATCCCAGTCGCTGCTGACGACGAGCAGTGTGATGTAGATGGCGAAGCCGATGCCGATGGGGATGAGGCTCCACAGAAGCCACGTCCAGCGGAACCGTCCGACCACCGAGTTGAGGAAGCCGATGCGCTGCCGGAACAGGAAGCGGTGGAAGATGAGCGCGACGACGGCGAGTGCGATGAGTGAGAGGTTGGTGGCCAGCAGCATGAGCGGCGACATACCGATCTCGCCCTCCATTGCCGCTTCGATATCGAGCTGACCGGTGGCCAGGTCGATGATGCCGGCGATGAGGGTGAAGACGAAAGAGGCGACCAGCATCGTGATGAGCAGCGCGATGATCGTGATGACGCCCTTCCACCAGCGGTTGCTCGGCAAACGGTAGAACTCCGAATGCGTCTGACCGCGCTCCGCGGCGGAGGGAGCGGTCGAGGGGTCAGCTGCGGGCAGATCCGCTGCGGCGTACGGAGCGCTGGCTGGCGTGGGCTGGCCGACCGAAGCTGCCGGTGCCATGGGCGCCGCGTGGTGGTCTGGGCTGCGGCCGGTCTCAGGGCCGGGGGCAGTGTGCGGCTGGGGATGTGGGGAACGCGTGGGGTCCGGGTGTCCCGGCTGGTCATCATGCATGGCATCAAAACTACCAGCGCGAGACCACCTGCGGCGCGCGTTCGAGGCGGCTGCGGCGCTTAAGAGATGAAGAATCGCCGCAGCGCGGCGAGGAACTCCTGGGGCTTCTCCGAGTGGATCCAGTGCCCGGCTCCCTTGATGGTGATCTTGAGCATGCGCGGGAACAGGGCGCGCATCGCCGGGGTGTACTCGGGCTTGATGTAGTCGGACTTCTCTCCGGCGGCCCAGAGGACGAGCCGGTCGTAGGTCCTGCCGTCTGTGTCGGGGAAGTCGCCGATTCTCGACAGGGAGCGGCACAGCAGGTCGAGATTCGGTTCCCAGTAGTAACCGTCGTCGCCGGGTCGCAGGTTCTGCAGCAGGAAGCCGCGCACTCGGTCATCGGGGATGTCTTTGGCGAGTTTCTCATCAGCCTCACTGCGGGAGTCGACGGTGGAGAGGTCGAGGGCGCGCAGGGTGTTGAGCAGGTGGGAGAAGCCGCTGCCGGCATCGTGTGAGGAGTCTGCGCTGCTGACCGGCGAGATGTCCTCGACGACGAGGCGGTCGACCAGCTGGGGGTGACGTAGGGCGAGCATCATCGCGACTTTGCCGCCCATCGAATGCCCGACCACACCGACAGGCGACTCCTCGGCACCGAAGGCGACGAGCTCCTCGGCGACGGCATCGGCCATCTCGACGTAGTCGAACTCCTCGGTCCACGGGGACTGCCCGTGGTTGGGCAGGTCGACGAGCAGGCTCGTGCATTCAGGCTCGAGGCCCTTGGCGATCGAGGTGAAGTTCTTGCCGCGGCCGAACAGGCCGTGGAGGAAGACGATCTTCTCGGTGTCACCGCTGCCGCTGCCGATCTGCGTGGTGTGCAGCTTCGTCTGCGCTCGGGTCTCACCGGTGCCGGTCGTCTGGGTCTGTGAACTCATGGCGTACAGTCTAGTGACGAGCCAGCCCCCACGCGCACACAGACATTATTCAGAGAAAGCGGCGTCTCTGTGATTGACCTGACAGTGACATTTATATAACGTGAACCATGTCTCGTATGAATATATACCTAACTGAGTGAGAGAACATGACACCACCCACCCGTTCACGTGGCTTCCGCAGCCTCTTTGCCGCAACCGCGGCTGGATCCCTGGTCGCCGCCACGGCGTTCATCGGGGCTTCCCCTGCTGCTGCGCAGTCCATCGAACCAGCTCCGAACCCATCCCTGCCTGATCGCTGCGGCCTCAACCTCGGCATCGTGCTCGACCTGTCCAACTCCCTGACCGATGCCGATGTCGAAAAGTCCAAGGAAGCCGCCAAGGGCGTCGTCGACACCCTCACCGGCACTCCGAGCTCCGTGGGCGTGCAGACCTTCGCCACCTTCGCCCCGGCCGGCGACAACGCCGATATCCCGGTCACGAGCATCGCCGAATCCGGCAATGCCGCCGGCGTCAAGGACGGCATCGACGGACTCACACGCCCTGCCAGCAGCGACGGCGGCACCAACTGGGACCGCGGCATCGCCCAGGCCCAGGGCAAGAGCTACGACGCCGTGCTCTTCGTCACCGACGGCAAGCCGACCGCCTACGGCACCCCCGGTGAGGGTGACAACACCGACCGCGGAACCCGGTTCGACCAGATCGACCTCGACACCGCCATCACCTCGGCCAACGGCGTTAAGGGCGAAGGCACGAAGATGGTCGGCATCGCCGTGGGCAGCGAGCCGACGATCGAGAACATCGTGCAGATCTCAGGCCCGAATGAGAACTCCGACTACTTCTCCGCCGATGACTACAACCAGCTCGGCGAGCGTCTGCGGCAGATCGCTGCCGCCACCTGCGAAGGCAGCGTGACGGTGCTGAAGAAGACGCAGATCGGCGAGGCTGAGCCGGAGCCGGCCGAAGGCTGGGACTTCACAGCCACCAACGCCGACCCCGCGCAGGCCACCACCGATGAGAACGGCGTGGCGAACTTCTCCTATGAGGATCTCGTCTCCAACCCGACAGTGGACACGACGATCACCGAAACGCTCAAGGACGACTTCACGCTGCTGCAGCAGGACGGCAAGAACGCTGTGTGCCGGGAGACCAGCGGTGAGGAGCCGGTCGATGTGCCGGTTGAGAACGCCGGTGAGACCGGCTTCAGCCTGACAGTCGAGCGCGAACAGGTCGTCACCTGCACCGTCGTCAACTGGAAGGCTGGTGACGATCCCACCGAGGAGCCGACCGAGGATCCCACGGATGATCCGACGGAGACCCCGACCGATGACCCGACGGACGACCCGAGCGATGATCCGACGGACACGCCTTCGGATGATCCGACCGATCAGCCCAGCGACCAGCCCTCGGACGAGCCCTCGGACGAGCCATCTGACAAGCCCTCTGACAAGCCCGGTGACGACGACGGCAAGGATGACGACGGCCGCGATGACGATGGCTCGGGCCGCGACGACGACCGCGACCTGCCGCGCACCGGCGCCGAGGTCGGTATGTCCGTCGGATTCGGACTCGCACTGCTCGCAACGGGTGCCGCAGCTGTCGCGCTTACCCGCCGCAATCGGGCCTGATGACACGCGTGATCACGTGCCGGTGAGCAGGTGATCCATTGGACCCGCTGAGAGGGCGGAGCAGCAGACGATGCTGCTCCGCCCTTGTGCTGCCCGGGTTCAGTCGACCGGAACCTGCTTCGGAGTTCTCCTGCGTAGACTGGGATGGTGGAGAACCGCACTGTCGCCGTCGTCCTGTTCGAGGGGTTCGAACTGCTCGATGTCTTCGGGCCCGTCGAGCTGCTCAGCGTGCTGCCCGATCACTTCACCATCGTCATGCTCGGGCCCACCGGTGAGCCGGTCGTCAGCCATCAGGGCACCCGGATCGTGCCCGACACCGCCTGCACCGCAGCCCCGGCAGCCGATATCGTGCTTGTCCCCGGCGGCTTCGGCACGCGCCGGCTCGTCACCGAGGACGGGTTCCTCACTTGGCTGCGGGAGTACTGTGCCGGCGCCGCGGTGGTGGCATCATTGTGCACCGGATCAGCGCTGCTGGCAGCGGCCGGGCTGCTCGACGGGCACCGGGCGACGACGAACAAGCGCGCCTACGCGTGGGCGACAGGCTTCGGAAGCGATGTCGACTGGCAGCCGGTCGCCCGCTGGGTCGAAGACGGCAGCCGCTGGACATCCTCGGGTGTGGCTGCCGGGATGGACATGACCGCTGCCCTCATCGCATCGCTTACGAGCCCGGAGCAGGCCCGTGAGGCCTGCGACTTCGTCGAACTCGACGTCCATGCCGACCCGGGCTGGGACCCCTTCGCTGCACGCAACGGACTCGTCCCCGGCACCGGTGCCCACCGCCTCGGCGACGGCAGCTGACAGAACAGGGAGTGAGGACACCGACGTGGACATTGATCTCCTTCCCGCCGACCTGGGCACCCAGGCCGTGCTGCTGGTGGCCGCCTTCGTGCTCTCGGCGATCATCGGCGTCGAACGCGAGCTGCGGCACAAGAGCGCCGGGGCACGCACGCACATCCTCGTCGGCCTGGGCGCTGCCCTCTTCACACTCGTGTCGGTCTACGGCTTCGCCTCAGCTGAGGACGTCACCCGCGATCCCGCCCGGATCGCCGCGCAGATCGTCACCGGCATCGGCTTCCTCGGTGCTGGTGTCATCTTCGTGCGCCAGAACATCGTCTCCGGGCTCACGACGGCGGCCAGCATCTGGGTGACCGCTTCGGTCGGGATGGCCTGCGGTGCGGGCATGCCGACTGTTGCGGCGCTGACGGTCGGACTGTACCTGCTGACCGTGTTCGTCGTGACCTTCGCAGTCAAGCGGATGCGGGATCCGCGCCATTCGCGCTACATCACGATCCGCTACGCTGACGGCCACGGTGTGCTGCGCGACATCCTCGCCACCGCCTCGGAGCTGGGATACGAGGCGGCGCTGACCCACACGCAGCGCCTGCACGGCCGGAAGGGCGAGATCATCCAGGCCTCGCTGCGCTTCACTCCGGGCAAGGACATCCGCAACGGCGGGCTCGTCGAAGCGCTCACCGCACTGCCCGGCGTCTACCGGGTCTCTGCCGCGACAGAGGAGAACGACTGAGGGTCAGCTGCCCTGGGCGGCCGGTGGCCTGCCGGTGCGCTCGCGGTGCTTGCAGCCGGGCCAGCAGCACGGACGGCGCATCCCATCCTCAAGCTCCTCGCGGGTCCGCCGGATGCGGCGCTCGCGGGTCTTGGCCTGTTTGGCGTCTTCGACCCAGCAGATGAACTCGTTGCGCGCCAGTGTGGTGATGTCCAGCCACGCCTCACCGGCCTTCGCGTGAGCGATGAGCTCAGCGCGCAGGTCCTCGGGCAGCGGGTGGACGGCTCCGCCGGGCAGTTGTGCGGTCATGGCGTGATTGTACTCCCGGCCGGCACGACCTGGGTGCCGGCGAGCATGTCACCGAGATGCCGGCCGTCGGCGCGCAGCAGCCCCATGCCGAGCAGCAGGAAAAGCAGCGCCATGCCCGCCCACATGAAGATGTGGGAGACCGGCCGGTTGAACTCGGTGTAGACGCCGTCGATGACCCCGATGTGGGCCAGCTGCCAGGGCGTGAACTTCACAGCATTGCGCACGAGTGCCCGCCACGGTTCGCGGGTGCGGTAGGCGACCTGCAGACCGACGCGCCGCTTGCCGACCGTCCCGCAGGGCCGGTGGTAGTCCAGGGCTGAGAAGATCAGCACAATCGGCACGACGGAGGTCAGTGTGGCGATGAGCTGGGCGTGGACGGGGCTGAACTCGGGCACTCCGCCGAGCACACCGGCATAGAACCCGGCGAAGACCAGGGTGAGGACGGCGAGGTAGCCGAGGATGACGACGTAGTCGGTGAACAGCTCCTTGATCCGCTGCGCTGGCCGGACCACCTGACTGGCCATCCCCGGCTCCTCTCAGGAGTCCTCGCGCTGGGAGGCGGCGTGGGCGCCGTCCTCGCCGTCCGCCTCGGCCGCGGTGTCGTCGGTGGTCTCCCCCGCCTCGGCGTCAGGCTCGTCATCGGGGTACGGGTCGCCGTTGTGGTCTTTGCCGTCGAGGTAGCGGCCGGTGGCGTAGTCATAGGGCACCGGGTTGCCGTCCTCATCGGTGCGGGCGTACCAGTTCGTCAGCTCCTCAGCGTGGGAGTCGACGCCGGCGCCGGTGGCGTATTCGCTGCGCGGATCGGTCGGCTCGATGGTGATGGTGAAGTCATCGCCGTAGGTGTCGATGCCGCGCCGGATCGCCTTCTGCAGCGCCCACCGCTCATAGCTCTTGCGGATCGTCTGCGGATCGCTGCGCAGCTCCTTGACCAGGGCTATGCACATGAGCACGAGCACCACGGAGAACGGCAGCGCAGTGACGGTGATGAGGTTCTGCAGGCCGGTGAGCGCGTCCTCACCGCCGACGAGCAGCATGACGACGGCGATGCCGGCCATGCAGACCGCCCAGAACGCGGTGATGAGCTTGTTCGGTTCGGGTTTGCCGCCCTGGGACAGCTGCGAGTTGACCAGGGAGGCCGAGTCCGCGGTGGTGATGAAGAAGACGGCGAGCATGACGATGACGATCGGGGCCATGATGTGCGCGCCGGGCAGCTGGTCGAGGACGACGAAGAAGATCTCCTCGGGTGCCGGCAGCGACGCTGCCGTGCCGTCGGCGGCAATCGAGCCGCGGGTGCGCTGCAGCCAGATCGCGGTGCCGCCGAGGATCGTGAACGCCAGCACGATGATCGTCGAGGGAATGAGCAGCACGCCGAGGATGAACTGGCGGATGGTGCGCCCGCGGGAGATCTTGGCGGTGAACACGCCGACGAACGGCGACCAGCTGACCCACCATGCCCAGTAGAACGTCGTCCACGACGACAGGAACTCCTGCATCTCAGGGCTGTCGGCCATTGAGGCTGAGAGCATCTGGGGCATCGTGTCGAAGTACTGCACGATCATGCCGGGGATGATGTTGATGAGGAAGATCGTCGGTCCGACGACGAAGAAGAACAGCGCCAAGCCTATAGCGAGGAACATGTTGAAGTTCGACAGCCGGCGGATGCCCTTGGCGATGCCGGCGACGGCGGAGATGATCGTGCCGATGGTGAGCACGACGATGATGATGAGCGCCATCCGATTGCCCGTCGGGCCCCAGCCGGTGACGACCTCGACGCCGCGGGCGATCTGCAGGGCGCCGATGCCGAGGCTGGCAGCAGTGCCGAAGAGGGTGGCGATGATCGCCAGGCCGTCGATGATGCGGGCCGGCGCGCTGCGCGAGTCGCCGCCGATGAGCGGCATGAGGATCGAGGACATCAGCGGCACCCGGCCGCGCCGGTAGGACACATAGCCCACGGCCAGGCCGACGATCGCATAGATCGCCCAGGCGCTCACACCCCAGTGCAGGGCGGCCTGGGCCATCGCGCCCTTGATCGCCTCGACGGTGGCCGGGTCATAGGCGCCGGGCCGCGGTGAGAGGTAGTAGGTCATCGGCTCGTAGGGGCCGAAGAAGATGATGCCGATGCCGATGCCGGCGCCGAACAGCATCGCCGCCCACGAGGCGGTCGAGTATTCCGGCTTCTCACCGTCGAGCCCGAGCGGGATGCGCCCGTATGAGGAGAACGCGATGACGAGCAGGAACAGGATCATGCCCACGGCCAGGGTGTTGAAGATCCAGCCGAGGTTGAGCATCGTCCAGTTCAGTGCCGCGGTCGAGACCGCGGTGACCTGTCCGGGGTTGATCATGCCCCAGATGATGAACCCGACGATGAGCGCGCCGACGACGGTGAGGATGACCTTGTCGACCCGGTAGCGGATGCGCTGGTCTTCGACCGACACACCGGGCACCAGCGCCGGGTGGATGTTATGCGGATACGTCAACTCGTGGAAGAACCGCTGGGCGGCCTTGCGCCGCCCAGTGAGGAAGGAGTCATCGGGCTGATGGGCCAGGTCCGGCCTGTGGGAGGTGACTGCGGGCTTGTGCCGATCGGGCCGGGTGCTGCTGCCGGTTCGCTGTTCGTGGTGTTGGTCGTCCATCGGATCTCCTCTCCACGCAGCGTCACTGCGCCCTCATCTGCAGTTGGTCAATGTCCTCCAGCCTAGCCCACCGGTGACGCCGGTCACCTGGCCGGCATCCGGTGTTCCCGGTGTGCTCAGCGGTCCGCGCCCGAGGCGGTGGCCGCTGCGGGACGGGCAGCACCCGTAGGCTGATGGTATGGACACGGCGGCGATCATCCTCACCGGTGGGCGTTCGAGCCGCTTCGGCGGCCGGCACACCCCGGGCATCGAGATCGCCGGGAGTCCGGTCATTGCCTCGCTTCTCACCACTGTCGAAGCCGTCGGGGCGGGCGAGATCGTCGTGTGCGGATCGTCTGCCGGGATCGATGCCGGGACGCTCACCCGACTGCTCCTCGTCGACGAGGAGCCGGCTTTCGGCGGACCGCTGCACGGCATCAGCTGCGCCCTTGCCGCACTGCCGACAGGTGAGAGAATCATCCTGGTGCTGGCCGGTGATATGCCGGCGATCACCGCGTCTCTGCTCGCCCGGCTGCGCGAGTCTTCCGCGGCCGGGTCTCCGGCTGCTGCCGTCGATCCGAGTGGGCGGGTGCAGTTTCTGTGCGCCGCCTGGCCCGAGGCGGTCCTCCGGGATGCTGTGGCCGGCCTAGGGTCTGCTGTCGGCCTTCCGGTCAAGGCGCTCTACCGCGACCGGGAGATCACCCTCATCCCGGCCACCGAGGCCGAGCTCATCGACATCGACACGCCTGCCGATCTCGACCGCGCTGAACAGATCACTGACGCTGAACAGGACTCAGGCGCCGACTGAACCGGCGCGGTTCAGGGCAGCAGCGCGTCAAGCCCGAGAATCTCGATGCGCTCTCGGCAGCGCGCAAGTGCCGCCTCGACGAAGCCGGGGCGCTGACAGAACGCCACCTGCTCGGCAGCCACCTGGTCTTCGCTGACCGGCGCATCCCAGTCACGTGACTGCCACGCGTCTTCCCGAGCGCCCTCGCGGAGCCCTGCGGCCAGCACCGCTGCCGCCTCCATCCGCACGGGCGCCTCCAGCCCGCCGAGCAGCTCCCGGCCCGGTTGCACCACGGTGAGCCCCGCCTCGGCTCCGGTGGCCGCAGCTGCACGGTCGAGCGTGCGCTGGGCCAGGGTCATGAGCGTCGCGGTATCAGGATGGTTGATCGTCGGCCAGTGCGGGGCGGCGGCGAGCACATCATCCATCACCACGGTGTCGTGGGCGGCCTGCCGGCGACGCAGCTGGGAGACCGACTCCTCGGCAGCCGCTGTGATCGCCTGCGGGCTCAGCGGCGGTGCGCCGGCCAGCCAGTCGGCCGCATCGGCAGGGTCGCGGCCGGCGGCAGCGGCGATGATGGTGCGCAGATCCGAGTACGGCACCACCGGCGGGTCGAGGCTCGAATCCTGCGGATCGCGCACAATCGCGTGATATGGGTGCAGGCCGTTGTAGCGCAGGGAGGGGATCCGCACGCTCACCGCCTGCGGTCGCAAAAGGGCTTCGAGCTGCTCGGTGCCGCAGGGCAAGCCGCGGTAGTCGGCGTGCACCGGCTGGATGACGAGCACATCGATGCCCTCGATGAGCTCCCGGGCCCGGGCGGTGTCCTCGGCAGTCCATTCGAAGATCGGCGGGATCCGCATGGTGGTGAGCCAGCCGCTGGATTCCAGCAGGATGCGCATCGATTCCGCCTGACAGTTGCCCACCACGATCGTCTTCGGCCGGTCACCTTCCCACGGCGCTGGGGCGAGTCCGTAGAACCCGGCGTAGTGCTGTCGTCTGCCCATAGTGTCTCCTCAGGTCAGCTCATCGTCGCCGCAGTCGCACCCGTGCCGTGATGCGCAGTCGCACCCGTGCCGTGATGAGAATGAGCAGGTAGGATCACAGTACAAGGTTCCTTGACTCCCTGGGAATGGCCCGCCCGCTCCTGGGAGAACAGTGGCAGGAGGGATGGACAGGTGACGGATTCCGCACAGCTGCACGTCGTCGTCCCCGCCCACAACGAAGAAGCGCTCCTGCCCCGCGCGCTCGACGCGCTCAACACCTCGGCGGCCGAAGCTGGCTGCCAGCTCGGCGTCCTCGTTGTCGCCGACTCCTGCACCGATGCCACCGAAGCCACCGCCCGCGCCCACGGCGCAGACGTGCTGCCGGTCCGTCTCGGTCGGGTGGGTGCGGCCCGGCACGCCGGGTTCGCCCACCTGCGCGCCACCGCACCGGAGGCCGCCTGGCTGGCGACCACCGACGCCGACAGCGCGGTGCCCGCCGATTGGTGCCGCCGCCTGCTTCAGCTCAGCGCTGAGGGCGCCGAGCTCATCGCCGGCACCGTCTGCCTCGAACCCCCAGCGCAGCCCCACGGTGCCGATGCGCTCGGCACGCGCTGGTCTGCGCTTTACGCCGCCGGCATCACCTCGGCCGGCCACCGCCACATCCACGGCGCCAACCTGTCCTTCCACCCGCGCGCCTATGATGCCCTCGGCGGATTCGCGGCACTGGCCGTGCATGAGGACGTCGACCTCGTCACCCGCGCTCAAGCCGCCGGCCTCGATGTGCGCTGGCCGCTCGACATCCCCGTCACCACCTCCCGCCGCACCCACGGCCGCTCGCCGGGCGGCCTGTCCGACGATCTCAAGGAGCTCATCTCATGACCGAGACCCGCGGCCGGCTTGCCGCGCAGCTCACCGGCCACGCACTCCCCCACCCCGCGAAAGGAGACACCCTCACCCGGTTCGCCACGCTGGCGCGCCTCGCCCGCGCGGACCTCGTCACCGCCCGCTTCATCGAAGCCCACGCCGATGCCCAGGCGATCACCACCGACCTCGGCGCACCCGACCTCGTCGAACCGGGCACCCATTGGGGCGTCTGGGCGGCTGAGCCGCCGCAGCCGCAGCTCACCGCCGCCGAGGCGGCCGGTGCCTGGTCGCTGACCGGCACCAAACCGTGGTGCTCAGGGGCCGGCATGTGCACCCACGCGCTCGTGACCGCCCGGGAGGAAACCGGGCAGGTGGGGTTCTTCGCCGTCGACCTGCGCCAGGCCGGTGTGCGCGCGGTGCCGGACACGTGGCCGGCGGTCGGAATGGCCGCCAGCGACTCCGGCTGGGTCGCGTTCGACACGGTGCCGGCCCGCCGGCTCGGCAGCCACCGCGACTATCTCGATCGGCCCGGCTTCTGGCACGGCGGCGCCGGGGTCGCTGCCTGCTGGTTCGGTGGCGCCCGCGCCGTGGCCGAACCGCTGCTGGCCAAGGCGCTGCGCGATGGCGTCTCCCCGCTCATCGCCGCGCAGGCCGGTGCGGTGGCCACCGAGCTTGCCGCTGGCTGGGCGCTGCTGGAGTCGACTGCCGCGTTCATCGACGCCGACCCCGACAACTCCTCGGGCCTCATGATGGCTCGCGCGCTGGCGGTGCGCACCCGCATCGACCGGATGGCAGCCGATGTCATCGAACGCGTCGGCCGGGCACTGGGCGCCGGGCCGCTGTGCGGCGACGGCGAGCACGCGCAGCTCGTGGCCGACCTCAGCGTCTATATCCGCCAGACCCACGCCGAAGCCGATGAGGCCGCGATCGCCGACCAGGTCGCCGAACACTCCGTCGCCGCAGATCCGGCCGCAGTCTGGGATCGGCTCATCGGGCTCACCCCAGCCCACACTCCAGCGCATGACTGAGCCTGATCCCGCAGCCGAGCCCAACGGCGAGCGCACGTTCTCCGGCGCCCAGGTGCCTGCCGTCTCGGGCACGGACCTCGACGCGTTCGCCGCCGCCCTGCCCGCCTGGCCGGGAGCCGAGGCGCTGCCGGGGCTGCTCATCGTCGCCCCGCACCCCGATGACGAGATCGCCGGCGCCGGCGGGCTGCTCGCCGCAGCCCTTGAGGCCGGGATCCCGGTCCGCCTGGTCGCGGTCACCGACGGTGAGGGTTCGCACCCGCCGGAGGCCATCGACCCGGCCGAGCTCGCCGCCGTGCGCCGGAGCGAGACCGCCGCGGCCCTGCAGGTGATCGCCGCTGCCGCCGGCCGCCCCGTCCCGCCGGTCACCCGCCTGTCGATCCCCGATGGCGCGGTCGCCGATCATGAGGAGATGCTGGCCGGCCGGCTGGCTGAGCTGCTCGATGAGCTGCCGACCGGCACGTGGATCGCCGCTCCCCTGCGCACCGACGGCCACACCGATCACGACGCGACCGGCCGGGCCGCCTTCGCCGCCGCCGCGACGCGGCCGACCTGCCCGGTCGTCGAGTATCCGGTGTGGCTGTGGCAGCACACACCGCCGACGGCCCTGCCCGATGACCTCGCGGCCGCCGCGGTGCGCCTCGATGTGCCGGAGCGGATGCGCGCGGTGCTGCCGGGCGCGCTCGCCTGCTTCCGCTCCCAGGTCAGCCTCGACTGCGGGGTCGCGGTCGACCGGGATCCGGCCGCCGGGCCCGAGGCGGTGGTGCTGCCGGCGAGGGTGCGTGAGCGGATGTGCCGGGACAGGCAGGTGCTCTTCGTCCATCCAGCGGCCGGCTTCGATGACCTCTACCGGCACGCCGACGACCCGTGGTCGGTCGGCCAGCGGTGGTACGAGCGCAGACGCGCTGCGCTCATCATGGCGATGCTGCCGAAGCCGCGATTCGACCGGGTCTTCGAGCCCGGCTGCTCGATCGGGATGCTGAGCGAGCAGCTCGCTGGCCGCTGTGAGGAGCTCATCTGCGCTGATGTCGTGCCCGCTGCCGTCGACGCCACCCGTCAGCGACTGGCTGCCAGCGGGACCGGCGCCTCGGTCGCGGTGCGCTGTGCCGGGATCGAGGACTGGCCTGCCGGCAGCTTCGACCTCATCGTGATCAGCGAACTGGCCTACTACCTCAGCGACGCGTCATTCCACGGATTCCTCGCCTCGGCGGCGGCGAGCCTGCGCCCGGGCGGGGTGGTGCTCGCCGCGCACTGGCGGCACCCGGTCCCTGGTGGCTTCCGCAGCGCTGAAAGCGCCCATGCGGCACTGGCCGGCATCGACGGGTGGACCCGGCACGCCTCCTACCGGGATGCTGATGTGCTCATCGACGTCATCGGCCCCGATGCCCCGAGCGTGGCGAGCCAGGAGTTCTTCGCCTGAACTGCGTGCTGCCCCGACTGCCGGCTGTCTGACGGCCGGCTGCGGCGATGCAGCCGCAGCTCAGCTCTTCGTGCCGCGTGAGGAGAGGATCTTCTTCATCACGCTCAGGTGGCTTTGCTCGGGGTCCTTCGACGCGGTCAGCAGCACGATGTTCTTCTGCTCGGCCAGCGTGGCGGCGAAGTCGTCGAATGCCTCGTTGTCCTTGAGCTCGGCGCGGTAGCGCTTTGCGAATTCGCTGTAGTCTCCGCCGTTGTGGAACCACGTGCGCAGATCATCACTCGGGGCAACGTCCTTGGCCCACCGATCCAGATCCGCGTCCTCCTTGCTGATGCCGCGCGGCCAGAGCCGGTCGAGCAGCACGCGATAGCCACCTGCGTTGTCGTCATAGATGCGTGCAATGGTGATCTCACTCATACATCCATGATGCCCCACACGGAGGCTGTCAGTCGGGCAGACCCTGGATGAGGCGGACAGCCCGGGGCATGACAGCGATCTCCACTTCGGCCCCGTCGTGGCTGCTGGGGAGGATCTCCTCGCCGTCTGTGTAGACCGGCACGCCGCTGGGGACTGTGACCCGGACGCGTTCGACCCGATGCTGCCGTAGCGGTGCCAACAGTCGGTGGGCGCGCAGATAGATGAGCGGGAAGAGGCCTGCCAGCACGAGGCGGGGAATCCTGTCGACTGTGCTCATGACGGCGGTCCCGGACCTGGGGTCGGCTGCGGGGGCCAGTGGGATGCCGCCGCCGATCCAGGGCCCGTTCTGCACGCAGATGAGCGTGGCCGTCAGATTCTGAGGCGGCTGGTCGTCGCGCGAGATGCGGAATCGTGCCGGGCGGAATGCTGGGAGTTCGCGCAGGAGCGCCACGAGGTAGCGTCCGGTGACAGGCAGCCGGCGGTAGGTGTTGGCGCGTGCGTTGACGAGCGCGTCGAAGCCGACGTTAGCGGAGTTCGCTACCCATACGTGCGACTGGCCTGAGTCCGGAGTCGTGACCGTCATGTGCAGCGCATCTACCGTGCAGCTGCGCAGCGCACCGTCCCGCAGCGCACCGTCCCGCAGCCCATCGAGCAGCCGGGGACAGGCTGCCGACCGGGTCGCCGCGTTCGATCCAGGCGGCGCGGGCGAAATCATTGCCGGTGCCTGCCGGCACGATGCCCAGCGGGATGCCGGTGCCAGCAGTCAGGGCGAAACCGGCGGCCACTGTGCCGTCACCGCCGCAAACGACCACCGCATCGACACCGGCCTCAACCGCCTCGGCCGCGGCATTGAACTGGAGCTGGGCGTCAGCACCGGTCGGCACGAACAGCTCAAGGTCCGCCGCAGCTGCGGCGAGCGCGGTCGCACACCCGGGGTGCCGGTCAGCGGCCAGAGGATTCAGGAGCACGAGGACGCGCCTTGGCGACCTGATGCTGCCCGCTTCTCGGGCATGTGTCCCAGTCTCCACAGAACAGTCTCCTCGCCAGCCTGATCGTCATCGTCGACGGGCGCACATGTGCCCTCAGACTGCCTCCATGATGCCCCAGTGCTCGACAGCCTGCCGGACAGACTGATCTCGTCGCACCCATCCGGCACGACGGCCGCCGAGCCTTCCACCGCCGACTGAGAGAGCTGTTCAGGCTTCCCACGGATTGATCGTGGAGACACCAGTTCCCTGGAAGTCCTTGACGTCGCGCGTTGCGCACGTTGCGAGATGAGTGCGGCAGATCGCCGCGATCTCCGCGTCAGCCATGCTGATGGGAGATCCCGAAGCTTTACGATTGGCGACGAGCTCTGCGTAATGAGATGCAGCGGCGACGTCGAAGGGCAGCACAGCATTGAGCCGCCGGTATTGGTCCAGGACAGCTTCGACACTCTGTGCAAGCTGCGTCTGACGTCTGCCGCCGGGCAGACGGCGAACACCGACCAACAGCTCGGCAGCCGTGATCGCAGTGATCGCAACCTCACCAGACAGCGATTCGAGCCACGCCACCACACGCGGGTTCGGCAGCGGACGGAACAGCTCCGAGATGACGTTCGTGTCTAAGACGATCACGCGAAGTCCACCGAGCGTGCGCGCTCGTCCCTGCTGGGAACGGGAAGCTCATCAACGCCTCCAGCTTCCCGAGCGGCCTGCATCAGTGCCATTCCGATATTCGGTCTGCTGGCCGCCTGCGTCAGAATCTCGCGCACTTCAGCTTCCATGGAGCGCCCGTGCTTCCGCGCCCGCGCAGCCAGGGCGGATTTGACCGATTCCTCGAGTCCTCGCACCACTATCGCAGCCATCACGCATCACCTCCGTTTGATATCACTCATGATATCACCTGTCTGCAGCTGAGAACCAGAGTCAACCAGGCAAGAACCAGAGCCAACGCAGACTCCCGGCCCACGCAGAGAGAACCGCATGGTGTGCTCCTACCGGCCCCTGAAGCGATCGCCGCTGCTGCGCGCGCCTGCTGTGCTTGAATGACCTCATGAGCGACACGCAGGCCCTTGAGACGATCCGCGCCGGTTACACCTTCGACGAACCCGCCATCGACCTCGGCTCCGCCCTTGACGGCGACACCCCCGCCCCTGATGTGCGCGTGCGCATCCCGCTGGCGATGTTCAACCGCCACGGACTCATCGCCGGTGCCACAGGCACCGGCAAGACCATCACCCTGCAGGTGCTCGCCGAGGCACTCTCGGCAGCCGGCGTTCCGGTCTTCGCAGCCGACCTCAAAGGCGACCTGTCCGGCATGGCGAGCCCCGGTGAGCCGTCCGAGAAGCTCACCGCCCGCACCCAAGCCAACGGCCAGGACTGGCAGCCCGAAGCCTCCCCGGTGACCTTCTACTCCCTTGGCGGAGAGGGCACCGGCATCCCGATGCGTGCGAGCGTCAGCTCCTTCGGACCACTCCTGCTGTCGAAAGTCCTGGGCCTCAACGACACCCAGGAGTCCGTCCTCGGCCTCATCTTCCACTACGCCGATTCCGCAGGCCTGGCGCTGCTCGACCTCTCCGACCTCAAGGCGGTGCTGTCCTTCCTCACCTCCCCGGAGGGCAAGGCGGACCTGAAGGACATCGGCGGAGTCTCCACCGCCTCGGCTGGGGTGATCCTGCGCGCGATCGCGAACCTGGAGATCCAGGGTGCCGACGCGTTCTTCGGCGAACCCGAATACGACATCTCCGATCTGCTGCGCACCCAAGGGGCTGCCGGCACGATCTCGATGCTCGAGCTGCTGGCCGTGCAGAACCGCCCGGCCCTGTTCTCGACCTTCCTCATGTGGCTGCTCGCCGAACTGTTCGAGACCCTGCCCGAGGTCGGCGACGCCGAGAAGCCGAAACTCGTGTTCTTCTTCGACGAAGCCCACCTGCTGTTCGCCAACGCGTCGAAGGCGTTCCTCGACTCGGTCGCCCAGACGGTGCGTCTCATCCGCTCGAAGGGTGTGGGCGTCTTCTTCGTCACCCAGCAGCCCACCGACGTTCCCGAGGCGGTGCTCGCCCAGCTCGGCTCGCGCATCCAGCATCAGCTGCGCGCCCACACTCCCAAGGAGGCCAAAGCGCTCAAGGAGACGGTGTCGACCTTCCCGACGACTGATGTCGACCTCGGTGAGCTGCTCACCACGCTGGGCACCGGCGAGGCGATCGTGACCGTCATGGATCCCGATGGGGCACCGACCCCGGTCGCTGCGACGAAGATCTTCGCCCCGCGCTCGAAGATGGGTCCCAGCGACCCGGCCCTGATGGAGCAGCTCGTCGCCGATTCTGTCCAGCAGGCGACCTACGGTGAGCGCATCGACCGGGAATCGGCCCGCGAGATCCTCACCCAGCGCCTGGAAGCCGGTGCTGCCGCCGCCGAGGCGGAGGGCACCTCGGGCCCGGAGCCGGCGCCAGGCAGCGGGCCGGATGCCGAACACGGTGAGGCTCGGATCCCGCTGGCGGGCACCGCAGGGGCGGGCAGAACCAGCCGCAGCCGGCCGACGACGCCCGGCAGACAGGATCGGACGATGCTCGAGCAGGTGGTGAATTCCCGCGAGTTCCGGCAGTTCACCCGCACCGCTGCCCGCGAGATCGCCTGCGGGATCTTCGGCACCGGCCGGCGCCGTCGGCGCTGAGGCGCACCAGCCGGGGTCAGCCGCACAGACCTCGGGCATCTTCTGAAAGAACAGCCGCCGGCCTGTGTCGGCAAGTTCCACGAACCGGCGGGCCACTGGCTGCTCATGCACGAGTCCGAAGGCAACGAGTTGTGCATCGTGTGAACCACCTCGGGAGCGGTGACCGACGTTGCGCGCCTGGCTGCACGCCGGATGGACCGGTGCGCTTCGGGGCTCGAGAGTGCTCTAAGGTTAAGCTATGCTCCGACGACTCGCCGCCCGCGCCTTCTGGCGCTTCAGCCGCTGGACGCTGCGCACCCAGCCGGCACCGACTCAGCCGACGATCCTCATCGGCGCACCCCACACCTCGAACTGGGACTTCATACTCATGCTCTGCATCGCCTGGGAGCTGGGCATCGATGTGCGCTGGATGGGAAAGAAGAGCCTGTTCCGCTCCTGGCGGGGGCCGTTCATGCGCGCCACCGGCGGCATCACGGTCGACCGGGACAATCCCAGCCGCGTCGTCGCCGAGGTCGTCGAGGCCGCCCGCGCTGGGGAGATCTTCGGGCTCGTCATCACCCCGGACGGCACCCGCAGCGGGCACACCCACTGGAAATCCGGGTTCTACCGCATCGCTCGCGAGACCGGCATGCCGGTGACCCTGGGCTACGTCGATTCGACGACGCACACGACCGGGCTCGGCCCGACCCTGGAGATGACCGGTGATATCGCATCCGATATGGATCGGATCCGCGCCTTCTACGCTGATAAGACCGGCATCCGCCCGCACCGGCAGGTGACACCACGGCTGCGCGATGAGTCCGGCGGGCAGCTCGGTGGGCGCACGGTCGCCTGACCCCGGATCCGAGAAAGCTCTCGACACCGGCGCCGAGCTGGTCCACCCGCTGTGATCAGATGAGTGTGGCGTGCGCCGTTACTTCTGGCGTGACTCCTCGGGACGTGTCGTCAACGCCGGCACTCACATCTGAGGTTCGATGACGATCGCCCAGCGCACCGACGGCGTTCTCATGGGCAGTCTGGACCGCCGGGGTTCTTGGTGCAGTCCTCGTCGACGAGGTAGCGCACGTACCGGTAGATCTCGACTGGCACCGGTGTCGAGGCGATCTCAGCGGTACCGGGGATGTCCTCCCATGCTCCGCCGTCGACACGGAACTGACCGACGTAACTGGTCGTCAGATTGATCGTGTACTCACCGCTTTCCGTGTAGGAATGGCTGATATCGGCGTCGTGTGCGTATCTGGGCTTGCGGCCGGCTGAGGTCGTGGTGGTTGTGTCGCCGTCACCGAAGTTCCATTTGTATTGCGCTGGCGTCACCCGGATCTCGACCGTGTATCCGGCGAGCTCCATCGTCTCTGTCCGCGAGGAATTGTTGCCGGCCCATACGGCTACAGGCTTGTTCACCACACCCCACCCTTCGGGCATGACGAAGATGTCAGACGGTGGGATCGAGGTCTCCCCGACGTCTTCCCATGTCACATCCGGTGGAGGCTCCACATAGAAGTCTGTGTCAGGCGGGCTGTTGCTGTCACGATCCGGCGCCGGCGGCCGCCGGCGCTCACACTGCCTGGCCCGGCTCCCCGGGTCGCCCTCAAGCAACTGGCAGGCCCGAGGCCCGGAATCAGCGTTGTTGTCCCGGCGATCACGATCGGAATTGTCGCCGTTGCGGTTGCCGCCACCCCGGCCCGAACCGTCGCGGTCCTTCTTCGGTGGTGTCCGATCGCGTTTTGGTCCCGTCTTGCTGTCTTTGCATTTCGATCGAAACTTCTGGCCAAGGAGGTCAGAGGAGCAAGGTCCGGCAGAAGCCACAGTGGCCTGCAAACTCGCCATAGCCATTATTGCCGCTACCAAAGAAACGACCAAGAGCCCTAGTAGTCCACGGAACGTTAGTCGCATGTAAATTCCGGAAATTCGATATCGACGTTCTTCCAATCGCGCCCTACCAGTTGAAGCGTGTATATGGTAAAAGTTGGGCCTGTGTCCACTCCAGCAAGCGAATTTCCGTCGCGATCTCGAATGTCAAAGTGACTGAAATCCACACACGACTCGAAAATTGCTTCACTCGGCTCGTTGTTACGTAGGTCAAGTTGCTCGAGACGATGGTAGGTGTGGGTAACTCCACCGACCCCCACTTCACTCTTCTCGGTCATTGACTCGTATTCTTCGGCCTGTTTGTCACGCAGCTCTCCGCTTGTGTACTGGAGCGCTCGGTCAGGAACCCCTCCCGAGTCAGCCAATACCTCGTTGTTCGACTTGATGTAATTGACCAAAACGTCGTAAGCCTCGTCCGCCGCCTTCTTCTCATCCGGCGTTAGGTTCAACTCTGTCTCGTACGGAGGCTCGGTGAGCTCAGGGTTCGGCTCTGCATCGGCGGTGGATGAAGCAAACGACGGAGTCGGTTCCTCTTCCGGGGCCCCGGTGCACCCACTAGCGACCAGCACCAGCGCGCTCAGCGACGCACCCATCACTACGCCTCGTCCTGTGAACCGCATCCTGTCGACTCCTCTTCGGGTTAAACTAAAACTAGGTCACTCATACCTGCGAAGGAATAGCCGAAACGGAACTGTGGACAAGGACCAGACAGAGCCGCGCCGTCCCGCAGACCCTGACTGAGACTTCAGAACAGAGGCACGCATCACCATCCGCATGTGACTTTCATCACGGTAGCAAAATGTTCGGCGACGTGGAACCAGAGGCACGAGTACCCAACGGCACCATCGACCAACCCTCCGGGACTGAAACTCGCTCGTGACACTGCGGTGCCGTACATGCACCACTCACACGGCCACCGTGCCAAACGGAACGTGGATCCACCCCTCTGTCAGGGCATCTTTCTGCTCCGCTGCTGTCGGCACGCGCGTGCGCCCCTCTGCCGCCTCGACGGCCACCAAAGCAGAGATGACCGCATCGAGAGCGTCATCCGAAGACATGCAGACCGAATCGTATCCGTTCCAGTCAACTGCACACCGCTCGATCAGCCCCGTCACGATGTCCTCCCGCAACCGCCCGTCCCGCTTGTAGCCGCGAAATGGAAGCCGCCACACCTTCAACGCTGCTGCCGGGTACACCTCACATACCCGCCCAGCGCCATCGCGCTGGCAATCCATGCCGCGATCGCGCAGGCGCGCCTCGACTGCAGCCCAGCGCAGCGCCGGGTACGCAATACGATCGGCAGCCACGCTCAAAGGCGTGAGACCGCACCACTGGTGCACCAGCTGATCCGTCCGGCGCAGGACCATCCCCCGGCGCCACCGCACATCTGCTGCCATAGGCGCCGCGTGCTGCTGCAGTGCATGATCTGCGACGAATTCAACGAACCCCGCCGGCCAGCCGAAGGGCACATCAATGCCGGCCTTCGAGACCCCACTGAGCATCTCGATAAGCTCCTCATCATCGAGCCCGCAGCCGGCGTCTTCCACGACGACCCGGCCCTGCGGCGTGCGCTGCAGTCGGGCGAATCCGGTCCTGCCCGATTCGGCAGCGAGATCGACACCGGCGAAGACTGCAGCTTCCCACGGCTCCGTCACGACGCGTCACACCTCCCACCGCACCTCGTCAGGATCCTTGTCATCGCGCCAACCGCGCCAGGCGGCCTGCCGGGCCCGGCCCTGCCGCGTCCGCCCGGCAAGCGCCACCTCGGCGACGAGCGTCGGCCTCACCCACCACGCATCAGCTTGGTCTTCGGCCGGCACATCGTCGACTGGCGGGCTCTTGCGCTGAAGTTTCCGCAGCGTCGCCTCGATCTCAGCCAGCTGCCGGTCGGTGAATCCTGTGCCGACCCGGCCGGCGTAGCGCAGCTCGCTGTCACCATCAGGCACGGCGACAAGCAGCGAACCGATCCCACCAGCCCTGGCACCCTTCCCGTCGCGGGCGCCGATGACGACGACCTCCTGATGCAGCTGCGTTTTGAGTTTGACCCACGCTGAGCCGCGCTGACCGGTCAGGTAGACCGAATCGGCGCGCTTGGCGACGACCCCTTCGAGCCCGAGCGCCCGGCTGGCCTTGACCGCCGCCTCAAGCGACCCGTCGTGAGCAGGCGGCACGGTGACGTACTCACCTTCATCAAGCACCTCGGCGAGAATCTTCCGGCGGGCCCGGTAGGTTTCGCGGATGAGCGAGCGACCGTTGTGGGCGAGGATGTCGAAGACCATGTAACGCAGCTCGGCGTCATCGGGCACGTCGTCCTCGCCGCTGAGCATCGCCTGCAGCAGACTGAAATTCGGCCGCCCGTCCTCATCGAGGGCCACAAGCTCTCCGTCGAGGATTCCAGTTCCCTCCAGCAGCTCAGTGAACTCACCTGCCTGCGGGAACTGCGCGCTCATGTCCTTGCCGTTGCGGCTGGCGAGCACCACTCCCCCGGTGCCCACACCGGCGAGCATCCGATAGCCGTCCCATTTCATCTCCGCGACCCACGTCTCGCCGTTGCCCTTCCCGAGGCGGATATCAGCCTCCGAGCCTGCGCGGGCGAGCATCGGGGCGGGGATGTCGCTGAGCTTAGGAACGTCGCCGGAGTCCTTGCCACCTGTAGAAGGAGACCCCTTCTCGCCGGTCTTCCCCGCCTCGGGCGCGGGAGCGTTCCCGTCGCCGGGCTGGTCCTTCATCAGCTGCAGCAGCCACGTGTTCTTCCCGTTCATTCCCTTCGTGCGGATGAGCGCGAACCGGCGCGGCACACCTTTGAGCCCGCCGTCCTTGCGGCCGTGCAGCACGGCGATGATCTCCGTGTCCTCACGCCACTTCTCGAGCTCATAGGTGCCGGCATCCCAGATGGAGACCTCTCCGGCGCCGTACTCGCCCTTGGCGATCGTGCCCTCAAAGCTGCCGTATTCGAGCGGGTGGTCCTCGGTCTGGACGGCCAGTCGGTTGACGTTGTGCTTCAGCGGCACGCCTTTGGGCACCGCCCAGCTGACGAGCACTCCGGAGTGCTCCAGCCGGAAGTCCCAGTGCAGGCTGCTGGCGTGGTGCTCCTGGATGACGAAGCTCAGGTCATCCGTTCCCGAGGTGCCGGCTGGCCTGTGTGCCGGGACCGGCTCGCTGGTCTTGGCGGCGTCGCGCATCGACCGGTAGGTCTCCAGGCGGTCAGCACCGAGGTCCGCAATTGGGTCAAGCCCCTCCTCGACGCGGGCGATGACGTCGTCGAACTCCAACTGAGCAAGCTCTGGGTCGGCCAGTTCCTCCCAGGTGCGCGGGGCGGCGACGGTGGGGCGCAGACGGCCGCGCAGGGAGTAGGGGCTCACGGTGGTCTTCGAGGCGCTGTTCTGACTCCAGTCGAGAAAGACCTTGCCGGTGCGGTCGGTCTTCTTCATCGTCGAGACGACCTCATCGCGGTGGTCGGCTTCGAGTGCGCGGGCGAGTTCGTGGGCGACGCCGGAGATCTGCTCGGCGTTGTGCCGACCATCGAGAGCGGCGTAGAGGTGGATGCCCTTCGAGCCGGAGGTCACCGGGTAGGTCGGCATACCCATGTCCTCGAGGATCTCCCGGCACCAGGTGGCGACGGTGGCGCAGTCGGTGAGGTCGGTTCCCGGGCCGGGGTCGAGGTCGAGGACGAGGCGGTCGGGGTTGCGCGGCTGGCCGTTGCGGCCGAAGCGCCACTGTGGGGTGTGCAGTTCGAGAGCTGCGACCTGGCCGAACCACGCAAGTACGGCCGGTTCCTCGGCCACCGGATAGGTGTTGGTGCCGCTCTTGTGCTTGATCGTGCCGGTGGGGATCCAGTCCGGGGCCGAGTCCTCCAGGTCTTTGCGGAAGAAGGCGTCCCCCGCCTCGCCGGCGGTGCCGACCCCGTCGACCCAGCGTTTGCGGGTGACCGGCCGGCCGCTGACCTGCGGGATGAGGACGTCAGCGACAGTGAGGTAGTAGCGGATGACGTCGGCCTTCGTAGTGCCGGTCTCCGGGTAGAGGACCTTGTCGAGATTGGAGACGGTGAGCGTGCGGTCTCCGACCTGGAACTTCTTGCGAGCTGACGCCATCGTGGTCCCTTTCTGCGTAGAATCCATGCTATGCGAGCGATATGGACCGGCGCCATCACCTTCGGGCTCGTGAATGTTCCCGTCAAGGCCTACAGCGCCACGGAGAATCACGACGTGTCCTTCCACCAGGTCCACGACGCCGATGGCGGGCGGATCCGCTATGAGCGGCGCTGTGAGGTGTGCGGTGAGAAGGTCGAGTACAAGGACATCGACAAAGCCTACGAGTCCGATGACGACACCGTCATCGTCACCGATGATGACTTCGAGGCGCTGCCGGAGAGCGACAACGACGAGATCGAGGTCGTGCAGTTCGTCCCGACTGAGCAGATCGATCCGATCATGCTCGACCGCACGTACTATCTGGAGCCTGCGGCGAAGTCGCCGAAGTCGTATCTGCTGCTGCGCCAGGCGCTGGAGGACAGCGATCGGACCGCGGTGGTGACGTATTCGCTGCGGCAGAAGACCCGGCTGGGTGTGCTGCGGGTGCGCGGGAAGGTGCTCGTGCTGCAGGGCATGCTATGGGCCGATGAGGTCCGCAGCGTCGACTTCAAGGGCGTGAAGTCGAAGGCGAAGATCAGCAGCAAGGAGAAGGAGCTCGCCGGCGCGCTGGTCGAGCAGTTCGCCTCGGATTTCACCCCCGAGGAGTTCGAGGATGATTACCAGGTCGAGCTGCGCAAGCTCATCGACGCCAAGCTGGAAGCTGGTGACACTCTCGATACCGAGGCGACCTTCGGTGAGACGCCTGACGAGGCCGACGGTGATGATGACGCTGATGTCGTCGACCTGATGGAGGCGCTGAAGTCCTCACTGGATCGCAAGCGCAGTGGGTCGAAGCAGAAATCGGGCGGGTCCTCGGGCGGCAAGAAGTCCGGTGGCGACAAGTCCGATGGAAAGAAGTCAGGCGGGAAGAAGTCCGATGGAAAGAAGTCTTCGACGAAGAAGTCTGACTCGTCGAAGAGCGCATGAGCTTCCGATTCGGCGCGACCGCCCTTCCGCGCCAGCAGAGATCCCGTTAATGGGATCATGACGGGCTTTGCACTGCAGCCACACGGTCGGCGCTGTCGACCGGATTCGGTGTCGGTGAGATCCATGTCCCACCGCATTTTCGACAGCACGTGCGCCGGAGTCAAAAACAGACCCTTCCTTACAGCGACGGTGCGGCGTTCGTGTAATCCGAGCTCGAGATTGCTGTGCTCCAGCCGACGGTAATCGCGAGGGCAGTCGCGGCGGGAGTCAGCGCATGGTGAGCCCTCACACCGGCGCGGCGGGCGAGTGAAATCCCGCCCCGCAACCGCGGTGATAGAGCTCTTAGGCGTTGAGCACGTAGCGCAGGATCTCGACGACCTGATCGGTCGTTTGGCACCATGCCTGAGCTGCGGCGTCCACTTCCTTGAGTGGGTGGACGATGTCCTCATCGTGCAGGGTGATGTACGGGGTGCCCAGCGCCGCACAGTACCCGGCATCGAAGGCGGCGTTCCATTGCTTGTACTTGTCGCCGAAGCGCACAACGACCATATCGCTGTTCTCGATGAGGGTGCGGGTGCGGATGGCGTTGACCTTGGCTGACTGGTGATCGCGCCAGAACTGGCTGGGCGTCTCCCCCAGATGGTCGCCGGCTGCATCGCTTGCGGGGTGGTTGGTCACCGGTGCGGTGAACATGACGTCCAAACCGGCGGCCTCGGCACCGCGTTTGATCTCGTCCCGCCAGGCAGTGTGGATTTCACCTGAAAGATAGACATTGAAGCTCATCGCTGCCTCCTGTAGAGAAATGCAGTACCCGTCAGCATCGTCAACCCTATCCCAGCGATGCGGTGGCCGGGTGGCTGAGAGCACCGGTCACGGGGCTGATGCAGGGGTAGGTGACAGTTGGTCTGGCTAGCCGATGGTTGGCCTGGAAGGATTGTCATCATGCCCCAGCCCTACCCCAGAGAGTTCCGTGACGATGTCATCCGGCTCGCGCAGAACCGGGATGAGAACACCACGATCGGTCAGATCGCCGCTGATTTCGGCATCCACGAAGGCATCCTGCATAAGTGGCTGCGCCAGGCTGACCTCGATGCCGGCAAGTCCGCTGATCGCAAGCCTGGTGCCACCACTGATGAGCGCGAAGAACTCCGCCGGCTGCGTCGGCGTAACCGGGCACTGGAACAGGAGCTGGAGGTGATGCGCCGGGCTGCTGCCTACTTCGGCCAGGCCCGGATCCCGTCAAAATGAAGTACTCGCTCGTCAGCGATCTTGCCGAAGACGGTGTTCCCGTATCGGTGACGTGCCGGGTGCTGAAGATCGCCCGCCAGCCCTATTACCGGTGGCTGGCCAACCCCGTGACGGACCAGGAATGGGAAGAGGCTCACCGGCTCAACGCCCTGATCGATGCCCACCGTGATGACCCAGAGTTCGGATACCGCTATCTGGCCGACACTGCTGAGGAGGACGCCGGGGTGAAGATGGCCCACCGCACCGCCTGGCGGCTCTGCCGCCCTCAGGGGGTGTTCTCGGTGATCAGCAAGCGCAAGAAGGGCAAAGGCACCCACCCCGGGCCACCGGTCCACGATGACCTGGTGGCCCGGCAGTTCAGCACGGTGAAGACCCTCAACCAGGTCTGGCTGACCGA
>NZ_JALXKS010000028.1 GCF_025144725.1 Brevibacterium sp. p3-SID960 | reverse complement strand
CGGGAGTGAGGAGTCTGCGGCCCGAGCCAGTCGCCAGTTGAGGTGGTGGTTGAGCAGCCGGTCGAGCTGCCGGTTGAGCGGCCGGTCGAGCCGGCGGCGATATTGGCTTCAATTTTCCAGCTGAAGAAGTATGATGCCCCTCACGCATGCGAGAGGCCGGGTGCAGCTGCTGCGGCCGACCTGTCGTCGGTGGTGATCAGGCGTTCCAAAGGCCGTAGGAATCGGCCAGCTGGGCGATCTTCTTCGCACGCGCCAGACGGGGCAGGTAGGAGCCGTCGACGATGTCGTCGGTGCTTTCCGCCTCGGCGAGCATATTGCGCGCCCATGCCCGGTCGTCCTCGCTCGGCGCCAGGGCGGTGTTGAGTGTGTGGATCTGGTCGGTGTCGATGACGAGCTTGCCGGTCATGCCCATCTTCATCGTCCACAAGCAGTCCTCAGTCACCTGGCCGGTGCCGGCGCCGACCGGGCTCGGCCCGTCGATCGCGCCGGGCAGCCCGCCCACGCGGGTGGCGATCACGAGACGGGAGCGAGCATAGGCCAAGGCGATCGGGTCATCGGCGACACCGGTGTCCTTGCGGAAGTCATTGGTGCCCAGCGCCAGCCGGAAGGTGCCCGGCGCCTCGGCGATGCGGGTGGCGTTCTCGATCCCGCGGGCGGTCTCGATGAGTGCGAGCACCGGCACGCCGGCTCCGGCGCGCATGGCGGTGTAGGTGACCTGTTCAGGACGTTCGGTGTTGGGCAGTATGACGCCGCGCAGGCCCGGGGTGCCGTTGAGAGCGGCGAGATCGTCCTCCCATTCCTGGGTGCCCATCGAGTTGACACGCACCCAGCCGCCCATGCCGTTGTCCAGCGCAGCGACGACGTTGTCGCGGGCCAGGCCCTTCTTGTCGGCAGGGACAGCGGCTTCCATGTCATAGATGAGCGAATCGGCTTCCGAGGTCTGCGCGGCTTCGAAGGTCTCCTTCTTGGCGGCATTGATGAGCAGCCAGGAGCGGCTGAGCTTTGCTGGAAGGGACGCGGCGCGCGTGTTGCGCAGAGTGTGAGCCATGTAGGCGAGTCTACGAAGCAAACGCGCGCCGGTCACCTCCCCAGCTCGCCGTGTTCAGGATGCAAGACGGCAAGTTGTCATGTGAGACGCGCTCATAGGGTGGCAGTGAGCTATCGCGAGGAAGGACCCCCATGACGACGCACAAGATCGCAGTGATGCCCGGTGATGGAATCGGCACCGAGGTCGTACCCGAGGGCCTCAAGGTCCTCAACCGGGCGATCGAGGCCGCCGGCGAGCCCGTCACCCTCGATACCACGACCTTCGAGGCATCGGCCCGCCGTTGGCACGAGACCGGTGAGACCCTCACCGATGACGAACTCGCCCAGCTGCGCGACTATGACGCGATCTACTTCGGCGCCTGCGGCGACCCATCGGTGCCCTCCGGTGTGCTCGAACGCGGCATCATCCTCAAGATGCGCTTCGGCCTCGAACACGCCGTCAACCTGCGGCCCTCGAAGTTCTACGCAGGAGCCCGCTCGCCGCTGGCCGAGCCCGGCGACATCGACTTCCTCGTCGTGCGCGAGGGCACCGAGGGCTCCTACACCGGCCAGGGCGGCAACCTGCGCCAGGACACCGTCCACGAAGTCGCCACCGAAGTCTCGGTCAACACCTGGTACGGCGTCGAGCGCACCGTGCGCTTCGCATTCGCCAAGGCCCAGGCCAGGAGCAGGAAGCTCACCTACGTGCACAAGCACAACGTCATGGTCCACGCCGGGCACTTGTGGCGCCGGGTTGTCGAGCACGTCGCCGCCGACTACCCCGAGGTGACCGTCAACTACGAGCACACCGATGCGTGCACCATCTACATGGTCACCGACCCGGGCCGCTACGACGTCATCGTCACCGACAACCTCTTCGGTGACATCCTCACCGACCTCGCTGCGGCCGTCACCGGCGGCATCGGCCTGGCCGCCTCAGGCAACCTCAACGTCGATGGCACCGCCCCGAGTCTGTTCGAGCCGATCCACGGCTCGGCCCCGGACATCGCCGGGCAGGGCATTGCCGACCCGACTGCTGCGATCCTCTCCGCGGCCCTCATGGCCGAGACCCTCGGCATGGAGGTCGTGGCGAAGTCCATCCAGACCGCCGTCGAAGCCGACCTCGCCGAACGCGGCGAGGCCAAGCGGACGACGGCAGAGGTCGGCGACGCGATCGCCGCCCGGATCGGCGGCTGAGACCCAGCCACCGCCTCGGGAGCGGGGCGATGCCATAACCTAGGAGACGAGGCGCTGCAGTGTGCCTCATCCCATACGACGTTGAGCACCAGACGAATCGGAAAGCGACGATGACTGAATTTCAGGTTCTGAAGAATATGCAGCCGGCTCCGGAGCTGGTGCGAGAGGCGATCAAGGAGAAGCCTGGCTTCGGCGAGCACTTCACCGACCACCTGTCGCACATCCGCTTCACGCGCGACCAGGGCTGGCACGCCCACACCGTCAAGCCCTACGGCCCGATCATCCTCGACCCGGCCGCGGCGGTCTTGCACTATGCGCAGGAGATCTTCGAGGGGCTGAAAGCCTACCGGCACTCCGATGGTTCGATCTGGACGTTCCGCCCACAGCTCAACGCCGCCCGCCTCGCCCGCTCCGCCGAGCGGATCGCCCTGCCGCAGCTGAGCGAGGAGGACTTCCTCGCCTCGCTGTCCGAGCTCGTCACGGTGGATGCCGCCTGGGCGTCGGCGCCGAAGAACGATCTCGATGAGGTGTCGCTGTACCTGCGGCCGTTCATGATCGCCTCCGAGCGGTTCCTCGGTGTGCGTTCCAGCCACGAGGTCGACTACTACGTCATCGCCTCTCCGGCCGGCCCGTACTTCCCCGGCGGTATCAAGCCGGTGTCGATCTGGCTGTCGCGCACCCTCAAGCGCGCCAGCGCCGGAGGCACCGGATTCGCCAAATGCGGCGGCAACTACGCCGCCTCGCTGGCTGCCGGTGACGAGGCCGCGGCGAACGGCTGCCAGCAGGTGCTGTTCACCGACGCGGCCGAGGGCAAGTACCTCGAAGAGCTTGGTGGCATGAACCTTATGCTCGTCACCAGCGACAACACCCTCATCACCCCGGAGCTCGGCGACTCGATCCTCGACGGCGTCACCCGCCGGTCGGTGCTCGAACTCGCCCCGCAGCTGGGGCTCCGTGTCGAAGAGCGCAAGATCGAAGTGGCCGAATGGCGCGAGCGCCACGCCGCCGGTGAGATCGTCGAAGCGTTCGCCTGCGGTACCGCTGCCGTCGTCACCCCGATCGGCAAGCTCGTCTCCGATGACTTCACCATCGACCACGGCGAGGAGCCCGGCGAGATCACGATGTCACTGCGCAAGACGCTGCTCGACATCCAGTACGGCCGCGCCGAGGACACCCACGGCTGGCTGTACAAGCTCGCCGAGGGCTGAGCCGGGGTCTCGCTGACCAGGCTTGTGGAGACGAGGCTGGTGCCCGGGTCTTAAGGGTCGTCCCTGGTCATGGTGACCCGTCCCTGATGAAAGTTAGTAAAGCTATTCATGGTTTCGAAGCCCTAAACCATGAATAGCTTTGCTAACTTTTCAGTCCAGCCCGCCGCGGGGCAGCGGCGGCCGGGCCCCGGGTCTCACTCAGGCCTCGCGCCTCGCTTCGGCCCCCGGCCTTATCCCTCGCTTCGGCGCCCAGCCTCCCGCCTCGCTTCGGCCCCGGCCTCGCGCCTCGCTTCGGCCCCGGCCCTTGTGCCGTGCCGGCGCCACACTCCGTGCCCGCCCCACACTCCGTGCCCGCACCTTGGGCCTCGCTTCGGCCCGGCCCTCGCTCCGTGCCCGCACCTTGAGTCTCACGCCGGCCCGGCCCTCATGCCACGCTCCTGCCACCCGCCACTCCTCAGCCCTGCACCTCGCCCACCACCTCTTTTGCTCAAACCTGTGCAAAAGAGTACGATTCGCCTCATGCCGATCACCCATGACCGCGCCGCCGCCCCGGAGGCGCCGACAGCTGACGAAGTCCTCGCCACCCTGCCGTGGAAGTGGCACACACAGGGCGCCATCTTCATCATCGGCGGCCTGGGCTTCATGTTCGACGCCTGGGACGTCGCCCTCAACGGCTTCCTCATCCCGCTGCTGTCCGACCACTGGAACCTCACCATCGGCCAGGCCGCCTGGATCGCCACCGCCAACCTCATCGGCATGGCCCTCGGCGCCGTCGTGTGGGGCGGCATCGCCGACCGTATCGGCCGTAAGCGCGCCTTCACGCTGACCTTGCTGTTCTTCTCCCTGTTCACCATCGGCGGCGCCTTCGCTCCGAACATCGGCCTGTTCCTCGTCTTCCGCTTCCTCGCCGGTTTCGGCCTGGGCGGGGCGATCCCGGTCGACTACGCCCTCGTCGGCGAATTCACCCCACGCAAGCACCGCGGCCGCGTGCTCACCGCGATGGACGGCTGGTGGCCGATCGGCGTGACCCTGTGCGCCTTCGTCTCCGCCTGGATCCTCGGCTTCGGCGATTGGCGCCACATCATGCTCGTCATGGTGCTTCCGGCCCTGCTCATCGTCTGCGTGCGCCTCTTCATCCCCGAATCGCCCAAGTACCTCATGGCCGCCGGCCGTCACGACGAAGCCGACGCCGTGCTCACCCGCCTCATCGAGCGCACCGGCAGCCCGGTCACCGAATGGCGCCACGACGCGATCGAACCGCTGCCCCCGCGCAAAGGCCTGGGCGAATCGCTCTCGGCCGCCTCCGGCCAGATCGCCGAACTGTGGCGCTACTCCACTCGCATCACCATCACCGCCTGGCTGCTGTTCGTCTCCGTGCTGCTGCTGTATTACGCGGCCCTGACCTGGCTGCCGAAGATCCTGCGCGAACAGGGTCTCGGGGACCAGGCCGCGTTCCTCGTCACCGGCCAGATGACTGCGATCGGCATCCTCGGCGTCATCGTCTCCGTCGTGCTCATCGAGACCACTGGGCGCAAATGGATGCTCGGGACCACCTCGCTGGTGGCCGCCGCAGCCCTCGTCGTCTTCGCCATTGCGCTGGGCCAGTCCGGCGCCGAGCTCAACCTGCTCGCCAAGGCCAGCATCCTCGCCTTCGGCTTCTTCATCCAGATGGCCGTCCCGGCGCTGTACACCTACGTCTCCGAGCTCTACCCCACCCGCCTGCGCGGCTCCGGCTTCGGCTGGGCATCCGCGGCCTCCCGGGTGGCCACCGGCATCGCCCCGATGATCTTCGGCTCTATCATGTGGCCGCTGCTCGGCCTGACCTGGACGTTCGCCCTCACCGGCGCCCTCGCCGTCGTCGCCGTGACGGTCATGGCCCTCTTCGCCCACGAAACCACCGGCCGCGAAGTCGGCTGACCCGTCCTGAGGCGTGGGTTCCGGCCCCGAGGTGCGGGTTCCGCTCCCGCGGTGTGGGTTCCGCCCCCGAGGTGCGGGTTCCGCTCCCGAGGTCCGAGTTCCGTTTCCGAGGCGTGGGCCCGTGTCCGATGCGTGGGCCCGTGTCCGAGGTGCGTTCCGCCTCGGCTGTGGCCGGCACCACAGCCGGAGGCAGCCGATGCGCGGTAGCGTGGGAGCATGAGCAGCTTCCACGCAGAGCACAAGGTCATCGGCGGCAAACTCGTCGTCGCCGACATCGACACTGACGGCCAGACGATCACCGCCGCGAAGATCTCAGGCGACTTCTTCCTCGAACCAGAAGACGCCTACTTCTCCATCGGCCCGGCACTGACCGGCGCATCGGTCTCCGCGACACGCGACGAACTCATCGCCCGCCTCGACGCCGCGCTCGCCGAGTTCGGCGAGTCGCTGCAGCTGCACGGCTTCTCCACCGGCGACATCGCCACCGTCGTCCGCCGAGCCCTGAGCCAGGCAGCGAACTTCACCGACTTCGATTGGAAGGTCATCCACGGCCCCGTCCTGCCCAGCCGCGTCAACGTCGCCCTCGACGAAGTGCTCCTCACCGAGGTCGACGCCGGCAACCGGCAGCCGACCCTGCGGTTCTGGGAATGGGAGGACAAAGCCACCGTCATCGGCTCCTTCCAGTCCTACGTCAACGAGCTGCGCCCTGAAGGCGTCGAGCGCCACGGCATCGACGTCGTGCGCCGCATCTCCGGCGGCGGAGCGATGTTCATGGAAGGCGGCAACTGCGTGACGTACTCGATGTACGTCCCCGACACCCTCATCGCCGGACTCGACTACGCCGAGTCCTACGCGTTCCTCGACCGCTGGGTCATCGCCGCGCTCGCCAACGAGGGCGTCGACGCTTGGTACCAGCCGATCAACGACATCACCTCCACCGGCGGCAAGATCGGCGGGGCCGCCCAGCGGCGCCTCACCTCGGGAACGGTGCTGCACCACGCGACGATGAGCTACGACATCGATGCCGACAAGATGGTCGAAGTGCTGCGCATCGGCGAGGCGAAGATGTCGGACAAGGGCGTGCGCAGCGCCAAGAAGCGCGTCGACCCACTCAGGCGTCAGACCGGGTCGAGCCGCGAGCACATCATCAAGACCATGATCGAGACGTTCACCAGCATGTACGGTGCCGAACGCGACACCATCACCGAGGCCGAACTCGCCCGCGCCGAAGAGCTCGTCGAGACGAAGTTCAGCACCGAGAAGTGGACGCATCGGGTGCCGTAGACTGACCCCAAGCCCGCCACGTCACCGAAGGAGCACCGTGCGCCACGTCGAACCCTCCGCCACGCTCATCGCCCGTCCCCAGATCGACTGGGAGGCCATCAATGCCTACCTCGCCGACGTCGGCGGCAGCTCCTGGTCCGAGCGCGTCGCAGACGCCGACAGCCCCGATGGCGAGGACCTCGTTGAGTTCTCCGGACGCATGTGCTACCGCTCCTGGGAGCCGGGACTCAACCCCAATGTCGGACGGGTGCGCACGGATTCGGCCCAGTACCTCGGCAACGTCATCTCCTCCCAGCACGGGTCGGTGCTCGAACACGCCAACTACACCTTCGTGCTGCACAACGTCTCCCGCGTCCTCACCCACGAACTCATCCGGCACCGCGCGGGCTGCGCTTATTCGCAGGAGTCGCTGCGCTACGTGCGCCTGGAGGAGATCCCGTTCTGGTTCCCTGAGTGGGCACGCGAGGACGAAGAGCTGATGGAACGCTGCCTGGCCGTCCTCGACACGCTCGAAGAGCACCAGAAGTGGATGAGCGAGCACTTCAAACTCGACGAGGAGGGCACCAAGTTCTCGCACAAGAAGCACATGACCTCCTTCATGCGCCGCTTCGCCCCCGAGGGCCTGGGCACCGGCATCGTCTACACGGCTAACCTGCGCTCCCTGCGCCACGTTATCGAGATGCGCACTGCCCCCGGCGCCGAGGAGGAGATCCGGCTGGTGTTCGGCAAGATCGCTGAGATCATGCAGGCAGAGGCACCGGCGATCTTCGCCGACTACTCGATCGAAGACGGTGCCTGGTTGCCCGGCACCCGCAAGGCATGACCGATTCCGATGCGGTGATGACCCGCTGACCAGAGATAAGGAGCCGCCATGGCACAGCTGTACGATGCAGAACTCTCACCCGGCAAGCTCGAACTCGTCCAGACCTGGCTGCCGAGCCAGGAGTGGTCCGGCCTCGACGCCGGGGTGCCGCTGGAGGTCGTGACGAGCTACCGGTTCGACGATCCGGCCGGTGAGGTCGGTATCGAGATGCACCTCGTGCGCTCCGCCGACGATGCCGCCGGGCCGATCTACCAGGTCCCCGTCACCTACCGGGGCGCCCCGCTTGAGGGGGCCGAGGACGCGCTCATCACAACGATGGAGCATTCGGTGCTCGGCAAGCGCTGGGTCTACGACGCTGTGGCCGACCCGGTGTTCGTCGAGCAGGCCCGCCGCACCATCGCCGAGGCGGACACCTCGGCTGAGGAGATCATCGTCGATGGCGACAATCCCGGTCCGCGCACTGACATCGCCGACGCACGCGGCACCGGCTGGGATGCCGCAATCAAGGCTGTCGAGGAAGCCGACCTCAACGTCACCCGTCTTCTGGACGCCGACCAGCTTGCCGGTGCCGAGACCGGGCCCGGCATGCTGATGGCGACGTGGGTTGGGCAGTCTGAGCCGGTCGAGCTCATGCGTCTGGTCTGAGAGCAGCCGCATGAACTGAGTTTCCGCACAACAGACTGAGTTCCCGCACAACAGACAGCGGGCGCGTGAGAGACGATCTCACGCGCCCGCCGTCTGTTGTCAGTCAGGCCTGCGGCGCCTCAGTGACGCGGCGGGATCTCGTTCCCGTTCTCGTCGAAGCGCTGCTCCTGGACATCCCGGCCCTGCGGGTCGAGCCCCTGGCCGTGATCATGACCCTGTCCGCGCGGATCGAACTCCTGTCCTTGTGCGCGAGCGTCGTGCTCGTGCGCACCCGGTTCGGCGTGGCCATCCTGCGGACGGCGGCCATCACGGCCCAGCTCGTCGCGACCGTAGCCTTCATGACCCCGGTCGTCGCGGCCGAGCCCGTCGTGGTGGCGGTCGTCGCGGCCGAAGCCTTCACGACTCCGGTCGTCGCGGCCGAGTCCGTCATGGTGGCGGTCATGGTCGCGGCCATCATGACCATGGTCGTCACGGTGGGCAGCGCCAGTGGCACCGGCAGCACCGGCGCCTGCGGCACCAGCCGCACCGGTGACCGAGCGCTTTCCGGACTTCTCATCGAAATCGGGATCGAGCTCATTGGCCTTGGCCTCGCGGCGCTTGAGCTCCTCGCGCTCGGCGGCCAGCTGCTCCTCTTCGCGGTTGATGGTGCTTTCCTTGCGGTCGGCCTCCAGGCGGGTCTTCTCAGCTTCAAGTCGACGATTCTCAACATCGAGCTCACGCTGACGGACGTCGATGTCGTGCTGCTTGTTCTCCTCGCGGAGCTGCCCGGCCTCACGACGCTGCTGTTCGCGGCGGCGCTCCTCCTCGATCCGCTTCCGCTCTTCCTTCTTCTTCGACGCCTTCATCAGCGCTGCGACGATCGCAATGATGATGATGACGCCGATGACTGCGGCGATGATGAGGAGCAAGGTCTGATTGTCCATGAGATGTCCCTCCGTCAAGGAGACTTGGTGCCTCCACTGCCACCAGCATAGTCGTCTGACCAGGAGATGTAACGGGTTTCACTGCACTGGGTGCAGGCATTCGACCAGATGGCGAGCCATGGCGCAAATGCGGGACGACGGTGGCTGCTCACACGAATCCCGGGAACCAGCGCGTGTCCGCAGGCGGTCGATCCCCAGCCCCGGGCTCAGCGGACGCCTCACAGCATCAGCTGCGCGGTTCGATGCCGGCGGCGGCCAGCGCATCGAGCAGCTCGCGGCGCAGCCGCTGGGCGCGCTGGCTGAACGCCTGCTGCCGGCGCATGTACTCAGCCTTGCCGGCGGCGGTCTCGATCGCTACAACCCCATAGCCCCAGGCCCGCACGTCATACGGGCTGGCTTCCATGTCGAGTGTCCGGATGTCGCGGGCGAGATCGAACGCCGTGACGATCACCTGCGAGGGCACGATCGGCCCGAGCTTCATCGCCCACTTGTACAGATCCATCCCGGCGTGCAGACAGCCCGGCTGCTCCATCGACACCATCGTCTTCCGCTGCGGCGTGAGCGTGTTCAGCGGCCGGGCGGCTGGGGTGAAGAACCGGAACGCATCGAAATGCGAACACTGGATGCGATGGGATTCGACGACCCTGTCGGTCTCCGCCTGGCTCAGCCGCAGCGGCACCTGCCTATGCCGGCGCTCATCAGCTGACTGCCGGTAGACCATCGCCCATTCGTGCAGTCCGAAGCAGCCCAGCTGCGCCTCCCGATCCAGGGTTGCCGCCAGCAGGTTCGCGATGAACTGCGCGCCCTCACCCCGGTCGGTCTTCCAGGCCGAGACGTCGACGAAGGCGAAGTCACCGGTCACCGTCCACCAGCGGCGGGCGAACTGCTCACGATCTGCCGCCTCGTCAACGGCGAGCCCGATCCCGGCGCCGGGCTGGTAGCGGGCCACCTGCGCAGGCGTGAAGGGATAGTAGGTGAAGAGGAAGTCCTCGACCGGGTGCTTCTCGCTGCGGGCCCGGCGCGCCAGATGGGCGCCCATCCGCTCCTCGACGGCGGCGGCGAGCTCGGCGGCGGCAGCCTTCCAGGTGGCAGCGTCGATGACCGTCTCAGGCGCAGGAGTCGCAGCCGAGCCGGAGGCCGGGGCAGGGGTGGTGTCGGTGTGCATCGCCTGCCCATTGTCGCAGACGCTCAGCGGCCAGAGCGCTTGGTGCCGCGGGCAGGTGGAGCAGTCAGCGGATCCTCTGGCCACGGATGCTTGATGTAGCGGCCGCGATTCTCTGCCCGTACGCCCGGGTAGCCCTGCTGCCAGAATGAGGCGAGGTCGGCGGTGACCGCCAGCGGTCGGGCGGCAGGGGAGAGCAGGTGCATGAGCACCGGCACCCGCCCATCGCAGATGACGGGGCTCGCCTGCCAGCCGAAGCACTCCTGCAGCTTGACCGCCAGCACCGGGGCGGCGATCTCGGCGTCGGCAGGGTCTGCGTCGCTGTCACCGTGGTCCTCCGGCGCCGGATACCGCAGCCGCACCGTGGAGCCGCTGGGCACCTCAATGCGCTCCGGTGCCAGCTCGTCGAACCGGCCCGCTTCCGGCCACGGCAGCAGGTTGCGCAGAGCAGACGCCCAGTCGATTCCCGTCGCCGAGGCACCGGCCGCCACCCGGGTCAGCTCACCATGGCACCATTCCGCGAGCCCGGACTCAAGAGCAGCGAACCGGACATCGGGCCAGGGCCCACCGAACACGGCATGCAGCAGCCCGAGCCGTCCGCGCAGCTGCGCGAACCCAGGATTCTCAGCGATCACCTCGCGAAGCCCGCGCTCGCGGATGAACGCTGCCACCGCCTCGGCGCCGGCATCCGGGTCCGCCTTCACCGGAGTCGCCGACAGCTCGATCGCCCCGAGGCGCTCGATGCGGCGGGCTGAGAGCTTCCGACCGTCGAAGCGCGTGGCCGTCTCGGTGACGTAGAGGTCGCTGGCGAGCAGCTCGGCAGTCTCCCGGTCGAGCGGAGTGGCAGCCCGGATGAGGGCGCGCTGGCCGGCTAAGGACACCTCGGCGACGGCGAGCCATTCGTGGCCGCGGATCTGGGCTTCGCGCGGCAGAGTCGCGCCGGTGCCGGAGGCGAGCAGGTACTTGTCCTCGCTGCCGGGCCGCAGCCGGGCGATCCGGTCCGGGTAGGCCAGCGCGATGACCGTGGCCACCGCCTCGTCAAGCGGCACCTGGCCCGAGGCGGTGGTGCCGACGGCTGTGTCCTCGCAGGTGTCTTCTCCGGTGGTCTCGGCCAGGATCCGGGTGAGCCGGGCGGTCTCCCGGGTGTACGTGCGCGGGGATGCGCGGCGCAGCTGCCGGACGGCGGCAACGGCATCGGCACCCGGGCAGCGCAGATCCGAGGCCAAGGCGGCGACCACCTCGGCGGCGGCCGCGGCGCCGACGAACTCAGCGCCGTCGAGCAGGCCGCGGGCCATGCGCGGGTCGGCGGGAATCCGGGCGAGCTGCCGGCCGCGGGCTGTGGCGGCCCCGGTGTCGTCGAGGGCGCCGAGCAGTCGCAGGGTTTCAGCCGCCTGGGCGGCCGGGCGCTCCGGCAGAGGGTCCGGCAGTCTCAGCCCGTGACCGAACGGTGCGCCCCAGCATGCCAGGTCGAGGATCGCGGAGGTGAGATCGGCGGTGCGGACCTCCGGCGGGGTGTGGGCGGGCAGCGCGGCATAGTCGGCTTCGCTCAGGGCGCGGATGGCCAGGCCGGGCCCGAGGCGGCCGGCGCGTCCGGCCCGCTGCGTGCAGGCTGCCTTCGAGGCGCGCACGGTGGCCAGGCCCGCGAACCCGCGGCCGGTGTCGAAGTGCGGCACCCGCGCCAGGCACGAGTCGACGACGATCCGCACACCGGGCACCGTCAGTGCTGATTCCGCGACCGAGGTGGAGACGACGACCCGGCGGGAGGCCTCCAAGTCCGTGCGCGGGGTGAGGATCGCGTCCTGCTCCGTAGCAGAGGTCGAGCCGGTGAGCACCCGGACATCGGCGGGCACACGGCCGCGCAGCAGCGAAGCCAGGGCTTCGACATCGCGGATGGCCGGCATGAACACGAGCGCATCCCCGGTGGCCTCGGTGCGGAGAGCCGACTCGACGAGGCCTGCCATGTGGGTGAGGAATTCGCTGGTGATTCCGCGGGCATTGGTGGGCCGGCCGGGGCCGGGATGGCAGCGGATCTCAACCGGGTGCAGTGCCGAGGTGACGTTGAGGACCGGGCCGCCGATGAGCTCAGCCCAGCGCTCGGCCTCCAGGGTCGCTGACATCGCCACCAAAGTCAGGTCCGCGCGCAGACCGGTGGCGTCAACCGCGAGGGCGGCGGCGAGATCGGAGTCGAGGTGGCGTTCGTGGACCTCGTCGAGCACGATCGCGGTGACACCCTCAAGCCCGGGGTCGGCGAGCATCCGGCGCAGCAGCACACCGGTGGTGACGAACTCGATGCGGGTGGACCGGGAGACCTGCGCATCCCCGCGGACCGTATATCCGACCGCCTCGCCGAGGCGCGTGCCGCTCAGCTGCGCGAGCCGGCGGGCAGCTGCTCGGGCGGCCAGCCGGCGCGGCTGGGTGACGATGATCCGCCCGGCCGGCAGCAGCCCGGCCAGCGCCGGCGGCACGACCGTGGTCTTGCCGGTGCCCGGTGGTGCGGTGATGACCGCCCGCAGACCGGCCGCCGCATCGGCGTGACGTTCGCTCAGCTGAGGGATGAGCGCAGACGCCGGCAGACCGGATGCGATGGCGTCGAGGTCGAAGGAGTGCACGCCTTCAACCTAACGGATCGGTCGGCTGCAGGGGCGTGGAGGCCGGCAGTGAGGCTGCGGAGGCCGGCAGTGGGGCTGTGGGGCAGCGGGCCGTGGAGACCGATGAAGCCGGGTGTCCAGAATCCTGCCAATGACGCAGCTCACTTTTTGTCACTGTCTGCCGAGTGATTCGGAGAAGTCGCCGCGCATGCTTGTTCATAGCAGTGAAGTTCTGCCAGACGCGAGGGAGCGTCGGCACACGAGAAACAGGGGTGAGAATGACTCTCGGCAGCGCACGGATCCGCATCGGGATCGATACCGGCGGCACCTTCACCGACGTCGTCGCGTTCAATGAGGACACCGGCACGCTGACGACGACGAAGACCCCGTCGACCCCAGCCAACCCCGCCGACGGGTTCATCAACGGCATCGAGAAGGTCCTCGGCGAACTCGGCGCCAACGGCAGCGACGTCGTCGCCGTCTCCCACGGCACGACGGTGGCGACGAACCAGCTGCTGGAGGGCAAGCTGGAGACGATGGGCTTCATCACCACCGAAGGCTATGAATTCGTCCTGGAGATCGCCCGTCAGGCCGTGCCCGACGGCTACGGAAACTCCTACTTCTGGGTCAAGCCCGAACGCATCGTCACCGCCGACCGCGTCAAGACCGTCGGCGGCCGTCTCGACTTCGAAGGCACCGAGGTCCGCCCGTTCGACGAGGACGGCGCCAGGGCTGTCGCCGCTTGGTTCCGCGACGCCGGCATCAACGTCCTGGGCGTCAACTTGCTGCACGCCTACGCCAACCCGGCCCACGAGCAGCGGATGCGTGAGATCCTCACCGAAGTCCACCCCGAGGCGATCGTGTCGCTGAGCTCCGAGGTGCTGCGGGAGTACCGCGAATACGAGCGCTCGATGACCACCCTCGTCGATGCCTCTGTCAAGCCGAAGGTCTCCCGCTACGTCGCCAACATCCATGAGCGCCTCGATCAGTTCACCGGCGCCGAGCACGGCGACCGTAAGCCGATCCCGTTCTACATCATGAAGTCCAACGGCGGGGTGCTCTCCGCCGACGAGGTCGTCCACCAGCCGATCACCACCGTGCTGTCCGGGCCGGCGGCAGGCGCCCTCGGCGCCGGCCTCATCGCCCAGGAAGCCGGGTTCTCCAAAGTCCTCACCTGTGACGGCGGCGGCACCTCCACCGACGTCACCGTCATCATCGACGGCGAGCCAGCACTGACAACCGAGGGGTCGGTGGGTGTCTACCCGTCGAAGATCCCGATGATCGACGTCGTGACTGTCGGCGCTGGAGGTGGCTCGATCGCCTGGACGACCGAAGAAGGGCAGCTCAAAGTCGGCCCGCAGTCGGCTGGCGCCGATCCGGGACCGATCTGCTACGGCCAGGGCGGCACCGAACCGACGATCACGGACGCACATCTGCTGCTCGGTCGCATTCCGCCCCACCTCCTCGGCGGCGAGATCCCACTCGACGTCGAGGCCGCCCGCACCGGCATCGAGGACCTGGCCGGCCGCCTCGGGCTCAGCAGCGAGAAGTGCGCGACCGGAATCCTGGAGATCTCCGCCTGGAACCAGGCGAACGCGCTGCGCCAGATCTCAGTCAAGCGCGGCCTCGACGTCCGTGACTTCATGCTCGCCTCCTTCGGCGGCTCCGGTTCGCTGCTGGCCTGCCGACTCGTCGACATCCTCGACCTCGCAGGCGTCATCGTCCCGCTCAACCCCGGCAACGTCTCTGCGTTCGGGCTGCTGACCGTCGACGTCAAGAACGACTACGTGCAGACGCATGTCGCAAAGGATGAAGGACTCGACCTCGGCACCATCGACAGCATCTTCACCGCTCTGCAGGAGCGCGCGGCAGCAGCCCTCGACGCCGAAGGGTTCGCCTCCGCCGACCACCGCTACGACCGGTCGGCTGACCTGCGCTACTTCGGCCAGGCCTTCGAAGTGCGCGTACCGGCGCCTGCAGGGGAGATCACCCGCGCCTGGGCAGACGAGGTCACCGACGCCTTCCACACTGAGCACCGCCGCCTCTACGGCTACGACTTCAAGGGCGATGGCGACCAGTTCGTCGAATGGGTCAACCTGCGCGTCTCCGGCATCGGCCCGATCCAGCGGCCAGAGCTCGCCAAGCTCGGGGAAGCCTCTGCTGCCCAGCCGCTGTCCGACCGGGCGCTGGCCAGCCAGCGTCAGGTGTGCTTCGACGCAGACGACGGCTACGTCACCGCCGACGTCTACTGGCGGCCCGAGCTGCTGGCCGGAGATGAGATCACCGGCCCGGCGATCATCGAGGAATTCGGCTCGACGGTGCCCGTCCATCCCGGCTTCAGCGTCCGCGTCGATGACGCCGGCAACCTCGTCATCACCCGCACCCCAGTCGCCGAGAAGCGCTGAGCCGGCGCCGAACCACGAAGGAGACACGACATGACGGCAACACCCACTGATTCCGGCTCGATGCTCTCGACCACCCCGCTGACCGGTGAGCAGCTCGAGGCCTACATCGCCGCCGAGCCGATCAATCCGGCCGGCCTGCCCCGACCCTACGAACACGGCGGGCGGCTCACCCCCGAAGGAACCGAGGTCGATCCGATCATCGTCGAGATCGTCGAAGGCACCCTCGCCAGCGTCGAGATGGAAGTCGAGACCGCGATCTCGAGGACCTCACGCTCACCGATGATCCGCGACGCCCACGACTTCCGCGCCGGCATCCACGACCGGCAGCTGCGCAAGCTCACCGGCCGGTCCTACTCCGCGCTCGTCCACCCGATCGTGCGCGACTTCCCGATCGAGACGATGGAGGAAGGCGACGTCTTCTTCCACAACGACGTCTACGAATCCGAAGGCGGCATCGGCCACCTGCCCGACCTGTGCGTCACCGTCCCGGTCTTCCACAACGGCGAGGTCGTGTGCTTCGTGCAGGCCTTCGGCCACCACGACGACATCGGCGGTGCCTGCCCCGGCTCGATGCCCTCCGGTGCGACGAGCGTGCACGAAGAGGGACTGGCCGTCCCGCCGATCAAGCTGTGGTCGCGCGGCGAACCCAACCGGGCCGCGCTGCGCATCATGACCCGCAATTCGCGCATGCCCGACTCGCTGGCCGCTGACCTCGACGCCGAATGCTCCGCCTGCCTCATGGGCGCGCGCCGGCTCGGGGAGCTCTTCGCCCGCTACGGCCGCGACACCATCGAAGCGGCCTTCGACACCATCCTCGACAACACCACCGAACTTTACCGGCGCGAGATCCTCTCGAAGATCCCCGATGGCCAGTACGTGTGGGAGGACTACGCCGAACACGACGGCGTCGAGGACCCGAAGCTGCACACCCAGCGCATCACCCTGACGAAGACCGCCACCGGTGGACCGGGCAACGGCCCCAGGCTCATCATTGACTTCACCGGCACCGCTGCTCAGGCCAGAGGGCCGATCAACCACTGCGGCGACTACGTCGGCGGGAACTTCCTCAAGAAATGGCTCGCCCCGATCCTGCGCAACCTCGCCGACTCCCCGGAGCGGATGGGCGAACTCGACGTCAACGAGGGCATCGTCCCGCTTATCGAGATGCGCTTCCCGGAGAAGGGCACCTTGCTCACCCCGATCTACCCGGGCCCGACGAACGCCCGCACCTTCGTCATCCTGCGGCTGCTCGGCGTGCTCGCCGGGGTCGTTGCGAAGGCTGTCGACGGGAAGATGCCGGCAGACCAGGAGACGATCCGCTACACCGGCGTGTACGGCAAGGACCGCGACGGCAACGACTATCTCATGCGCGAGGTGCTCGGCGGCGGCTCGGGCGGCCGCTACTACGCCGACGGTGAGGACACCATCCACGTCGTGCCCGACTCCCGGAACCTGCCCACCGAATTCACCGAATCCCGGTTCCCGTTCCGCGTCGAGCGGCTCGGACTCGCCGTCGACTCCGGCGGCGCCGGACGCTACCGCGGCGGACTCGGCTACGAGAAGCACATTCACATGCTCAAGGACGCGCACTTCATGTCGATCGCCGACCGCTCGATCCTCGCCTGCTGGGGCGTCAAGGGCGGCAAGGCCGGCCGGCCGTTCCAGGTCACCATCGACCCCGGCGGGCCGAACGAACGCGAGATCGATGCGCTCGCCGATGCCGAACCGGTTCGGGCAGGGGAGACGATCCGCATCCGCACCACCGGAGGCGGCGGCTGGGGCGACCCGCTCGACCGTCCCCTCGACGAGGTCGAACGCGACCTGCGGTGGGGCAAGGTCAGCATCGACGGGGCCCGCAGCGACTACGGGGTCATCGCCAGCGCCGACGACGGTGAGGTCACCGTCGACACGGCGGCCTCGACGCAGCTGCGGCAGCAGCTGCGCGAGAAGCGCACCGGTTCGGAGCCGTTCTTCGACCGCGGACCCGGGTACGCGCGCTTGGCCGGTGACGGCAGCGACGCCCCGGACGTCGACTGGCTCTGAGCATGCGCGTGCTCATCGCCCTCGGCGGCAATGCGATGACCGCCCCCGACGGCTCATCTTCACCGGATGACCAGCGGGCGGCGATCGCGCAGGCCTGCGGGCACATCGCCGAGCTGCTGGCTGACGGCCACGAGGTCATCATCACCCACGGCAACGGCCCGCAGGTCGGCAACATCCTGCGCAAGAACGAACTCGCCGCCGCAGAGCTGCCGCCGGTGTCGCTCGACTGGTGCGGCGCGCAGACCCAGGGGACGATCGGGTTCACTATCGTCAACCGGCTCGAACAGGAGCTCACCACCCGGGGCATGCACCGGCAGGTCGCCGCCGTCGTCACCCGCACCCGCGTCGACGGCGACGACCCGGCGTTCACCGACCCGGTCAAGCCGATCGGCACCTATCGCGACGCCGCACACGCCGCCCAGATGAGCGCCCACGGCCAGGTGTGGAAGGACTTCGGCGCCCGCGGCTGGCGGCGCGTCGTGCCCTCCCCGCGGCCGTTGGAGATCCTGGAGACCCCGACGATCGCCACGCTCGTCGCCGCCGGCTGGGTGGTCGTCGCCGCCGGTGGAGGCGGCATCCCGGTGGCGGCTGATGGGCCTGGATGGAACGGCGTCGAAGCCGTCATCGACAAGGACCTCTCCGCCGCCCGGCTGGCCGCCGACCTCGACGTCGACCGGCTCGTCATCGCCACCGACGTCGAGCACGCGATCATCGGCTACGGCACCGAGGACGAACAGCCGATCGGTGAGATCACCGTCGCGCAGATGCAGCGGCTCGCCGACGCCGGGCACTTCGCCTCCGGATCGATGGGCCCGAAAGTCGAGGCAGTCGTCGACTTCGCCGCCTCCGGCCGCGGCGTCGGCATCATCACCGCGCTTGCCGCCGTGCCGGCGGCCATCGCCGGGAGAACCGGCACGCGCGTCACGCCAGCCGCCGCCAGGGGAACAGCCAGCTCCTAGACTGGAGACAGGCCGCCTGGCACAAGGAGGAACCGTGAGGCACGCACCCAACAGCGACATCGCCGGCATTGTGCTCGCCGCCGGTGCCGGGTCGCGCCTCGGTGTGCCCAAGGGTCTGCTGCGCACCTCCTGCGGGCAGCCGGTCGTGGCCAGGCTGTGCGACCAGCTGACGGCTGCCGGGCTGTCCGAGATCGTCGTCGTAACCGGTGCCGCCGCCGAGGCGGTCGCCGCCGGAGTGCCGGCTGGCGCCCGGGCCGCCCACGCCCCGGACTGGCAGGACGGCCTGTCGGCCTCGCTGCGGGCAGGGCTGCGCGCTGCTGCCGAGACGTCTGCCGGCGAGCGCATCCGCGCCGTCGTCATCCTGCTCGCCGATGTCCCCGGCATCACCGCAGCCGCCATCGAGGCGGTCATCGCCGCTGCCCGCGAGCAGAGCATCGAGACGAGCCTCGTGCGGGCGATGTTCGGCGCGCGTCCCGGACACCCCGTCGTCATCGGATCGCAGCACTGGCAGCAGGTCATCGACACCGCCACTGGGGACTCGGGCGCGAAGGCGGTCTTCGCCTCGGGTGCGGTGCGCGAAGTCGACTGCAGCCACCTGTGCACCGGTGCCGACATCGACACTCCCGTGCAGCTGCGGGCCGCCGGCCTGCGGCTGCCGAAGCTGCTTCCCGACGCATGCGCGCGGGAGGAGGGCCGATGACTTCACCTGCAGACTGGCAGCAGCTGAGAGACGCGCTCATGGACCACGGCTACGTTGCCGATGATGCGCTGGCGACGATCGCGTGGCTGTCCGGCAGGCTCGACCGGCCGCTGCTGTGCGAGGGACCGCCCGGAGTCGGCAAGACGGCGCTGGCGCACGCGCTGGCCGCCGTCCACGGCGGGCGGCTGTTTCGGCTGCAGTGTTACGAGGGCATCGACGCCGCCCAGGCGCTCTACGACTGGGACTTCCGCTCCCAGATCCTCTACCTGCGCACCCTGGAAGCCGCCCATGCCGCCGAAACGGCCGAAGCCGGGAAGCTCGAAGCGCAGCTGTACTCCGAACGCTTCCTCCTCACCCGCCCGATCCTGGCCGCACTCACCGCCTCGGACGAGGGGCAGCGGGCGGTGCTGCTCATCGACGAGATCGACCGGGCCGATGACGAGTTCGAAGCACTCCTGCTCGAAGTGCTCTCCGAATGGGCCCTGTCGATCCCCGAACTCGGCCGCATCGAGACCGCCCAGCCGCCGCTGGTGGTCATCACCTCCAACCGCACCCGCGAAATCCACGATGCGCTGCGCCGCCGCTGCTTTTACCACTGGTTCGACTTCCCCGACCGGGAAGCCGAACAGCAGATCCTCGCCCTCCATGTGCCTGAGGCGAACGAGGCGCTTGTGGCTGCGACCAGTGACTATGTGCGCGCGGTCCGGCAGATGGTCCTCAACCGGCCGCCGGGTACAGCCGAGGCGATCGACTGGCTGCGTTCGCTCGTCGCACTCCGTGCCGTCGACCTCGACGCTGCGACCGCGCAGGCCACGCTCGGCGCACTCATCAAGGATGCCGAGGACGCCGAACAGGTCCGCGCCCGCGGGCCGGTCATCGGCGGGGCACCACCGCGGAGACCGTCATGACGATGACCGCAGTGCTCACCGACTTCGCCCGCAGCCTCGCCCGTCACGGATACCCCGTTGACCCCGGCCGGCTGCACACCGCCGTGGCCGGGCTCGGCGCCCTCGGAACGATTGAACGGCAGCATGTCTACACCGTCACCCGCGCCGCCTGGTGCACCACCGCTGAGCAGTGGGCGGACTTCAGCATCCACTTCGAGCGGTTCTTCTCCCGCCACCCGGCTGCCGCGGCCCCGCCGGGCATCGACGTCGAGATCGACGTGCCTGACGCGCTGCCCGGCGACGACGACATAGAAACCGGCGATCCCGAACCGCGGGCTGCCGCAGCCTCGAAGGCCGCAGTGCTGCGCGAGACCGACATCGCCGAACTGCTGGGGTCCGATGCCGCCGACGCTCGCGCCCAGCTCGCCGGCCTGCGCCTGAGCCCACCGCAGCGGCGCCGGCCGCGATGCCGGCGCGGACGCGCCGACCGTCTGCATGTGCGACAGGTGCTGCGCGAACTGCTCGCGACCGGAGAGATCACGAGCCTGCCGACGCAGGAGCGCCGCGAGGTGCCCCGCCCGATCGTCATCGTCCTCGACGTCTCGGCCAGCATGCAGCCTTTCCACACCACCCAGCTGGCCTTCGCAGCAGCCGCAGCGGAAGGCGGCCAGCACGTCAGCGTCTTCACCGCCGGGACCGCACTGACTGACGTCACCGCAGGCGTGCGCACCGGTCGGCCCGGCACGCGCAGCGGACAGGTCCCCGACCTCGGCGGCGGCACCCGGCTCGGCGAGACCCTCCAGCAGCTGATCGACCGGCACGCCGGCAGGCTGCGCGGGGCCACCCTCGTCGTCATCTCCGACGGATGGGAAGACGGCGACACCGACGCTCTCGCCGCAGCCGCAGCCCGCGCCAGCCGCCTGTGCGCACGATTCCTGTGGGTCAACCCGCGAGCCGGGCGAACCGGCTGGCAGCCCGACATCCGCGGCATCCGCGCGATCCGCCCGCACGTCGACGCGCTGCTGCCCGGCACCACCATCGCCGACTACTTCCGGCTCGCCGCAGCCGTCGCGGGGTGAGCGGCATGCGCGACATCGCCTCCGAGATCCTCGACCTGCTCACCGGTGACGAGCCCATGGCCGTGTGCACGATCATCCGGACTTGGTCCTCAGCACCTCGCCCGGCCGGGACCGCGATGGCGGTCACCGCCTCGGGACGGGCCATCGGGTCGCTGTCCGGCGGCTGCGTCGAAGGGGCCGTGCACGCCGCCGCCCAGCTCACCATCGACGACGGCCAGCCGCGCCTGGGCCGTTACGGCGTCTCCGATGACGAGGCCTTCGCCGTCGGCCTGGCCTGCGGCGGCCAGCTCGACGTGCTCATCCGGCGCGTCGATCCCACCGACACCGCCGACGCCGAGCCGTTGGCGGCAGTGTGCCGGCAGATCCTTGCCGACGAACCGGCCGCTCTGCTCACTCGGATCCCGTTGGCCAGCGATGAGCTCGGCGAGCCGACCGGGATGGAATACGTGCTCGCCCCACCGGCCGGCCGCTGGCTGGCGATCACCGAACCCGAGGCGGAGGAACCGGCCGTGGCTGGCTCGCTGGGCGACGGACAGCTCGACTGCTCCGTCGTCGACGGCGCCGTCGGGCTGCTGGCCGCCGGGACCACCCAGATCCGCGAGTACGGGAAGCACGGCGAACGCCTCGACAGCGACACTGCCGTGCTCATCAGCGCCTTCTGCCGCAGGCCCAGAATGCTCATCTTCGGGGCCATCGACTACGCCCGCGCGCTTGCCGCGGCAGCGAAGCTCGTCGGATACCACGTCACCGTCTGCGACGCGCGGCCCGTCTTCGCCACGCCTGTCCGCTTCCCGGAGGCCGACGAGGTCGTCGTGTCCTGGCCGCACCGCTATCTGCAGTCTGAGATCGATGCCGGCCGGATCGAGCCGAGCACCGCGATCGCCGTGCTCACCCATGACCTGAAGTTCGATGTGCCGCTGCTGCAGGTCGCACTCGGCTGTCCAGCTGACTATGTCGGGGCGATGGGCAGCAGGCGCACGAACGACCGGCGCATCGCAGAGCTGCGCGAAGCCGGGGTGTCCCAGGAGCTCATCGACCGGCTCTACGCGCCGATCGGCCTCGACCTCGGCGCCCGCACCCCGGAGACCACCGCGATTTCGATCCTGGCCGAGATCACCCGGGAGCGGTGGCAGGCCAGCGGCGCGCCGCTGCGCGACACCACTGGCCCGATCCACTCGTGACCGGCCACCGGGCACCCACTCCTGACCGGCCAGCCGTTACCCCGCCTGACCGGCCAGCCGGCTCAGCTCCTCACCGGTGACTCCGCCGCCTCGGCGAGTGCCTCCATCGCTGTTGTGAACGCCTCCTCAGGCGGATTCACGAGACCGGCACCGACCTGGCCGACGCCGGCGACTCTGCCGGCCATGCCGGTGTTGATCTGCGGCAGCACACCGGTCCGGGCGACGGTGGCCGCGTCGATGCCGGTCGGCACGCCGCGGAACTCCAGAATCGGGATCTGATGCGAGGGGTGCTCACCGAGGGTGATCTCATACATCTTCTGCGTCGTCTCGATCGCAAACGCCACATCAGCGCCGACAAGCCGCACAATCGCCGGCGCTGCAGCCATCGCGAACCCCCCGATCCCGGCAGTCTCGGTGATCGCCGAGTCGCCGATATCCGGATTGGCATCCTCCGGCCCGAACGAGCCGAGGAACAGCCCCTCGGGCAGCTGCGCCGGTCCGGTGAACCAGGCATCGCCGGTGCCGGAGAGCTGAATGCCGAACTCGGTGCCGTTGCGGGCCATCGTGACGACGAGGGACGATCCTGGCACGTCCTTCGCCGCAGCGCAGGCGAGCTTGCAGGTGGGCATGACGATGTTGAGGGCGAAGTAGTCGTTGGCGCCGAGGAACCGGACGACCTCGGCGAGATCCTCCTGCGGCCGGTCCTGGGAGAAGAGATGGGGCATGATGTCGCGCAGGAACAGCAGCGTGCCGGTGCGGTTGCGGTTGTGGCCCTCGTCGCCGGACTGAAGCATCTGCGAAACATACGCCTTCGCATCCAGCGGGCCGCTGCTGGCCAGCGCCTCAGCGAGCACCGGGCCGAGCACATCACGCATCCAGCGCAGCCGCGTGAGCACCTCCTCGCCGTTGGCGCCGTAGCGCAGCACCTTGCCCAGCCCCTCATTGAGCGAGCAGTAGGCGCGGTTGCCGTGCACCGGGTCATGCAGCTCCATCATCCACATCGACGGGCTCACCACACCAGCCATCGGCCCAACAGCCTCCCGGCTGTGACACGGCGCGAATGTGAACCGGCCAGAGGCCAACCCCTCCTCGGCCTCCTCAAGCGTGTCGACGAGCCCTTCGAACACGACAGCCCCAGCCAGGGCGCCGCGCATCGGTCCCGAGGCGTCCTCCCAGGCCAGCGGGGGACCGGCGTGGAGGAACTCGGTGTCAGCCAGGCCCAGGCACTCGCGGGCCGGACGGACGGCGACGAGCTCGGCACCTGCGGCGAGCATCCGCTCGATCGCCGTGCGGTTGGCGTCGGCGCGGCGCGGATCGGCCATGACCGCCTGCACCGCGGCAGCGCTGCCGAGCGGTGGGCGCCACTCCACCTCGGTCACGGCGACCGCCTGCGCCTGCAGCTCCTGGGCGAACAGCGACAGCCCGGCCGTCACCACGACCGGCTCGGCCTCCAGGAGACCGCGCAGCGGCGCGCCATCAGCAGCCGTGGTCGACGCGCCGGTCTGCACGCGGGCCTGCGCGTCGGTCTGCACGCCGGACTCAGGCCTCAGCGCGGCATCCGGGGATGCAGCGTGCCCGAGGTGGGCCAGGGCTCGGCGCGTCGCGGCAGCATTCGAGGCGAACACCTCGGCACCGGCTGCGGTGAGCGCCTCGACACTGGCGGAGAGTCCCTGCGGATCCTCCTCGGTGCCGACGAGGGAGACGACGACCGGCAGCCGGTGGCCGTGCTCCTCCTGCGCACGTGCGCGCACCCGTTCGATCGCTGCGGCCAGCGGCTCGACCGGTGCTGCGTGGGCGCCGTAGCCGAGCACGAGGTCGAGCAGCACGACGCCAGCGCCGGCGCCGGTGCGCTCAAGGGCGTCGAGTCGCAGGCTCGGGTCGATCATCGGATGGGCACGCCCTGCGGTCATCTCGTCATCACCGAAGTCGATGACGAACGACCCGCTCTCCGGCACTCTGCCGCCGCTGAGCTGCTCAGCCCCAGCAAGTGGGATGTTCGAGGGCACCGGCCCGAGCACCTGGCAGGCGATGAGCATCGCCTCATCAGCCAGGGTGCCACCGCAGAAGTAGCCGCGCAGATCCCCGCCTCCGGCCCGCTGATCCGAGGCCTCCGGCAGCCACGACGGCCACTCAGGTGCCGCCCCACCTGCAGCGCGCAGCGCCGCTTCGACCGCGGCTGTCAGATCCGGCCGGCCTGAGCCGAGCACCGCCCACGTCACCCCGACGCCGAGCTCACCGGCCAGCGCTGCGACCTCGTCGACGACACCGGCATCGGCTGGCTTCGAGACGATGATGATGTGCTCGGTGGCTTCATCAGCCGCCAGCGCCCGCAGCGCCTGCTTCGTCGACCGGCCGCCGACAGCCGCGCTCATGTCCCGGCCGCCGGTGCCCAGCACATGACTGACCCCCTCGCCGGCGGCGCTGAGCAGTGTCATGACCTGCTGGGCGCCGGTGCCGGAGGCTGCGACGATGCCGAACCGGCCCGGCGGCACCCGATTGGCGAAGCCGAACGCAGCCTGGGAGACGACCGCTGTGCCGCAGTCAGGCCCCATGACGATGACATCGGCTGTGGCCGCTGCATCCTTGAGCAGCACTTCGGACTCGACCGGCACATTGTCAGAGAAGAGCATGACCGAACAACCGGCGGCGATCGCATCGAGTGCCTCCGTCGTCGCGTGCTCACCGGGCACGGAGATGAGAGCGAGGTTCGCCTCGGTTCTCTTCGCCGCCGAGCCCACGGTCAGCGCTGGGCTCTCGCCACCGGCGCTGAGCCCGCCGCCGGTGGAGCGCAGCGCAGCCAGCTGCACATCGAGTTCGGCCACCGCGGCCTCCAACACCTCTGCATCAGCACACCGCAGAGCGATGACGAGGTCGTTCGGGCTCACCGCCGGGTCGATGTCGAAGTCGAGGCTGCGCATGAGGTCGAGGTTGAGCTCCGTGCCCATCCCGATGAGCGCGTCGGCGACGCCGTCGAGGTCCTTCACGCGAGCAGAGGCCTGCATGAGGCTCACGGAGTCGAAGTAGACACCGGATCGGATGTCAACGTGAGACAGCACAGTCTTCTCCTTCTGTCGGGTCCGGCGATCCGCCGGCGGAGCGAGATGAGGGTCGGGAAAGCGCACGGCAGGTCGCCACGACACCGGCGCCGAGGTCGTAGCCGGACGTGTGCCCGATCGCACCGAGGTGCTCGGCGAAGGCGGGCAGGTCACCTGCCTGGGCGGCACCCAGCGCCCTGGTCACCGGTGTCGTGCACCAGCCGTCGAGGGCTGCTTCGAGCAGTGAGGCGGAGATCGCCGTTGTGGAGGCCAGCTGCGGTGTGAGCGCTGCCCGCAGCTGGGCGAGAGCGCACCACGCCGACTGCCAGCGCAGGGTCAGCGCGATGCCGGAGAGCACATCATCGCCGGAGGGGGTGAGTCCGGGACCGCGGCCGATGAGCGCCGCGACCCGCTCAGCCAGAGCTTGGTCGACCCGGCCGCAGCGAGACGCAGCACCCCGGCTGCCATCCAGCGCGGTCGCGACGATGTCCTCAGCGCTGGCTTCAGCATCGGCGATCCCCGGCTGCAGCGCGGCACGCACGGCACCCAGAGCGAGTGTCCTCCCACGGTGTTCGGCCGAATGGCTATCGGGGTGACCGCAGCCGATCCCCAGACAGCGCACCCCGCTGATGCGCTGCGGCCGCCACACGCGTCTGATACGCAGCTCGGCTGCCGGCAGCAGCAGCCGGTCAGGTTCGACCTCGACCCGATCGCCGGTCCTGACACCGGTGGTGAAGACATCGGCTGGAACATGCGTGCGGATGGCCGTCGGCAGATCGTAGGCGCCCATCCCGATGACCGGGATGACGAGCGTGTGCGGCCCGGAAGGCGCTGTGAGGTCGGCAGGCGCTGTAACGTCGGCGGGTGCTGTGAGGCCGGCACATGCCTTGGGGCCGGCGGGTGCTGTGAGGTACAGGCCAGCCGCATGGATGCCGGCGACCGTCCATGCACGCTCAGGGGCGGCCAGCGGCGGCGTCACAGGGGATTTCGCCGCTGGCACGACAACCGGGTCGGCGGATATGACGTGCATCTCACAAGCGTAGAGCTGACTGCTAGGGTGGGGGACATGGCAAATGCCGATAATCATGAATCTCTGGCTCGGCAGAATCTGCCAGTCAGCGGGGGCGACGTCACCGTCCGCGACGTCCTCGACCTGCCCTCCCTTTCCGGCACCCGCGTGCTGGCCGGCGCCGACGGGCTCGAGCGCATCGTCTCGCGCGTCAATGTTATGGAAGTCCCCGACATCCTGCCGTGGGTGCGCGCCCAGGAGCTGCTCATCACCACCGGTTACCCGCTGCAGGGGCAGCAGATCGACCTCGGTGAGCTCGTGCGCCAGTTCGCCGAACGTGAGCTGGCAGGCGTCGGCGTCAAACCCGGCCGCTATCTGCATGAGATCCCCGGCGAGGTGCTCACTGCAGCGGACTCCGCAGGCCTGCCGGTTCTGCTGCTGCCCCACGGGGTCGGCTTCGACGAGATCATCCACGAGGTGCTCGGCACGGTGCTTGCCCGTCGTGAGCAGGACCTGCAGCAAGCCGAGCAGATCCTCCATGAACTCGTCACGATCGTCGTCACCGGCGGAGAGCTCGACGAGGTCTGCAGCCGCATCGCCAGTCACGTCAACGGCACTGTTGCCGTCACGACGATGGACGGCCGGGTGACCGAGGTGGCCGGGCAGCTGCCGCTGGCAGAGCTCCAGCAGCTGGCCTGCTTCGACGTCGCCGGCCGCTTCCAGGTTGAGCAGACCCGGGTCGGTGAGGTGCAGAAGGCAAACGAGCTCTACAGTCTGGCGGTGCGGATCCGCGGCGGGGCCCGCGACCTCGGCCGCCTCGTCCTCTTCACCGACCATCCGATGAGCCACAGCCAGCAGCACGTCGTCGACCAGGCCTCGGCAGCCGCCGCCCTCGTGCTCACGAAGATGCACGCGATCTCGGCTGTTGAGAGCAAGTACAAGGCTGACTTCGTCCACGATGTGCTGCGCGGCCGCATCGTGGCAGCCGACCGGATCCTGTCGCATGCGACCTCGCTGGGCTGGGACTTGGACCGTGAGCTCGTGGTCGTCGTCGCCGAGTACGACGACACCGGCGAACCTATCGAGACGATGGAGAAGCAGTCCCTCCAGGAGCGTTTCGCCCGCGCCTGGACCTCGGCAGTCACCCAGGGCGACGCCGAGGCGGTGGTCGTCGGGGCAGGGGATGAGATCACCGTCATCGCCGGTGTGACGGCAGAGGAATCCGTCGAACGCACCATCGCCCGCGTCGAACGCTGGGTCGGCGACGTGCACGGCGTCGGCGGCGGCGGCCGGCTGACCTTTTCCACCGGTATCAGCCGCATAGCAGCGGACCTCCACGCTCTGCCGGCCGCCTACCAGGAGGCGCGCAAGGCCGTGGAGGTCGGCCGTAGGCTCTACGGCGAGCAGGCGATCAGCCACTTCGACGCCCTCGGCGTCTTCCGGCTGCTGTCGCTCATCGACGATGAGGAGGAAGTGCGGGCCTTCATCTCCGACACCCTCGGGGTGCTCGCCGACCGGAGCGCCTCCTCCGCGGACCTGCGCGAAACCCTGCGGGTGCTGCTGGACAAGAACCTCAACGTCGCTGAGACCGCCCGTGAGATGCACTTCCACTACAACTCGCTGCGCTACCGGATCAGCAAGCTCGAGCGCATCCTCGGGCCCTTCATGACCGATGCGCGGCGGCGGCTGGCCATCCATCTGGCCCTGCAGGCGATGTACCTCACGGACCTCACGGACGGAAAGCGCACACACCGCTGATAAGCGATCCACCGACAGATCGCAATGAGGCGGGCGAAACTATCCAATCCAGCACGGAGGTGTTTGGCATAACTTGACGTGACGCACGCCTCGTTGTGTCCCTACGGTTGACACATGCCGTTACGGCTATGACAGTACGAACGCCGACGGGCTGGGGGAGCAATGAGTTTCGGATGGACACTGCACGGTGACGGGAAGAGTCCCGCACCAGGCAAGGCGGTAGCCCCCTATGAGCGCCTGACCTGGCCGCGCACGGTCGGACTCGGCGTCCAGCACGTGGTGGCGATGTTCGGCGCGACGTTCGTCTTCCCCGTCGTCATGGGCCTGAATCCCCAGCTGGCGGTCATGATGAGCGGTGTCGCCACCATCATCTTCCTGCTCATGGTCAACGGCAAGGTTCCCAGCTATCTCGGCACCTCCGCCGCCTTCGTCGGCGGTGTCGCGGCTGTCACCGCCCAAGGCGGCACACCCCAGCAGGTGACCGGCGCGATCATGATCGCAGGCCTCGTCCTGGCCGCGTGCGGCATCTTCATCCACTTCATGGGCGCTGCCGTGCTGACGAAGATCATGCCGCCGGTGGTCACCGGCGCGGTCGTCATGCTCATCGGCTTCAACCTCGCCCCGGTCGTCGCGAACGTGTACTGGCCACAGGACCAGTGGATCGCCTTCATCGTCATGTTCGTCATCATCGTCATGTCGGTGGCTCTGCGCGGATTCCTCGGCCGCATCGCCGTTTTTCTCGGCCTGGCCTTCGGGTATGTGCTGTCCTGGATCTTCGATTTGGCCTTCGGTCCGATCACGGCCTTCAACGCCGCCACCGGAGAGGTCGACACCCATATGCGCGTCGACTGGTCCGGCGTCCTCGACGCCCCGTGGTTCGGTCTGCCGCCAGTCACCGACAGCGCCGCCGGGGTCGTCGGCATGCACCTGCCGGAGTTCAACGCCGCCTTCATCATCCTCATGCTCCCGGCTGTCATCGCGCTCATCGCCGAGAACGTCGGTCACGTCAAGGCTGTGGAAGAGATGACGAAGACCCCGCTGGACAAGTACATGGGCCGGGCGCTGACTGCCGACGGTGTCGCCACCGCCGTGGCCACCTCGGTCGGAGGCTCACCGACGACGACCTACGCCGAGAACATCGGCGTCATGGCCTCCACCCGCGTCTACTCGACAGCGGCCTACTACGTTGCCGCGCTGGTGGCGATCGTCTTCGGCCTTTCACCGAAGTTCGGCGCACTCATCTCCGCGGCGCCTGGTGGCGTGCTCGCCGGCATCACCGTCGTGCTCTACGGCATGATCGGACTGCTCGGCGCCAAGATCTGGACGGAGAACAAAGTCGACTTCTCCAATCCGCTCAACATGGTCCCGGTGGCCGCTGGCATCATCATCGCCATTGGCGACATCGGACTGAAAGTGACCGAGACGTTCACCCTGGCTGGCATCGCATTGGGTACGATCGTCGTTCTGGTGATGTACCACTTCTGCCGGATCATCGCCCCCGCAGAGCTGCGGGAGGCGGCAGACAGAGCAGGAGGCGCACTCATCAGCGTCGGCGAGCCCGGATCACACAATCTCGAAGAGCTCGGCCTCGAGGACGACTACGGCCGGCGACGCCGCGGCGGCCGGACCGCCGACCACGATCCACACAGACCGGAGGACATCAGGGAATGAAGCCAGCGGCTTTCGCCTACAACCGCGCAGCATCAGTCGACCACTGCCTCGAACTGCTGACCCAGCACGGGGCCGAGGCGAAGCTGCTGGCAGGCGGCCAGAGCCTCATCCCGGTGCTGAATATGCGCCTGGCCGCTCCCGCTCACCTCATCGACATCTCAAGGCTGAGCGAGCTGAGCTCCATCGAGATCACCGATTCCTGCGTGCGCGTCGGCGCTGCGGTCACGCACGCAGAACTCGAAACCGATGACAGCGCCCATGCCGCGCTGCCGATCCTGCGTCAGGCGCTGGTGAACGTTGCGCACCCGGCGATCCGCAATCGCGGCACCACCGTCGGCTCGATCGCCCATGCCGACCCGAACGGAGAGATGCCGGCCATCCTCGCCCTCACCGGCGGCACTGCCCATGCAGTCTCTTCATCCGGGTCCCGGCAGATCGACGCAGCTGAGCTCTTCATCGGCCCGTTGGAGACCTGCCTGGAAACCGATGAGCTCATCACCCATGTCGACTTCAACCGGTTCCCGCCCGGCACCCGCACCGGCTTCACCGAACTCGCCCGTCGCTCAGGCGACTACGCTCTCGCCGGGGTGGCCATGGCGCTGACCGCCGAGGAATCCACGATCACTGGGCTGCGCCTGTCCTTCGTCTCCGTCACAGACCTGCCAGAGGTCCTCGACATGAGCGAGCGGGTCACCGGGATGGAGCTGAAGGCCACCACTGACCTGTGCGCGGCCGTGACCGAGGCGGTCGAGGCCACCATCGACCCAGCCGGCGACATCCACGCCACCGCCGACTACCGCCGCCACATCACCAAGGTCATGGCCCGCAGACTGGCCGTCGAGCTCAGCTGTCGGCCACCGCAGCCGCCGTCGGTCGGCCAACCGGGTAGGTGACGGCAGGCGCACCGGGCAGGTGACGGCAGCGACCGCAACGACGAAAATGACAGACATCGGCTGAGAGAAGGAGCGAAACACGTGAGCAGCCTGGCACACGCTGAGGGAACCGAGCCGGAACCGCACCGCACCGTGCGGCTGATGGTCAACGGCACAGCGCACGAGATCTCCGTCGCCGACCGCCGGCTGCTCTCCGATGCCCTGCGCCACGACATCGGGCTGACCGGCACTCACGTCGGCTGCGAACACGGAGTGTGCGGCGCCTGCACCATCCAGGTCGACGGCAAGCCGATGCGCTCCTGCCTCATGCTCGCTGTCGCCGCCGAAGGCAGCGACCTCCGCACCGTCGAAGGCATCGGCAATGACCCCGAGCATCCCTCCGATGTGCAGCAGGCGTTCATCGACTGCCACGGCCTGCAGTGCGGCTTCTGCACCCCCGGGTTCATCACGACCATCGACGCTTTCATCGACGAGAACCCCGACCCCACACCCGAGGAGGCCCGCGAGGCGATCTCAGGGAACCTGTGCCGGTGCACCGGCTACCAGAACATCGTCGCCTCCGTGCTGCGGGCAGCCGAACTGCGCAGGGCCGGACCCGCACCCGAGGCGGCCGCCGCGTCGGGCACGGGCGACAGGGCACCCGGCACGGGCGACAGGACATCCGGCGCGGATGGGGGACGACAGCGATGACGACACGGATGTTCGGGCAGAAGATCGCCCGCAAGGAGGACCCGCGGCTGGTGACCGGCAACGGCTCCTATGTCGATGACCTGTCCTCGCCCCACACGCTGGCCGCTGCGTTCGTGCGCAGTCCGCATGCCCATGCGAAGATCCTCGACATCGACGTCTCCGGCGCCCTCGACATCGACGGCGTGTACGCAGTGTGGACGCACGAGGACCTGCCCGGCGCGGCCGGCGAGCGGCTGCCGATGCTGCTGCCGCACCCCTCACTCCTCGCGCCGAAGACCGGGTACGCGCTCGCCAAAGACGACGTCAACCACGTCGGAGAGCCGATCGCCATGGTCATCGCCGCCAACCGCTACATCGCCGAAGACGCCGCCAGCGCCGTTCACGTCGACTACGAGTACCTGCCTGCCGTCGTCGGGGTCGCGACTTCGCGAGAGGCCGAGCACGCTGTGCATGCCGATGTCGCCGACAACATCGCCGCCCACAGCATCGACGAGGTCGGCGCGGTCGACGAGGCGATGGCCGGTGCCCCACACGTGCTCGAGATAGACCTCGACATCGAGCGCAGCGCCTGCATGCCGATGGAGGGCAAGGGCGTGCTCGCCCGCTGGGACCGTCACGAGGAGAGCATGATCGTGTACTCCTCGACGCAGACCTCGACGGGTCTGCGCGCGGCTCTGGCTGCGAAGCTGGAGATGCCGCTGACGAAGATGGAGGTCATCACCCCTGATGTGGGCGGAGGATTCGGCGTCAAGATCAACCACCCCTGGCCCGAGGAGGTCTGCGTGGCAGCCGCCGCCCGGGCACTGGACCGGGAGATCGCCTGGACCGAGGACCGGCGCGAGCACTTCGTCTCCTCAGCCCATGAGCGTCAGCAGCTCCAGCAGGTGCGCATCGGCTTCGACGACGAGGGGAAGATCCACGCCCTCGACGTGAAGTTCTGGCACGACAACGGCGCCTATCTGCCCTACGGGGTGATCCCGCCGCTCAACACCGCCACCCACGTGCTCGGGCCGTATGTCATCCGCAACTACCGCTGCGAATGGTGGTCGCTGTACACCAACACCGTCATCGTCACCCCCTACCGCGGGGCCGGGCGCCCACAGGGCGTGTACATGATGGAACGGGCGATGGACGCGGTGGCCGATGCACTCGGCCGCGACCGCACCGAGGTGCGCGAGACCAACTTCGTGCGGGAGTTCCCGCACCCGATCGGCCTCGTCCTGCAGGACGGCCGCGAGGGCATCTACGACTCCGGTGACTTCCCGGCCTCGATGACCAAGCTCAAGGAGCTCATCGGCTGGGACGACTTCGCCGCCTACCGTGCGCAAGCCGCCGCCGAGGGCCGCAGGGTCGGCATCGGCGTGGCCTGCTATGTCGAAGGCACCGGTGCCGGTCCGTATGAGGGCGGGCACATCGAAGTCGAGACATCCGGGCGGGTCAACGTGTGGACCGGCCTGACCACTCAGGGGCAGGCACATGCGACCGTGTTCGCCCAGATCGTCGCCGATGAGCTCGGCGTGCCGATCGACCGGGTCAACGTCGTCACCGGCGATACCCGCAAGACCCCCTATTCGGTGGGCACCTGGGGTTCGCGCGGGGCGGTCATGAGCGGCAACGCCGTACATCTGACGGCCAAGAAGCTCAAGCAGAAGGCGCTGACGATCGCCGGACGCTCACTCGAAGTCGACCCGGCCGATCTGGAGATCGTCGACGGGATCGTGCAGGTCAAAGGCGATCCGTCAGCCTCGATCCCGCTCGAGGTCATCTCGGTGATGTCCAACCCGCTGCGCTACGCCTTCGACGACGCCGCCAAGGCCGCCACCCAGTTCGGGATGCCCAGCGATGAGTCGAAGCCGCCGATGCTGCCCGGCGACTCACCCGGTCTGGAGGAGCGGGACTTCTTCTCCCCGCAGCGGACCACCTTCGCCTCCGGCATGCATGCCGCGATCGTCGAAACCGACCCGGAGACCGCCGACATCACTGTGCTGCGCTACTGCGTCGTCCACGACTGCGGCAAGATGATCAACCCGCTCGTTGTCGAAGGGCAGGTGCTCGGCGGCGTCGCACAGGGCATCGCCGGAGCTCTGTACGAGAAGATGGCCTATGACGAGACCGGCCAGCTGCTCAACGCCTCCTTCATGGACTTCCTCATGCCTTTCGCCACCGAGATCCCGCACGTCGAAACCGACCACCTGGAGACCCCGAGCCCGCTCAACCCGCTCGGCATCAAGGGCGCCGGTGAGGCCGGGACGATCCCCGGCGCCTCTGTCATCGCCTCGGCGATCGAAGACGCCGAAGGCTTCCCCATCACCCGCATGCCGATCTCCCCATCTGAGCTGTGGGAGCTGCGCGAGAAGCACGCCGCCGGCCACTGGCCGTCCCTACAGCACCCGGCACGCGTGCCGGAGACCGACGACGCACGAGCAGAAGAAAAGGTGACCCGATGAAGATCTCCTCCACCGCCACGATGAACGCCGACCCGCAGACTGCCTGGGATGCCTTCCACAATGAGAAGATCCTCGCAGCCACCATCCCCGGCGTGCAGTCCTTCACCGACGCAGGCGACGGGAAGTACGCGGTCGTCGTGACGATGGGGGTCGCTGCGATCAAGGGCACCTACAACGGCACCGTCGTCTTCTCCGAGGAGCGTGAGCCCGAATCCTTCGTGCTCACTGTCAACGGAGCCGGGGGACCGGGCACGATCGGCGCCGAGGTCGCGGTGCAGCTCAGCGCCCGCGAAGGCGGGGGCAGCACCGTGAACTGGGAGGCCGATGCGATCCTCGGCGGGCCGATCGGCGGAGTCGGGCAGCGGATGCTCGGCGGAGTCGCCAAGCGGATCGCCACGAAGTTCTTCGCCGACATCGACAGGGCGATAGCCGACGGCGTGCCCGAAGCAGACGAGCAGGCGGGCCCAGACGCGGAGGCCAGCGCCACGTCTGCAGCAGCCGGAGTGGGTAGCCAGGGAACCGGCAGCGGCTTCCTCACCGGCATGGCCGCCGGTGCCGGCATCGCACTCCTCGGTGTCGCCGTCGGAGCGATCGTCAACGGCCGGCGCTGATCATCGCGGATGAGAAGGCCAACATCAGCACCACGGGACGGAACCCAGGACGCATGAGGACATGTTAGACTTCTCACTCGAGGGCGCTAGCCCCTCCATCCCCAGGCTCGGCTTGAGCCGTTCAATGAATGGAAAATAATATGAAATCCCTTTTCTTTGCCGCAGTCGGCACCGTAGCTCTTACCCTCTTCGCTGGTCCTGCAACGGCAGCGCAACCCCCGAATATGCAGGAGCGTGCGGTCATCTCAGAAGAGATCGGCCTTTCCGTCGACTGGGACGTATCTGCCGGCGCGGGTGCGTTCGAAGCGGTCGTCACAGACGCTTCCACTGGGGAGGAGGTCGCGGATATTTCAAAGTTCGTCAATAGTGAAGACGTTATTGTGTCGACTGATGGAACGGTGACGGTTGATGCCCAGAATGCATCGACGTCGAACAATGCTCAGGCGGCTCAGTGTTCAAAGACGGTCACTATTCGAGGAAAATATGGCAATATCACTAACCGTGCTTGCCGAAGCGGTAACTCGGTTAAGGTCTCCGGTAGCGTGAAGGACACGAAGGCTGATAGCTACTGCGTGAAAGCTGGCGCCAAGTTCGCTAAAACTACCTGGACGACACCTCGGCGCGCATGCCCGAAGGGGAATGTCAAATCATTCGATTCAGGGTATAAGTCTGGCACTCGGGTGAGTATGTATGAAATCGGGCAGCGAGTGTAACGTCGGCTCCGATGACTGCTTTCGATAGTTGCTAGCTCGGCGTCGGCCGCAGTCCGTGTCTAGCTACCGGATTTGACTTGCTGCTATCGGTGGAGGGCCCGGGAATCTTGATTCCCAGGCCCTCCGCGATGTGCTGGCATTGAGTCTTGAAGCTATATCTAAGCTGAATCGTTCCGAGCTTCGGGTAGTGACCTTAGACAAGCGACACCCAAGAGATCCTCCCCTACGTCAAATCCGGCGCGCTGTCACCAACCCCGTGGCTGAGTACACCTAGACTGTAGCCATGCGCATTGTCAGATTCGTCCACAACGATGAGCCCACCTACGGCGTCGTCGAAGGCGAGCTCGGCGACATCATCGGCGGCCGAGCCGACACCTCGGGCCTGGAGATCGCCGTCCTCGACTCGGACCCCTTCTTCAGCCCCGCCCAGTCCACCGGCGACCGCCTGACCTACGACGAGGTCCGCCTGCTGGCCCCGATCATCCCGCGCTCGAAGATCGTGTGCGTCGGCCGGAACTTCGCCGACCACGCCGCCGAACTCGGCAACGAGGTGCCGGTCTCCCCACTGACCTTCTTCAAGCCCAACACCGCCGTCATCGGCCCCGGTGACCCGATCCGCATCCCGGCGATCAGCGAACACGTCAGCTATGAAGCCGAACTCGGCGTCGTCATCGGCCGGGTCGCCAAACAGGTCAGCGCCGAACAGGCCTACGACACTGTGCTCGGCTATCTCGCCGGCAACGACGTCACCCTGCGCGACATTCAGCAGACCGACAAGCAGTGGTCGCGTGCCAAGGGATTCGACACCTCCTGCCCGCTCGGCCCGTGGATCGAAACCGATTTCGATCCCGAGGCTGTTGCGATCCGCTCGTGGGTCGACGGCGAGCAGCGCCAGGACGGCACGACCGAGGACTTCATCTTCGACATCCCGACCCTCATCGAGCACATCACCGAGACGATCACCCTGCTGCCCGGCGACGTCATCCTCACCGGCACCCCGGCAGGCGTCGGCAAGATCGAAGCCGGCCAACACGTCTCCGTGGCCATCGAGGGCCTCGGCCTGCTCGAGAACCCCGTCATGGACGCCTGAACCACACCTAGGCGACCACCGCCCCGGGACCGGCGAGCACCGCCTGACGGTCACCACCGCCTCAGGACCGGCTCCACCCCCACCAGCCACCAGCACACGCATCGACGAAGAACGAAGGAAACTGTGAGCGTCAAAGTCCGATTCTGCCCATCGCCCACCGGCACCCCGCACGTCGGGATGGTCCGCACCGCCCTATTCAACTGGGCGTATGCCCGCCACACCGGCGGCACATTCGTCTTCCGCATCGAAGACACCGACGCCAGCCGCGACTCCGAGGAGTCCTACGGCCAGGTGCTCGAGGCGATGCGCTGGCTGGGGCTCGACTGGGATGAGGGCATCGACGTCGGCGGACCCGACGGCCCCTACCGGCAGTCCCAGCGCGGCGAGATCTACCAGGGCATCATCACCCGCCTCGTCGACGCCGGCCACCTGTACGAGTCGTTCTCCACCAATGAGGAGATCGAAGCCCGCCACCGGGCCGCCGGCCGCGACCCGAAGCTCGGCTACGACGGCTACGACCGCGACCTGAGCGAGGAGCAGAAGGCCGCCTTCCGCGCCGAGGGCCGCGAACCGGTGCTGCGCGTGCGGATGCCCGATGATGACATCACCTTCACCGACCTGGTGCGCGGCGAGATCACCTTCAAAGCCGGCTCCGTGCCCGACTTCGTCGTCGTGCGCTCAGGCGGTCAGCCCCTCTACACCTTCGTCAACCCCGTCGACGATGCACTCATGGGCATCACCCACGTGCTGCGCGGCGAGGACCTGCTGTCCTCGACCCCGCGCCAGATCGTGCTCTACGAAGCGCTCAAGGACATCGGCGTCGCCGAGCAGACGCCGGAGTTCGGGCACCTGCCCTACGTCATGGGGCAGGGGAACAAGAAGCTGTCGAAGCGCGACCCGGAGTCCAACCTGTTCCTCCACCGCGACAACGGCTTCATCCGCGGGGGCCTCATCAACTACCTCGGCCTGCTCGGCTGGTCGATCGGACCGGACCGCGACGTCTTCACCGTCGAGGAGTTCATCGACGCCTTCGACATCCACGACGTGCTGCCCAACCCGGCCCGCTTCGACGTCAAGAAGGCCACCGCCATCAACGGCGACCACATCCGCATGCTCGACGCCGCCGACTTCCGCACCCGGCTCGTGCCCTACCTGCAGCGCGCCGGCGTCGTCGGTGACGAGCTCAGCGCCCGGGAGGACGAGATCCTCACCGCCGCCGCCCCGCTCGTGCAGACCCGCATGAACCTGCTCGGCGAGGCACCCGACCTGCTCGGATTCCTCTTCACCGCCGATCGCAACCTAGACCTGACCGCTGAGGGACTCAAGACGCTCAAGGACACCGCCCCCGAGGTGCTCGCCGCCTCTCTGCGGGTGCTCGAACCCCTCGATGACTGGTCGACCGAGACCATCCAGGATGCCCTGCAGAGCGCACTGGTCGACGAGATGGGCATCAAGCCGCGCCTGGCCTTCGGGCCGCTGCGCGTGGCGGTGTCCGGCCGGCGGGTCTCCCCGCCGCTGTTCGAGTCGATGGAGATTCTGGGCAAGGACTCCTCGCTGACCCGCCTGCGGGCCCTGGCCGATCACCTCGCCGCGGACACGGCCGGCGCTCAGGCACAGGACTCCTGAGATGACGGACACCGCAGCCGTGGCCCCGGGCCTGCGCCTGCCCGGGCTGAGCGTCGAAGAGCTCACCCTCACCGTGCCCGTCGACCGCGGGTACGGCAAGCCGCTTGGCACCTCGGGAACGGGGCAGCAGCCGGCAACGCTGGAGGTCTTCGCCCGGATCCTGGGCACGAAGGACTCGGCCAAGCCCTACCTGCTGTACCTGCAGGGCGGTCCCGGGCACGAGGCGTTCCGCGCCACCCAGTCGAGTCCCGGCTGGATCGAACGGGCCCTGCAGGACTTTCGCATCGTCATGCTCGACCAGCGCGGCACCGGCCGCTCGACCCCGGTCGGCTGGGTCGACGGACACATCACCGGGCTGCCGGCCGGTCTCGATGCAGCCGATCCCGAGGCGGTGGCCGGGTACCTGACGCACCTGCGCGCCGACTCGATCATCGCCGATGCCGAAGACGTGAGGCGGGCTCTCGGCGCCGAGCAGTGGAGTGTGCTCGGACAGTCCTTCGGCGGGTTCTGCACGCTGCGGTACCTGAGCGAGCATCCAGAGGTCATCCGCGAGGCGCTGTTCACCGGCGGGCTGCCGGCCGTCGGTGGGCACCCGCGGGAGGTCTACGCTGTCACCTGGCAGCAGATGATCGCCAAATCCCGGGCCTTCACCGACCGGTATCCGCGCGCGGCTGAGAAGCTGCAGGAGCTGAGCTCCCGGGCCGCATCCGGTCTCGAGCTGCCCGACGGTACGATCGCCACCGGCGACCACGTGCGGCTGCTCGGCCACCTCCTCGGCGCCTCCGGCGGGGCCGAGCGACTGGCCTACCTGCTCGAAGGCGACATCGACACCGCCGCCTTCCGCTACGACTTCGCCGCGGCGATGCCGTTCTCCGGGCGCAATCCGCTGTACGCGGTGGCGCACGAGAGCTGCTGGGCTGACGGGGTCGTCACCGACTGGGCTGCTGAAGCGGCGATGCCCGAGGCGGTGCGCACCGACCCGACGCTGCTGGCCGGTGAGCACATGACTCCGGCCGTGTTCACCACCGGCCCGCTTGCGGTGTGGAAGGACATCGCCGAACGCGTGGCCGCCTGCCAGTGGCCGAAGCTGTGGGATGCCGAGAAGCTGCGTCGCGCCGAGGTGCCGGCGGCTGCCGCGGTGTACTTCGAGGACGCCTATGTTCCCCAGCAGTACTCCCTGGCAACCGCCTCACTGCTGCCGCAGATGCGGCCATGGGTGACGAACGAGTATGAGCACAACGGGCTCTCGGCATCCTCAGGCGCGGTGCTCGACCGATTGCTCAAGCTCACCCGCGACGAAATCTGAGACCTTGATGCCCTGCCCGGTATCCGGAATCGCGGGTGTTTCAGGACTGTGTGCTCAGGTCCGGCGGCTCACAGTGAGCGGACCATCCCGCCGTCGACGGCGATGACGCTGCCGGTGATGTAGCTGGCGATGGGGGAGAGCAGGAACGCTGCGACCTGCCCGAACTCATGCGGCTGCCCGAGCCGGCGCAGCGGCACATGCTCCAGCTGCTCAGCATCGGGCGCCTCACCCATCCGCGGGGTGAGGATCTGACCGGGGGCCACACCGAAGATCCGGATGCCGCGCGGGCCGATCTCATCGGCCATGTTCTTGATCGCCATCGCAATCCCGGGCCGCAGCGCATTCGAGATCGCGATCGAGGGGATCGGATTCCACACCGACGATGACAGCACCATCCCGACTGCGCCTCCGGGGTCCAGACGCTCGCAGGCGCAGCGCGCCAGGCGCAGGGAGCCGAGGAACACCGAATCGATCGCCTCGCGCCACTGCTCCTCGCTGGTGTCGAAGTAGCGCCCGACAGCCGGCCCGCCGACGGAGATGAACACACCGGCAACCGGCGCCTCGCCGAACGCCTCGGCCGCGGCGGTGAAGAGCCGCTCACCGGCGTCAGCAGCCGCATTGTCGAGGGCCAGTCCGGCCGCTCGGTCACCGAGCCGGGAGAGCGCGGCGTCGATCTTCTCCTGGCTGCGCGAGGAGATCAGCACGTTCGCACCCTCCGCGACAAGCGCCTCGGCGGTGGCGAATCCGAGCCCTGATGAGCCGCCTGTGACGATGAATGTGCGGCCTGAGATCCGGAGGTCCATGGATCTCATTGTGCCGCCCCTCACGCGATTTTGCACTCGGGGTTCGGAGTGTGTAGAGTGATCTTTCGTTGCCAGGAGGCGCAAGCCTCGAAAGTGCATTGGGGTATGGTGTAATTGGCAGCACGAGTGATTCTGGTTCACTTAGTCTAGGTTCGAGTCCTGGTACCCCAGCGCCCCCGTCGTCTAGTGGCCTAGGACGCCGCCCTCTCAAGGCGGAAACGGCGGTTCGAACCCGCTCGGGGGTACGGTTAAATCCCGGTGTCTGACACGATCAGGCACCGGGATTCGTCATGTGCGACCGGCACCGCCCCGGCTGTGCCCTGGAATGATCGATGGAGACCATGACTCAAGACGACAGCCCCCGCCCGCCGCGTGAGGCCCGTGCCGCGCTGACCGGCGGAGTGGTCGGCAACTACGTCGATCAGCTGCACATCTTCCTGCCGCTGACCGCCCTGGCCCCGGCCCTGCCGCATCTGGTCGGCCGCGAGGCGATCGCCGGGGCGGCCACCCTCACGATCGTGGCGACGCTGCTCGGCCGGCCCTTCGGCGCGGTGGTGTTCGGAAGGCTGGCCGACCGGTTCGGCCGCACCGTCATCACCCAGGTCGCAATCGCCGGCACTGCGGTCTGCACCCTGGCCATCGCCTGCCTGCCGACCCACGAGGCGATCGGCATCGCCGCGATCGACCTCGTCCTGCTGCTGCGCTTCCTCGGTGGTATGTTCCTCGCCGGCGAGTACACCTCGGCGATCCCGCTGGCGATGGAATGGTCGAAACCGCGCCGCCGCGGCCTGTTCTCCGGGCTCATCATGGCGATGGCCCCGTGGGCGCAGGCCTCGATCGCCGTGGCCACCCTTGGGCTGCTCGCCGTACTCGGTCCCGAGGCATATGCCGTGTTCGGCTGGCGGCTGGCCTTCGCCGCCGGGGGCCTCGCCTCCCTGCTCGTGCTCGCCTACTATCACCGCAACGTCGCCGATGCGAAGGCGTCCAGGCTGCTGCCGGAGGATGCTGCCGTGCCCGAGGCGGGGAGGAGTGAGGCCGCCGGCCCCAGTGGCCGACCGGCTGAGCTGGGTTCGCTGCGGGCGGTCGTCCTCGGTCGCTGGGCACAGCCGTTCTGGGCGGTGTTCCTGCTCATGACCGGGCTGTGGCCGATGACGAATATGGTCGTCATCCGGATGGCCGCCTACCTCGGTGAGGGCGGTAGCGCCGCCCACTTGACGGCTGAGACCGTGCCGGTCGTCATGGCCGCAGCCGCGATCGCTCAGGCGCTGGTGATGTCGGTGACCGGGCACATCTCCACGCTCGTCGGCAGACGTCGATTCTTCGTGCTCGCCGGCATCATCGCCGCAGTCGGCGGGCCGGTCCTCTACGTGCTCATCACGCAGGCCTCGACGATCGTCGCCACCGCCGCGCTCGTGTGCCTCATTCAGGCGCTCACCGTCACCGCATACGGGCCGATCGGTGCGCACCTCTCAGAGATCTTCCCAGCCGAGGTCCGTTCGACCGGCTACGGCACCGCTTACAGTGCGTCGATCGTGATCCCGGCCCTCTTCCCATTCTGGCTGCCGGCACTGGCCGCACTGCTAGGCGGGCAGACGGCTGCCGTGGTCACGGTGCTCGTGCTCGGTGGGATCTTCGTCTCCTTCGGCGGTGTCCTGAGCACCCGCTCTCGAGCTGCCGAGGCTCAGCTCAGCGCTGACTGAGCGAGAGTGTGTCTTCGGCGATCTTCCGGGTGTTCTCGGCGGTTTTGATCGACGCGACGATGAACTCCAGGATCATGCGCCCGTACACGAGCTGCATGAGGGCCGGAATCCAACCGAAGAGGATCGCGAGGATGAGCGGCAGCGGATTGAACGACGACTCACCGAAGACACTCACGCCCATGGCGAGACCGAAGATGATGCCGAAGACGACGATGGCGATCCACGTGAAGAGGCAGGCGAGGATATGCAGCACGTAGATGATGCCCGCCCACGTGATGCTGACGAAGTGATCGAACTTCACGTCGAACAGGGCTTTGAAGAAGCCGCTGGCCGACCGGCCGCTCGCCGGTCTTTCGGTCTCCGGTGCGCCGCCCCAGCCGGAACCGGACTCCATGCCGTACGGGTTTCCGCCGGTCGGCTGTCCGCCATAGGGGTGAGCGTAAGGGCCGGCGGCGCCCGGCTGAGACTGGCCGGCTGCACGAGCATGCGGAGCCTGATATCCGATCGAGTGCTGTGAGTCCTGGGGCTGCTGTGGGTCCTGTGAATGGGACGGAGGCTGGGTCATGGTGTTCCTCTCAGTCGTTGATGCTGCTGACAGTGCTGGCAGTCTGTAGAGCGCGGCGGTGATCTGGCGCTCTGCGCCGTCAGTGTGCCATCGGGCGTCTGCCGGTGCCAGGCGCTGATCAGCGGTTGGCTGTGCTGATGACGGCGGTCGATGCTGCCTTGTCATGTAGGCTCTGCCGGCGCTTCGTGTCGATGAACAGTGACAGGCAGCACAACAGGCCAGGTGACGCCGCCGGCATCTTCTCTCCTCAGATGTGCTCAATAGGGGCATGTGGAACCGCCTTCGCGGTTCCTGTCAGCTTAGTGGCTCCAGCACGGAACGGAGTGGGCTGAGCAGAGCTTTTCGGCAGACG
>NZ_JALXKS010000027.1 GCF_025144725.1 Brevibacterium sp. p3-SID960 | reverse complement strand
CGGCTCACCCTTGTCGGCACTCCGATCGGCAACCTCGACGACGCCTCAGCCCACCTGCGGGCCGCAATCGAGTCCGCCGATCTCATCGCCGCTGAGGACACCCGCCGGTTCCTCGGCTTGGCCGAACGCCTCGGACTTCGCCACACCCGGGAGATCACCAGCCTGTTCGATCACAATGAGGAGGCCAAAGCCGAATTCCTCATCGACGAGGTCGCAGCCGGCAGGCACGTCGTGCTCCTCACCGATGCCGGGATGCCGGCCGTCTCCGACCCCGGATTCCGGGTCGTCGCCGCCGCCTACGCCCGCGGCGTTACCGTCACCGCCGCCTCGGGCCCGTCAGCCGTCATCACCGCCCTCGCCCTGTCCGGGCTGCCGAGCGACCGGTTCGCCTTCGAGGGTTTCCTGCCCCGCAAGGCAGGGGAGCGGCGCAGGAAGCTGGACGCACTGGCCGCCGATGAGCGCACGCTCGTGTGCTTCGAAAGTCCCCACCGGCTCGTCGACGCGCTTGCCGATCTGGAGGGCGCGTGCGGACCCGGTCGGCAGATCGCGGTGTGCCGGGAGCTGACGAAGACCTACGAAGAGGTCATCCGCGGCACCGTCGCCGAGGTGCGCGCGCGAGTCGGCGATGGGGTGCGCGGAGAGATCACCCTCGTCATCTCCGGGGCCTCACGCGAGGCCGCCGACGCCGGTGACTACGTCGAGGAGATGCGCAGGCTCGTCGACGCCGGCATGCGGGTCAAGGACGCTGCTGGCGAAGTCGCCTCCCGGCACGGGGTGTCCAAGCGGCAGGCGTATGAAACGTACCTGCAGGCGGAGCGTTAGACTGAGCGTCTATGACGTTCTACCTCACCACAGCGATCGCCTACCCCAACGGCACCCCGCACATCGGCCACGCCTACGAATACGTCGCCGCCGACATCATCGCCCGATTCAAACGACTCGACGGTGAGCAGGTCTTCATGCTCACCGGCACCGACGAGCACGGGCTGAAGATGCAGCAGACCGCCCAGCGTGAGGGCATCACCAGCCGCGAGCTCGCCGACCGCAACGCCGCCAAATTCCGGCACCTGCACGATGCGCTCGGCTCGACGTACGACCGGTTCATCCGCACCACCGACGCCGACCACTACGCGGCCAGCCAGGAGCTGTGGCGGCGGATGGAAGCCGCCGGTGACATCTACCTCGGCTCCTACTCCGGCTGGTACTCCGTGCGCGATGAAGCGTACTTCGCCGAAGACGAGACCGAGGTGCGTGACGGCGTGCGCGTGGCTGTGTCCACCGGCGCGGAGGTGACGTGGACGGAGGAGGAGTCCTACTTCTTCCGGCTGTCCCGCTACGCCGAACCGCTGCTGAAGCTCTATGAGGAGCGTCCCGAGTTCTTCGGGCCCGAGGGCCGCCGCAACGAGATCGCCTCATTCGTCCGCTCCGGACTCAACGACCTGTCGATCTCCCGGACCACCTTCGACTGGGGTGTGCCGGTGCCCGGCGATGAGACGCACGTGATGTACGTGTGGGTCGACGCGCTGACGAACTACCTCACCGGTGCCGGCTTCCCCGGCGCGGCCAGCTCCGGTGACCGATTCGAGCAGGTGTGGCCGCCGAATGCGCAGATCATCGGCAAGGACATCGCCCGCTTCCACGCCGTGTACTGGCCAGCCTTCCTCATGAGCGCCGGCATCACCCTGCCCGAGCGCATCCACGCCCACGGCTTCCTCTTCAACGCAGGCGAGAAGATGTCGAAGTCCGTCGGCAACGTCGTCAACCCCTATGACCTCATCGATGCCTTCGGACTCGACACCCTGCGGTTCTTCCTGCTGCGCGAGATCTCCTACGGCCAAGACGGCTCCTACTCACAGGAGTCGATCATCACCCGCAAGAACACCGATCTGGCCAACGAGTACGGCAACCTCGCCCAGCGCTCCCTGTCGATGGTCGCAAAGAACTGCGGCGGCCAGGTGCCTGCCCCAGGCTCGCTCACCGCCGAGGACGAGGAGCTGCTGGCACTGGCCCGCGGCGTGCTGCCTGAGGCGCGCCGGCATATCGATGTGCAGAATCTGCACCTCTACGTCGGTGCCTGCTGGAAGGTGCTGTCTGAGGCGAACAGATACTTCTCGGCCCAGGAGCCCTGGAAGCTGAAGAAGACAGACAATGCCCGGATGGAGACCGTGCTGTGGGTGACCCTGGAGGTCGTGCGCATCATCACGCTGCTCATCCAGCCGGTGATGCCCGAATCGACTGGGAAGATCCTCGACCAGCTCGGTGTGCCGGCAGGCGAGGCGGCCGCAGCAGCCGGTGCCCGCAACGTCCACGCCGCCAATGAGGGCGCCCCGGCGATCACCCCGGTGCACGTCGGTGGAGCCGCAGACAGCACAGGCACACCGGGGGCGGGCCGGCCCGAACCGGCTCGTCTGTTCACCGCAGTCGACACCCCGCTGGCCGCAGGCACGCCGCTGCCCAAGCCGGCTCCGGTATTCCCCAAGTTCCAGGTGGAGGAGTAAGGCTCAATGGCATCACGGGCTGCAGGCACGTATCCCGAGGTTCCCCAACCGCTGAATACACCTGGGGTCGACACCCACTGCCACCTCGACATCGGCGTGGGCGCACGCGGGCCGATCAAGGACGGTGAACCCGCTCCGGAGGTCGAACCCGAAGCAGACGAGACCTTTCCGCCGCTGTCGTTCTTCTTCGACACCGCAACGGCTGCCAACATCACGCGCATCGTGCAGATCGGCTGCGAGATGGCCTCGGCTCGCTGGACCGCCGAGGTCGTCGCCGCCGAGGCCGCCGCTGGTCGTGACTGGATGCTCGGCGGGGTGGCGATCCACCCGAACGAGGCGCCCCGGCTTGCCGTCGCCGGCCTGCTGGAGGAGTCGCTGACCGAGATCGAGCAGCTCGCCGGTGCCGAGCGGATCCGGGTGGTCGGCGAGACCGGGCTCGACTACTACCGCACCGCCGACGACGGTGCGGCCGACCAGCAGGAGTCCTTCCGCGCCCACATCGAGATGGCCAAGCGGCTCGACAAGGTGCTTCAGATCCACGACCGCGAAGCGCACGCCGATGTGCTGCGCATCCTCGCAGAGGAGGGCGCACCGGCCAAGACGGTGTTCCACTGCTTCTCCGGCGACGTCGAGATGGCCCGCATCTGCGCCGAGCGCGGCTATTACATGTCGTTTGCCGGCAACGTCACCTTCAAACGCTCCGACGACCTGCGGCATGCCGCCTCCGTCGTGCCCGATGAGCTGCTGCTCACCGAGACCGACGCCCCCTTCCTCACACCGCATCCGCACCGCGGCAAGCCCGGCGGACCGTACCTGACGGCTCTGACGGTCCGGAAGCTCGCTGAGGTGCGCGGTGTCGGCGAAGCCCACATCGCCGAGGTCACGACCGCCAACGCCGAGCGGATCTTCGGCTCCTGGGCACTGAACTGAGAGCGGGCTGAACTGAGAACGGGCTGAACCGTGCAGGCAGGGACGCGCCGGCGATCACCGGCGGTGGGTGGCCGCCTGCACATGCGCCTCGATACGCGCAGCTGTCGAGAGTCCTCGGTTGTTGGTGATCTGGGAGACGAACAGCAGTGCAGTCCCGGCAGACAGCCAGCCGGCTGCCGCAAGCAGCACGATGCCCAGCTGCGGACGGAGCTGGGCATCGTAGGAGTCGGGAAGTGCCACCGCGGCACTCGTTCCGACGAGCAGACCGATTGCGGCGACAGCGACGCTGGTGAGGAAGACGCATCCGAGGCCGACGAGATAGAGGACGATGGCGACGCCGGGCAGCACTCCGGCCGGCAGCGCCTGGAAGACCCGTCCGCCGCGCAGCGAAGCGAGCGCAGCCCGCGCGCGGAAGCCGACCGCCCCGACGACGATGAGCAGTGCGTGCAGTGCGATCCACAGAGCCAGCGGCAGCAGCCCGAACCGACCCAGCTCGTGGGCCGTATCGACGAGCACGGCGGCCGGCAGCTTCTGCGGCAGCCAGCTGAAGAGGCCGTAGATCCAGCCGCTTGCCAGGATGAGGAAACCGGCGGCGGAGAAGATGAGCGTGCTGGTGAGCTGCCGATTCAGCAGTCCGCGCAGACGCAGAATCTGCTGGTGCGCAGGCAGTGAGCTCACGGTGTGCCCGGCAGGTGTGCCGCCGGTGGGAATAGCGCGAGTCGGGTCGACCATACACCTCAGCCTACGCGTGCATCGGCACTGGGTCGGCGCATGAGCACACCCCGCGCCTCCGGCTGCGTCACAGGCCGTGTGACCCTGATTCCTGGGCTCGACAGTGCCGCTGACCAGGGCAGACCCACCGCATATGTCACAGCTTTGCAATGTTGGTAACGGTTCGGTTACGCTGGGTCTCGTTCTCATCGCCGCCTCCACCGCACAGCAGGCTCGGCGGTGCCGGCCCACCGGGGCCACAAGAGCACTGACATGGAGCCCGCCACCGCGGGCTGGCATATGCAGAGAGTCTATTGGGGTAGTTACGTGATTCCATCCATTCGCAATCGCAAGGTGCAGATCGTCGCGCAGTCGGTCGTCATCTCCGCGCTCGTCGGCGGCACCGGTGCCTTCGTGGCGCTCAACAAGCCCGTCAACGTCACGGTCGACGGCGAAGCCGAGCAGGTCCGCAGCTTCGGCTCGACCGTCGACGACGTGCTCGCCGCACAGGACATCACGCTCGACGAGCGCGACCAGGTCCAGCCCAGCCGCAGCAGCCAGGTCGAACGCGACATGAACATCGTCGTGAACAAGGCCAAGGACCTCGACCTCACCGTCGACGGCAAGCCGATGGACGAATGGACCAACGCCTCGACCGTCGGACAGGCCCTGGCCGACCTCGGCATCGAACACGAGGGCGCTGAGGTTTCCGTCTCGCTGGATGACAAGATCAGCGACGGCGAGACCATCGACGTCACCACTGCGAAGACCGTCAACGTCATGGCCGACGGCAAGACTCAGCCTGTCGAGGCCGCCTCGAAGACCGTCCAGGATGTCATCAGCGAAGCCGGCATCGAGCTCGGCACCGACGACATCACGTCTGCCCCGCTGACCTCCAACGTCTACGACGGTCAGGTCGTCAATGTCATGCGCGTGGTCAACGAAGAGAAGACCGAGACCGAGACGATCAAGAAGAAGGTCACCGTCAAGAAGGACTCCTCGCTGCCGCGCGGTGAGAAGAAGGTCGAGAAGAAGGGCAAGGACGGCAAGCGCGAGGTCGTCTTCAAGGTCCGCGCGGTCAACGGCGACGAGGTCAGCCGCGAAGAGGTCTCCTCCAAAGACATCGAGAAGCCGGTCGAAGAGGTCGTCGTCGAGGGCACTAAGGCCCCGGAGAAGAAGCGCGAATCCGACAAGGGCTCGCGGAGCAAGGACGAGCGCGGCTCCGGCGGCTCGGACAACTCCGAAGGCAACGACTCCGACAACTCCGAGGACAACTACTCCGGCAGCATGACCACCGCCCAGATCAAGGAGATGCTCGGCGGGCCCGGCTCCAAGTGGTACTCGATCGCCAAATGCGAGTCGAACTTCAACCCGCGGGCGATCAACCAGTCCAACCGCGCCCACTTCGGGCTCTTCCAGTTCAAGCTCGCCACCTGGCGTTCGGTCGGCGGCTCCGGCAACCCGATCGACGCCAGCCCCCAGGAGCAGTTCAAGCGCGCCAAGATCCTGCAGCAGAAAGCAGGATGGGGACAGTGGGCCTGCGCCTGATCTGAAGCCAGCCATCACCTCGGGCCCGGTCATCGCACCGGGCCCGAGGTGTGTCATCCCGTACCCTGGTCAGGTGGCCAGACGCCTGGAAGGGGGCATCCGTGAAGAAGTCGCAGACCGACATCGACGAAGCCGAGCAGCGCCGCCGGCTGGGCAACACCGACTTCGACATCGAACCGGAGCTGCTCAACGAAGCCGCCGCCACGGTCTCCACCGGCGCCAAGCGGCTCAACCGCACGTGGGTCGAGCTCATCATCACCGGCCTGTTCGGCGGCATCGACGTGTCCTTCGGCATCCTCGCGATGATCCTCGTGCTGCAGGCCACCGGCAGCGACATCCTCGCCGGCATGGCCTTCGGCATCGGCATGTTCGCCCTCAAGATGGCCCACTCGGAGCTGTTCACCGAGGAGTTCCTGCTGCCCATCCACGCGATCGCAGCCGGACAGGGCACCTGGCTCCAGCTGCTGCGGCTGTGGAGCGTCAAACTCGTGACCAACCTCGCCGGCGGCTTCGCCTTCATGTGGCTGACGGTGCTCGCCCTGCCGGACTACCACGGCACCCTCGTCGACAAGGCGGCCAGCTACGTCGACAATCCCTCGCTGCTCGTGATGATCTGCCTGTCGCTGCTCGCCGGCGCCTCCATCACGCTCACCACCCGCATGCAGCAGGGCACCGACAACCACGTCGTCTTCGCTGTCATCTCGATGATCTCCGGGCTCATCGTCATCGGGCTGGGTCTGCTGCACGGTGCACTCAACGCGATGATCATCTTCGGCGCGATGGTCGCCGGAGCTGACATCTCGGTCACAGACTTCCTTGTGTGGATGGCGATCGTCATCCCGTTCAACATGCTCGGCGGGCTGCTCATCATCACGCTGCCGCGGATGGCGCGCACATGGCGGATCCTGCGGGCAGTGCGCCGCGGTGAGCTGAGCTTCGAAGACCTCGAAGAAGAGGCAGCCCGCGACTGAGCCTGCGTGCTGGCTGCGGTTCCACGACGGAATTGGCACTCGAGTTGACCGAGTGCCAAGCAGCGCTCTAAAGTCGAATTAGCACACTAAGCCAATGAGTGCTAACAGCCCCTGAAGCGGATCGGCACGCTCGGCACCCGCGACGACGAGCAGGCCACAGCACTACCCAGTGCCCGCCGCAGGACGCTGTTGAGGACTACAGACAAAGGAGAGTGTCCGCACATGTCGGTCTCCATCAAGCCGCTCGAAGATCGGATCGTCATCCGTCAGGTTGAAGCCGAGCAGACCACTGCATCCGGCCTCGTCATCCCTGACACCGCCAAGGAGAAGCCGCAGGAAGGCGAAGTCGTCGCCGTGGGCCCGGGTCGCGTCGCCGACAACGGCACCCGCGTGCCGCTCGACGTCGCCGTGGGTGACAAGGTCATCTACTCCAAGTACGGCGGCACCGAGGTCAAGTACGCAGGTGAGGAATACCTCGTGCTCTCGGCGCGTGACGTGCTCGCCGTCATCGGCTGAGCATCTGCGCCTGAGCAGACTGTTCGTACTTCACAGAAGGAAGTGACACATGGCTAAAACACTTCAGTTCAACGACGACGCGCGCAAGGCCCTTGAGCGCGGCGTCAACGTGCTGGCCGACACCGTCAAGGTGACCCTCGGCCCGCGCGGCCGCAACGTCGTGCTCGACAAGCAGTGGGGCGCTCCGACCATCACCAACGATGGTGTGACGATCGCCCGCGAGGTCGAACTCGACGATCCGTACGAGAATCTCGGCGCCCAGCTGGCCAAGGAAGTCGCCACCAAGACCAACGATGTCGCCGGTGACGGCACCACGACTGCGACCGTGCTCGCTCAGGCCTTCGTCCACGAGGGCCTGCGCAACGTCGCTGCCGGTGCCGCCCCCAGCCAGCTCAAGCTCGGCATCGAGAAGGCTGTCGAACTCGTTGAGGAGAAGCTGCGGGAGACCGCCCGCGACGTCTCCGGCTCCGAGGAGATCGCCCACGTCGCCGCGCTGTCGGCGCAGTCGCGTGAGATCGGCGAGATGATCGCCGAGGCCTTCGACAAGGTCGGCAAGGACGGCGTCATCACCATCGACGAGAGCCAGGCCGCATCGGTCGAGCTCGAGTTCACCGAGGGTATGCAGTTCGACAAGGGCTACCTGTCGCCGTACTTCGTCACCGACGCAGACCGCCAGGAAGCCGTCCTCGACGACCCCTACATCCTCATCAACCAGGGCAAGATCTCCAACATCCAGGATCTGCTCCCGGTGCTGGAGAAGGTGCAGCAGGCCTCCAAGCCGCTGCTCATCGTCGCTGAGGACGTCGAAGGCGAAGCTCTCTCGACCCTCGTGGTGAACAAGCTGCGCGGCATCCTCAACGTCGCTGCCGTCAAGGCACCGGGCTTCGGCGACCGCCGCAAGGCAATCCTCGAAGACCTCGCCGTGCTCACCGGCGGCACCGTCGTCACCGCCGACATGGGCATGAAGCTCGACCAGGTGACGCTCGACGATCTGGGCAACGCCCGCACCGTCACCGTCACCAAGGATTCGACGACCGTCGTCGACGGTGCCGGTTCCGATGACGCAGTGTCCGACCGGGTGGCGCAGATCCGCGCCGAGGTCGAGAACACCGATTCGGACTGGGACCGCGAGAAGCTGCAGGAGCGCCTGGCCAAGCTGGCCGGCGGCGTGGCAGTCATCAAGGTCGGTGCCGCGACCGAGGTGGAGCTCAAGGAGCGCAAGCACCGCGTCGAGGACGCAGTGTCGGCCACCCGCGCCGCCATCGAAGAAGGCATCGTCGCCGGCGGCGGCGCAGCCCTCGTCCACGCCGGCAAGGCCCTGGAGAACGTCGACCTCGGCATCTCGGACGACGCCCAGACCGGCCTGACGATCGTGCGCCGCGCGATCGGCGAGCCGCTGCGCTGGATCGCCGAGAACGCCGGCCAGGACGGCTACGTCGTCGCCTCGAAGGTCGCAGAGCTCGACGCCGGCCAGGGCTTCAACGCCGCCACCGGCGAGTACAGCGATCTCATCGCTCAGGGCATCATCGACCCGGTCAAGGTGACCCGTTCGGCGCTGCGCAACGCAGCCTCGATCGCAGCACTCGTGCTCACCACCGAGACCCTCGTCGTGGAGAAGCAGGAAGAAGAGGACGAGGACTGACCCTCTGCCTCTGAGCTTGCCTCAGCACAGACACCGCGCCCCTGGGATAACCTCCCAGGGGCGCGGTGCTGTCATCAGAGCCAGCGGGTCCGGCGGCGGGCCGCTCACCCGATCATTGAAGCCGCCATCCCTGTGAAGTAGGGGACGAGCCAGATGATCCACACGATGAGCGAGAAGCGGTGAAAGGTGCCCTTGGCCTCCTCGGTGCCGCGGATCATGACGATGACGGCCCACACGAAGTGGATGGCCATGAGCAGCAGCGCCAGCGCGCCGGTGAGCGCCATCGTCAGACTGAGGAACCCGGCAGCTGAGCCGGCGAAGAAGTTCGCATCCCCGGATTCGGCGATGCGGCGCATGAATTCGGTGCCGGTGGCATCGCAGACGAGACCGAGGCCGAAGAACACGACATGAGTCCAGGTGAGGTTCCTGCGCAGGTGCTCGGCCCAGACGCCGACGGTGTAGAAGATGAGCGCGAGGGTGATGAAGATGATGGCAGGTGTCAGCATGCCGCCATCGTCGCACGGCAGGAAGCCGCGCACCTCGGGCCAGGGGCTGATCTCGGCATCAGCCGAATGGTTGACTCCGGCTGCAGGAGGCGCCCAGAATCCTCGGCGCGAGCGAAGAGGACTGCTGAACCCGTAGGCTGGGCACATGCCTCGCAGTCCGCTGCCCCCACGAGAGGGGATCTCCGCCACGCGCCTGCGCGCCCCCGGCGGGCATGAGACCCACGCGCTTTCCGACGCCCCGGTGCCGGGCAGCGTCGATGAGATGCTCGCCGTCCTCGTGCCGGGCTCCACACCCGAGGCGCGGGCTGCTCTCGTGGCCGACGGCCGCCTGTGCACCGCCGAGGCCGGACCCGCCCGGCTGGAGGACCCGGTCATCCCCGGAGCGTTCTACTGGTTCCACCGCCCGGTGCCGCCCGAGCCCCGGGTGCCGTTCGAGATCGGCATCGTGGACGAGGACGAGGATGTGCTCGTCGTCGACAAGCCGCACTTTCTGGCCAGCACCCCCAACGGCCGGTTCGTACGCGAATGCGCCGTCACCCGGCTGCGCGTCGACCGCCGCGAACCGGATCTCGTCGCCATCCACCGACTCGACCGGGTCACTGCCGGGCTGCTCGTGCTCTCGCGCCGGCCGGAATCCCGTGGACGCTATCAGCGGCTGTTCCAAGACCGGAAGGTGACGAAGACCTACCGGGCGCTGGCAGTGCTGCCGCTGGGCTTCGACCCGGGCTCGTTGCCCGGTGAGCGCCGCACCCGGCTGGAGAAGACCGCTGGTGACCGCCAGGTCCGCGAAGTGCTCGGTGAGCCCAACGCCCACACCCGGATCCGGCTGACAGCCGTGCACGAGGTGCCAGCCGGCGGCCAGGTGCCCACCGCCTCGGGAACGGGGGAGGGAGGCGTAAGCATCGGGGAGTTCGAGCTGCAGCCGGTGACCGGCAAGACCCACCAGCTGCGGGTGCACATGCACGCACTGGGCCTGCCGATCCTCGGCGACCCGGTCTATCCGGTCGATGACAACCCGGATCCCTACGACTTCTCCTCGCCCTTGCAGCTGCTGGCATCCGCGCTCGCCTTCACCGACCCGTTGACCGGACAGCAGCGGCGGTTCGCCACCGGGCTGCGGCTCGACGCGGCCGCCGCGTGGGCGCAGCTGGGTGGATGAGGATGTCACAGGGCTGCCACTGCAGCGCAACCTGAGGTGGGCCGGCCCGCCATTACAGTGGCACCATGACCGATCCCAACCCGCCTTCGGACCGGACTGTGCCCCCGCAGCCTCCCCAGCCGCCAGCGCAGCGGACGCCGCCGGGACCGCGTGTGCCGCACCCGCGCCGTGAGGAGCCGTACATGTACGCTGCCGGTGTGCCGCGGGTCGACGGGCGCTACGATCTCAGCGAACTCGACCGGCAGCGCGAGGAGGTCTTCTCCGATAACGGCGAGAAGCCGATCAGATGGCTGCCGCGCTTCGGTCGGGCCGTACTCGTCAGCCTCGCACTGGCCGCAGCCGGGGCCGTCATCGTCTTAATCGTCGGGGCGGAGATGCTGCTCGGCAAGACGGGAGAGGTCGTCCCGGCCGAGCACGCGGGACTCATGGGCCTCATCTTCCTCGTCGTCCTGTCCTGGATGTTCCCATTCATGGACTACAGCATGGTCTTCTCCACCGCTGGTCAGAAGTGGCTGCCGGTTGCGGCGTTCATCTTCGCGACCTCGGCGGTGAACGCCGGGCTGCTGACAGTCTCGACGCTGGTGTGGCCGTACGTGGTTGACTTCGCACCTTCGGGGCTCTTCATCGACAGCTGGGAACCGGATGCGGCACACCTGCTCGTGGTGTTCCTGTGCTGCTGGTCCGTGACGCTTTCGGTTCTCGGTGGGGCTGTCTTCATGGTGCGCATGATGGCGGTCAACCCGATCATCGCCTTCATCCTCGGTGGCGGCTGGGTGCTCGGCAGCATGGGCCTGACGGTCGGAATCGTCATGTTCATCAAGGCTGTGCCGGCCTACGACACGACAAGCGTCATGGTCCCGGCCGGGATCACCCTCGCAGTTGTCATCTTCCTGTTCGTCTGCCTCATGCCGGTCACGTCTCTGCGCAGGCCGACTCCGGAGCCCACCGGCCCCTGTACAGGAGGACATCGCCGGTGAGCCACCCGCCTGAGCACGCGGAGCGCCTCGGTGTGCGCAGCGTTGTGACCTTCCGGCGGATCGCCGAACGCGACGCTGACCTCAGCGGCCGGCCAGCCGGTGCTCCAGGCCCCGCTTCACCGTGGGCCATTCGCAGGCGATGATCGAATAGACCGCCGTATCCCGCAGCACTCCGTTGAACAGCTGGTGGGAGCGCAGCACCCCATCGGACTTCGCGCCGAGGCGTTCGATCGCCGCTCGGGACTGGAAGTTGTGGAAGTGCGTGCGGAACTCCACCGCAATGCAGTCAAGGGCCTCGAACGCGCGGGTGAGAAGCAGCAGCTTCGCCTCTGCATTCACTCCGGTGCCCTGCACGGCAGGAGACAGCCACGTCGAGCCGATCTCGACCCGCCGGTTGGCGGCATCGATGTTCATGAACGTCGTCATGCCCACCGGCCGGCCGTCTGCCACGACCGCGAACGGCGCCATCGACCCAGCCGCCTGCAGGCCCTGCCGGCGCTCGATCTCATCAGCCATCGCCTCGGGCGCGGGCACACTCGTCACCCACGAGGACGGGAGGTCCCCGACGGCGGCGGCCAGCGCCTCGGCGTCGGAGACCTCGACCCGGCGCAGCAGCACCCGTGTGCCGGCCAGCTGCGGGGTCGCGGCGAAGGCATGGGGAACAGACACATCGTCGTGATCGCTCATGGGCTCAAGTGTAGGACTTTGCCGAGGCGTGGGCAGAGTCACAGCCGGAGCTGCAGTCGGGCTTCGCCCTGGGTGTGGTGCCGGGCCGCTGCGACGGACTACGATTGAGCCAGCGACCCCACGCCGTATTCCGCCTCGGGAGGTAGACACAGGTGAACATCGAGCAGCACTTCAAAGCAGCAGAGGATCCCTTCGCGCTGACCGGACTCACCTACGACGATGTGCTGCTGCTGCCCGGGGACACCGACGTCATCCCGTCCGAGGCCTCGACGACGACGCGGCTGACCCGCGAGATCGACATCAACATCCCGCTGCTGTCGGCAGCGATGGACACGGTGACCGAATCGCGGATGGCGATCGCGATGGCGCGCATCGGCGGCATCGGCATCCTGCACCGCAACCTGAGCAAGGAAGACCAGGCCGACCAGGCCGACTACGTCAAGCGCAGTGAATCGGGCATGATCAACGACCCGCTGACGATCACCGCCGACCGCAGCCTCGCCGAGCTCGACGAGCTGTGCGGGCAGTACCGGATCTCCGGCCTGCCGGTCGTCGATGAGAACAATGTGCTCGTGGGCATCATCACCAACCGGGACCTGCGCTTCGTCTCCCGCAAGGACTTCGCCACCACCACCGTCGGCGAGATCATGACGCGCTCACCGCTCGTCACCGCCCCGGTTGGCGTCTCCGCTGAGCGGGCCTTCGAGCTGCTGGCCGAGAACAAGATCGAGAAGCTGCCGCTGGTCGATGACGCCAACGTCATCCGCGGCCTCATCACCGTCAAGGACTTCGTCAAAAGCGAGGAATACCCGCTGGCGACGAAGGACGATGAGGGACGGCTGCGCGTCGGCGCTGCCGTCGGCTTCTACGGCGACGCCTACGACCGCGCCGGACTGCTCGCCGAAGCCGGCGTTGATGTGCTCGTCGTCGACACCGCCAACGGCCACGCCCGCGGAGTCACCGAGATGATCCGCGCCCTGAAGAAGGACCCGAAGTTCGCCGGCGTCCAGGTCATCGGCGGCAATGTCGCCACCCGGATGGGCGCCCAGGCGCTTATCGACGCAGGCGCTGACGCCATCAAGGTCGGTGTGGGGCCCGGCTCGATCTGCACCACCCGCGTCGTCGCCGGCGTCGGCGTGCCGCAGGTGACCGCCATTCACCTGGCCCACCAGGCCGCCCGTGAGGCCGGCGTGCCGGTGATCGGCGACGGCGGACTGCAGTACTCCGGCGACATCGGCAAGGCACTTGTCGCCGGTGCCGATTCCGTCATGGTCGGCTCCCTGCTCGCCGGCTGCAATGAGAGCCCCGGTGAGCTCATCTTCGTCAACGGCAAGCAGTACAAGGCCTACCGCGGGATGGGCTCGCTCGGTGCGATGGCCCCGCGCAAGGGCGCCTCGTACTCCAAGGACCGCTACTTCCAGGCCGATGTGTCGACCGACACCGACCTCATCCCCGAAGGCGTCGAGGGCCGGGTCGCCTACCGCGGTGAGCTCAAGCAGGTCGCCTATCAGCTCACCGGCGGGCTGCGGCAGACGATGTTCTACGTCGGCGCGCGTACGATCACCGAGCTGAAGGAGAAGGGCCAGTTCGTCCGCCTCACCGCAGCCGGGCTCAAGGAGAGCCACCCGCACGACATCCAGATGACGGTCGAGGCGCCGAACTACACGGTGAAGTGACAGTGGCTGCTGCCGAGAAGCCGCAGGCGGCACCAGTGGACGGGCCTGCCCCGGCAGGGGAGCGCGCACCGTCGGTGTCCGAGCTGACAGCCAGTGCGCAGAACTACCTCAAGATCATCTGGAGCGTCCAGGAATGGGATCGGGAGCGCACACCCGTCCAGCCCAGCATCATCGCCGAGAAGGCCGGCCTGCGGATGTCGACGGTCTCCGATGCGATCAAACGCCTCGGCAGACAGGGACTGGTGACCCACACCCGCTACGGTGCGGTGTCGCTGACCGAGGAGGGTCGGGCGCATGCGGTGCAGATGGTGCGCCGCCACCGGCTCATCGAGACCTTCCTCGTCCAGGTGCTCGGCTACGGCTGGGATGAAGTCCACGATGAGGCCGAAGTGCTCGAACACGCCGTCTCCGATGAGCTCGTCGACCGGATCTCAGCCCACCTCGGCAACCCCGGCCGCGACCCGCACGGCGACCCGATCCCAGCCGCCGACGGTCAGGTCGCCACACCTCGGGCCCGGCAGCTCACCGACTGCGAACCCGGATCCGACTACCGGCTCGAGCGGATCTCAGATGCCGATCCGGAACTGCTGCAGTTTCTCGCCGACCGCGGCCTCGACGTCGGTGCCGTGTTCACACTCGCCGCCGGAGAGCAGTTCTCCGGCACCCGCATACTCCAGCGCCGCGGCGCTGATGACCTGACCCTCGGCGATGCCGCGGCGGCAGCGATGTGGGTCTCAGCCGTCGGAGCCGTTGGGTCAGAGCGGTGAGGATGTACTTGCAATCGACCCGACGCAGCGGGTGCTGAACGCTGCGAACCGGCAGCTCATCTTCTCTCTACCGGCGGACAGGTATTCCCGAGGGGCGCAGTCCGCCCCTGAGCCCCCGGTTGCTCATATCGGACCGCTGCGTCATGACGGAGCTTGCACCTGCGTCGAGCAGTTCTGGCATTGCTTCCTCGCCACGCCCCGGAGGAGCAGACGAGCTTGTTCCTGGCCACCTTCTCAGCCTGTGGAAGAGATCGCCAGGGCTGTGAGCGCGACAATGCTTGAGAGGGTGCGGGCATGGTTACATGTGTTCCAGCGGGCGTCGAAATCCTGGCGAGCCCTGCGCTGTTGTTGCTCAGTATCGACGGGAGCCACCTCGAGGGCACGGTTCAGAGGCACATTCCCGACGGCGGTGATGACGAAGGTGAGCACTGAGCAGGCAGCGCCCGCGACGAGCCAGCCGAAAGGTGTCGGCTCTTCTCGACCGATGATCAAGATCGCGCTTGCTATGGCGGTGAGCGGTGCGGCGCAGAAGACGCTGAGGAACCAAACGTTCAGGATTGACCTATTGATAGCGCGGAATGCTCGGACGTAGCTGCGGTCGTCCAGGCGTCGGAACCCAGGGTAGATTGCGCAGGAGAACACGAAGAACAGGCCGGCCAGCATCCCGTTGGTGATGAGGGAGACCGCGAGCGCCGCCGTGGATGCGAAGGCCAACACGATGCTTACTCAGCCCGTGGGGCGAGCAGACGATCGAGGGTGACGTCGATGCTCGTCTCCACTCGGATGCTGCGGTGGCCGCGCGGCGCGAGCAGCCCCTGTTCGCCGGCCCGGTACAGCTCGGCGAGGCTCTCTGCGATGTGCGGGCGGAATCCCGCATCGATCAGCGCGTCGGCCCAGGCCTCCTCGGGCATCGTGGCGACATGTAGCTTGCGCCCGAGGCCCTCACCGAGCATCATGGCGACATGACGTTCTGTGTAGGAGGGGCCGATGATATCGATGGCCTCGCTACGGGTGGGTGGTGAGAGTAGCATCTGGGCTGCTACGGCTCCTATGTCGCGGGTCGCGACCATGGGAAGCGGTACGTCGGCCGACGCCGCGAACACCGGATAGATGCCGCTGTTTCGGGCGACGTCGATCACGTCGGACACTTTCTCCTGAAAGTGACCCGGGCGCAGCGCGGTCGCTGTCGTACCGGTCGCGAGGAGTGCCTGCTCTAATCGGTGCAGCCCCGTGACCGGGCCGGTGCCTTCGGCCAGGTCTGCTCCACCTGATGAGAGCACGACGACGTGCGGTACCTGCTGGGCAGCGACCGCACCCGTGATCGAAGCAATCAGCGCGTCGGCGTGAGCTCCGAGGTTATCGGCGGTCAGATCGAACGGCAGCAGCACGAATAACCCTGCTACGTCGTCGAGTGCATCGCTCAACACCGCCTGATCTTCCAAAGAGGTGATCCGTGTCTCGGCGCCTTGTGTCTCCCACGCTTCCCCATCCGACTTACGGCGCACGAGAACGCGCACGTCGACCCCTGCATCGAGCAGTATCTGTGCGGTCACCGATCCGACTCTGCCTGTGGCCCCTGCAATGGCGTACATAGTAGTTCCTCCCGGAATATTCGTTTGACTGTTCCTCTACGCTATGCACCACTGTCTGGCGAAACCATGCTCGAAAGGACATCTTTCTTGCTCGTGCATCCGGTCTCGCGGAGTATCTGTTCGTTCGTGTGGCACGATTGCATCATGGACGTCACCCAGCGCGTTGAACATCAGGATCGGCTGGCACGCGTACTCCACACGCTCCGAATGCGCAGCACCTTCTACTGCCATGCCGAGCTCTCGGAGCCGTGGGCGCTGGAGATGCCCGCGATCGCCGACTCTGTGAGCTTTCACGTCGTCACCGCAGGGACGTGCTGGCTACGCTTGCCCGAAGCGGATCCGATCGAGATGCGCGCTGGAGACCTCGCCCTTGTTCCTCACGGCCTTGGTCATGACCTGCTGAGCGAAGACGACGCGCGCCGCGGCCCGAGGGTCGACCAGCTGCCCCAGGAGTATGTGAATCCTCTGTATTCAATACTCAAATATGGGGGTCCTGGCCGTGCAGCGCAGTTGATCTGCGGCATTGTGTCGTTCGACGATCCCGCTGCCCGCGAGTTGATGCGCACTCTGCCCGCTGTGCTCTTCATCGGTGGTGACGCTCTCTCTGCAGCGTCCTCGATCAAGGACACGCTGCGTCTGATGGCGGGTGAGCTCTCCCACCCACAGATCGGCGGCGAAGCCGTCGCCACCAGACTCGCCGACATTATTGTCGTCCAAGCGATCCGCTCCTGGCTCATGAACGGTGCGACGACGCCTGCGGGTTGGTTGCGCGCACTCGAAGACCAACGAATCGGTCGCGTGATCGAAGCAATCCACCATGACCCTGGCAATGAGTGGAGCCTCGACCGCCTCGCACAGCTTGCAACGATGTCGAGGTCGTCGTTCAGCAACCGCTTCACGACACTTGCCGGTGAATCACCGATCGCATACCTCACTCGCTGGCGCATGAGCGTTGCCGCATCAAGGTTGCGTGACGAGGACATCACCGCCACCCGTCTCGCCGCCGAACTGGGGTACCAATCGGAGGCTGCGTTCAATCGCGCCTTCACCCGAATCAACGGATATACCCCCGGCTCCGTCCGTCGACGACAGCGCCAATAGCCGAAGCGCGACAGCACTACTGCTCCGAGGTGCCCCGTCGATGCGGCGGCCAGCCGCGCGGGATCTCCCGGCTGCGTCCGGGACCAGGATCGGCCGGTGGCTATGCGCACTGGGCGTCGGTCTCCTCGCGTGACGTCCCGCCTGAGGTGAGTGAGAAGGAGATCGAGGGTGTCGTCCGGTTCGTCCGCGAGCGCGGCCCGCTGACCGAGCGGCAGCTCTTTCGGCGCCCGCCGCTGGGGTCCCGGCTGATTCCACTCTGCGGTGCGCGAGGCTGTCAGGCGCGGTGAGGTGACCCGCATCGGCGGCCGCCGGCTCGCTGCTCCGCCGGCACCACCTCAGCGGATGGACTGACCTGCTGCAGCTCAGGCCGTTGCGGCTGCCCGGCGGCGGCGCTTGAGCTGCCGGGCGATGACCCCCTGGCGGGGGCTGAAGAGGTAGATGAGGGTGAAGACGAAGCCCTGAGCGAGCACGATCATGCCGCCCGACGCGGTATCGGCGTAGTAGCTGGTGTACAGGCCGATGAGCGAGCAGCCGACCGAGATCGCCGGGGCGAGGATGAGCATCATGCTCATCCGGTTCGTCAGCAGGTAGGCCGAGGCGCCGGGGATGATGAGCATCGCCACGACCAGGACGACGCCGACGATCTGCAGGGTCGCCACCGCGGTGACGGCCAGCAGGGCGAGCATGACCGCGCCGATGAGCCGCGGGCTCATGCCGATCGCATGTGCATGGGTCGGGTCGAAGGCGTAGAGCGTGAAGTCGCGGCGCTTGACCAGCACGACAAGCAGCACGGCGAGCGTGAGGATGAGGATCTGGGTGAGGTCCTGCCGGGAGACGCCGAGGATGTTGCCGAAGATGATGTGCGTGAGGTCCGTGTCCGAGGGGGTGACGGACACGAGCACGACGCCCAGGGCGAAAAGCGTGGTGAACACGATGCCGATCGCGGCATCCTCCTTGACCCGGGAGGTGTCGCGCACCGTCCCGATGAGGATGACGGCGAGGAACCCGAATGCGAGCGCGCCGATGGCGAACGGCACGTCGAGGACATAGGCGAGCACGACCCCGGGCAGCACCGCATGGGAGACGGCATCGCCCATAAGCGACCAGCCGATGAGCACCAGCCAGCATGACAGCAGCGCACACACGATCGAGACCATGACCGCGGCGATGAGCGCGCGGGTCATGAACTCATAGGAAACCGGGTCGGCGAGCAGGTGGATGATGTTCAATGCCGTTCACCGTCCCAGTTCCCATCGCTGGCCGCAGCGTCGCCGACAGTCGGGGCCCCGCCGGCAGCCGGGGTCTCGCCGGCCCGCCGGTTGCCGGTCGGCCTGTCGGTCGGCCGGCCGAGCGGGTCGAGTCCGAAGGCCAGCGCCAGGTTCTGCGGACGCAGCACCTCGGCAGGCGAGTCGTGCAGCAGCACACGCCGCATGAGCAGGATCGCCTCATCGGCCAGATCCGGCAGCGCGTGCAGATCGTGGGTGGACACGACGATCGTCGTCCCGGCATCGGCGGCCTCGCGCAGCACCGTCGAGATCATCTGCTCAGAGCGCTTGTCGACGCCGGCGAAGGGCTCATCGAGCAGCAGCACCGAGGCCTCCTGCGCCAGGCCCCGGGCGACGAAGGCGCGCTTGCGCTGCCCGCCGGAGAGCTGGCCGATCTGCCGGCCGGCCAGCTCGGTGAGCTCGACGCGGGCCAGTGCGGCCTCGACGGCGTCCTGGTCGGCCCGCGTGAGTCGGCGGGTGATCCCGGTGCGCCCGTAGCGGCCGGTGCCCACCACCTCGCGCACGGTGATCGGGAAGTCCCAGTCGACCATCTCGGCCTGCGGCACGTACCCGATGAGCCCGGCCCGCCGGGCCTTGGCAGGCGGCAGGCCGGCGATGCGCACGGAACCCGCCTGCGGTTTGAGGCTGCCGACGATCGACTTGAACAGGGTGGACTTACCGGCGCCGTTCATGCCGACCAGACCGCAGATGCGGCCGCGGCCGATGACGGCGCTCGCCTCGTCGAGAGCCAGCACTGAGCCATAGCGCACCGTGACGTTCCGGACCTCCAGGGCGGTGGACGCGCCGGGTCCGGGCGGGTGCGCCGCAGGCTGGTGCGGGGGTCGGGGAGGGGTCATCGGTGTCCAGTCAAGCGCAGCCGGATGAACGACGCCGGTGAGACTGCGGCGGCCGTCATGCGCCTGCGGCCCCGGTCAAAGCATCGGCGATGGTCTCGGCATCGTGGGTGATGAGATCGAGGTAGGTCGGCACGGGGCCGTCGGCGGTGGTGAGCGAGTCGACGTAGAGGGTGCCGCCGAAGCTCGCGTTGGTGGCGTCGACGACCTGCTGCATCGCCTTGTCGTTGACGGTCGATTCGCAGAACACGGCCGGGACGTCGTTTTCGCGCACGAACTCGATGGTCGAGGCGACCTGCTGCGGGGTCGCCTCGTGCTCGGCGTTGACCGGCCAGATGTACTTCTCCGTCAGCCCGGCGTCGCGGGCGAGGTAGGAGAAAGCGCCTTCGCAGGTGACGAGCGCACGCTGGTTCTCCGGCAGGGTCTCAAGCGTGTCGGTCAGCTTAGTCTCGACTTCGGTGAGCTTGGCAGTGTAGTCCTCGGCGTTGGCTTCGAAGTCCGCAGCGTGGTCGGGGGCGAGCCCCGAGAAGGCCGTCACCATGTTCTTGGCGTAGATCGCGGTGTTGGCAGGTGACATCCAAGCGTGCGGGTTCGGCTTGCCGGCGTAGGCGTCCTCAGTGATGTCGATCGGCCTGATGCCCTCGCTGAGCACGACGTGCTTCGTGCTGGCGACGTCGATGAACTGCTCGAACCACTTCTCCAGGCCCATGCCGTTCTCGAGGACGAGGTCGGCTTCCTCAGCGTGCCGGATGTCGCTGGGGGAGGGCTCGTAGCCGTGGATCTCCGCGCCTTCCTGCGTGATCGACTCCACCCGCAGGTGATCGCCTGCAACGTTGGCGGCGATGTCCTTGAGGACGGTGAAGGTGGTGAGCACCAGTGGGCGGTCGTCGTCCGTGCCCGAGGTGGCTGCTGGGCTGCAGGCGGACAGTGCCAATGCGGCTGCGCTCATCAGGCCGGTGATGAGAAGGGGGATGCGCCGGGTGCGGCTGTGCGCGCGAGGTGAGCGCAGGCGATGGAGGGGGGATCGGAATGCCATGGCATCACAATAGTTCTCCGCAGCGAATCTTCAAAGTTCGCATATGCGAACTATTTGATGTGCGCAAGCGAGCGCCGGGTGCTGGGTCGGCTTAGGGATCTCAGTCCGTCTTCTGCCGGCCGATCCCGCGATAGTGCCGCAGCTGCTCCGGGGTGAGCCTGCGGAACAGGGCTTCCTGGGCGACCGAGGCGACGAGCACGCCGTCGGCTGTGGTGATGTCGCCGGTGTACAGACCGCGGCCGTAGGCGGCGGAGCGCGGGGCGTAGTCGCACAGCACCCAGTCGTTCATGTTCACCGGCCGGTGGAACCACAGCGAGTGATCGAGGCTGGAGCCGGACTTGAACTCATCGGTATTGAACGCCCCCAGACCTGATGAGATGTCGGATAGGTAGGTCAGGGCGCAGATGTGCAGCAGTTCGGAATTGCCGAGGTCTTCTGTGCAGCGGGCCCAGAACCGGACCGGGTAGTCGGTCGTGGCGAGAGGCTGGTCGGTGCTGCGGGCTTCGAAGGAGAACATCCGCGGCATCGGCGTGGGGTCCCCGAACCGGATCCCGGCCTCGGCGGCGGCCGTCGGGCCCTGCAGGTCGGGGCTTTCGTTGCCGCGGGTGAAGTTGATGGCCATATTGAAGATGACATCGCCGTCCTGGGTGGCGACGACCCGGCGGGCGGAGTAGGAGCCGCCGTCGCGGTCCCGGAAGACCTGGAAGACCGTCGGCCGGGCGGCATTGCCCGGGCGCAGGAAGTAACCGTGCAGGGAGTGCGGCTTGCGCTCCTCATCGACGGTCAGGGCCGCGGCGTGCACGGACTGCGCTGCGACCTGCCCGCCGTAGAGGGCATAGGGCTCATCGAAGACGTAGCCGGCGCGGTAGATGTTCTTGTCGATCTTCTCCAGCTGCATGAGGTCGAGGAACGAGCCCTCGCCGGTTTCGCTGGGTGAGAAGAGCACATCGCTCACAGGTTTCCTCCGCTTTCATCAGGTGCGCTGCCGGTGGCCGACGGATTTCGCCGTCTGCTCCGATCCTAGCGACCCATGCATGCGGACTCCGCGCGCCGCCGCGCCGTCACACTCCAGCGCAAACTGGCGTCATCAGCCAGGACTGTTAGAGTGGCGGACAGACATGGGGTGCCCGGCAGGCCGGGCTGAGAACACACCCATCGAACCTGATCTGGATCATGCTGGCGAAGGGATTGTCATGACGCAGCAGCACGCATCTGCCGCCGCACAGGCGGCGGACTCGGTACCCGACCTCGTAGCGGCTGCCACCGCGGTGCGGGAGTCGAATCCGCTCGTCCAGTGCATCACGAACACCGTCGTGCAGCCGCTGAGTGCCAATGCACTGCTGGCAATCGGCGCCTCACCGGCGATGATCAACCACGAAGCCGATGCCGCCCAGTTCACCCGCATCGCCGACGGCCTGCTCATCAACTTCGGTACCGCCAGCTCCCACAACTTCCTCGCCGCCGACGCCTCCATCACCGCCGCCCGTGAGACCGGCACCCCCTGGGTGCTCGACCCCGTCTCCTACGGTGTCATCGACTACCGCACCACCCGCATCAAGCAGGCCCTGACCTGGCAGCCGACCGCCATCCGCGGCAACGCCTCCGAAGTCGCAGCCCTGGCCGGCACCGGTGCCGGTGCTCGCGGCGTCGACTCCACCGACGAGGTCGAAGCCGTCCTGGAGGCTGCGATCCAGCTCTCCCACGCACTCGGCTCCGTCGTCGCTGTCTCCGGCGAGGTCGACGCGATCGTCCACGCCGGTGAGCAGGTGCGCATCGCCCGGGTCTCCGGCGGTTCGGACTACATGCCGCTGGTCGTGGGCACCGGCTGCTCGCTCGGCGGTGTCGTCGCCGCCTACCTCGGCGCTCTGCCGGCCGACCCGTTCGCCGCGGTCGTCGCCGCCCACGCCCACTATGCAGCCGCCGGTACCCGCGCGGCCAGCACGAGCCGCGGGCCCGGCAGCTTCGCCGTCGAGTTCCTCGACGCCCTGCATTCCGTCACCGCCGCGGACATCGCCGCAGTCAGCGTCAGCTACGACACCGTGGAAGTCACCGCATGAGCCACGATCGCCTCGGCGAGGTCGACACCGCCCTGTACTTCATCACCGACACCGCCCAGTGTGCTGCCGCCGGCCGGTCGGTGGCCGAGACCGTCGCCGAGGCGGTGGCCGGCGGGGCGGGAATGGTCCAGATCCGGGATAAGGACATCACCGACGACGCCATGTACGACCTCACCTGCGATGTGCTGCGAGCCGTCGACGAGGTGCTCGGCGATGCGAAGATCACCCGGCCGGTGCCGGTGTTCGTCAACGACCGCGTCGCCGTCGTCGAACAGCTCAACAGCGAAGGACACCTCGTGCACCTGCACGTCGGCCAGGACGACATGCCGTTTGCCGAAGTCCGCCAGCACATCGGCCAGGAGGCCCTGCTCGGGCTCTCGGCCACCACCCCAGATCAGTTCGCCGCCGCCCGTGAGGCCGGCACCGTCGACCTGCTCGGCGTGGGCCTGGCGTTTCCGACGACGACGAAGAAGAACGCCCGCGACGTCCTCGGCCCCGAGAAGATCCGCGCGCTCGCCGGCGAAGCCGGCCTGCCGGTCTTCGGCATCGGCGGCATCGACCTGGCAGGTGCTGCCAAGATGCACGGCACCGGAGTCGCCGGCATCTGCGTCGTCTCCGCCATCTGCACTGCCGCCGACCCGCGCGCAGCCGCTGCCGGGATCAAGACCGCGTTTCTCACCGGCCAGACACCCGACACCGAGGACCGGACTGAGACGCACGACGACACCGGCTCCCACACTGCAGACGGAGGACGCTGAACAATGCCCGCACCCGCATCCCGCCCGCCGATCGCCCTGTCCATCGCCGGCACCGACCCGTCCGGCGGCGCCGGCATCCACGCTGACCTCAAAGCCTTCTGCGCCCGCGGCGTCTACGGCACCACCGCCATCACCACCCTGGTCGCCCAGAACACCCACGGCGTCAGCGAGGTCTACGGCATTGACGAGGCCTTCGTCGAAGCCCAGCTGTCCAGCGTGCTCGATGATGTGCCAGTCGACGCGACGAAGACCGGGATGCTCGCCACCCGCAGCCTCGTCGAACTCGTCTGTCACACCGCCGATGAGAAGGACCTCGGCTACTTCGTCGTCGACCCCGTCATGGTCGCCACCTCCGGACACCAGTTGCTCGACGACGACGCCGTCGACTCTGTGCGCCGCCAGCTCATGCCGCGCGCGGACCTCATCACCCCGAACCTGCCCGAAGCCGCACTGCTGCTCGGCGAATCCGAACCCGAAGCCGCAAGCATCGAGCAGATGCGCGACCAGGCCGGCCGGCTGATCGAACACGGTGCGAACGGCGTGCTGCTCAAAGGCGGCCACGGTGCCGACGATGAGGTCATCGACGTCCTCGCCCTGGCCGACGGCACCACCTCGGAATTCACCCACACTCGCATCCGCACCCCGAACACCCATGGCACCGGCTGCACCCTGTCAGCGACGATCACCGCTGAGATGGCCGCCGCCCGCCACGCACAGGCGAGCGCCGCCTCGGGCGCAGACACCACCGCCTCGGAAACCACCACTGCCTCGGAGACCATCACCACAGCCGTCGAACGGTCACTGGACTACCTCGCCCGTGCGCTCGCCTCGGCAGATCACTGGCAGCTGAGCCTCAACCCCGAAGGCGCCCACGGGCCGGTCGACCACCTCGTCGACCTCACCGTCACGCGCTGAACCCGCCCACCTCGAAGATGAGCGCCCGCCGAGCCCGGGCACCTAAGGAAAGGACTGCCATGACCGACCGCAACCGCTTCGTCGCAGGCGAGAACACCCAGGCGATCTGGGACTCCGTCGCCGGCACCCTCGATGAGATCGAGAACCTGCCCTTCCTCGACGCACTCGCCACCGGCGAACTGCCGGTGCGAACCTTCGTCAACTACATCCTGCAGGACGAGCTGTACCTCAACGGCTACGCCCGCGCCATGAGCCAGCTCGGCGTGCGCGCCCCCAACCGCGAGGACACCCGCTTCTGGGCCCTGGCCGCGGGCGAAGCCGTCACCGTCGAAGAGGACATGCACGCTGCACTGCTGGCCGAGGAGCGATTCGCCTCGGCCCGCAGCCAGCTGACTGACGCCGACGGGCAACCGCAGCCCTCGCCGACGACGCTGGGCTACACCTCCTATCTCATCGCCCAGGCCTCGGCCGCGGCCTACCCGGTCGGCGCGGCCGCAGTGCTGCCGTGCTTCTGGGTGTACGCACACATGGGCAAGGTGCTCACCGAACGCGTCGGCGACGGCATGGACACCCACCCGTACCGCGCCTGGATCGAAACCTACGACAGCCCCGACTTCGACGCATCCGTCGACGGTGCCGTCGCGATCCTCGAACGCGAGATGGCCGCAGCCGACGAGACCACCCGGCAGGCGATGATGGCCGCCTTCGCGCAGGCCACCGTGTACGAACTGCACTTCTGGGCCTCCGCCCACGTCTTCCAGTCCTGGGACGTCGCAGCACTCGGCGAACCGGCAGCCGAGGCCGCACTGTCCTGATCGGGTGCCGGCGATGCACGACACCCCCGAGGCCACCCCAGCCAGCACCTCCCAGGAGGGTGCCGGTGAGCCCGGCCTCGGGCGGGTCGTCATCGGCGGATCCAGCGGCTTCATCGGCCGCCACCTGGTGCCCAAGTACCGGGCCGAAGGCCGGGAGGTCGTCACGATCTCCCGGTCCGACGCCGACCTTACCTGGGATCACTCGGATGGGATCGCGGCCGCCGTCGACGGGGCAGGCCTCGTCATCGGGCTGGCCGGCAAGAGTGTCGGATGCCGCTACACCGCGAAGAACCGGGAGGAGATCTTCACCTCCCGGCTGTCCACCACCACAGCCCTGTCCGATGCGATCGCCGCAGCGGACAACCCGCCGCCGCTGTGGATCAACGCCTCGACCGCGACGATCTATCGACACGCCGATGACCGGCCGATGACCGAATCCGGCGGCGAGATCGGCGAAGGCTTCTCCGTCGACGTGGCCCGCACCTGGGAGCGTGCGCTCTTCGCGGCCGACCTGCCGGCCACTCGCCGGGTCGCCCTGCGCACTGCGATCGTGCTTGGCCACGACACCTCCGAGGCCGCGACCGGTTCAGGGGCCGGCAGCCGCAACGGCGCCCTCGGCCCGCTCATCAATCTCGCCCGCATCGGCCTCGGCGGCGCCCAGTACGATGGCCGCTGGCCGACGACCCCCGGCCGCAGGCGCGCCGGCACCGCCCACGCCTACGCCACCCGCGGAGCCCGGCAGCGGTTCAGCTGGATCCACCTTGACGACGTCGCCGGCATCATCGACTTCCTCGAAGCCCACCCTGAGCTCGACGGGCCCATCAACGCCGCCGCCCCGAACCCGTCAGACAACCGCGGGTTCATGGCAGCGATCCGGGCTGCAACCGGCATGCCGGTCGGTCTGCCGGTGGCTCGCTGGATGCTCGAGATCGGTGCGATCGCGATCCGCACTGAGACCGAACTCGTGCTCAAGAGCCGCTGGGTGCTGCCCGAGCGGCTGCAGGCGGCAGGCTATGAGTTCGCCTATCCCGAGCTGGAGCCCGCCGTCGACGACGCCGTCAACGGCTGAACGTGCCGGCCGGGCGAGGGAAGCTGTCAGGCCGGAGAGTCAGCAGGCTCAGGGCAGTGTCTGTCTGGCTCAGAGGGTGAGGATGAGCACGCCGAGGATGCTGAGCACGCTGGCCGAGACGATGCCAAGAACCATATCGGCGCGCGGGGTGCGCAGCAGCGAGGACACCCGGTTGGCGACGAACACGAGACCCGCGGCGTAGAGGCCCAGGCAGCCGACGATCGTGCCGACGACGATCGCATAGTCGACCAGCGTCGGGTCAGCTGGGATGAACGTCGGCAGCACCGCGAGGAAGAACAGCCCGGACTTCGGGTTCGTCAGCGCGGTGAACAGCCCGGTCGCGAAGCTCGCAAGCGCCGTCGGCGTTCGCAGAGATGCGTTGACTGCAGCAAGCTCGAGGGAGCCGGTGCTCGCCTCCAGCGCGCTCGAGGCACCGGTCGCCGATGCAGATCCGGAAGCCGAGGCGGTTGCCAGGCTGCGTCTGGTGGCCCACCAGGTGCGGATGAGCGGGTAGGCGGCTTTCGCGCCGAGGAAGAGCAGGTAGATGCCGCCGACGGTCTTGACTGCGGCGAGCAGCGCCGGTTCGCGCTGCATGATCGCAGCGACTCCGGTGATCGCCAGCACCGCCCATACAAGAGCCCCAAGCGCAGTCCCCGTTGTGCAGAAGAGGCCCGCCCGCCGGCGCAGGGCGCCGTAGCGGAGGACGAGTATGGTCTCGGGACCTGGCGTCACGGAGATGCCGACCGAGGCGGCGAGGAGCGCGCCGAACACGGTGAGAGTCACTAGAGCCTCCTTTGGACAACGAGGACTGCATCCTTTGTGAGCGCCGGCCACGCACTCCTACATGCAGTGCCGGCAGGAACATTGTGGAACCGGTGATCATCAGGCGCAAGCAGAGAAACACTGATGACCATTCGGTTTTGCCTACATGCCGGTTAGGCTGTGCCCGTGCGCTCCTGGGACCTCAATCGGCGCCGCATCTGGCGAGCTGTCGTCACCGCCGGATCCGTCGTCGAGGCCGCCGCCAACCTCGGCTACCGGCCGGCGACGATCAGCCAGCACATCGCCACCCTCCAGCGGTCGACCGGCCTGGAGCTCTACCGGCGGGCCGGGCGGGGCATCGAGATCACCGAGGCCGGCCGCAAGCTCGCCGAGGAGGCCTCCAAGGTCCTCGACCAGGTCCGCCGGCTCGACGGCGCCGTCGATGACATGACCTCCTCGCCGGACCCGCGCATCGTGTTCTCCGGGTTCACCTCCTTCCACGAGACCCTGCTGCCACCGGTCGTCGACTCCGTCGTGAGGACCTCTCCGACGATCCGCTTCGAGATCCTCGACAATGAGCGCGACTCCGCGCCTTCCCCGCGGCTGCCGGACATCGAGATACGCAGCGAGGCTGGCTTCGCCGCCGCCACTGAGGTGCCCGGCACCATCCGCACACCGCTGTTCGACGACGAGTTCCACCTCGTTGTGCCCACCAGCCACCGGCTTGCAGACGCCGGGGAGGTGCCGCTGGCCGAGATCGCCGAGGAGCGCTGGATCGACGCCGAATCCCGCGCGACTGCGGGGATGAGCGCGATCCTGCACGCGTGTGCTGCCGCCGGTATCGCCCCGCGGGTCATCGCCCGCTCCGAAGGCCACTACGCAGCACTGGCTCTCGTTGCTGCCGGCCACGGCATCACCCTGCTGCCGGCCCTGGCTCTGCTCAGCCTGCCGGCTGGGCTCACGAGTGTGGCGCTGACCCACCCGGTGCCCTTCCGGCGGGTGTGCATGCACGTCGTCGAGCAGTCCGCCCACCTGCCGCACATCAGCTTCACCGCCGATGAGATCATCGCCCAGGCCGAGGGCTTCGGCCTCGTGTGACAGGACCCCGCCGTATGACCGGGCCCCGCCATGTGACGGGACCCCGCCGTGTGTCAGGGCCCCACCGTGTGTCAGGACGGTGACACTGACGTCACTGCGGTGACGCAGGCTGCGGCCATGCTGGAGACATGAGACTGATCTCCTGCCTGCTCGCCGTCGCCGCGCTTGCCTGCCTGGCCGGTTCGCTGACGATGCCCGTCTTGCGCTACGCCAACCGGGACTTCGCCCGATACGACACCGTCCTCGCGGCAGGAGGCTCCTCCCCGCTCTCGCTGCTCCTGGTGCCGGTCATCGGCACCGCAGCAGTCGTGATCGTCATCGGCCTGGCCGGCCTGCGCACTCGGATCACCGGGTTCCTCACCGCTGCCGTCGGCGCGCTCCAGCTCCTCGGCGCCGGCGACACGGCCCTCTCACGGCGTGACAACGTCATCATGTGGGACGGCATCGACCCCACCGGGGTGCCGATCGGCGGGATGGAGCAGCCTGACATCTGGTGGGGCCTGGCGTTCGCCGCCGCGGCTGGATTCGCACTCATCGCCGCCGGAATCGTGCAGCTGGCAGACTTCCGCACTCGCTCGCCCGGGGAGCGCCACGGCTCGTGACCCCGCGCCGGAGGCGGCGCCTGCCTGCGCTTGTGGCGGAACCGGCACAGCCTGGTCATCACCGGCACGCTGAGTCATCAGAGGCTGGAAATATGAGAACGACAACCCGCGTCCTGACCGCCGTGACGGTCGCGCTCTTCGCAGCGGCCTTCTGGGTGCCGGTGCTGCGCATCACCGACCGTGACTGCAGCTCTGATGACATCGGCCTCATCTCCGCAGCGACAGCCGGTGAGCTCTCGCCGCTGATCTTCGCCGGCATCCTCGCAGCCGTGGTCCTGTGCTTCTGCGCTTTCACCGGCATGCTGCCGCGGGCCGGCGGCTGGATCGGGCTCGCCGGCTGCGTGTGCATTGCCGCCGGGGCGGTTTCGGTGGTGTCGAATCTGTGGACGTTCGGCATCCTGTGGGACGGCGTCACTGCTGACGGGATGCCCACCGGCGGGCTGATCCTGCCTGGGCCCTGGTGGGGCACGGCACTCATCGCCGCAGCCACGCTGATCCTGGCGCTTGCCTCGATCCTGCAGCTGGTGACGGCCCACCGCAGCCGGCGCGCCCAGGCTCAGCGTGCCGACCCGGCACCGGCAGGGGAGGAGGACGGATCATGATGATCGCCTCACGTGTGTTCTCCATCGCCGCGGTCGGCCTCTCACCGGTGGCTGCGCTGCTCGCACCTGGCATCCTCATCGCCGTGCTCATGGTCATCCAGTCCTTCACCGGCTGGCGGCCCGGCGTCTGGGCGTGGATCGGCTACATCGGCGCGCTTTTCCTCACCGTCGGGGCGTTCGGTGCCTTCACTGGCGAGAACCGGCCCTCGCTCATGTGGGACGGCGTCGACGACCAGGGCCGGCCGGCCGGCGGGATGGAAGTCCCCGAGCCCTGGCTCGGCCTGCTGCTCATCGTGTGCGCCGCCGGAGTGCTCGCCCACGCCGCGACCCTGCAGCTGCTCGCCGCCCGGCAGGCACCGCCTGCCGCTGCGGACCCGGGGCCGGCATGAGGGAGTACGCCCGCCTGTGCGCGATCGCCTCACCCCTGCTGCTCGGCCTCACCATCGGCTTCCCGGTCTACGAATCGGCTGAACCCGGTTTCGCCATGCTCAGCTCCAACGTCCTCCAGGCCGCTGACCGTTCGATGGCTACATGGCTCCTGCGGCCGGGAACAGCCATCAGCGTCCTCATGGCCATGCAATCGCTCACCGGGTGGCATCCGCGCGTATGGGGATGGATCGGCCTGGTCGGCAGCGCCTGCCTGTTCACTGGCTCCGTCGGCGTCGTCACCGCCGAATGGCCGCACATCATGTACGACCACATCATCGACGGCGAGCTTGTGCCCCACGGTCCGGTTCAGGCTGAGCCGTCATGGGGCCTGCTGTTCGTCCTCGCCGCAGCCGTCTCGCTGGCCGTCGCCTCGATCCTGCAGCTCGTCAGCGGCAGGCGCCGCACTCTGCCCCTTCTCCAGCGGTAGCCGTAAGCGGCGAACGCCCGGCCCAGTCGCTCCTTGTCTCCTTCGATGCTGCCGCGAAACGCCCGATGGCCGCTGCGGGTGAGGATCGTAAGCGTGCCGTCGGAGTCGTCGGAGGCCGAGGAGATGGAGTCCTTCGAGATGCGCAGTGCCTGCTCACCGCGCTTCTCGACGACAGCGCCGAACGGGATCGGGAACCGAGCTGCGAAGCCGCCGAACCGCACAGGCAGACGCTCAACACCCCCCGGGACGGGGGCATCGAGGTAGTCGAGCACGGCAGCGGGCACACCGTCCGGGTCCCAACGACAGTGGCCGGCGAAGACCCCTGTGACCACGATTCCTCGGATACGCTGACGGACATGGAGAACACTGCGGCAACGACGCCGCCACCTGAACCGATCACCCCCGTCCACGAACCGCCGAACAGCGGCACCGAACTCGACGCCCTCACCGGTTTCATCGACTTCTCCCGCAGCGTGCTGCTGCGCAAGACCGAAGGACTGACCGACGCGCAGCTGCGCACCGCACTGGCACCGTCGACGATGACCCTGGCCGGACTACTCACCCATATGGCCTTCGTCGAGGACTACTGGTTCGGCTTCCGCGTCGCCGGCCGCGCACCCAGCGAGCCCTGGGCCACCGCACCCTGGGAGGACAACAACGACTGGGACTGGGACCTCGCTGCCGACATCCCCACCGCCGAGGCGCGGGCCCTGTTCGAGGAGACCGTCGCCCGTTCCCGTGAGATCACCGCAGGCCTCGGTGACCTGTCCGCGCCGGTCGCCGAACCGGCAGGCGAAGGCGAACCATGGAATATGCGCTGGGTGCTCGTGCACATGATCGGGGAATACAACCGTCACCTCGGCCACGCCGACCTCATCCGCGAGCAACTCGACGGATCCACCGGCGACTGAATCGCCAACCGGAAACGAGAGCCCTGCTCGCCGGCTGAACGGGCGGTGAGAGCGATGTCCGGGGCCTGCGGTACCCTGGAGGCGTGAGCAGCGAAATCGAAATCGGCAAAGGCAAGCGCGGCCTGCGGGCCTTCTCCCTGGATGACATCGCGATCATCCCGGCCAGGCGCACCCGCGACCCGCAGGACGTCTCCCTCGACTGGCAGATCGACGCCTATCACTTCGACATCCCGTTCATCTCCGCCCCGATGGACTCCGTCGCCTCCCCAGCCACGGCCATCGCGCTCGGCAAGCTCGGCGGACTCGGCGTGCTCGACCTCGAAGGCGTGTGGACCCGCTACGAGGACCCGCAGCCCTACCTCGACGAGATCGCCACGCTGCCGGCCGAACAGGCCACAGAGCGGATGCAGCAGATCTACGCCGAGCCGATCAAGGAAGAGCTCATCACCGCCCGGCTCGCCGAGATCCGCGAAGCCGGCGTCACCGTCGCCGGCGCACTGACCCCGCAGCGCACGCAGGAGTACTGGCGCACCGTCGTCGACGCCGGCGTCGACCTGTTCGTCATCCGCGGCACCACCGTGTCGGCCGAGCATGTCTCCTCCAACGCCGAACCGCTCAACCTCAAGCGCTTCATCTACGAACTCGACGTGCCCGTCATCGTCGGCGGCGCTGCGACCTACACCGCCTCCCTGCACCTCATGCGCACCGGTGCCGCCGGTGTGCTCGTCGGCTTCGGCGGGGGAGCAGCCGCCACCACCCGCAGGACCCTGGGCATCCACGCCCCGATGGCCACCGCACTGGCCGATGTGCACGCCGCCCGCCGGGACTACATGGACGAATCCGGCGGCCGCTACGTCCACGTCATAGCCGACGGCGGACTCGGCACCTCCGGCGACATCATCAAGGCCTTCGCCATGGGTGCTGACGCCGTGATGCTCGGTTCCGCGCTCGCGCGCGCCGAAGAGGCTCCCGGCAAGGGCTGCCACTGGGGTGCCGAGGCCCACCACCCGCAGCTGCCGCGCGGCCGCCGCGTCGACATCGGCACTGTCGCCCCGCTCGAACAGCTGCTCTTCGGCCCCGGCCACACCGCGATCGGCGAAGTCAACCTCGCTGGGGCGCTGCGCCGGGCGATGGCGACGACCGGCTACCTGGATCTCAAGGAGTTCCAGCGCGTCGACGTCGTCGTCTCCCCATACCAGCCGCAGAACGCGGGGTTCTGAGCCGGCGCGCCTGACAGCGCTGAGCGATCCGTATGTTCCGACTCGCCTTCACCCCACGCTGGATGGGCTTCCTCGCCCTCGTCCTGCTGCTCGCCACCGCCTTCGTCGGGCTGTCCTACTGGCAGCTCAACCGCGCCCAGCACAAGAACGACGCCATCAGCTCCCAGGACATCGAAACCGTCAAGGACTTCAACGAGGTCGTCCAAGCCCAGGTCCCGCAGCCCGGGATCGTCGCCGACCAGCGGGTGACGCTCACCGGCCACTACCTGCCCGATGCGCAGGTCGCGGTCACCGGCCGCTACCACGACGGCACGGAGGGCTTCTGGGTAGTGACGATGTTCGTCCCCGACGATGCCCGGTTCGGTGAGGCAGCAGGACTGCCAGCCGCCGCCGAGGCGGATGAGACCCGCCCGACCGCCATCCCGGTGGTGCGCGGCTGGGTGGAGAGCGAAGAGGCGGCGATGAGCTCGCGCGCCCATGACGGCCCGGTGGAGATGACGGCCCGGCTCGGCCCGATCGAAGGACCGGAGTCGACCGAGGGCCTGCCAGCCGGGCAGGTGCGCACTGTGTCGACTTCGCAGCTGGTCAACCTCTTCGACATCTACACCTACTCCGGTTATCTGTTCCCCGAACAGGACTCCGGGCCCGGCGCCTCGGCAGCCGTCGATGGGCTCACCCGCGTGCACCTGACCGCCGACGAATCCGGCGGCTTCGACCTGCAGTCCGGCGTCTACGCCCTCGAATGGCTGTTCTTCGCCGGTTTCGCCTTCTACATCTGGTGGCGTCTGCTGCGCGACGCCCACCTCGCTCAGCAGCGCGCCGCAGCCGGGAAGACAGTAGACTATGTGGTCGTCAAGCCGGCCGGAGCCAAGGGAACCGGCCAGGCCGCTCAGCCTCAGCAGCACCCGATGAAGGACACCGATGGTCACTGACCCCCATGATGCGCGCCAGCACCCCGACGACGCCCGGCCCGACCTCTCCGATGACAACGTCTGGCTCTACAGCCGCTACACCTCAGCGCTCAACGCCTCGCGCTTCTACCGGGTCATGGCGATCATCACCGGCATTCTGCTGCTCATCCTCACCGTCGAGATGATCTACAAGTACATCATCGTCGGGCTCATCATGAACGGCGACGCCTCCCAGGCGCTCATGATCGGCAACTTCAACCTCGCCGCCGCGATCGCCATCAGTCACGGGTGGTGCTACGTCGTCTACCTCATCTCGTGTCTGTGGCTGAACCAGACGATGCGCTGGAAGCTCAGCCGGCTGCTGCTCATGGCGCTGGCCGGCGTTGTGCCGGTCATGTCCTTCATCCTCGAGCGCCGCGTCCACCACCGCGTCCAGGACGAACTCGACGCCGCCGTCGTCGTCGCCCCTGTCGAGGGCTGACCCCGCACCCGCCAAGCACATTAGGATTGAGCACATGACCCAGACTCCCACCGCAACGCAGGTGCCACCCGTTCTCGTCGTCGACTTCGGCGCCCAGTACGCTCAGCTCATCGCCCGCCGTGTGCGCGAAGCCGGCATGTACTCCGAGGTCGTCCCGCACACTGCGAAGGCCGCGGAGTTCGCTGCGCGCAAGCCGGTGGCGATCGTGCTCTCCGGTGGGCCGTCCTCGGTCTACGGCGAGGGCGTGCCGGCTCTCGACACTGAGGTCTTCGACCTCGGGGTGCCGATCTTCGGCATCTGCTACGGCTTCCAGATCATGACGACCTCGCTCGGCGGCACGGTCGCCAAGACCGACCGCCGCGAATACGGCTCCACCCAGCTCACCGTGACCGAACCCGGCACCCTGCTCGCCGGGCAGCCGGAGAGCCAGAGGGTGTGGATGAGCCACGGCGACTCCGTCACCGAGGCGCCGGCTGGGTTCACCGTGCTCGCCTCGACCGCCGGTGCGCCGATCGCTGCGTTCGAGAACCGTGAGCGCCGATTCGCCGGCGTGCAGTGGCACCCGGAGGTCATGCACTCGGAGTTCGGGCAGGAAGTGCTGCGCAACTTCCTCTACAACGTCGCAGACCTGACCTCCGACTGGTCACCAGCCAGCGTCATCGACGAACAGGTCGGGCTCATCCGCCAGCAGGTGGAGGACAAGAAGGTCATCTGCGGCCTGTCCGGCGGCGTCGACTCCGCGGTCGCTGCAGCCCTCGTGCACAAGGCCGTCGGCGACCAGCTCACCTGTGTGTTCGTCGACCACGGGCTGCTGCGCCAGGATGAGCGCACCCAGGTCGAGAACGACTACGTCGAAGCCACCGGCATCCGCCTGGTCACCATCGACGCCGCCGAGCAGTTCCTCGGCCAGCTCGCTGGGCTCACCGACCCCGAGGACAAGCGCAAGGCCATCGGCCACGAATTCATCCGCACCTTCGAAAACGCTGCCGCCGACCTCGTCCTCGAAGCCCGCGAAAGCGCCGCCGGCGGATCCGGGGAGGAGATCGAGTTCCTCGTCCAGGGCACCCTGTACCCCGATGTCGTCGAATCCGGCGGCGGATCGGGTACCGCGAACATCAAGAGCCACCACAATGTCGGCGGCCTGCCCGAGGACCTGCAGTTCACGCTCGTCGAACCGCTGCGCGCGCTGTTCAAGGACGAGGTCCGGGCCATCGGCCGCGAACTCGGCCTGCCCGAGGTCATCGTCTCCCGCCAGCCGTTCCCCGGCCCCGGCCTGGGCATCCGCATCATCGGCGAAGTCACCAAGGAGCGCCTCGACACGCTGCGCCGAGCCGATGCGATCGTCCGCGCCGAACTCACCGCCGCAGGTCTCGATGCTGAGATCTGGCAGTGCCCGGTCGTGCTGCTGGCCGACGTCCGCTCGGTCGGCGTGCAGGGCGACGGCCGCACCTACGGCCACCCGATCGTGCTGCGCCCGGTCTCCAGCGAAGACGCGATGACGGCTGACTGGACGCGCCTGCCCTACGATCTGCTCGCCACGATCTCCAACCGCATCACCAACGAAGTCGAAGAGGTCAACCGCGTCGTCCTCGACGTCACCTCGAAGCCGCCGGGCACCATCGAGTGGGAGTGAGCCAGCCCGGCCTGACTGCCGGTGCGGTCAGCTCCAGCAGTCCGCAGGTGTGCGCGAGCGCCAGCGCAGGGCTCGTTCGGCTGTGCCCGCCGCACAGAACTGAACGGTGTTCAGCTATGGTGTTCTGGTTTGCATCCTGACTGAGAACAGACTGGAGTCTCCATGACCTCTCCTACCGCTCCCGGTGCGTCCGAGGCAGCCGGCACCCGCCGGCCGGCGCGCCGCTTCACGTCGACTGACATCGCACTCATCGCGGTGTTCGCCGCCCTCATCGCCGCCTTCGCGATGGCCCCGCCGATCCCGGTCGGCAACGTCGGTGTCCCGATCACCCTGCAGACCCTCGTCATCGGGCTCACCGGACTGACACTCGGCCCGCTGCGCGGCTTCCTCGCCACCCTGCTCTACCTGGTGCTCGGGCTCATCGGACTGCCGATCTTCGCCGGCTTCACCGGCGGCCTCGGTGTGCTCGCCGGGCCGACCGCCGGCTACCTCATCGCCTTCCCGCTCTTCGCGCTGCTCGCCGGTGTCGTCGCCGGCTGGGCGGTCAAGCGGATGACCGGCGGCAAACTGTGGGCCACCCTATTCATCGGCGGGCTGATCGCCAGCTTCCTCACCACCCACCCGCTGGGCATCCTCGGCATCTCGATCAACGCCGGCATTCCGCTTTCGGCCGCGTTCGTCGCCGACCTGCCGTACTGGCCCGGCGATGTCGTCAAGAACATCGTCGCCGCCTCACTCGCCCTGCTCATCCACCGCGCCTTCCCCAACATCCTCGTGCGGCGCTGACCAGATGATCGACGGACACACTCCGGTACCCGGGTCCCAGGACAGGGCCCGGGCCGGAGTCGTGTTCGACGATGTCGCCGTCACCGTCGAGGATATGGATCCTGCCAGCAGCCGTTTGCGCACCCGCACCCTGCTCACCGATCTCACCCTGACGCTGAGCGAACAGCGCATCAGCGTCATCGGCGCGAACGGATCGGGCAAGTCGACCTTCCTCCAGCTCATCAACGGGCTCACCGCACCCACCCGCGGGCACGTGCGCTTAGGCGACCTCGACACCGTCGACGATGGGGCTGCCGTGCGCCGGCAGATCGGGTTCGTCTTCTCCGATCCGGCCGCTCAGCTCGTCATGCCGACCCCGGTCGAAGACGTCGAACTCTCCCTCAAACGCCGCATCCGCGATAAGGGCGCCCGCCGGAAGGCAGCCGTCGAGGCACTTGCGGAGTTCGGGGTCGAGGATCTGGCCGAACGCTCCATCTACGAACTGTCCTCCGGCCAGCGGCAGCTCGTAGCCCTGGCCAGCGTGCTCGCGGTCTCCCCGACGGTGCTGGTGCTCGATGAGCCGACGACGCTGCTCGATCTGGCCAACCGGGAGCTGCTGCGTGCCACGCTGGACGATCTCGCCGCCCGCCGCGGCATCCAGCTCATCGTCTCCACACACGACCTCGACTTCGCCGGTGATGCCGAACGCACCCTGGTGCTCCAAGACGGCCGAATCGTCGCCGACACCGCCCCAGCCGAGGCCGTGGCCGCCTACCGGCAGCTCATCGCCGCCGCCGTCTCTCACGCTCGCCGGACCACCGGCGGCAGACCCGCCTCCGGTGAGGAGCAGCGATGAGACGGCAGTCGCGGTTCTTCGGCACCTATGTGCCCGCCGGCGGCTGGCTGCACCGCACCCCGGTGCTCCTCAAACTTGGGGCAGTCGCAGCGATCAGCATCGTCGTGCTCGCTCTGCGCAACCCGGTCGTCGACGCCTGTGTCTTCGCAGTCCTGCTCGCCTGCGGACTGACCTCGCGGCTGCGGCTGGGCCAGGTGCTCTCCCCGCTGCGGGCGATCTGGATCTTCGTCGCCCTCATCATCGCCTTCCACCTCATCTTCAGCGATGCCGCCCAAGCACTGGTGATGGTGTCGAAGCTCATCGTGTGTGTCCAGGCCGCCGGCCTGCTTATGCTCACCTCCTCGATCGGCCAGCTGCTCGAGGCCTTCGCTGTGCTCGTGCGCCCGCTGCGATTCCTCGGCGTTGACGCCGAACGGGTTGCGCTCACCGCTGCGCTGATGGTGCGCTCGATACCATTCATGGCCCAGCTCGTCGGACAGTCGGCAGATGCCGCACGGGCCCGCGGGCTGGAGCGCAGCATCCAGGCACGGTCAGTGCCGGTGGTGCTCGGTGCGGTGAAGTTCGCTCAGGACACCGGCCGGGCACTTGACGCCCGCGGGCTCGGGGACTGAACCACCGCCTCGGCGACGGTGAGACTCAGCCGACGCGGTCCTGCGCCCAGCGGGGCACACCCACTCCGGAGCGGCCGATGACCTGCGGGGCAGGGTTCTCGATGGCCGCAGCGTAGTGGCCGATGAGCTGTGAGCACACCGACTTCCAGGTCCGGCCGAGGACGGTGGCGCGGGCGGTCTGACCGAAGGCGCGGCGCTTGGCGTCATCGCCGGCGAGGTCGCGGACGTGACCGCGCAGCGCTCGCAGGTCACCGGGCTCATACAGCCAGCCGGTGCGCGAGGAGTCGACGAGGTCGAGCGGGCCGCCGCGCGCCGGTGCGACGACCGGAACCGCTGAGGCCATCGCCTCCTGGATCGTCTGGCAGAACGTCTCCAGCTCACCGGGGGCGACCATGACATCGAAGCTCGCGACCGCCTGGGCGAGTGCGTCGCCGCCGAGGAACCCGGTGAAGTGGGCACCGGGCAGCACCTGCTGGAGGCGCTTCTTCTGCGGGCCCTCGCCGACGATGACGAGCTTGAGCGAAGGATCGCCGGCGAGCACCGCGAGGTCCTCGACCTGTTTCTCGACCGCGAGGCGGCCGACGAAGCCGATGATCTTCTCACCGTTCGGGGCGATCGTCTGCCGCCAGGATTCGCTGCGGCGGGTCGGGTCGAAGCGGCTGGCATCGACACCGCGCGCCCAGGTGCGCACCGCGCCGACCCCATGCGAGGTCAGCTGGCCGGCAGCGTAGCTGGAGGGCACAAGGGTCAGCGAGGCGTGCTGGTGGATGTTGCGCACGTGATGCCACAGCATCTGCTCCAGCCCGTGCATCCCGTAGCGGGCGGCGTAGGCCGGCACCTCGGTCTGGTAGACGGCCACCGACGGCAGACCGAGGTCCTGGCAGGCGAGCACGCCGCGCCAGCCGAGCACGAACGGGGAGGCCAGGTGCACGACATCGGGTTCGAACTCAGCGAGCAGCCGGCGGATCCGGGCGACACCGCCGGGGGCCACGCGCACGCGCCGGTACTTCGGCAGCGCGAAGGAGGGCACGCGCACGATCGGCGCACCGGCTACCTCGTGGGGTCTGTCGCGTTTGGTGCCGGGGGCGATGACGAGGACGTCGTCGCCGCGGTCGGCGAGGTGATCGAGCACCCGCAGCAGCGAATGGGTCACCCCGTTCATGTGAGGGAGGAATGATTCGGCCAGGATAGCGACGCGCATGATTCCAGTGCACCGGGTGTGCGTGACGCTCGTTCGGCCATGATGTGACGTGTCGGACAACTCCGGGCGAAGCCCGGAGTTCCAGGCGAACACACGGTAAACTGTTGGCGGCGCCGAACCTGCCAGCCGGCGATGCACGCGGCAAGGCGGGTGCGGTGCGCCGGCGCTTCTCGAGGTTTGAGGAAAGGAACACGATGCCGACGCTGCTGTGGTGGCTGGCCGGACTGGCCTGCCTGCTCCTCTTCGTCGCCATCGTCATCCTCGTCATCCGGTTCAATCAGCTCAGCCTCGCCCGCGATCTGTGCGCCGAGGGTCACCGGCAGCTGAGTGGCGACATCCACGAGCGCCGCTCCCTCATCCCCTCCTTCCTCGAATCATGCTCGACGCTCGTCGAGGAGAACCCGCAGCTGCGTTCGCGGGTCGATGCGGTCGCCGACGCCTTCGCCGCCGCCCGCCAGTCGACCGGGCCCGAGGCGGTGGGCGCGGCTGAAGAGCAGCTCACCGTGGCTCTTGCGCAGCTGCACCAGCGCCTCGGCGAGCAGCAGGTCGCACCAGGGGAGTCGGCCTCGGATGCCGAATACGTCGCCCGTGCGCTGTTCATCCAGATGTGTGTTGTCGAATCGCGCATCGCCGCTGACTCCCGCTACTACAACGCCAATGTCGCCCGCTACCGCGGTCGCCGGCGCGGGGTGCTGCCGGTGCTCATGCCCCGCCGCTTCCCGGAGTTCACCCCGGTGCCGTACTCCGAGCTCGACCTCGACATCGACACCGACTCCCAGGACATCGTGTCCAGCGGCGATCCCGACTACCGGCCCGGCCGGCTGAGCGAGGGCCGGTGAGTCAGGCGGAGGGGTCGCGCAGGCGGATCCGCCTCGACCTCGGCTACCGGGGCACCGACTTCCACGGCTGGGCCCGCCAGCCTGAGGCCCGTACCGTGCAGGGCCTCATCGAGGCGGGACTGGAGACGATCTGCGGCACCCCGGTGCGCACCGTCGTCGCCGGGCGCACCGATGCCGGGGTGCATGCCCGCCGTCAGGTCGTCCACCTCGACATCACCGGTGCCATCGCGGCCCGGCTCATCGGCCGCTCCGACCGCACCGCCGGTGATGCGCTGGCCGCCCGGCTGCGCGGGGCGCTGCGCCACCTGGGCGCAGAGGACATCGTCGTCCATGCCGCCGCCGAGGTCGATGCCGCCTTCGATGCCCGCTTCGCTGCGGTCTCGCGCCGCTATACCTACCGGATCGCCGACCCGCACTCCTTCCTCGACCCGCTGGCCGCCGGGCACACCACCGTGTCGAAGGAACCCCTCGACGCTGCGGCGATGCACACCGCGGCACAGGAGATCCTCGGCCTGCACGACTTCCTGCCCTTCTGCAAGCCGCGCCCGGAATCGACGACGATCCGCACCCTGCTCGACTGCACCGTCACCCGCGATGACGAGGACATCATCGTCATCGACCTGCGCGCTGACGCCTTCTGCCACCACATGGTCCGCGCACTCGTCGGCGGGCTCATGAAGGTCGGCACCGGCGCCTGGCCGGCCACTCGCCCGGCCGAACTCATCGCCCGCGCCGAGGCAGGAAGCACTGACCTCGGCCCGATGTTCGTCACCCCTGCTCACGGCCTGGTGATGGAGCACGTCGAGTATCCACCGCCTCGGGAGTGGCAGGCGCGTGCTGAGCGCACCCGCGCCCGGCGGGATGCCGAGTCGGCCGCCGACTGAGCACCGCGGGTTCATCAGCTGGTGCATCTGCGTGCCGGGGTTCCGGCCGGCCCTGGTCTATGAGAGAGTGATTCCTGGACCATGTGAAGAGCCTGAGCGTTTTCACAGCGCGTTCAGCTTCAGTTCGCCGTGAGGCAATCGGCAGACGGCAGGCTGGAACGGTGCGCCGCTGCCCCTGAGCGGGCCCGGCGCGGAGACGAATCAGGTACCTGACGAAGGACGAAAATGGCTTCATCCCTGCCCCGCCTGCTCATCGGCGTCACAGCCGCCGCCGGATTGGTTGTGCCGCTCGGTGCACTGCCGGCCATGGCTGATGTCGAGGAGGGCAAGAAGATCCAGATCCTGGGGATCACCGATTTCCACGGCCGCCTCGACGCCGACGGCGTCGGCACCGCCTCGGTCATCGAGCGCGAGCGCGCCGCCTTCGACGGCGGTGAGGAAGCGACGACGCTGCTGTCGGCCGGTGACAACATCGGTGCCTCGATCTACACCTCCTCCGCCCAGGAGGACGCACCGACGATCGACTACCTCAACGCCCTCGAGCTCGACGCCTCGGCCGTCGGCAACCACGAATTCGATCGCGGTCTTGACGACCTGAGCAACCGGGTCGTGCAGCGCAGCGACTTCCCGACCCTCGGCGCGAATGTGTACAAGGAGGGCACGAAGGATCACTTCGATGCCCTGCCGGCCAGCCACCAGTACGAAGTCGACGGCGTCAAGATCGCGGTCATCGGCGTCGTCACCCAGGACACCGCCAGCCTCGTCTCGCCCGACGGCATCTCCGGACTCGAATTCGGCGACGCGACTGAGGCTGTCAACGACGAGGCCGCGCGCCTCGAAGCGCTGCCTGATGCCGAGAAGCCGGATCTGACGATCGTCCAGGCCCACCTCGGCCCGGACGTCACCGATTCCGTCGACGGTGCGAAGGGCTCGAACAAGGAGTTCGCCAAGCTCGTCGACGACGCCGACGCCTCGGTCGACGCGCTGTTCTTCGGCCACTCGCACAAGAAGATGGAGCTCGAAGCTCCGGTCCCCGGCACCGAGCGCACCCGCCCGATCGTGCAGGCCGACCACTACGCCAAGGCCGTCTCGAAGCTCGTCCTCGAAGCCGATGCCGACGGCAACTGGAAGGTCGACACCAATGAGGTGCTGCCGACCAAGGGCGAGGACTACGACTCCGAGCGCGTGACGAAGGTCAAGCAGATCATCTCCGACGCTGAGGACGTCGCCCAGGAGAAGGGCTCTCAGGTCGTCGGCAAGATCACCGAGGACATCACCCGGGCAGAGAAGGACGGCAAGGAAGACCGCGGCGCTGAGTCGACACTGGGCAACCTCGTCGCCGACGCCCTCAAGGAGGGCGCCTCCTACACCCAGCTCGGGGAGGCCGACTTCGGCATCACCAACCCGGGCGGTCTGCGCACCGACCTCAAGTGCGATGACATCTACAACAGCGAAGAGCAGTGCGAAGTCACCGTCGCCGAGCTCAACGGCGTGCTGCCCTTTGCCAACGACCACGGTGTCGTGACGATGTCCGGTGAGGCCGTCACCCAGCTGTTCGAAGAGCAGTGGCAGCCCGAGGGCGCCTCGCGTCCGTTCCTGCACCTGGGCATCTCCGATGAGCTCGATGTCGTCTACGACTCGACTGCCGAGGCCGGTGACCGGGTGAAGTCCGTCAAGGTCAACGGTGAGGACATCGACCCGAAGAAGGAGTACAAGGTCGCCACGCTGTCGTTCCTGGCAGCCGGCGGGGACAACTTCTCCTCCTTCGCCACCGGAACCTTCGAGCAGTCGGGCATGACCGACTTCGAGATCTGGCAGAAGTACTTCGAGGAGAACTCCCCAGTCTCCCCGGACAAGAAGGAGCGCCAGGCTGACGCCGCTCTCGACGTCATCAGCAACGGCACCGTCGAAGCGACGCTGACCGGCAGCGAGGACGAGCCGACGAACTTCGCCGTCAACCTCAAGGCTGAGGAGAAGGTCACCGGACCGGTCACCTACGCAGTCTCCGGCCTGCCGGAGGGCTTCGAGGTCGACTACGGCGAGAACGCCGACGACGAGGGTGCCGGCGCCCGAATCGACGAGATCCAGGCCGGAGACTCGGACTACCCGTTCACCATCACGGCACCTGAGGGCGCCAAGGCCGGCGAGTACCCGTTCACCGTGAGCCTGACCGCTGACCCGGAGCACGCCTTCTGGGACGACAACCCGATGCCGCTCGTCCACGAGGTCGAAGCAGCCGTGACGGTTCCCGAAGACGACCCGTCGGATGACCCATCTGACGATCCGTCAGATGACCCGTCAGATGACCCCTCCGACGACCCGTCCGATGAGCCCTCCGACGACCCGAGCGATGAGCCCTCCGACGACCCGTCCGATGACGGCAAGGATGACGACGGCAAGGGCAAGGACGACAACAACAAGGACGACAACGGCAAGGGCAAGGACGACAAGGGTCGTCTGCCGCGCACCGGCGCCGAGCTCGCCACCGCACTCGGTGTCGCACTGGCCCTCATCGGTGCAGGTGCCGCCTCGGTCTACGCCGTTCGCCGCCGCTCGCAGCTCTGAGCAGCAGATGAGATCGGTCAGCTGAACCGCTGACCGGTGAGGCCACCACCATC
>NZ_JALXKS010000026.1 GCF_025144725.1 Brevibacterium sp. p3-SID960 | reverse complement strand
TGGCTGACGGGTCATCAGCTCAGGTTCGTCCTGCGGCGGGCGAGGGCGAAGGCTCCGGCGCCGAGTGCCACGAGTCCGCCGCCAGCGGCGAGCGCCCAGCCGATGTCGCTGCCGGTGCGCGGCAGCTCACGGCCGTCGGAATCACGGTCACGGTCGTCGCGCTTGCCGTCACCGTCCCGGTCACCGCCGCCCTGACCGTCATCGTCCTTGCCGTTGTCACCCTGGCCGCCGTCGTCGGATCCGTCGTCATCGCCGTCATCAGCGGCGACGACAGTGAACCGGCCGGTCAGATCGACCCCACCTTCGCAGCGGACGGTGACGTCGTAGCTGCCGACGTAGGCCTCCGGGGTCTCGGCATTCTCGCCGTAGACGGCGAACGCGGCCGCGCCGGTCTCATCGGCGGTCGCCGTGTCGGTGAACGCGGTCACGCCTGAGCCGCCCGGTTCGACGGTGACGGTTGCCGTGCTGCCCGGCGCGCAGCCGCGGGCGACGATTTCGACGGCGCCGTCCTTGACGAAGTCGTTGGCGGTGATCATCTCCGGAGTGACGGTCAGTTCGCGCACGCTGTCCGTCGGCTCCTCACTCGGATCGGTGGGATCCTCGCTCGGCTCGGTCGGGTCATCCGAGGGATCCGTCGGGTCGTCCGTCGGGTCACCGGTGGGATCGTCCGTCGGCTTCTCCGTCGGGTCACCGGTGGGATCGTCCGTCGGCTTCTCCGTCGGGTCCTCGGTCGGCTCGTCACCGGCGGTCACGGTGATCGTGCGGGTGGCCTTGGCCTCGTTGCCCGAGGAGTCGGTGACCGTGTAGGTCAGCTCGTAGTCTCCCGGGGTGGAGGTGTCGACGTCACCGGTGACGGTGATGTCGCTGACGCTCACGTCGCTGCAGGCGTCCGAGACCTCGACGCCTGCCATCGGGTCGAAGTCGGCTCCGACGCGCACGGTCGTGTCACCCGGGTGGGTGATCGTCGGGGCTGACTTGTCCTTGACGAGCTCGACCTTATCGACCTGGTCGCCGGTTTGCGTCATCGTCGTCGCGGTGATCGAGCATTCCTTGACGCCGACGTTGGTGAACTGCGGGGTGTAGTTCTGGCTGTTCGTGTGCTTCCACGGCACCAGTCCGTCCGGCACGAGCTCGTAGTACTTCGAGCCCGAGGAGGAGTTCGCGGTGATGTAGATGGCCTGCCCGTCCTTGGGGTGGACGATGTCGTGGCCGTCGTCCGGGTTGGTGTCCGGGGTTGCAACATAGTCCGCTGCCTCAGCGCCTGCCCCGTCGCCTTCGGGCAGCACTGGGGTGGTGCCGTCCATGAGGTGGGTGCGGGTGTAGCTGTGGTCGTGGCCGGCGAGCACGAGGTCGATGGGCAGGTCCTTGACGATCGGGGCGATGCCCTCGCGCAGGCCCTTGGTCGTCAGCGACTGCGAGTGTGTGGCACCGGACGAGAAGATCGAGCGGTGGAAGGTCAGCACCGTCCAGTGGGTGTCGTGGGACTGCTCGGCGATGATCTGCTCGAGGTAGGCGCGGTAGTCGTCGTAGCGGCCGCGGTCCTCGGTGCTGATGTTGAGGTGCAGGACGCCGTTGTACTTGAACCAGTAGGTGCCCTTGCTCGGGTCGCCGTCCCACATGTTCGGCTGGTGGAAGTGCTGGCCGTACAGTTCCTGGATCTTCGTGCGGTTGTAGTCGTGGTTGCCCAGGGTCTGTGCTGAGGCCTGGGTGCGCATCTGCTTCGGGTCGAGGTAGGCGCGGTATTCGCCGGCGTCACCGGCGTAGGTCTGCACCTGGTCGCCTGCCGAGTACATGAACTGGGCGTTCGGGTACATCTCGTTGGCCGCGTCGAGGGTGGCCTGCCAGCCGGCGCGATCCTTCTCGACGTCGCCCGAGGCGCCGATCTGGGCGTCGCCCATGAACGTGAACTCGTGTTCGAGGGTGTCCTCGTAGACGCGGAACTGCTCGATGTCAGTCCAGCCGCCGGCCGCGGAGCCGACCCGGTAGGAGTAGGTGCCCGGCTTGAGACCGGTCAGGGTGGCGTGGACGTACTCTTCGCCGGCGACTGCGCTGGGGCCGCGGGTGACCGGGGTGGCGGTCTGCGCGTCGGCGGGCATCTCGGTGTGCTCACCGGCTGCGAACTGCACGGACTCATCGACACCGGAGGTGGTGAACCAGGAGACGGAGCGTTCGCTGGGGTCGGAGCCGATGCCCAGCAGCAGCGAGTGGTGCACCGGCTTCTCCTCCGGTGTGCTCAGGCTCAGGTCGGCGACGTCGAGGTAGATGTCGGAGCTGGTGGCCCGACCCTGGTGAAGCTGGACGGCGACGGTGTTCTCACCGGCGGTGAGCACATCGGCGTCGATGTCGATGCGGCCGGTCTTCGGCGCCGAGGAGTTCGAGCCGCCGTAGACGAGATTGCGTCCCTCGCCATCGGCGGGATACTCGATGTCTCCGTCGTCGAAGCCTGCGACCTTCTCGCCGTTGACGAAGACCGCAGCGGCGTCGTCGTAGAGCACCCAACCGGTCAGCTGCTTGTCGCCTTCGAGATCAGCGGCGTCGACATCGATGGTGGTGCGGAAGAAGAACGCCTCGTGGTTTTCGACCGTGCCGTCTTTGTACTGGGTGAGCAGGTTGTCCGGGGTGTGGCCACCGGAGAGCGCCTTCTTCTCCCCGCGCAGCGCACCGAAGCTGCCGGCAGCGGTCTGCCAGGCGGCGTCGTCGAAGTCTGCGGCGGTCCAGTCGGTGCGGCCGGGCAGCCCATCGGCGGGGTCGGTGCCGTCATCGAGGAAGCGCCATTCGGTGGTGCCGCTGGTGATGAGCTCGGTGTCGGGGGCGGCCGCAGACGGGACTGCAGTCGCGGCGACACCGGCGCCGGCCAGGGCCAGGGACAGCAGTCCGCCGCAGGCCGCGCGGAGGGATATCAGTCGGATCATGTCTCTCATTTCGACTCAAGAGGCGTGCATTCGCTGCTGGGTGCTCGACAAGCCCCGTCTTGAGCCTGGTCAGCACGAACAAACTCTGGGTGAACGCCGGGTGGAAACCGGCAGAAACCTGAGAGCCCCGGTCGGCAGTCACCTGCGGGAGGTCGACTGGGCCCGGTTTCGGTTGGCCGTCTGGCGCACAGTGTCTGCTGGGAGCATGAGTGTCGGTGCCAAGGTGAAGGCCACGATGGTGGCGCCGACAGCGCCGGCGGCCATGATGCCGGCGAGCACGACGATCTGGAAGCGGCCGGCTTCCAGGGGGCTGACGCCGCCGAAGATCGCGCCGACGAATGCGCCGGGCAAGGTGACGAGACCGGTGGTCTTCGCCTGGTCGGTTGAGGGGATGAGAGCTTCGCGGACGGCTTCGCGGGCGATATCCAGGGTTGCCTGCCGGGGTGTGGCGCCCAGTGCCAGCCAGCCTTCGACTTCTGCGAACCGGTCGGCGGTGCTCTGGGCGGTGCGGCGGCCGGCGAGAGTGACGGCGGTCATCGCGTTGCCGATGACGATGCCGCCGATCGCCAGCGCATACCGGGCTGATGGTTCGAGCGCCCCGGTGAGGAAGACGACGGCCAAGGTGATGGCCACACCTGCGGCCATCGCACCTGCCACGGTCCCGAAGCGGGTGAGCGTCCAGCCGATGCGCCTGGTGGCGGTGACGGCTGCAACGCTGAACATGACGGCTAGCGCCACCGCGACCCAGCGGCCGTCGGTGATGACGCCGGCGAGGATGAAGCTGATCGCCGCCAGCTGCAGTGCGCCGCGGAACACCGCTGCACCGGCCGCCCAGCGGTGGCGGACACCGGCAAGCGTCAGCGCCGTCACGGCGACGGCGAGCAGCGCGAGGACTGCGGTGATCGTCGGCCACAGCTGCTCGATCATTGGTGTCAGTTCCTGCGGGCGGGGTTCAGCGCCTGTTACTGCGGCAGCGCGGTGACGGTGAGCTTCTGGATCTCACCGGCAGGATTGAGCATCATCTCCATCCTCCGGCCGCGGCTGGTTCCCGCATCGCTGTCTGCCCAGACTTCCCAGCGGGCTGACAGTGCGGTCAGCCACTCGACCTCGACGGTGGTGCCATCAGCGGCCGAAGCGCCGACGTGGTCGCGGATGCGCTTCCATCCTGCGAGCCGTTCAGCACGCGGCATGTCGAGGTCCATGTTGGAGGAGAAGATCGACTCAGCCTCGGCATCGTCGCCGGTGGCGATCATCGTCTCGGCTTGCAGCTGGCGGGTGCGGGCCAGTTCCGAGGCCGCGAAGCCGGTGATCGGTGTGACCGGGACGCTGACCGGCCAAGTGGCTGGTGCAGCTGGATCGCTGGCCTTCTGCGCTGGGGTCAGCGGCACCGGCTGGGCGGCCGGCCACAGGTGTGAGTCCGGGTCGTCCTCGCGCTGGATGGCCAGCGCAGTGTTGAGCGCACGGGTGGCGACGGCCTCGGCCGGGAAGTAGGTGAGATTGGCCAGCACAATGACGCCGGCACCGGTGGCGGCATGCCAGCGCATGTGCAGCCCGAAGCCCGGGTAACCGCCCGAGTGCCCGGCCATGTGCCCGTAGCGGGTGTCGAAGGAGCAGCGCAAGCCGTAGCCGTAGCCGATCGAGACGGCGTGATCGTCACCGTGCTGGATGCTGATGGGCCGCTGGGACTGCTGAAGATCGGCGAGCACCCGCCGCCAGGCACGGGCTTCCGCCTCGGTGCGCCCGAGGACGCGGCAGGCATCCCCAGGCTCGGTCGAGGTCACCGCGTCGATGAGCGCTGCCACCCACACGGCGACGTCGTCGACGGTCGAGGCGAGCCCGCCGATGGCGGAGAACGCTCCGGGCAGGCTGATCGGCTGCGCCTCGAGCTCCCCGTCGCTGGTGCGCCGGTAACCGGTGACGAGCCGGTCGACATCGAGCTGGCGGACGTCGAACCCGGTCGAGGTCAGTCCGAGGGGGGCGAGCAGGTGGAGGTGGACGATCTCGGTGAAAGCATGCCCGGTGGCGGCTTCGACGACGGCGCCGAGCATCGCGTAGCCGTAGTTGGCGTACTCGTACCCGGCCCCGGCCGGGAAGTTCGCCAGTGCCTCCCCCTGCATGAGCCGCTGCATCTGGGAAATCGGCATCGATTCGAGCCGGTCGGCCCACGGGTCGTCTGTGGGCAGACCGGTCGACATCGTCAGCGCATCGCGGATCGTCATCTCCGCAGCCCACTCACCCGTGCTCAGGGCCGGCAGCCAGTCGGCGAGCAGGTCATCGAGACTGGGCCTGCGGCCGATGACCGGGATGAGCCCGCGGCAGATGCCCAGCACAGCCGCGGCGGTGAAGGACTTCGTCATCGACGCGATCCGGTAGATCCGATCGGTTCCCTGCCCGGCTGCCAGCTGGCCGTCGGAGACGATGCCGTAAGACACCTCGGGAACGGATGCGGCGGCGGCCTCGGCCACCACCGCCTCGCGGGCGGCGGTGAGTGCGTCGTCGGTCAGTCTCATGTGCCCTCTCCCCGGCGTTGCTGGGCGGCGATCTCGTGGCGGTGCAGGTGGTCGTAGGAGTCGCCGAGGATGGCGTGCAGGCCCTCGGTGCGGTCGATCTGCTTGGCGCGGGCGACGACGTACAGCACCGCGCCGATGGCGAACCAGACGCCGAGGATGATGTACTCCGCCGGCCATACGAGAGACGAGCCGGTGCCGGGCACGATCGCCCAGATGATGACGAGCAGTGCGCCGACCCCACCGATTGCGGGCAGGAAGCCGAGCCGGGTGCGGTAGGGGCGTTCGAGTTCGGGGTAGCGGCGCGGGGTGAGGTACTTGGCGAGCACGACCATGAACCACACGATGCCGAGGTAGACGCCGCCGGTGTCGAGGAACCACACGACCGCGCCGGGGCCGAGCCAGCCGAGACCGAGCGTGATGGCGGCGGTGGCGATGAGCGCCTTATGCGGGGTGCCGCGGCGGTCGTGGATGTCGGCCAGCTGCGGGGGCAGCAGGTGGGCGCGGCCCATGGCGACCATGATGCGGGAGCTGGCGACGAAGAGGCCGAGGAAGCTGGTGAGCAGTCCGAGGAAGGCGATGAGGTAGGCGCCGGCGCCGAGCAGCGGGAACCCGGCTTCGCGGAACGCCGCGACGGTGCCGAGGTCCATCTGGGCGACGTCCTCCCATGGCAGCACCCAGGCGGTGGCGGCGAGCACGAGGCAGTAGAAGGTGCCGGCGGCCAGCACGGTGAGCACGACGGTGCGGCCGACCTTGCGGGCGGAGATCTTGGCGTCCTCGGCGAGCACGGCGACGAGTCCGAAGCCGGCGAGGAAGGTCATGCCGGGGATGATGAAGCGCAGCGTGTCGGAGACCGGGGTTGAGCCGGGATAGTAGGCGGGGAAGAAGTTCTGCGGTGAGCCGGTGGAGAATCCGACGACGACAAGCGCTGCGCCGATGATGACGATGGCGGCGAACATCGCCAGCTGCACCTGGGCGCCGATCTCGATGCCGAACCAGTTGAGCAGGAAGAACAGCGCGGTCAAGGCGATGCCGACGAGCAGCACCGGCAGGTACACGGTCTCGTCGTTGATGGTGTAGAGCGGGATGGTGTTGAAGACGGGGAAGAAGTTGCCGAGCAGGAACCCGAAGGCGGTGACGTAGAAGGCGAGCGAGAAGACGTAGGCGCCCAGCAGCATCCAGCCGGTGAAGAACGCCGCCCCGCGGCCCATCGAGGTGTAGGAGTAGACCACCTCGCCGCCGGCCCGCGGGAACGTCGTCGTCAGCTCCGAGTACGCCAGCGCCACGCATGCGGCGAGCAGCACGCCGGCCGCCAGGCCGAAGACGACTCCGCCGGCGCCGTATTCGCCGAACAGCGTCGAGTTCGTGTAGATCCAGCTCGTGCCGACCACACCTGCCACGCCGAAGGCGAGCAGCTGCAGCATGCCCAGTGACTTCTTCAGTTCAGCCATCGCATCCTCACTGCCTCATGTCCTGCACCGATCGCCCCTGATCAGGGGTCTGCGCCTATCGTGCCACACACCACAGTCATCCCCGCGCACAGCCCTGTCACCAGCGACGCCGCGCTCCCGCGGCCGGGCGCGGCGCATACGTCAGGCGACAGTTTTCCCACCCTCTTTTTGGCGCTTGCCGACAGCCGCCGAAAAACCCTCTCAGAGGGGTCGTCACCCGCGGCTTTCCGGCTCTACGATGTCCCCATGACACCACTGCGCCACACGCTCAACCACCATGTCATGGCGGTGGGCGAATCCCCGATCCGGCGGCTGTTCGAGATCGCCGCCGACCCATCCATCATCAGCTTCGCCGGCGGGCATCCGGCACCTGAGCTCTTCGACGTCGACGGGCTCGCTGCAGCCTACGCCCATGTCTTCGCGACCGACGGTCCGCGCGCCATGCAGTACGGTTCGACCGACGGTGAGCCGGAGATGCGCGAGGCTGCGGCCGGTCGCCTGCAGGGGGCGAATGTGCCGGCTTCCGCCGCCGAGGTGATGGTCACCTCGGGCTCACAGCAGGGGCTCGGGCTCGTGGCCCAGGCTCTGTTCAACCCCGGCGACGTCGTGCTCGTGGAGAACCCGACCTATATGTCCGCACTGCAGGCCTTCGCCGTCCAGGGCGTCGAGCTCAAAGCACTCGACGGTGATGAGGCCGGGATCGTGCCCGAAGCGCTGGCCGCGGCGATCGAGATGTGGAACCCGAAGGCCGTCTACCTCATCCCGACCTTCCAGAACCCGACCGGGATCTCGATGCCGGCCTCACGCCGGCAGCAGATCGCCGATGTGCTCGCCGACTCCGATGTCTGGCTCATCGAAGACGACCCGTATGCGGAGCTGCGCTTCACCGACGACGTGCTCACCCCGATCAGCGCTGACCCACGGCTGGATGACCGTTCGCTGCTGCTCGGCAGCCTCTCGAAGGTTCTCTCCCCCGGTGTGCGCGTCGGCTGGATCCGCTGCCCGGATGAGGAGGCGCGTGAGCGGATCGGCGTGACGAAGCAGGCGACCGCACTGCAGACTTCGACGGTCGACCAGCTCGCCGCCGCCCACTACCTTGCGACCCACAATATGGACGAAGTGCTCGCGCCCGTGCGCGCGGAGTACCAGGCACGCATGCTCACCCTCGTCGAGGAGCTGTCGCAGGTGCTGCCGGAAGGTTCGGTGATGAATCAGCCGGCCGGCGGGATGTTCGTCTGGGCCCGCCTGCCGGAGGGCTTCGACACGCAGGCCCTCGTCTTCGAAGCCGCCCAGGCCGGAGTCCTCTACGTGCCCGGCTCGCCGTTCTACGTCGCTGACCCGGACCCGCGCACCCTGCGCTTCTCGTTCGTCTCCAACGGCGTCGAGGCCACCCGCGAGGGCGTCCGCCGGATCGCCGCGGTGCTCGGCACCGACCGTACGCTGGCTCAGTCGGCTTAGCCGCCCGCTTCCGCGTTTGCCCTGGTCAGGTGCCGCCGTCGAGGCGGTGGTCGCCGTTGCCGAGGCGGCGGTAGGCTCCCGGTGTCTGCCCGGTGACGGTCTTGAAGTCACGCTGGAAATGCGCCTGGTCGGCGTAGCCGAGGGCTGCTGCCAGATCAGCTGATGGTTCCCCGGCGCGGATGCGCGCGGCGGCATCCTGCAGGCGCCTGCGCCGGATGAGCCACATCGGCGAATAGCCGAGCGTGTGGGCGACAAGGCGCTGCAGACGGCGCTGCCCGATCCCGGCTGCGGCGGCGAGCTGGCTACTGGTGAGAATCGCTGGATCGGTCTCGACCCGGCCGACGATCGTGTTGAGCAGACGACCGTCCGCGTCGGGGGCCGGCAGATGACGCTCGGCCCAGTCGACGAGCAGCCCCGCTGCGGATCCTGCGACGCTGTCGTCAGCGTCGGCGGACATGCAGGCGCGGATCTGCTCACTCACGACCGCCATCTCGTCCGCAAGATCCGGGGCCCGGCGCAGCGCGGCCCCGCATGCCGGCTGGAGCAGCAGCCCGACGGCCCAGCCATCACCTGTCAGCTCCCGTCTCGACATCGCCGGTTCGGGCGGGTGGAAGCGGGTCACGTGCGGTTCGACGACCAGGTTGCCGCCGGGGAACTCGATGACCTGCTGGGTCAGCGGCTGCCCATCCGGAAGGGACCACCTGGGCACCCACGCCCACCGCACCCGGTCAGCCACCGCCTCGGAAACGGGGCACCGCAGAAGCCTCAGTGTCTGCGGGGTCAGGTGCCCGCGCTCATCGATGCCCGCGTTCATACACTCATTCAACACCTGCCTGCAGCCTGTGGCGAGGTCTGTCGCGAATCTTCAAGACCGCACCCACCGGTCGACGCGACGATGAGGGCATGACTGCAGAAGCTTCGCCGGCCACCGGCGCACACACGACCAACGGCACCCCGCACGGGTACACCTCGCTGACCCCGTTCATCGTCGTCACCGACGCAGCATCGGCCATCGACTTCTACACCCGCGTCTTCTCAGCCCGGCTCATCAGCCGCACGAGTGCCCCCGACGGCAGCGTCCTGCATGCTGAGCTCGACTTCGGTCAAGGCCGGCTGCAGCTGGCGGATGCGAACCCGGGCTACGGTCTCGTGCTGCCCGAGGCTGGTGACACGGTCAGCTCTTCACTGTGCCTGTACTGCGCTGATGCCGATGCGGTCGTTGCCGCCGCCGAGGCGGCCGGTGCCGCGGTGCGCAAGCCGATCGCCGATTTCGTCTCCGGGGACCGGTACGGTTCGATCATGGATCCGTTCGGCCGTCGCTGGACGATCCTCACCCGCGTGGTGGATCTCTCGGATGAGGAATCGGCCGCCCGTGTCGCCGAGTGGGCGCGGTCGATGAACGAGGGCTGAGCCTGCCACCTGAATCCACGACCTGATCAGACCCGCTCCCCTGCTCGGCAGTGGATCCCCGTCCGCGTCGGCGACGCCGCCTTGGCTTTCACGGCCATACGGCAACCGCCGGGAACCCTCATCGCGGAGATCCCGGCGGGCCTGCAGTTCTCGACCCGAGGCTCGGCTCTCAGCTGAGCTTCAGAGCTGATCTGGGCCTCGGCGCTCAACCGCGCGTCAGCGCCAGCTGCGCATCAGCATTCGACGACGTTGACGGCCAGTCCGCCGAGTGCCGTCTCCTTGTACTTGTGGCTCATGTCCTCACCGGTGGCCTTCATCGTGGCGATGACCTCGTCGAGGCTCACCCGGTGCTCGCCGTCGCCGAACATCGCCATCTTCGCCGCATTGATCGCCTTGCCGGCTGCGATCGCATTGCGTTCGATGCACGGCACCTGGACGAGTCCGGCGATCGGGTCGCAGGTGAGGCCGAGGTTGTGCTCCATGGCGATCTCGGCGGCGTTCTCGACCTGTTCGGTGGTCCCGCCCATAATCTGGGCGAGCGCCCCGGCAGCCATGGACGAGGCTGAGCCGACCTCACCCTGGCAGCCGACCTCGGCACCGGAGATCGAGGCGTTCTCCTTGTACAGCACGCCGATCGCCCCGGCGGTGAGCAGGAACGTCACGATCGCATGCTCACGGGCGTTCGACGAGGCAGGCGCATCTGCCACCTCGGGAACGTAGTTGAGCGCGTAGTACAGGACTGCGGGCACGATCCCGGCGGCCCCGTTGGTCGGGGCGGTGACGATCCGTCCGCCGGAGGCGTTCTCCTCATTGACCGCCAGGGCGATGAGGTTGACCCACTCCTGGTAGAAGCGCGGGTCGCCGCTCGGGTCCTCTTCCTTGAGCTTGAGGTACCAGTCATGCGCGCGCCGGCGCACCTTGAGCCCGCCGGGCAGGTTGCCGGAGCGGTCGAGGGAGTTCATGACGCACTGGTCCATTACCCCGTAGATGTGCAGCAGGCCGCGGCGGATGTCGGGCACCGACCGGTGGACCTTCTCGTTTTCGAGCATGATCTCCCAGATCGCCAGCCCGGCCTCCTTGCTGATGCGCAGCAGGCCGGCACCGGTGCTGAACGGGTACGGGATCTGCGGGCCCTCGTCGTGGGCGGCGGCCACCGCGGCGAGTTCGTCATCAGAGACGGTGTCGTCGCCGGGATGTTCCCTGCGGGCTTCGGCCAGCAGCGCTTCCTCCTCGGACTGGCTGACGACGAAGCCGCCGCCGATCGAGAAGTACGTCTCCTCGGCGATGACCTCGCCTGCCGCGTCGCGGGCGGCGAGCTTGAGGCCGTTCGTGTGGCGTTCGAGCACGGTCAGCGGGCGCTGGCGCATATCGTCGACGCCGAAGGCGATCTCCTTGCGGTCGCCGAGCAGCAGTCTGCCGGTCTCGTGCATCCGGGCGGTGCGTTCGTCGACCTCATTGGGTTCGACGGCTTCGGGCTGGCAGCCCTCCAGGCCGAGCAGGATCGCATCGAAGGTTCCGTGGCCGGCGCCGGTGGCGGCCAGGGAGCCGTAGACGTCGACATCGAGGGAGGCGACGTCGTCGATGCGCTCACCGATGAGCTCGACGAAGGTCGCCGCGGCTCGCATCGGCCCGACGGTGTGGGAGCTGGAGGGGCCGATTCCGACGGTGAACAGGTCGAATACGCTGATCGCCATGGTGACACCAACTTTCGCTCAGGGGGGGGCAGCGCTGCCCAGGAGTGGGTTCCCGGCCGGTTGCCGGGCCGGCCGGTTGCCGGGCCGGCCGGACGCAGAGTGCGCGCTGGGCCGGGATGGGTGCCGCCGCCGAGGCGGGACGGCGGCACCCGGCCGGTCAGAGGTGACCGATCAGATGTGGTTGGCCTCGGCGTAGCCGGCGGCGTCCATGACCTCGCCGAGCTCAGTGGCCTCGACCTCGAACAGCCAGCCCTCGCCGTACGGATCGGAGTTGAGCAGTCCGGGGTTGTCATCGACGTTGTCGTTGACGGCGGTGACGGTGCCGGTGACCGGGCAGTAGAGATCCGAGACCGACTTGGTCGACTCGACCTCACCGCAGGTCTCACCGGCGGTGACGGTGTCGCCGACGGCGGGCAGGTCGACGAACACGACCTCGCCGAGGGCGTCGGCGGCGACGGCGGTGATGCCGATGCGCACGGTGTTGCCGACGATCGCATCAGCCTTGGCGTTGACCCATTCGTGTTCCTTCGAATAGGTGAAGTCCTGTGGCAGCGGGGGCAGTTCAGCCATGATGGGTTCCTTTCAGGTGGGTGAGGTTGTCACTTCTTCCGGCGGTAGAACGGCAGTTCGGCGACGGTGAAGTCATTGGACTTCCCGCGGATGTCGACGCTGACGGCAGTGCCGGGTTCGGTGTGCTCGCGGTCGAGGTAGGCCAGCGCGATCGGGTGGCCGAGTGTCGGGGACGGCTGGCCGGAGGTGATCTCGCCGATCTCCTGTCCGTCGATGAGCACGGTCGCACCCTGGCGGGCGGCGCGCCGGCCCTCGGAGGTCAGGCCTGCGAGCACGCGTGCCGGCTGCTGGGCCAGCAGTCCTTCGAGCGCCTCGCGGGCGAACAGGTGCTCCTTGTTCTTGACGTTGAGTTCGACCATTCGCGACAACCCGGCATCCAGCGGGCTGTGCTCGAGGCTGAGCTCATTGCCGTAAAGGGGCATGCCGGCTTCCAGGCGCAGTGAGTCGCGGGCGGCCAGACCGCACGGCAGCACCTCCCCGTCGACCTTCTCAGCAGCGGAGAAGAGCAGCTGCCAGATCGCCTCGGCCGAGGCGTTGGGCAGGTAGAGCTCGAAACCGTCCTCACCGGTGTAGCCGGTGCGGGCGAGCATGATCTCGACGCCGTTCAGGGTCAGCGGCTGCCAGGCGTAGTAGCCGAGGTCGTCGAGCAGTTCGCCGCCCTCGGTCGCGCCGGCGGCTTCGAGGATCGCCTGGGACTGCGGTCCCTGCACGGCGATGAGGGCGGTGTCGGCTGACTCGTCTGCCACCTCGGCGGCGGCGTGAGGGACGATCTCGGTGCGGAACTCCTCGGCCCGGGCCTGCAGCGCCTCGACGACGGCAGGGGTGTTCGAGGCGTTGGGCACAACGAGGAACTCATCATCGGCGATGCGGTAGGTGATGAGGTCGTCGACGAGCCCGCCGGCGGCGTCGACGAGGACACCGTACTTCGCCTTGCCGACGGCCATAGACGAGTACTTCGCCACGAGCGCGTAGTCGAGCAGAGCGCCGGCATCGGCACCGGTGATGCGCACCTCGCCCATATGGGAGAGATCGAAGATGCCGGCGGCCTCGCGCACCGCACGGTGCTCGGCGAGTTCGGAGCCGTACTTCAGCGGCATGTCCCAGCCGCCGAAGTCCGTGAACGAGGCGCCGAGGCGGGCGTGGACGTCATACAGAGGGGTGTGCTTGGTCATGCGCTGTCACCTTTCGCATCGGCGGCATCGGCAAGCTCCGCCTCGGTGTCGGAATCGGTTTCGAATGCCTCCGGCGGCGGGCAGGAGCAGACGAGGTTGCGGTCGCCGTAGGCGCCGTCGATGCGGCGCACCGGCGGGAAGTACTTCGTCAGCTTCAGACCCGGCACCGGGAACACGGCGGTCTCGCGCGTGTAGGCGGCGTCCCAGTCGTCCATGACGCAGGTGGCGGTGTGCGGGGCGGCGGCCAGCGGCGAGGCCTCGTAGGAGTACTCGTCGCCGATCGCGTCGATCTCAGCGCGGATCGACTTCATCGCAGTGATGAAGCGCTCGAGCTCGCCGAGGTCCTCGCTCTCGGTCGGCTCGACCATCAGCGTGCCGGCGACCGGGAAGGCCAGGGTCGGGGCATGGAAGCCGTAGTCGATGAGCCGCTTGGCGACGTCCTCAGCGGTGACACCGGTCTTGGCGGTGATCTCGCGCAGGTCGAGGATGCACTCATGGGCCACGAGCCCGCTCTCACCAGTGTACAGCGTCGGGAACTCCTCTGCCAGGGCGTGGGAGACGTAGTTGGCGCTCAGCAGCGCGGTCTTCGTCGCCTCGACGAGCCCGTCGGGCCCCATGAGCTTGAGGTAGGCCCAGGAGATCGGCAGCACGCCGGCCGAACCGTACAGCGAGGCGCTGACCGGCAGGTCGAGGCTGTCACGCTCACCGGCGACGAGCTCGGCTGCGCGCGGGTCGCCGGGCAGGAACGGGGCGAGGTGCTCGCGCACCGCCACCGGGCCGACCCCGGGCCCGCCGCCGCCGTGCGGGATGCAGAAGGTCTTGTGCAGATTGAGGTGGGAGACATCCCCGCCGAACTCGCCGGGCTGGGCGAGGCCGCACAGCGCGTTGAGGTTGGCGCCGTCGACGTAGACCTGGCCGCCGGCGTCGTGGATCTTCTGGCACACCAGCCGCACATCGGATTCGTACACGCCGTGGGTCGACGGGTAGGTGATCATGATGCCGGCGAGGGTGTCGCGGTGCTCGTCGATCTTCGCATCGAGGTCATCGAGGTCGATCGAGCCGTCGGCAGCCGTGCCGACGACGACCACGCTCAGCCCGGCGAGCACGGCCGAGGCGGCGTTTGTGCCGTGGGCCGACTGCGGGATGATGCACACGCGGCGCTCCGGCTGGCCGTTGGACAGGTGGTAGCCGCGGATCGCGAGCAGGCCTGCCAGTTCGCCCTGAGAGCCGGCGTTGGGCTGGATGGAGACTTCGTCGTAGCCGGTGATGTCGACGAGCATGTCGTTGAGCTCGCCGATGAGCTCGCGCCAGCCGGCGGTCTGCGACTCGGGTGCGAACGGATGGATGCTGGCGAACTCCGGCCAGGTGATGGCCTCCATCTCGACGGCGGCATTGAGCTTCATCGTGCATGAGCCCAGCGGGATCATCGTCCGGTCGAGGGCGAGGTCGCGGTCGGCGAGCGTGCGCAGGTAGCGCATCATGAGCGTCTCGGAGCCGTAGGTGTTGAACACCGGGTGGGTGAGGTAGTCGCTCTCACGGTGCAGGCTGGCGGCGAACTGCGGGGCCGGCACGTGGGCGGGCCCGAAGCCGCCGTGGCCGGCTCCGCCTGCCCCGGTGGTTCCCGCGCCCGAGGTGCCGAGCACGTCGTCATCGAGCCGCGCCTCGATGCCGAGGGCAGAAAGCACGGCGTTGGCGTCGGCAGGCGTGTGGGGTTCGCCGAAGGAGACGGTGACGTGCGTGTCGTCGAAGCGACCGAGGTTGACTCCGGCGGCATCGGCTGCGGCGATCGCGGCATCGGCATCGGGCACGCGCAGGGTCACGGTGTCGAAGAAGTCTGCGGTGATGACGCTGACGGCGCCCGAGGCGCCGGCGGCCTGGCCGTTGTCGGCACCTGAGGTGCGCACCGCCGCGGCGAAGGCGGTGGCCAGGCGGTGGATGCGCGAGGCGATCTTCGCCAAGCCGACGGGTCCGTGGTAGACGGCGTACATGCCGGCGCACACCGCCAGCAGCGCCTGGGCGGTGCAGATGTTGGAGGTGGCCTTCTGGCGGCGGATGTGCTGTTCGCGGGTCTGCAGGGCCAGCCGGTACGCGGGCTTGCCGTCGGCGTCGACGGACACGCCGACGAGCCGACCGGGCAGCATGCGCTTGAGCTTCTCGGTCACGGCCATGAAGCCGGCGTGCGGGCCGCCGAAGAACAGCGGCACACCGAAGCGCTGGGCCGAGCCGACGGCGATGTCGGCACCCTGGGCGGCCGGCTCCTTGAGCATCGTGAGGGCGAGCAGGTCGGAGACGAAGGTGACGAGGGCGCCGCGCTCCTTGGCGGTGGCGACAGCGGAGTCGAAGCTGCGGATCGCCCCGGAGGTGCCCGGCTGTGAGCACACGATGCCGAAGACGTCTTCGCCGACGAGGCCTTCAGAGAGGTCAGCGACCCGGACTTCGAAGTCCATCGCCCGGGCCCGGGCCCGCACGACGGCGATCGTCTGCGGGTGGGTCTCGGAATCGAGCGCGACGACCGAGCCCTTCCTGTTCGCCCGGCGCATGAGCAGCACCGCCTCGGCGACGGCGGTGGCCTCGTCGAGCAGGGAGGCGTTGGCGATGTCGAGGCCGGTGAGGTCCTGGACGACGTTCTGGAAGTTCAGCAGCGCTTCGAGGCGGCCCTGCGAGATCTCCGGCTGGTACGGGGTGTAGGCGGTGTACCAGGCGGGGTTCTCGACGACATTGCGGCGGATGACGGCGGGCATGATCGTGTCGTAGTAGCCCTGGCCGATCATCTGGGTGCGCATGACGTTCTTGCCGGCGAGCTCCTTGAGCCGGTCGAGCACCTGGGTCTCGGTCAGTGCCGGGTCGAGGCTGAGCGCCTGGTCCTGGGCGATGTTCTGCGGCAGCGCGGCGGCGGCGAGCGCATCGAGGGAGTCGTAGCCGAGGGCCGCGAGCATCTGCTCGACCTGCGCGGCGCGCGGGCCGATGTGCCGGTCGGAGAACGGCCGGGGCGCGTCTCCGGCGGCGGGAGTCGTATGGGCAAGGGAACCAGTCGTCATGCTTATCCTCACGCTGCTTGGTCCGTCGCGGTGACGAACACACGAGTGCCGGGTGTTCCTCCCCGCTCTGTCAGACCAACGCGGGGTGCGTCCCTGCGCCGAGGCGGCGGTTGCGCGCCAGCTGGTACTCCTCCAGAGGTGCCTGCATGCTCCGGTACGGGGCCTGAGAGTTTCCCGGGGAGGGAATTGCACCTACGGCGCCGCCGGCGGCGGCTCTCCCGAAACATGTCATCGCGGCTGTGATGAGTCTACACAAATCCGCGGGCCGGCGACAGGGCCGCGCGGGCCGGCAGGTGTGGCCGTGCCATGGCAGCCGGTGGGCAAGGACAGCCCAGCCGCCGTAAATATCTGATCATTGCTCTTCCGGCGCCGATACACTGAGGGCAACCGGCCATGCGGGCACAGCCCTGCGCCCCTCCGCAGCACGTCCCGGATACCCCGCGGGGTATCATTGCTGTGGCACAGGAAAGCGAAACCGTGATCAACCTCCGGCCCGTGCAGCGGGACGGACGAGGAGGACACATGCTCATCGAACGGATCTACGACGAGGACCTGGCGCAGGCCGCCTACTTCATCGGCTGCCAGGCCACCGGCGAGGCGATCGTCGTCGACGGCCGCCGCGACGTCGAGTTCTTTCAGGACTACGCCGAGAAGAACACCATGACGATCAAGGCCGTGACCGAAACCCACATCCACGCCGACTACCTCTCCGGCACCCGCGAACTGGCCGAGGCCACCGGCGCGAAGATGTACGTCTCCGGTGAAGGCGGCCAGGACTGGCAGTACGGCTTCGAGGCCGAGCGCCTATACGACGGCGACACCATCACCGTCGGCAACCTCACCCTGCAGGCCGTCCACACCCCCGGTCACACCCCGGAGCACCTGAGCTTCCTGCTCACCGACGGCGGCTTCACCGATGAGCCCGGCTTCCTGCTCTCCGGCGACTTCGTCTTCGTCGGCGACCTCGGCCGGCCCGACCTGCTCGACGAGGCAGCCGGCGGCGTCGACACCCGCTTCCAGGGCGCGAAGGATCTCTTCCGCAGTCTGAAGGAGAAGTTCATTCCGCTGCCGGACTACGTCCAAGTGCTGCCGGCGCATGGCTCCGGCTCGGCCTGCGGCAAGGCGCTCGGCGCCGTGCCGACATCGACGGCCGGCTACGAGAAGGCCTTCGCCTGGTGGGCCAAGCATCTGAAGAACGATGACGAGCAGGGCTTCGTTGATGAGCTGCTCGACGGCCAGCCGGACGCCCACGCCTACTTCGAGCGGATGAAGCGGGAGAACCGCGACGGCCCGAAGGTGATGGGCGGACGCCAGCCGCTGACCGAGCTCGACCTCGCCCAGGTCGGCACGGACTTCGAGGCCGGCAGGATCGTCATCGCCGACACCCGCTCACCCGATGAGGTCCGCGAGGGCACTGTCAAGGGCGCTCTCAACATCCCGGCCGACAAGCCGGCGACCTACGGCGCCTGGTCATACGACCCCGAGGCGGAGTCGACCCCGATCGTGCTGCTGGCACCTGACGCCGCTGAGGCTCAGCGCATCTGGGATCACCTCGTGCGCGTCGGCATCGACGACGTCTCCGGCTACATCACCTCGCTCGACACCCTCGCCGACTACAAGCCAGAGGTCATCTCCCCCGCCGAGCTCGACCACACCGACTACGGCCTGCTGCTCGATGTGCGCAACAAGACCGAACACGCCGAGGGCCACATCCCCGGCTCCGCGCAGCTCAACGTCGGTCGCCTGCTGTGGAACCTCGACGAGCTGCCCGCAGACGGCACGATCGTGACTTACTGCCAGACCGGGATGCGCAACTCAGTCGCCGCCCAGGCACTGCGCCGCGCCGGCTACGAGGTCATCGAGATCGACGGCAGCTTCGAAGGCTGGTCGAACTGGAAGCGCTCGGCCACTGCCTGATCGGCCCGCCGCCACCTGAACAGCTCAGGTGAGGCCACGACAACGACAGCCTCCCCGCACGCAGGGCGCGGGGAGGCTGTCGCCGTCCCCGCCTCGGACGCGGTGGCGCACCTGTCAACGGGCCGGCGAGCACCTGTTGCCGGGCCCGGCGAGCACCTGTTGCCGGGCCCGAGGAGTCGATAGACTGGCGGGACCAGAATCCAGCACCAGGAGCTGACACCCATGGGTGACTACCGGCGCACCTACCTCGGCCGACGCCAGCAGTGGTTCGGTCTCAAGCCTGCGGCCAAGAGCGCGCTCGCCAGCCCCCTCATCCACCCGCTGCTGCGCCTCGCCACCCGGCTGCCGGGCATCACCACCGGCCGCCTGCCGGCTCCGGCTCACCTCGCCGAGGTGACCGGACGCGTCCAGGCGCTCGGCTCGCCTGACCCAGACGCGGTTGCGGAGTTCGTGCTGCTGCGCCCGGACCGCTGCGAGATCGCCAAGGAGATGTACTGGGGCAAGGGCCGCCGACCCTCGGCTTCCGATGCCTTCACCCTCGACCTCATGGCCACCCGCGCTGCTGGCGCCGACGTGTTCCTCGACATCGGCGCCTACACCGGCGTCTTCTCCCTCGCCCTGGCCGCGGCACACCCTGACCTGCGGATCCACGCCTTCGAGATGGTGCCTGCGGTGGCCGATGCGTGTGCGGCGAACATCGAGCGCAACGATGCCAGCGAGCAGATCACGCTGCACCGGATCGGAGTCGGCGACCCGGATGTCGTGCTCAGCGTGCCGTGCGGGGACGGCGGTTCGGCACTGCCGTCGTTCTATTCGGTCGACATGGAGTTCTCCGCTGGGACCGAGGTGTCCTGCCGCAGCCTCGACGAGTTCAGCGAGCAGTTCGAACCAGACGATCGGGTGCTGCTCAAGGTCGATGTCGAGGGTGCGGAGAACACCGTGTTCGGCTTCGGCCAGCAGCTGCTGGCCGCCCACCGGCCGGAGATCCTGTGCGAGGTGCTGCCCGCCCGCGCGCAGCCGCGCGAGCTCGAAGCGCTCCTGGCCCCGCACGGCTACGCGTACTACCTGGTGGGCGACGGCGTGCTCGAACACCGCCGGCGCATCGTGCCCGATGAGGCCTTCCGCGACTGGTTCTTCACCACTGCCGCACCCGCGCAGCTCGCCGCCGCCGGCGTGCCGGTGCGGGACTGAGCCGGCTCAGCGGGCGAAAGCGACTTCGCCGTTGACGATGCTGAGGTCGACCTGCAGATCGCGCACCGCGCAAGCGTGTTCGAACAGCGCCTCCTCGGACTCGCACCTTCCGGTCACACCGTCGGAGCCGGCGTGTCCGGTGATCGGGTCGGTGTCGACGACGATGAGGTCGGCGTCCATGCCCGGCATGATCCGCCCGGACTGCTTCTCCCGCCCGGCCGCGTACGCGGCACCGGCGGTATGGGCTTCGATGGCCGCATAGGCGCTGATCCGCCGGTGCGGCTGGAAGGCCGTGGACGGATCACCGCTGATGTCTGCCCGGGTCATCGCCGCATAGATCGCCGCCCAGGGGTCGGAGGGTTCGACCGGCCCATCGGAGCCGAAGGCCACCGGCACACCGGCAGCAGCCATTTCGCCCCAGGCGTAGGCGGCCAGCTGCGGATCCGGCCTGAGCGCCTCCAGCAGGTGCAGATCGGAGATGCAGTGCCGCGGCTGCATCGAGGCGACGATGCCGAGCTCGGCAAAGCGGGCGATGTCATCGGGCTGGACGAACTGCACGTGTTCGATGCGGTGGCGCAGGCGCCGTGAGTAGATCCGCTCAGCCTCCCGGGAGACCGAACGGGTGCGGGCGAAGGCGGAGAGGACGTGGTGGTTGGCCTGGTCGCCGATCGCGTGGATGGCCAACGACAGCCCGGACATGAGCGCATCGGTGATCTGTTCGCACAGCACGTCTTCGCTGGCGATCTCCATCCCGTAGTGATCGCAGGTGCCCGGATACGGGCTCGACATGTACGAGGTCTGGGATCCCAGCGCCCCGTCGGAGAACAGCTTCAGCCCGCCGCGGGTGAACCACGCATCTCCGTCGCCGGTGCGCCAGGCGATCCCCTTGGCCCAGTCGAGCTCGTCGAGGCGCAGATACTTCACCACCCGCATGAGCTGGCCGCCGCCGGCACCGATCCCCTGTTCGCGCAGCGCCGCCCAGGTGCCCGACGAGACCTGCCCATCGATGTCGTGGATGCCGGTGAGCCCCTCGGAAAGCCACTGCCGCTGGGCTGTGCGCATCCGCTGCATGCGCATCTCGATCGGCGGAGCGGGCACGAGCCGTTCGACGATGGTCGCGGCGTCCTCGCGCAGAATGCCGGTCGCCTGCCCATCAGCGTCGCGGACGATCTCGCCGCCGCGCGGACTGGGCGTCTGCTCGTCTATCCCGGCTGCGCGCAGGGCAGCGCCGTTGCACCACAGCGTGTGGTAGTCGATCGACCACAATGCCACCGGCCGGTCCGGCAGCGCGGCATCGAGCAGCTCCCGGTCGGGCTGGCCGGGGATCTCCCACGTATTGCAGTCCCAGCGCCCGCCGGTGACCCACACACCCGGCGGCAGGGATGCGGCGTGGGTGCGCACCGCCTCGACCGCATCCGGCAGGCTGCGCACCTGGCGCAGGTCGACCTCGGCCAGCGAATCGGCGTACATCGTGGCGTGGATGTGGGCGTCGACGAGGCCGGGCAGCACGGTCTGGCCGCGGCAGTCGATGATGTCCGCACCCGAGGTGGTGGCGCGCAGCTGCGCATCGTCACCGACTGCGGCGATGCGGCCTGCATCGATGAGGATGCCGGTGGCGTGAGGATGGGCCGGGTCGAGCGTATGCACATTGGCACCGGTGAGGAGCGTGGGCACAGGTCTCCAGAGTCCGTCGGTCAGGGCTGGGCGGGCAGGCGGGCCTGCCGACCGTCACTGCTCACGGTACTCCAGGCCCGCCGTCGGGCGGCGAGGGCGCACCGGCTATCAGTGCTGAACGCTGCGCTGCTCGCGGTGGATGGCCGCGATGCGCTCGAAGTCGGCCAGGCAGCCGGCGGCGATGCACAGATCGCTGCCGTCACCGGTGCCGTGGTGGTGGGTGGGCCTCAGCACGTGCAGCCCGGCCTCCTCGGCGATGAGGGCACCGGCGGCATAGTCGTACAGGCCCAGCCGGCGCTCATAGTAGGCATCGACCCGGCCTGCGGCGGCCTGGCACAGGTCGATCGCAGCAGAGCCGGCCCTGCGCACGTCATCGAAGTGCTCCATGACCTCAGGCAGCACCGCGAACTGCTGATCGCGCTGGGCGCGTCCGTAGCCGAATCCGGTGGCCACAAGCCGGCCGCGCTGGCCGGGGCTGCGACCACTAAGACGGGTGAGCGACACCTCGGGGCCGGGCTGCCCACCGGAGTCATCGCTGGCTGCCTGCAGGTCGCTGACCTGGCCTGCGAACACCCAGGCGCCCCGGCCCCGGCGGGTGAGGAACACCTTCCCGAGCTCCGGGGCGGCGACGAGCCCGGCGAGCCACGTGTCCGGATCAGCCGCATCGGGGTCACCAGGGTCTGGGATCCGGACGCCGATGGAGAAGGCATAGTCTTCGATGCCGCGCACGAAGTTCACGGTCCCGTCGATCGGGTCGACATGCCACTCCAGAGGCTGCGACCCGGCAGCGGCACCGTCAGCCGATGGGACGCAGAGGCCGGCGGCGATCCGTTCACCGCCTGCCACCTCGGTCACGGGCAGGGCTGCGGCATCCTCCTCCCCGATCATCGCATCACCGGGACGCCGGGTGGCCAGGTACCAGCGCACGAGCGACTCGATCTCAGCGTCGGCGGCGGTGACGAGGTTGTTCCGGTCGCCCTTGGCCCCGACGTCGGAGGCGCTGAGCTGCCGGCGCCAGTGCCGCATCCGCGCGGTGGCGATGTGGGCGGCGTCGCGGCAGAGGGCGAGCAGGGGGTCTGCGAGGATATCGGCGGAGTCCACGCCTCCACCGTACTGCCTCACAGCAGGGTGGGACCGTTGAGGTTGTCCTTGTCGTCTTCCACTTTGGGGCTGGTGACGGCTGCGATGTCACCGGCGGAGGAGAGACTGGAAGGGTATTCAGCCTGGCGGGGCGAGTGCCGGCGGATGATCTCCTGGACTGCCTGGGAGGAAGTGCCTGCCGCCGCAGCGATCGCGGCGTAGGTGACACCCTCGTCCCGGGCTCTGAGGATCGCCGATACGTAGTTGGAATTCACACGTTGGCGCTGTTTTGCAATCCGACCTACTGCCTGAACGACAGCCTTCTGTTCGGCTGTCAGTGCCCGGGGTCGGCGTGCCATGCTTCTATTCTACCCACTTCAGTGCTGCATCCGTGGCCGCCAGCTGCCCGTGAGGGCGCAGAGACCGGCCTGCGGGAGGGGACCCGCGCGTGTTGCTGTGTGTCCGCCCGACCCGGCTGCGGTCCGAGGGGGCGTCGAAATACTCTGAAACCCACATTATAGCCAGAGTGGGAGGTCATTGTCACTCAGCCAGACTGGGAGGTCGTTGCCACTCAGCCAGACTGGGAGGTCGGTGCCGTCAGGAATCCACAGCTGACACATCCATGATGCAGATTACAAGCTGGGCTCGCTGCCGCCTGGCACAATGAAGCCATGGACGCCGACGCACCTGCCGCTGCACTTCCCCGCGAGACCGCAGATTCCGAGCCGTCTTTCGCGCGCGTGAGCGAGGTCGGCGACGCCCTGCGCGAGGCGGGCATCGCCGATGTGCGCACTGCGGCCGTCGAACGGGCTGCATACTCCTCTGACGGTTCGCTCTTCCGTGTGGTTCCGGCTGCTGTCGTCTTCCCGCGCACCGCCGCCGAGGTGGGTGACGTGCTGAGTGTCGCACGCCGACTCGGGGTGCCGGTCACCTCGCGTGGGGCCGGGACGACGCTGGCGGGCAATGCGATCGGGCCGGGCATCGTGCTGGACTTCTCTGTGCACATGAACCGGATCCTCGGCATCGACGCCGAGCAGCGTGCGGCCTGGGTGGAGCCAGGCGCGGTGCATGCCCAGCTGCAGGCGGCGGTCAAGCCCTACGGGCTGCGGTTCGGCCCGGATCCCTCGACGCATTCGAGGTGCACGATCGGTGGGATGATCGGCAACAACGCCTGCGGGCCGCGGGCGATGGGCTATGGGCGCACCGTCGACAACATCCTTGCGCTGCGTGTCATGCTCATCGATGGTTCGGTCGTCACGCTCACCGGTGATGACGGGGATGTCTTCCCGCGGCTGCAGGAGCTGGTGAACAACCACCTCGGGCTCATCCGCACTCAGCTGGGGACCTTCTCCCGGCAGGTCTCCGGGTATGGGCTTGAGCATCTGCTGCCGGAGAACGGCTGTGATGCCCGGCGGGCTTTCGCCGGTTCCGAGGGCACCTGGGGTGTGGTGCTGGCTGCGAAGATGCAGCTGGTGGCCGATCCGGAGCATGTCACGGCTGTGGTGCTCGGCTATGCGGATATGCCCACCGCTGCTGATGATGTGCCGGTGCTCTCGCAGTTCCCGGTCACCGCCTGTGAGGGGATGGACCGGCGGATGGTCGACCGGCTCATTGAGGAGAAGGGCCCGGATGCCGTCCCGCCGATGCCTGCCGGCGGCGGTTGGATGCTCGTCGAACTCGCCGGTGACGATCCCGCAGCACTGGAGCGGCAGGCCGCTGAGCTCATCAATGCCTCCCATGCCGATGATGCGATGGTGCTGCCCGGGGAGGAGTCCGGGCCGATCTGGAAGATCCGCGCTGATGGCGCAGGCCTGGTCTCGCGCACCCCGGATGGGCGGGACTGTCATGCCGGGTGGGAGGACTCCGCGGTCCCACCGGAGAAGCTGGGTGATTATCTGCGCGATCTCATGAGCCTGCTTGAGGAGCACGGCCTGTGGGCGCTGCCCTATGGGCACTTCGGTGATGGCTGCCTGCACATGCGTGTGGACTTCCCGCTTGCTGGCGATGGCGGACGGCAGGTGATGCGCGACTTCATGTTCGCCGCCGCCGAGCTCGTGGCCGCCTATGGCGGTTCGGTCTCCGGTGAGCATGGTGACGGCCGTGCCCGCGGAGAGCTTCTGGCGAGCATGTACTCCCCTGAGGCGATACGTCTGTTCGCCGCCGTCAAGCACCTCTTCGACCCGCGCGGGCTGCTGAATCCCGGGATCATCGTCGACCCCGATCCACTCGATGAGCGCATCCGCCTGGCATCGATCAGGCCCGGGGACATGCCACCGGCCCGCCGGCAGCTCGGCTTCTCCTTCGCCTCCGACTCCGGCGACTTCGCCACTGCCGTCCACCGCTGCACCGGAGTGGGCAAGTGCCGGGCCGATGCCGCCGCGTCGGGAGCGGTGATGTGCCCGTCGTATCAGGCGACGAAGGACGAGAAGCACTCGACTCGCGGACGAGCCCGCGTGCTGCAGGAGATGGTCGACGGACGGCTCGTCGACGGCGGCTGGCAGTCCCCGGAGGTGCATGAGGCACTCGACCTGTGCCTGTCGTGCAAGGCCTGCGGCTCGGAGTGCCCGACCGGCACCGACATGGCGACCTACAAGGCCGAAGTCCTCTACCAGAGCTATCGCGGCAGGCTGCGGCCGATGGATCACTATGTGCTCGGCTGGCTTCCGAAGCTCGCCCGCCTGGCCACGCCGGTCGCGGGTCTGGCGAATCTGCCGCAGCGGCTGCCACTGCTCGGCCGGTGGGCGAAGAGAGCGGCGAACATCGATGTGCGCCGACAGATCCCGACGTTCACCTCACTGCCGTTCACGCGCTGGTTCGCCCAGCGCGCCGGTGACGACCGAACGCTGCCGGGCCATCGCCGGCAGCCTGCGCCCACGCCTGCGAGCGGGCAGCAGGTGGTGCTGTTCGCCGATACGTGGTCGAACTTCTTCGCCCCCAGGGTGCTGGCTGCCGCCGTCGAGGTGCTGCGCAGCACAGGCGTCGACGTGCGCGTCATCCCAAGCACCGAATGCTGCGGGCTGACGTGGATCTCCACCGGCCAGCTCGACACCGCTCGGGCCAGCCTGACATCAGCGATCACGGCGCTCGATGCCACGGCGGCCACCGCCTCGGGCACGGACGCAGACCCAGCAGGCGGGCCGATCATCGTCGTCGAGCCCTCCTGCGCGGCTACCCTGCGCGAGGACGCCGCCAGGCTGCTCGGCACCGAGGCCGCCACACGAGTGGCCGGCCGGGTGCGCACGCTGGCGGAGTTCCTGCTCGATTCCGGTGCCGAGCTGCCCGACCTGACCGGGATCTCAGCGGTCGTGCAGCCGCACTGCCACCACAGTGCGGTCATGGGCTTCACCGCCGACCGGGAGCTCATGCGCCGGACCGGCATGGAGGTCCAGGTGCTCGGCGGCTGCTGCGGGCTGGCCGGCAACTTCGGAGTCACCGAAGGCCACTACGAAGTCTCCCAAGCCGTCGGCGAAGTCGCCCTGCTGCCAGCCGTGCGAGCGGCCGAGCCGGACACGGTGGTGCTGGCCGACGGCTACTCCTGCCGCACCCAGATCAGCGATCTGACCGACCGCAGAGGCGTGCACCTCGCTGAGCTGCTGGCCTCACGACTGTCGCAGGACTGGCACACGCGGTATGCCGAAGACCGGGACTGAGCAGGGCACAACGGGTTCATGGGCGTCCATCCGCAGGGCGGCTGGAAGACCCGCAGGGCGGCTGGGGACTGCGCCGCAGCCCGCGGTCGGAGATCAGTCGCTGAAGATCAGGCCTTGACGGTCAGCACCGGGACATCGGCTTCGAGCAGGATCCGCTGAGCCTGCGAACCGAGGATGAATTTCCCGATCGCACTGCGCTTGCGCAGACCGATGATGATGAGGTCGGCGTCTTCCTGTTCAGCCCATTCGTTCAGGGTCTGGACGAGATCGTCTTCGTGGGCAGGCTGTTCGACGCGGGCGGTGACACCGTGCTCGGCGGCCTGGGCGAGGATGCGCTCGGCATCCTCCTGCTGGATCTGGGTGATGCTGTCGGTGGTTCCGCGGCGCGGCGAGTTGAGGACGACGACGTCAGTGTTGCGCAGCTTCGCTTCTGCGAAGGCGGTTTCGAGGGCGGCTTCGCCTTCCGGCGCGGGCAGGTAACCGATGAGGATCGTCATAGCGTCAGTATATGGGTCGGGGCGCCTGCCCACAGGAGCAGGCCGTCGGGTTCCCCATGCCGACCCGTGACCCGCGAGGACTTCGTCACCCGGAGACGTTCCTGTGCCGCCGGCCGGCCAGCGGGCCCTACTGGATTCACCGTATTCTTCAGCCTAGCCTGACAGTCATGCATGCTCTGCTGAGCCCTGCACCACATCCGCACCCAGGTCCACCGAACACATCTGCGCCCAGATCCACCAAGGAGGAGCCGCAATGAAGGTTGCTATCGCCCAGATCAACACCACGCCGGACAAGGACGCCAATCTCGCGCTCATCGCCGAGAAGCTGCAGGATGCGGCAGCTCAGGACGTGCGGCTCGTCGTCTTCCCGGAGGCGACGATGGTGCCCTTCGGCGCGGACCTCGAGGCCAACGCCGAGGAGCTCGACGGGCCGTTCGCACAGCGGTTGCGCGAGCTCACCGCCGAGGCCGGACTGGTGGCCGCGGTCGGCATGTTCCGGCCCGGCACCGGCGAGCGCGTCATCAACACCCTCTTCCTCACCGGCGTCGACTCCACCGGGGCGCGAGTCGAGGCGCACTACGACAAGATCCACCTCTTCGACGCCTTCGGACACCGCGAATCCGATGATGTCACCCCGGGCGAGACGCTCACCGCGGTGGAGATCGACGGCGTCACCGTCGGGCTGACGATCTGCTACGACATCCGCTTCCCAGCCCTCTTCACCGCCCTGGCGGGCTCCGGGGCCGAGGTGATCGTCGCCTCGGCGTCGTGGGGCGCCGGTGAGGGCAAAGTCGAGCAGTGGCAGCTGCTCGGGCGGGCGCGGGCGCTTGACTCGACCAGTTTCGTCCTCGCCTGCGATCAGGCGGATCCGCAGGTGACCAGCGTCGAGGTGCACCCGAAGGCTCCGACCGGCGTCGGCCACTCCTTCATCAGCGCACCGGATGGCGGCGTGCTCGCCGCCGCCGGGGAAGACACCGAGCTGCTCGTCGCCGAACTCGACATCGACTCCGTCGCTGAGATCCGAGCGCGGATCCCGGTGCTGGAGAACTCGCGTCTCGAAGCCTCCCACGAGGTCGCCCGCGCCTGAGCGTCGTCGGGGCACAGTCGTCCACAGGGCGGGACAGCGCCTGAACAGCGGTTGACAGGCCTCGTTAGTAAGGCCTAACTTACTAACGTGAAACTATCTTCGACGCATTCCGGTCTGCACGGCACACAGCTGCGGATCGGCTACTCCCGCGGCGACGTCGTCACCGATGTCAGCTTCGAACTGCAGCCGGGCCGGGTCACCGCCCTCGTCGGACCCAACGGCTCGGGGAAGTCCACGCTCATGCGCGGACTGGCCCGACTGCAGCCGCTGTCGGCTGGCAGCGTGACGTTCTCCGACGGCACCGATGCTGCCGCTCTTCCCTCTCGCCAGCTCGCCCGCCGACTCACGATGCTCGCGCAGTCCCGGCCGGTCCCCCAGGGACTTCCGGTGCGCGCGGCCGTCGCCCTCGGCCGGCACCCGTACCAGGGCCGGATCCGCACCGGTGATCCAGAGGGCGCCGCCGTCGTCGAGCGCGCCATGGCGCTCACCGGCGTCACCGCCGTCGCCGACTCCCCCGTCGACGAGCTCTCCGGCGGCCAGCTCCAGCGCGTGTGGCTCGCCTCCTGCCTGGCGCAGAACACCGAGGTGCTGCTTCTGGACGAACCGACCAACCACCTCGACCTGAAGTATCAGGTCGAACTCCTCGAACTCCTCCACAGCCTCGCCCACGACCACGGCGTGTGCATCGGCGTGGTGCTTCACGACCTCAACCACGCCGCCGCCGTGGCCGACCGCATCGTCCTGCTGTCCGGCGGGCACATCGCCGCCGCAGGCACTCCGGCCGAGGTGCTCGACGGCCAGGTGCTCAGCACCGTCTACGGCATCGACATCACCACCGGCTACAGCCGCGCATCCGAGCGCATCGAGGTGCGTCCCCGCCCGCCCCGGCGCAGCGGCGCCGCCCAGCTCGGCGACACGGGTCTCGATCCTGGGCGGCCCCGCACCGCTGAGCCCTGCACCGCTGAGGGCGGTGCCGCTGCACACAGAGCCGCTGATCCGGTCGCCGGCCCGTCCATCGCCGCCTCGGCCTGAAACCGAAACACCACCTGCGCCTGCACCCTGGGCGGGGCATCGGCACACACACGGCCGCGCCAGGAAGCACCGCCTCGGCGCCGGCCCGCATGCCACCGGCGCCACGACCTCGGCTCCGGAACCGGCACCCTCACTCCACGACCACGCCCACCTGCCGGCAGCTCAGCTGGCGGGAACCCGCATCAGAAGGAACAGCATGAAACTGCGCACACTCGGGCTTGCAGCCCTCATCAGCGCCCTCGCCCTCACCGGCTGCGGCACGACCGACGCGCCGGCCGGCGATCCGACTGCCCCCACCGGCGATCCGGTCTCGATCACCGACGCCCGCGGCACCACCGTCTCCCTCGACGCACCCGCGCAGAAGGTCGTCACCCTCGAATGGTCCGTCACCGAATATGCCGTGTCCCTCGGCGTCGACCCGGTCGGTGTGGCCGACCCGAAGGGCTACGGGGTGTGGTCCGCGCGCGTGCCGCTGTCCGGGGACCCGGTCGACGTCGGGATGCGCACCGAACCGAGCATCGACGCGATCGCCGACCTCGCACCCGATCTCATCCTCGCCGACACCTCTTCGATCCCCGAGGAGGCGATGAAGCAGATGGAGCGCATCGCCCCCGTCGCCGTGTTCAACTCCGCGACTGCTGATGGCCTGTTCGACCTCGTCAAGGAGAACCAGCACGATGTCGCCACGCTGCTGGGCAAGGAAGCAAAGGCAGACGAGCTCGATGCGGATTTCGACGCCGCCCTGCAGAAGGCGAAGGAGAGTGTCGAGGAGGCCGGTAAGACCGGCGACCCGATGGTCTTCGCCTACCCGTACAACGAGGCGAACTCGATGACCTTCCGACTCCACGGTCCCGGATCGGCGTCCTCGGAGGTGGGCCGGGCGATCGGCCTGACCGACGCCTCGACAGAGCAGGGCGATGAGGCCTACGGACTGACGACGACCGACGTCGAGGGGCTGCGCACGCTGCCGGACGACACGCACTTCCTGTACTGGGTCGACGCAGACGAAGGCGACCCGATGGAGACCCTGAAGAAGAACGCGGTGTGGACCGGGCTGCCGTTCGTCACTGCAGACCGCGTCGCCCAAGCTGGGAGCGGTATCTGGCTCTACGGCGGCACCACCTCGCTCGGCGCCTTTGCCGACGAGGTCGCCGGCATCGTCGCCGAGCAGTGACGCGGCGGGGAACAGAGGGCTGAGACGCAGAGCCGACACACGACAGACATCACACGATCATGACGATTCACACAACGACAGCGGGCCGGTCAGCCGCGCCGACGGGGGTCTCGGCTACGGCTCCGGCGGGAGCTGCGGCTGGGACTCCGGCAGGGGCTGCGGCTGGAGCGGGGGCCGGAATGGAGGCCGGGGTGGAGGCCGGAATGGAGCCCGGGGCTGCGGCTGGAGCGCCGCGGGCAGTCCGGCCGCGGAGCGCGCTGCGCCTCGGGCTGCTGACCGCGCCGGTCGCGGTGCTGCTGGCGCTGCTGAGCCTGCTCCATCTCCTGCAGGGCACATCGGAGCTGAGTCCGGCCGAGGTGTGGCAGGCGCTCACCGGCACCCTCACCGGCTCCTCGGCTGAGGCGAGCGCGGTCATCATCGATGCGCGTCTGCCGCGACTGTTCGCCGGGCTGGCCGTCGGTGCCGCCCTCGGGCTCTCCGGCGGGATCCTGCAGTCGATCACCCGCAACTCCCTGGCCTCACCCGACACCCTCGGTGTCAATGCCGGGGCCTACTTCGCCCTCACCGCCGTCGCTGCCTTCGGCGTCAGCCTGCCATTCATCTCCAGCGCCGGAGTGGCGTTCGCCGGAGGGCTGCTCGCCGCAGGTCTCGTCATCGGACTCTCCACCGGACCGCACAGCTCGCCGATCCGGATGGTGTTGGCCGGCTCGGTCATCGCCCTGGGCCTTGCAGCCGTGACCTCGATGCTACTGCTGTTCTTCCCCTGGCAGACGCAGGGTCTCTTCGCCTGGGGTGCCGGCAGCCTCAGCCAGGCCGGCATCCAGGGGGTCACCACCTTGCTGCCGGTCCTGGCCTGCGCGACTGCGGCGCTGCTGCTGTTCGGCCGGCGCCTCGATGCGCTCCAGCTCGGCGACGACGCTGCGACCAGCCTGGGCGTGCGGGTGCGGGCCTGGCAGGCGGTGTTCCTCGTCATCGCCGTCGTGTGCACGGCTGTGGCGGTGACGATCGCCGGTCCGGTGGGCTTCGTCGGCCTGTGTGCTCCGGCTCTGACCCGCCTGCTCGTGGGATTCTTCCCCGGCCTGACCCGCCAGCGCAGCCTCATCGTCGTCTCCGCGCTGCTCGGCGCCTTCCTCGTCATCGGTGCCGATGTCCTCATGCGCGCACTGCTCGGCTCCCAGCAGGGTGTATCGGTCCCCACCGGTGTCGTCACCTCGATCATCGGCGCGGTCTTCCTCGCCGCACTCGCCTGCACCGCCCGCTCCGGCTTCGACTCCGATTCCCTTGTCACGATGCGTGCCGGCACCGGATTCGGCCTGCGCCACCCCGTCCTGCTCATCACCATCTGCGCCGGCCTGCTGATGGCGGCGATCGCCGGCTCGGTGCTCGTCGGCGATGCGATGCTGCTCGGCGGCGATGTCGTCAACTGGCTGACTCACCAGGCCAGCGTGCGCATCGAGATCATCCTGGAGACCCGGGTGCCGCGTGTCTTCGCTGCCGTTCTCGGCGGGCTCAGCCTCGCACTGGCCGGTGCGATCCTGCAGGGCGTCACCCGCAATCCCCTCGCCGACCCCGGCGTGCTCGGCATCTCCGCCGCCGCAGCCACCGGGGCGGTCGCTGTCATCGTCATCACCGGGACCACCAGCTTCTGGGCGATCCTGTGCGCGGCGCTCACCGGCGCCTCGGCGGTGGGTCTGGTGCTCTTCGGCATCTCAGCGCGCACCGGCCTCGACCATGCCCGCATGGTGCTCGCCGGGATCAGCATCTCCGCTGCCGCAACCGCGCTCACCACCCTCATGCTCGTGCACACCGATCCGTGGAATCAGACGAAGGCGATGACGTGGCTGGCCGGCTCGACCTACGGCGCCACCGCCGTCGAGTGCCTGCCGATGATCATCGCCATCGTCGTCACCAGCGCCGTGCTCGCCGCCGTCTCCCGCGACCTCGACCTCGTCCAGATGGACGACACCACCCCGCAGGTGCTCGGCGTGCACGTCGGACGCACCCGCAGCGTCCTCGTCGCCTGCGCCCTCGTCCTCGTCGCCGCGGCCACGATCAGCGTCGGCACGATCGCCTTCCTCGGCCTCGTCGCACCGCACGCCGCGCGCCTGCTCATCGGGCGCACCCACCGTCACCTGCTGCCGCTGGCCGGACTGCTCGGCGCGCTGCTGCTCACCATCGCCGATGCCATCGGCCGGACCGTCATCGCCCCGTCGCAGATCCCGGCCGGCCTCATCACCGCCGTCATCGGCTGTCCCTACTTCATCTGGCTCCTCTGGAGGATGCGCCGCTCATGACCACTACCGACCGCCCTCAGAACCCCTACACGGCATTCCCTGCCGCACTCGTCGAACGCACCCGGCTCAGCCCGCACTTCATCCGGCTGACCTTCGCCGGCGATGCGCTCCGGGCCTTCGGCGGCACTCGCCTCGACCAGCGGCTGAAGCTCGTTCTCGCCGATGACCGCCAGCGTGCCGCAGCACTGGCCGCACCCGACTGGCTGACCTGGTGGCGTGAACAGCCGGCGGAGGACCGGCCGCAGATGCGCACCTATACGGTGCGGGCAGTCGACCAGGCCGCCGGCCGGGTCGTCGTCGACTTCGTCACCCACGGCACCTCCAGTCCCGCCAGCCGCTTCGCCCTCACCGCCGCGTTGGGGCAGGAGGTCATCCTCGTCGGCCCCGACGCGCGAGTGCCGGGCCATGACATGAGCGGCGTTGCCTATCGGCCCGGTGCTGCCGAGCAGATCGTGCTCATCGGCGATGAGACTGCCGTCCCGGCGATCGCCAACGCCTGCGAGCAGCGCGACGGCAGCCCGGCTCGCCTGCGGGCCTTCATCGAGGTGCCCACCTCAGCCGACATCCTCGACCTCGACTGCCGAGCTGACGATGTCATCACCTGGTTGCCACGCCTCACGGAATCCGGCGCGCCGACCGCCGCGCGCGGGGAGCAGCTGTGCGCAGCCGTCGCCGCCTGGGCCGCAGCACACGCCGCAGCCGGCGCCGAGGCGGGGGCTGGGTCGGATGCGGCGGCTGGGGATGCACGGATGGCGACTCCCGCCTCGAAAACGGGCGAGACCGAACCTGACAGCGGCGAGGCGCTGCTGTGGGAGGAGGCCGAAGCTGCCGGCGCGCTGTATACGTGGGTGGCCGCCGACGCACCGACGGTCAAGCAGGTGCGCCGGATCCTGCTGAACGAACACGGCTTCGACAAGCGGCAGTGCTCGTTCATGGGATATTGGAAGCCGGGAGTCTCCGGCAACTGAGCGGCCTACCGCGCGCTGCTGCGCTGGAGGCGCGGACTTTCCGCGCGCTGCGGGCGGGGACCTGCTGCGCTGCGGGCGGGGACCTGCTGCACTGCCGGCACGCACTCATCAGCTCCTGGACGCAGAACAGCTGCCGCACCGGCTCGCACGGTGCGGCAGCTGTTGTCTGCAGGGCCGGAGGGTCAGATCCTCCGGCGGTTCATCTCAGCTATGCGGCCAGCGCCCCGTACTCCCGGGTGAGGCGGTGGACGAGGAACTGCTTGTAGGCCGGTGTGGTGAGGAAGTCGGGCAGGTCGTCGTCGAGTGCGGTCTCGCGGAGGATCTGCACGGCATCGCAGTAGTGGTCGGCCGGGTGGCGTCGGATCGTTGCGAGCTCCTCGGCCATGATCCGCTCGACGAGCCGGCGGGTGACCGGGCGGCCGTCTTCGAGGATGACGCCGTGGTGGATCCACTGCCAGATCTGCGAGCGGGAGATCTCAGCGGTCGCAGCATCCTCCATGAGGTTGTTCAACGCTGCCGCCCCGGTGCCTGAGAGCCAGGCGTTGAGGTAGCCGAGCCCGACCCGGATGTTGGCGCGCACGCCGGCTTCGGTCGGTTGGGCGTCGAGGCCCTCCATCGACAGCAGGTCTGCTGCGGTGCTCTCGACGTCGTCGCGCTGCCGGTCGAGCTGGTTGGGCTTCTCGCCGAGCACCGCGTCGAAGGACTCCCGGGCGATCGGGATGAGGTCGGGATGGGCGACCCACGAGCCGTCGAATCCGTCAGCGGCCTCGCGGTCCTTGTCGGCTTTCACCTGGGCGAAGGCATTCTCCGTGACCTCCGGCTGGCGGCGGTTGGGGATGAACGCGCTCATTCCGCCGATCGCATGCGCCCCGCGCTTGTGGCAGACCTTGACGAGGTGCTCCGTGTAGGCCCGCATGAACGGCACCGTCATCGACACCTGCGACCGGTCCGGCAGCACGAACTCGCGGTGGCTGCGGAAGTTCTTGATCATCGAGAAGATGTAGTCCCAACGGCCGGCGTTGAGCCCGGCGCAGTGGTCGCGCAGCTCGTAGAGGATCTCCTCCATCTGGAAGGCAGCCGTGATCGTTTCGATGAGCACGGTCGCTCGGATCGTGCCGTGGCTGAGCCCGAGGTAGTCCTCAGCGAAGCTGAACACGTCGTCCCACAGCTTCGCCTCGCGGGCGGCCTCGAGCTTGGCGAGGTAGAAGTAAGGTCCGCGTCCGGCGTCGATGAGCGCCTGGGCGTTGTGGAAGAAGAACAGACCGAAGTCGACCAGTGACGCCGATGCCGAGGTGTCGGTGCCGTGGTCGTCGACGTAGCGCAGGTGCTTCTCCGGCAGGTGCCAGCCGCGGGGGCGCACGACCATCGTCGGCGGGGCCGGGTTGGTCACTTCGTAGTGCTTGCCCTTGTCCTCATCAGTGAATGCGAGGGTGCCGCGGACTGCCTGGCTGAGGTTGCCGATGCCGGTGACGATGTTGTCCCAGGTCGGGCTGGTGGCATCTTCGAGATCGGCCAGCCACACTTTGGCATCGGAGTTGAGTGCGTTGATCGCCATCGGTGCCGAGACCGGCCCGGTGATCTCGACACGGCGGTCTTCGAGGCCGGGGGCGCCGCGGTGGCCGGCGACCTGCCAGCTGGGATCCTCGCGAATCTCGCGGGTCTCGTCCTTGAAGTCCGGCAGCCGGCCGTGGTCGATTGCGGCCCGGCGCACATCGCGGGCGGCGAGGATCTCACGGCGGCGGGCGAAGAAGTTCGCGTGCAGCGCGGCGACGAAGTCGAGAGCCTCACGGGTCAGCACAGTTTCGTAGCCGCGCTGCATGGGGCCGGTGATCATCATGTGTGACATGGGAAATCTCTCCTAGGTCCGATCGACCCCGGCCCTGACGGAACCCCTAATAACGTCAGGGCCGAGGTCGAACGAGTGTGGGGTGCGCCGGCCGGGGTGGCCCGGCCGGCGGCGCGGCAGTTCTGGCGGGGTCAGAACCGTCTGATGTGCATCAGAACTGCGCGGCTTCGGTGGAGTCCTTCAGGGCGGTGGTCGAGGACTCCGGGTTGACGGCGGTGGAGACGAGGTCGAAGTAGCCGGTGCCCACCTCGCGCTGGTGTTTGGTGGCGGTGTAGCCGCGGTCCTCGCTGCCGAACTCTCGCTCCTGCAGCTCGACGTAGGCCTTCATCTGCTCGCGGGCGTAACCGTGGGCCAGATCGAACATCGAGTAGTTCAGGGCGTGGAATCCGGCCAGGGTGATGAACTGGAACTTGTAGCCCATCGCGCCGAGCTCGCGCTGGAACTTCGCGATCGTGTCCTCGTCGAGGTGTGCTTTCCAGTTGAAGGACGGCGAGCAGTTGTAGGCCAACATCTGGTCCGGGTACTCGCTCTTGATCGCCTCGGCGAAGCGCTTGGCGACCTCGAGGTCCGGGGTGGAGGTCTCCATCCACAACAGGTCGGAGTACGGGGCGAAGGCCAGGCCGCGGTCGATGCAGGGTTCGATGCCGTTGGTGACCTTGTAGTAGCCCTCGGCCGAGCGCTCACCGGTGAGGTACTTCTGGTCGCGCTCGTCGATGTCGGTCGTCATGAGGGTGGCGGCCTCGGCATCGGTGCGGGCGATGATGAGGCTCGGGACGTTCTCGACGTCGGCGGCTAGGCGGGCGGCGTTGAGGGTGCGGATGTGCTGGGCGGTCGGCACGAGGACCTTGCCGCCGAGGTGGCCGCACTTCTTCTCGGAGCCGAGCTGGTCCTCGAAGTGCACGCCCGAGGCGCCGGCTGCGATCATGCCGCGCATGAGCTCATAGACGTTGAGTGCACCGCCGAAGCCTGCCTCGGCATCGGCGACGATCGGGGCGAGCCAGTCCTCGACGCTGGAGACGCCTTCGGAGCGCTCGATCTGGTCGGCGCGCATGAGCGCGTTGTTGATGCGGCGCACGACGGCCGGCACCGAGTTGGCCGGGTAGATCGACTGGTCCGGGTAGGTCTGCGAGGCGAGGTTGGCGTCAGCGGCGACCTGCCAGCCCGAGAGGTAGATGGCCTTGAGGCCGGCCTTGACCTGCTGGACGGCCTGGTTGCCGGTCAGCGCACCGAGGGCGTTGACGAAGTCCTCGGTGTGGAGCAGGTCCCACAGGCGCTCAGCACCGCGCCGGGCGAGCGTGTGCTCTTCGATGACTGAGCCGCGCAGCGTGACGACGTCCTCGGGGCTGTAGTCGCGGGCGATGCCCTGCCAGCGCGGGCTCGATGCCCATTCGCGGCGCAGCGCGTCGACGTCGTGCAGATTCTGCTGGTTGTCCTGTGCCATGGTGTCCTCCTGTTGCGAGCTGCGCCGGATCTCCGGCGCTGAGGTTCTCTGTCATCGTGGCCGCCGCCGAGGCGGTGGCCGGTTCTTCTGTTGTGTTCCCCAGTCTTGTGCCCCGCGCCACATGATTTCCATCGAAAATGAGTAGAAAATTCCCAGTTCTTCTGATGGATAGAAATTTCTGATTTCTGCGCGCTTTTTCGTCCCCTATGACACAATGAAGGGCATGAGCAGCATCATCCAGACTGCGGCGACCACCGCCTCGCGCACCCCAGCCACCGCCTCGCGCACCCCAGTCACCGCCTCGCGCACCCCAGTCACCGCCTCGGGCGCGGAAGCTGGGAATGAGCAGCCGGCCGGAGCCGATGCGCTGAGCATCGGGCAGAAGGTCCGCCACTACCGGCGGCGCAAGAAGCTCACCCTCGACGAGCTCGGCCGGCGGGTCGACCGGGCCGCCTCCCAGATCTCGACGATCGAGAACGGCAAGCGCGAGCCCTCGCTGTCGATGCTCGCCGCACTGGCCAAGGCGCTTGATACGACGACCGATGCGCTGCTCGACCCGGAGCCGGTCGATGAACGCAGCGCTCTGGAGCTGGAGCTGGAGCGCGCCCAGTCCTCACCGCTCTACACGTCCCTGCAGCTGCCGCAGGTGCGGGCGAAATCGCTGCCGCAGGATGCCCTGGAGGCGATCGTCGGGCTGCAGCGGCAGCTGAGCCAGCTGGTGCGCCGGCGCGCGGCCACACCGGAGGAGGCGAGGCGGGCGAACAAGCGGCTGCGCGAGGACATGCGCGCCCGGCACAACTACTTCGCAAGCCTGGAGCTCACGGCTGCCGAGCTGCTCGACGTCATCGACTACGACGACGGACCGCTGCGGCAGGCGCAGGCCGCCCGGCTGGCCGAGCACCTCGGCTTCAGCCTGCACTACGTCTCCGACCTGCCGAAGTCGACGCGGTCGGTGACGGATACGAAGAACAAGCGGCTGTACCTGTCGAACCAGGACCTCGCTGAGCACGACCCGCGCTCCTATCTGCTCACCGCACTCGCCTCGCATATCCTCGGCCACCAGCCCCCGCATGACTACGGCGAGTTCCTCTCCCAGCGGGTCGAGGCGAACTACCTGTCGGCAGCGCTGCTGCTGCCGGAGTCGGCCGCCGTGCCGTTCCTCACCGAGGCGAAGAAGAACCGCCGGATTTCTCTGGAGGAGCTGCGCGACTTCTTCGGCGTCAGCTATGAGACCGCCGCCCACCGGTTCACCAACCTCGCGACCGAGCACCTGAGCCTGCCCGTGCACTTCATGAAGGTCCACTCCTCGGGCACGATCCACAAGGCGTACTCGAACGACGGGCTGCCGTTCCCCACCGACCCGCTCGGGGCGATCGAGGGCCAGTACGGGTGCAAGCGGTTCACCTCCAGGCAGGTGTTCACGGTCTCCGACCGGTTCAGCCCGTACTTCCAGTACACCGACACCCCGAAGGGCACGTACTGGTGCACCGCCCGGGTACTGCCGGGCGCCGGTGACTTCTCCGTCAGCCTCGGGGTGCCGTTCCAGCATGTGCGCTGGTTCGACGGCCGCGAGACCACGAAGCGCTCGCAGTCACGCTGCCCTGACCCCAGCTGCTGCCGGGAGGCACCCGATGAGCTCGAGGAGAAGTGGGCCGATGCCTCGTGGCCGTCTGCCCGGATGCACGCCTCGCTGCTGGCCGCGCTGCCGCCGGGCGTGTTCCCCGGCGTCGACACGACCGAGGTCTACGAATTCCTCGAGCGCCGGGCCGGCGAGTGACCTGCCCGGCTGGGCTGCCCTGCTGGACTGCCCGGCTGGGATGCCGGTCGAGCTGCTGATCGCGCCGCTCGCCTGGGCTGGCGGACCGGCCCACCTGAGCTGGCGGCTCGGGCCACCGCCGCAGGGTCCCGCCGGCAAATGACATCAGAGGCACACTATACCCCCTTGGGTATCATGCTTTAAAATCTGCGGCATGGAACCAGGTATGCGCACGCTGTGGAATGACCGCTGGGCTGAGGAGGGCGCTGCCGTTGAGGGCAGTGAACCCAACCCCGAGGTGGAGAAGGCGATCGCCGACCTCCTGCCCGGCGCCTCGCAGAAGAGGTCTTCGCCGAGGCCTCGGCGCTGGACTGCCTCACCGATGTGCGCGTCGAGACCGTCCTGCGCGACGAGTGCTTCAGCGACACGATCCTGACCGCCGTCCGGCAGGGATGACGCTGGCTCAGCCGGCCTGTGACCGGTGACGTCACAGGCCTGACACACGCGCCTCCGAACGGTCACCTCATGAGCGCAGATGATGCAGAACTCGCTCCTAGCGTGGATACCGACACCGAACGCAACCGCTGCGGGGAGCCGCACACCGCTCTCCGCCGCCAGGAGGAGACGATCATGGGCACCACACGCAGCATCATCACGAAAACCGCGACCGTGCTGGCCGGCGGCATCACCGTTCTGAGCATGTCAGCCTGCGGACTGCAGATCAGCTTCGGGGAGACCGGAGGCAGCAACGACAGCTCGACCGACACCGATCGCCGCGAAGATGAGAACACGCGACAAGACACCGACGCACCCGAGACCCACAACCAGAACCGCGGCTCCGACACCAGCGCGGGATCGGGTTCGAGCAGCGGCACCGGTGCGGATGGTTCCGACTCAGGCACCGATGCGGGCGGCTCCGACTCAGGCACTGGTGCGGGTGGCCCCGGCAGCGGCACCAGAGCAGGCGGCTCCGGCAACGGCACCGGTGCGGGTGGTTCCGGCAGCGGTTCCTACTCCGGTGGCTCGCATCGCGTACCCGGCCACGTGCTCGCAGCTGACATCAAGCAGGTAGCCGAAGCGGACTTGGGCATCAGCGGCATCACCGTCGACTGCAACGACCTCCATGCCCGCTCGGTCGGGTCCACGACGACGTGCACGATGGATGTGCCCGGTGACAAGAAGTACTTCCCACTCGCCAAAGTCACCAAGATCGACGGCACACACGTGACCTACGACCTGGAGTTCCCCGGGGTCGACTTCTGAGCCAGGACTCCGACGGCCGCAGCACCACGACAGTCATGGCGCTGCGGCCGCTGTCGCGCGTCGATGGCGTTCAGCGGCGTCGCAGCCGGTAGGCATCGGCCGCGGGCCGGCGCGCATGCGCATCCGCGCGTTGACGCAGCTCTGCGTTCTCGGCTCGCAGCGCCTCCGCTTCCGCCTGCAGCGCCTCCAGCTCGGCGCGCAGCTCAGCAAGCTCCTCCCGCATCACCGCAGGGCCGGCTCCGCCGGCCGCAGTCGGGGTGCTGGCGGCTCTGCGTTCGGCACCGGCTACCCAGCCGCGCAGAGTGCGAGGATTGACGCCGAGGTCGCGAGCGATCTCAGCGACCGGTCGCTTGGAGGTCTGCACCTGCCGAACCGCTTCGGCTTTGAACTCGGCGGGGTAATGCTGTCGGGTTCCTGCCATCGCTTCGCTCCTGGGGCTGACGGTGCTGTTTCGACCACGGTGGGGGGGCCGATCACTGTGGCTGCTGACGGTCACTGTGGGTGTTGTCGATCACTCTAGCGGGGGTCGCTGGGCGCAGGGCCACCGGCACCTGACTGCTGAACCAACGGCGGTTCAGCGCAGGGCCGCGATTGCCTGGTCGACGATGTGCTCGGCAATCGCCAGCGAACTCGTCGCTCCCGGCGACGGTGCGTTGCGCACCTGGGTGAGCCGGCCGCGGGTGGTGATGACGAAGTCGTCGACGAGCTTACCCTGGGCGTCCATCGCCTGGGCGCGCACGCCGCGCGGGCCCTTGCGCACCGTCATCGGGTCGATCTCGGGCACGAATTTGCGGGCCTCCTCGATGAAGGCCTTGGGGCTGAGCGCGGTGCGCACCTCGCGGGCGGCGGCACCGATGTTCTGCGAGGCGAACTTCCAGAACCCCTTGAAGCCCAGCGTCGAGCCGATGTCAGACAGGTCGAAACCGCCCCTGGAGTATGACTCCCGGCCCATCGAGAGGAAGGCGTTGGGCCCGAGCATGAGCGCCCCATCGACGCGGCGGGTCAGGTGCACGCCGAGGAACGGGTACTTCGGATCCGGAACCGGGTAGATCAGCCCGCGCACCGCCTCGGCGGCGGGACGATCGATGATGAAGTAATCGCCGTAGAAGGGCACGATCTTCGGCACCGGGTCGAGGCCGGAGTTCACCGCCAGGCGGTCGGACTGCAGGCCCGCGCATGTGACGACGAGGTCGAAGGATCCGGCGTCCTCAGTCACCATCGACTCGCTCACCCCGGGCATCGCCAGGCGGATGCGGACCTCGCTGCCGAGTGTGTCGAGCTGGGCGACCTCGGAGTTGAAACGCAGCTGCCCGCCGGCGGCCTCGACATCGGCGCCGAGCGCCTCGGTCAGCGCAGCGAAGTCGACGATCGCAGTGTGCGGCGAGTGCAGCGCAAGCACGCCGCGCACATTCGGTTCGACCTCGCGCATCTCGTGCCGATCGAGCAGCTTGACGTGCGGCACCCCGTTGGCAGTGGCGCGCTCATGGATCTTCTCCAGCCGCTCGACCTCCATCGTGTCGTGGGCGACGACGAGCTTGCCGCACTCCTGGTAGGGCACACCCCGCTCGTGAACGTAACGCACGAGCTTCTCGACTCCAGCCCGGCACAGTCGGGCCTTGAGGCTGCCGGGTTCGTAGTAGAGGCCGGCGTGGACGACCCCGGAGTTGTGGCCAGTTTGGTGGGCGGCCAGGTGCGGCTCCTTCTCGAACAGGGTGACGGTGGCGTCGTCGAAGCGGTGGGCGAGCTCGCGGGCGACAGCGGTGCCGATGATGCCGCCGCCGACCACGGCGATACGTGAGATCTTCATGACGCCATCATGTCACCCGCCCTCCTCCCCTGCCAGGGTCATCCCACCTGTCCAGAACCGTCTCCCCCCGCCGTGGATCCGACCGCGCCCGAGGTGGTGGTCGGCATCGCGCGGGAGGTGAGGGGTGTGGATGCGGCGATTAGCGGGTGTGGATGCAGCGGTTCGTGGGTGTGGATGGAAGGCCCGATGTGCGGACCGGACACGGGCTGCGCCAGCGTGCAGGCCGCGCCCCGATGCCTCTGGGCGCCCCGGTGGCCCTTCCGCAGCAGCTCGCTCACCTGCGGCAATGACATCGTTTCGCATCAGTCGGCGGAACCCTGCGGCGTTCCGGTCACTCATAGATTCCTTATCCACAACACCTAGTGCACTCAAATTGCAGCATGTGAGTTTTATGAGAGTCAGAGAGATTCAGCGATAGATATAGACATGGTGATGGCATCTCTGTACTATTGTTATTATCGAACGCACGAGCCGAACGATGGAGTTGATGGACGTGCCGACACTCACCCGCAGAACCCACCGCGATGACCCCGCCTTTGACGAGCTTTCGGACTTCAGCGCCGCACTGACGACGGTTGAGCTCACGCATAGGAGCATTGACAGCCACCTCCTCGCGCAGCTGAAGAACCTCTTCGAGCTCTTCCTCAGCCGCATCAGCGCTGACAGACCTGACAGTCATGCCGAACAGCTGGCCGCTGTGCGCGAACTCATGACACCCTCCCTCAGCGCGGCACCGACCGAACGCGAGGCCATCGACGCCCGGCGCCGCGCCGCCTACGAATGGATTGAGTCCCTCATTCCTGCCACCAGCCTCATCCATGCAGCTCAGCTGCTTGACGTGACGCCGATCGAGATCGCCAACCGGGTTCGGTCGGCAGCGCTCGGGATGATCTGTCTGCCCCAGACGACCGGGCTGGCTGCCAACCACCTGCTCTCCTTCGAGCGTTACGTCCATGCCACCCGGCGAGCGCGCAGTCTCGATACGTCAGTGCTGCCGGAGTATGACGACGGGCTCGTGCGCATCCGCGCTTCTGACATGGCGGCGTTCAAGCGTGCTGTGAACCAGCTCGTCGCACGACTCTCAACGCGCGAATCCCAAACCAAGCACATCCGGCAGCGCCGCGGCGTCAGCTTCCATTACGACCCACACGGTGAAGCCACCATGGTGGCCCGCGGGCCATCACCTGCCATCGCCCTCCTCGAAGCGCGCCTCACCGGTGTCGCCCGGGCGATCATCACCGGCAACACGTCAAGTCTCGGCATCATCGACACGGGCGAACTCGCTGACGATCGTTCCCTGCGCGAGCTCATCTTCGACTTCCTCGCCAACTCCCTGCCGGCCGGAACCGTCACTGTTGCCACCGACGACGGTGCATCCGTCAGCCCGAGTGGCTCCGCTCGTGCGGGTGCCACGGGTGATCCACCGACGGCAGACAGGCTGACGGTGCCGGCAGCGAATCCGGCCGGCATCGACATCGATGCCACGGCTGAGAACTACAGCAGGCACTACCGCGAAGTCGGCATCAGCTGCCCGACGGAATCCGACTGGCTCAAACGCCAGGCGCGCGTCACGATCACTGTACCGGCGCTCACACTCCTCGGTGGCAACCCCAGCACCGAAAGCGGCACAGGAGACCGATCCGCAGTCGGGGTGCCGGGAACCGTCAACGGCGCCCCTGTGCCACCGGACGTCGCCCGGCAATTGGTGGGGAGCGGCCACTCAACCGTGTACCGGCTCCTCACCGACCCGGCGACTGGAGTCGTGCTGGACCACGCAGCGGAGAAGTACACGATTCCCGACCCGCTCAGAACCGCGCTCGTCGAGAAGTGGCAGTTCTGCACTCTTCCGGGGTGCGACCGTTCCGCCGTCAAGGCCGAAATCGACCACATCATCCCGTTCAACCACAGCAACCCGAGGGACGGCGGGCTGACGACGATACAGAATCTCCACCCGCTCTGCCGCCAGCACCACCAGATGAAGACCAGGCGGATGATCTCTGTCACCCGTGACTCTCTGACTGGATTGCTGAGCTGGCAGCTGCCCGGAGGTGTCACCACCACTTCGGAACCGCCCAGCAACCCCATCAATCAGGCGCATGCTGAGGAGCTCAGCCGGGCGTAACCGTCACCTCCATCACCCCTTCCTCACCCCACGCTTCTGCCTGCCCGCACCCGGCAGTGACAGATGGTTCTTCCGCAACTCCATAGAGATGAGGCAACGGTCGGGGGGGGGCC